>NZ_JACYVJ010000001.1:0-1050549 GCF_014842235.1 Pseudomonas sp. CFBP 13710 | reverse complement strand
GTCAAGATTCAATTCCGAAACCCCTATCTGCGTAAGCAGGTAGGGGTTTTGTCTATGCGCTCGAAAGAAGTGGCAAGCCAAAAAAAAACCACCCGGTCGGGTGGTTTTTTTTATCGTGCATATCAGTCGCCGGTGTACTCGCAGCCACTGGTGCAGGTTTCGTGGATGCGGATCTTGGAGAGCTCGGGTAACAGCGGCTTGAGCTCGTGCCAGATCCATTTCGCCAGGACCTCGCTGGTTGGATTTTCGAGGCCAGGGATGTCGTTGAGATAGTTATGATCAAGGCGCTCGTAAAGCGGCTTGAATATCGACTTGATCTCGGAGAAGTCACGGATCCAGCCGGTATGAGGATCAACGTCGCCTTTCAAATAGACGGCGACCTTGAAGGAATGGCCATGCAAGCGACCGCATTTATGCCCCTCGGGTACATGAGGAAGCCGATGGGCAGACTCGAAAGTGAATTCCTTGAAAATTTCCACGTTTGTTCCAATGTGTTGATGGGGCAGTGCTGCAGTTTATCAGGTGTCCAAGCTGCACGGTAAGTGGGCTTGGGCAGGTGGGGCCGGCACCGATCCAGCAGGATTGCGCACGGGCAATACAGCGCTGACATCATCGACAAGCTAGCGTTGTGCCATTAAGTTTGAGTTAAGTCACCTTCGGTATTGTGTCTTTCGTAAACCCTATATACCTCACACATACCGAAGGTGAACCAAATGAAAACTCTGACTGCTCTGCTGCTCGCTTCTTCCCTGAGTTTCGTGGCCATCAGTGCCCAGGCCAAAGATCTCGGACCTGACGAGGCGCTTCGCCTGCGTGATGCTGGTACCATCCAGTCCTTCGAAAAGCTCAATGCCGCAGCATTGGCCAAGCATCCGGGGGGTACCATCCACGAGACCGAGCTGGAAGAGGAATACGGCAAATACATCTATCAAGTCGAGCTGCGCGACAATAAAGGTGTCGAGTGGGATGTGGAACTTGATGCAACCACCGGCCAAGTGCTCAAAGACCATCAGGATACCTAATGAACATATCGCCAGCGGGTCGCGCAATGATGGTCGGGCTGCTGGCGTTTTGCTCATTGGCGGTGGCTCGCGATCTGGACCAGGATGAAGCGCTGCGACTCAGACAGGAAGGTGTAATCCTTCCTCTTGAACAATTGCTCGGTCAAGCCATGGCGCGTTACCCAGGTGCACGTCTGCTGGAAGCCGAGCTTGAAGAGAAGCAACAGAAGCTGGTGTATGAGGTCGAGTTGCTGACCACGGCAGGTGTCGTTCGCGAGATAAAGCTGGATGCGGCCACAGGCGATTTGCTCAAAGACGAGGAAGATGACTGATGCGCTTGCTGTTGGTGGAAGACAACGTCCCCCTGGCCGATGAGCTGAGCGCCAGCCTCAGTCGCCAGGGATACGCTGTGGATTGGCTGGCGGACGGTCGAGATGCGGTGTATCAGGGTCAGACCGAGCCGTATGATCTGATCATCCTCGATCTTGGACTGCCTGGCCTGCCTGGGCTGGAGGTGCTGGCCCAATGGCGAGCGGCAAACCTCTCTACCCCCGTACTGATTCTGACCGCGAGGGGCTCATGGGCGGAGCGGATCGAAGGCTTGAAAGCGGGGGCCGACGATTACCTGACCAAGCCCTTCCACCCCGAGGAGCTGCAGTTGCGTGCACAGGCACTGGTGCGCCGCGCCCGTGGCTTGTCCAACATGCCGCGCCTGGAAGCGTCCGGTCTGCATCTGGATGAGGGTCGCCAGTGCGTGCAGCAGGCCGGGGTCGATATTCAGCTGACGGCTGCCGAGTTTCGCCTGCTGCGCTACTTCATGCTGCATCCGGAGCAGATTCTTTCCAAAGGCCATCTGGCCGAGCACTTGTATGACGGCGAGACTGAGCGCGATTCCAATGTGCTGGAAGTTCATGTCAACCATCTGCGGCGCAAATTGGGTCGCAGTGTGATCGAAACCCGCCGAGGGCAGGGCTACCGCTTCGCTGGAGTCGTGCAGTGAGATCGATCCAGGCGCGATTGAGCGTCGGGTTGATCAGTGTTCTGGTGATCGTGGGCCTGGTCCTCGCTCAATTGAGCCTGTGGTTGTTCGAGATGGGCCTGCAGCGCTATCTCGAAGCCGGTTTACGCAACGAAAGCGAGAACCTTCTGGTAGCGATGCAGCGTGGGCCGCAAGGTCTGCAGTTGGATCAGCACCGTATTTCTCCCGCCTACGAACGGCCGTTCTCGGGGCACTACTTCCGCATAGACTTTCCCGATGGGCATTGGCGCTCGCGTTCGCTATGGGATCTCGAGCTGCCCGTACCGGATCAGTCAGGGCTGTATTCGGGTTTGAAGCTGGGCCCGGAGGGTCAGTTGCTGCTGGTGTTGCGTGCCGATTACCGGCGACTCGGGCAGCCACTGTCGATCATCGTCGCCCAGGACTACACGCCGGTACGCACCAGTTTTCAGCGGGTACGCCAGATTGGCCTGGGCATGGGCCTCGCTGCGTTGATTGCGGTACTTGTGCTGCAGCGCATCACGGTCACGCGTTCGCTCAAGCCACTGGAGCGCACGCGCGAACAGATCGCGCAATTGCAGCTCGGTCAGCGCTCGCAGCTGGACAGTGCAGTACCGGTGGAACTCGAGCCGCTGGTCGCGCAGATCAACCACCTGTTGTTGCACACCGAGGACAGCCTCAAGCGCTCGCGCAACGCGCTGGGCAATCTGGGGCACGCGCTGAAGACGCCGATGGCCGTGCTGCTGAGCCTGGCCAGCAGTGAACGGCTGCGGGACCAGCCGGAAGTCAGCCGCCTGCTGCATGAGCAGTTGGAGCACATCCAGCTGCGGCTCAGCCGTGAACTCAACCGCGCGCGTCTGGCCGGCGACGCGCTGCCCGGTGTTCAGTTCGATTGCGCTGGCGAGATTCCAGGTCTGTTTGCCACGCTGGAAATGATCCATGGCGGCCATTTGAGCCTGAGTTACGAGGTGGCTGCGGATGTTCGCCTGCCGTGGGATCGGGAGGACGTGCTGGAACTGCTCGGCAACCTGCTCGACAACGCTTGCAAGTGGGCTGACGCGCAGGTCTGCCTGACGATCGTCGAGCACGAGCATGGGTATAGCGTCTGGGTGGACGATGACGGTCCGGGCATCCCTGAGGATGCGCGCCAGGCGGTGTTGGATCGCGGTTCTCGGCTTGATGAGCAGGTCGACGGTCACGGCCTGGGTCTGGGGATCGTACGGGACATCGTCGAAAGCTGGTCTGCTCGCCTGAGCCTGTCGGAAAGCCCCTTGGGTGGGTTGCGCGTCACTATCGAAATGGATAAACGCGTCTGACGCGGATTTATCTTGGCGATGACTAAACTCGCGCGCAGCTGGGAGGACTAAGTCACAGAGCCGAATGACGGCTCTGTAGCTTATCGACATGGATCGAACATGAACGAAACCAACTTGCAAAACAAAACACTGTTGTTACTGTTGATCCTGGTCACCATCGCTTTCATCTGGATTCTTCTGCCTTACTACGGCGCGGTCTTCTGGGCAGTGATTCTGGGTATCGTATTTGCACCGTTGCAGCGACTGGTCATGAGGAAGTTGAATCGGCGTCGCAACGTCAGTTCGTTGATAACCCTCACCATCACATTGATCATCGCCATCCTGCCGGTGATCATCATCAGTGCCTTGCTGGTTCAGGAAGGTGCAGTGCTGTACAAGAACATCGAGAACGGCCAGCTCGACGTGGCGGGTTATATCGATCAGTTCAAGCAACTGCTTCCGGCTTCCGGGCAACAGCTGCTCGATCGCATGGGCATGGGCAACCTGGAGGGTCTGCGCGACAAGGTCGCCAAAGGTGCGATGCAGGGCAGCCAGTATTTCGCGACGCAGGCCTTCAGCTTCGGCCAGGGTACGCTGGATTTCGTGATCAGCTTCGGCATCATGTTGTACCTGCTGTTCTTCTTCCTGCGTGACGGCCCGGAACTGTCACGCAAGATCCGCACGGCTATCCCGTTGGCCGAGCAGCAGAAGCGCCGTTTGCAGCTCAAGTTCAACCGTGTAGTTCGCGCCACGGTGAAAGGCAATCTGCTGGTAGCGGTCACCCAGGGTGCCCTCGGCGGGATGATCTTCTGGTTCCTGGACATTCCCAGCGCATTGCTGTGGGCGGTGCTCATGGCGTTTCTGTCGCTGTTGCCTGCCGTCGGAGCCGGTATCGTCTGGGCGCCGGTGGCCGCCTACTTCCTGTTGAGCGGCTACATCTGGCAGGGGGTCACGCTGACGCTGTTCGGCATTCTGGTCATCGGCATGGTCGACAACGTGCTGCGCCCATTGCTGGTGGGCAAGGACACCAAGATGCCGGACTATCTGATCCTGGTCTCGACGCTGGGCGGCCTGGCAGTCTTCGGGCTCAACGGTTTCGTGATCGGTCCGTTGATTGCAGCGCTGTTCATGTCCAGCTGGGGCATCTTCGTCAGTACCAAGCGCCAGGTGCGTCTGCCCCAGGATCGCACCTGACGGCAGCACTGTCCGACTCCCTTGGTCAGCTCGGGGGAGCCGGCGCTTGAGGGCAGGGGCCTGCTTGGTTAACATCGGCGCTTTTTCAGAGCGGTCCGCATGCCCCAGCCCATTCCTCTCAAAGATCATGGCAAGGAACAAGGTCTGGTCAACCGTCGGTTGATCGCTTGCGCCTTGCTGGTGCTGGCCTTGAGCATCGCCCTGGTCGGGCGTCTGTACTTCCTGCAGGTCATCGAGTTCACCTACAACTCCACAGTGTCCGAGAACAACCGGGTGCATGTGCTGCCCATCCCGCCCGAGCGCGGTGTGATCTACGATCGCAATGGCGTGGTCTTGGCCGACAATCGACCCAGCTTCAACCTGACTCTCACACGCGAGCGCGCGGGCAATACTGCGCAGGTGCTCGATGAAGTGGCCAAGGTGCTGGAACTGGGCGATGAAGCGCGCAAACAGTTCGACAAGGATTTGAAGCGTGTGCGCCATCCGTTCGAACCGGTCACCCTGATGTACGAGTTGAGCGAGAACCAGATTGCGCGGGTTGCGGTGAATCAATTCCTGCTGCCGGGCGTCGATGTGGAACCTCAGTTCGTGCGTGAATACCCGCGCAAGGAGCACTTTGCCCATTCGGTAGGGTACGTGGGGCGGATCAACGAGAAGGAGTCCAAGACGCTGGACCAGACGCAGTACCGCGGCACCCAGTCGGTCGGCAAGACCGGTGTGGAACGCTTCTACGAGACCCAGCTGCATGGCCAGGTGGGTTACGAGGAAGTCGAGACCAACGCCCAGGGGCGCGTCATGCGGGTGCTCAACCACCATGACCCGGTGCCGGGCAAGAACATCGTGCTCAGCCTCGACGTGCATCTGCAGGAAGCCGCCGAGAAGGCGTTGGGCGACCGCCGCGGGGCGGTGGTGTGCATCGACCCGGAAACCGGCGATGTGCTGGCAATGGTCAGCAAGCCGAGCTTCGACCCCAATCTGTTCGTGACCGGTATCAGCTTCAAGGAGTACGCGGCGTTGCGCGATTCCATCGACCGGCCGTTGTTCAATCGAGTGCTCAGGGGTTTGTACGCGCCCGGCTCGACGATCAAGCCGGAAGTTGCCATCGCCGGCCTCGATAGCGGTGCGGTCACGCCGCAGACACGTGTGTTCGATCCTGGCTACTACGAGCTGCCCAACTACGACCACAAGTACCGCAACTGGAACCGCAGTGGTGATGGCTGGGTGGACATGGACGCGGCCATCATGCGCTCCAATGACACCTACTTCTACGATCTGGCACACAAGCTGGGCGTGGACCGCATGCACGATTACATGACCCGCTTCGGCCTGGGCCAGAAGGTCTCGCTGGACATGTTCGAGGAAGCGCCGGGGCTGATGCCGTCCCAGCAATGGAAGCGTGCCACGCGGCGTCAGGCGTGGTTTCCTGGCGAGACCTTGATCCTCGGCATTGGCCAGGGCTACATGCAGGTCACGCCGCTGCAGTTGGCCCAGGCCACCACGCTGATCGCCAGCAAGGGCGTGTGGCGTCGACCGCACCTGGCCGAGACGGTGGGCGGCCAGGTACCGGTGGACGACAACCCGATCCCCAATATCGTGCTGCGCGACAACCGCGAGTGGGATCAGGTCAACCACGGCATGCAGCTGGTCATGCACGATCCGCGCGGGATTGCCCGTCAGGCGGCGGCTGGGGCGCAGTATCGCATCGCCGGCAAGTCGGGTACGGCGCAAGTGGTTGCGATCAAGCAGGGCGAACGCTACAACCGGCTGAAAACGCTCGAGCGCAACCGCGACAACGCCTTGTTCGTGGGATTCGCGCCGGCCGACCGGCCAAAGATCGTGGTGGCAGTGATGATCGAGAACGGTGAAGCAGGCGGGCGTGTGGCCGGTCCCGTCGTGCGCGAGATCATGGATGCCTGGCTACTGGACAGCGAAGGTCACCTGAAGCCCAAGTACGCGGCGCCGGCCAAGGCGCCCGCGGACCCCAAGGTCTGACCGTTTCAGCAGAGGAAACCACCGTCCACGTTCAGCGCTGTACCCGTGGTGTAGCTGGCAGCCGAGCTGGCCAGGTACAGCACGGCCCCGGCCATTTCCTCCGGCTGGGCGACACGCTTGAGCGGGATCTGCGCCAGGGCCGTCTTGAGGATGGCCTGGTTCTCGACCAGGGCTGATGCGAAGCGGGTGTCGGTCAGCCCCGGCAGCAGGGCATTGCAGCGGATGTCGAAGCCGGCGCACTCCTTGGCGAAGGCCTTGGTCATGTTGACCACCGCAGCCTTGGTCATGGAGTAGACGCCCTGGAAGATACCGGGCGACACGCCATTGATGGACGCCACGTTGATGATGCTGCCACCGCCGTGTTCGCGCATCAATTTGCCGGCCTCCACCGACATGAAGAAATAGCCGCGGATATTGACGTCCACGGTTTTCTGGAAGGCGCCCAGATCGACGTCCAGCACACTGCCGAACTGAGGGTTGGTGGCGGCGTTGTTGACCAGAATGTCCAGGCGTCCGAACGTTGCCCGGACAGCGGCGAACAGCGTCAGAATCTGCTCCGGTTCGCCGATGTGACAGGCCATCGCAGTGGCTCGGTCGCCACCGGCGTTGATGCTGTCGGCGACGCGCTGACAGCCTTCCAGTTTGCGACTGACGACGATGACATGGGCGCCCTGCTGTGCAAGCAAGCGGGCAATGGCTTCGCCTATCCCGCGGCTGGCGCCGGAGACCAGCGCTATCTTGCCGTCGAGGTCGAACATCGTGGTCTTGGGCATATCCGCTCCTGCCGTGGCTTAAGGATCACATGTTCGGGTAGGTAGGCCCGCCCGCGCCCTCGGGTGCCACCCAGACGATGTTCTGGGATGGATCCTTGATGTCGCACGTCTTGCAGTGCACGCAGTTCTGCGCGTTGATCTGGAAGCGCTTGGCGCCGTCCTCCTGGGTGATCACTTCGTACACGCCGGCCGGGCAATAGCGTTGCGCGGGCTCATCGTACAGCGGCAGGTTCTTGCCGATGGGAATGCTCGGGTCCTTGAGCTTGAGATGGCACGGCTGTTCTTCTTCGTGGTTGGTGCCGGAGATGAACACTGAACTGAGCTTGTCGAAGCTCAGTTTGCCATCAGGCCGGGGGTAGTCGATGCGCTTGCTGTCCGCTGCCAGCTTCATGCAGGCGTAGTCAGGTTTGTCGTCGTGCAGGGTGAACGGGATCTTGCCCTTGAACAGGTTCTGATCGACGAAGTTGAAGGCACCACCGACGATGGCTCCCCACTTGTGGATGGCGGCACCGAAGTTGCGGCTGGCGAACAGCTCTTCGTACAGCCAGCTGGCCTTGAAACCGGATACGTAGCCGTCGAGCACGTCACCGCCTTCCGAGCCCTTGAACAGCGCATCGGCCACCGCCTCGGCGGCGAGCATGCCGGACTTCATGGCAGTGTGGCTGCCCTTGATCTTGGAGAAGTTCATGGTGCCCAGGTCGCAGCCGATCAGGGCGCCGCCGGCGAAGACCATCTTGGGCAGCGAGTTGAAGCCGCCCTTGCAGATGGCGCGGGCGCCGTAGCTGACGCGTTTGCCGCCTTCCAGGTACTGCTTGAGAACCGGATGGTGCTTGAGGCGCTGGAACTCGTCGAAAGGCGACAGGAACGGGTTGGCGTAGGACAGGTCGACGATGAGGCCCACCACCACCTGGTTGTTTTCCAGGTGATAGAGGAACGAGCCGCCGGTGTTCTCGGTGCCCATGATGTCCAGCGGCCAACCGGCGGTGTGGACGACCAGGCCAGGCTGATGCTTGGCGGGGTCGATGTCCCAGATTTCCTTCAGGCCAATCCCGTAATGCTGCGCGTCGGCATCGCTGTCGAGTTTGAAACGCTCGATCAGTTGCTTGCCGATGTGGCCGCGGCAGCCTTCGGCGAACAGGGTGTATTTGCCACGCAGTTCCATGCCGGGGGTGTACAGGCCGTCCTTGGGCTTGCCTTCGCGATCCACGCCCAGGTCACCAGTGATGATGCCGCGGACCACGCCGCTCTCGTCGATCAATGCTTCCTGCGCAGCGAACCCCGGATAGATCTCGACGCCCAGGTTTTCCGCCTGCTGAGCCAGCCAGCGGCACAGATTGCCCAGGGAGATAATGTAATTGCCTTCGTTGTGCATGGTTTGGGGCACGAAGGCATTGGGGATCTTGGAACCGCTCTCGGCGTTCTTCAGGATGAAGATATCGTCGCGCGTCACCGGCGTGTTCAGCGGTGCACCCAGGGCTTTCCAGTCCGGGAACAATTCGCTGAGAGCCCGTGGTTCGAAGACTGCACCGGAAAGGATGTGAGCACCGATCTCGGAGCCTTTCTCAACCACGCAGACGCTGATTTCCTGCCCGGCGTCGGCGGCTTTCTGCTTCAGTCGGCACGCAGCGGACAGGCCGGCAGGGCCTGCGCCGACGACGACGACGTCGAATTCCATGTATTCGCGTTCCACGGGGTCTCTCCTACTGAGGGCTCATCAGGCCTTTCTAATGGGTGAAGCTGCCGGAACGGTCATCCGGCGTGTAGCGGTAGTGCGCAACGTTGTGGGGGTGTAACTCCGGCGGGCGGTACCGCTTCTGGACGGCCGCAGGCAAGGATGTGCGTGTGGGCAGTATATCTACACCACTCGGCAGGTCCAATACAAACGTTTGTTTGAATCCGCTGCAGCCCAGTAAAATCAAGGTGGCCAGGGGGCGTGACCGGTGAGTTCCGCGTATTGACCGGTCAGGGCACAGCGGTCAAGATACGGCCAGCTTCATGTTCGGTGCCGGTCCGGCGCGCAGTACCGGTTGCATCGAATCTCGACTCCGATCCAGGTCGCTCGCATGCGCCGGACGCACACACGGTCGAGTTTACACGTCATACTTGTTGAAGGCTGCCCCGTTTTGCTGGTCAAGGTCTTGAAAAATCAGGTTTTTGCCAGCACTACGCAATGCTGCAAACGTTTCAATGGTGCCCTTGCGCCCACGTCATCGTCCGGTCTGCCTGGGCGACATTCTTTTCACCGGAGAGTAACGAGGAATCCATGAAGGTTCTTGTAGCTGTCAAACGAGTGGTCGACTATAACGTCAAGGTTCGCGTCAAGGCGGACAACTCTGGCGTCGACCTTGCCAACGTCAAGATGTCGATGAACCCTTTCTGCGAAATCGCTGTTGAAGAAGCCGTGCGCCTGAAAGAGAAGGGCATCGCCAGCGAGATCGTCGTGGTCACCGTCGGTCCGGCCACCGCGCAGGAGCAATTGCGCACCGCGCTGGCCCTGGGCGCCGACCGGGCAATACTGATCGAGCATGCCGAGGAACTGAACGCACTGGCAGTAGCCAAGCTGCTCAAGGCCGTTGTCGACAAGGAACAGCCACAGTTGGTTATCCTGGGCAAACAGGCGATCGACAGCGACAACAACCAGACTGGCCAGATGCTGGCAGCGCTGAGCGGCTACGCGCAGGGCACCTTCGCCTCCAAGGTCGAAGTGGTTGGCGACAAGCTCAATGTCACGCGTGAAGTCGATGACGGGCTGCAGACCGTTGGCCTGACCCTTCCGGCTATCGTCACCACCGACCTGCGTCTGAACGAGCCGCGCTACGCCTCCCTGCCCAACATCATGAAGGCGAAGAAGAAGCCCCTCGAGTCTTTCACGCCCGAGGCACTCGGCGTATCCGTGACCTCCACCAACAAGACCCTCAAGGTCGAGGCTCCGGCGACTCGCAGTGCCGGGATCAAGGTCAAGTCGGTTGCCGAACTGGTCGAAAAACTGAAAAACGAAGCGAAGGTAATCTAATGACTATCCTGGTTATCGCCGATTATGTAACCGAAGGTCAGGTGAACACGGGTGTGGCACCTTCGACCCTGAACACCGTGGCCGCTGCGCAGAAGATCGGCGGCGAGATTCACGTACTGGTCGCCGGCGTGCAGGTCGCCAGTGTCGCCGAAGCCGCCGCCAAGATCGCCGGCGTGAGCAAGGTGCTGGTGGCGGACAACGCCGCTTATGCCCATCAGTTGCCTGAAAACGTCGCGCCGCTGATCGTCGAGCTGGCCTCGGGTTACAGCCATGTGCTGTCTGCCGCAACCGCCAACGGCAAGAACATTCTTCCACGGGTAGCCGCCCAGCTGGACGTCGACCAGATCTCCGAGATCATTTCGGTCGAGTCGCCGGACACCTTCAAGCGTCCGATCTACGCGGGCAACGCCATTGCCACCGTGCAATCGAGTGCGGCGATCAAGGTCATCACCGTGCGTGCCACCGGTTTTGACGCCGTGGCCGCCGAAGGTGGTTCGGCTGGCGTGGAAGCGGTAGGCGCGGCCCACGATACTGGCAAGTCGAGCTTCGTTGGCGAAGAGCTGGCCAAGTCCGATCGCCCCGAGCTCACCGCTGCCAAGATCGTCGTATCCGGCGGTCGTGGCATGCAGAACGGTGACAACTTCAAACACCTGTACACCCTGGCCGACAAGCTGGGGGCTGCGGTAGGTGCGTCGCGTGCAGCCGTCGACGCCGGTTTCGTGCCCAACGACATGCAGGTCGGGCAGACCGGCAAGATCGTCGCGCCGCAGCTGTACATCGCCGTGGGCATTTCCGGAGCCATCCAGCATCTGGCGGGCATGAAGGATTCCAAGGTGATCGTGGCAATCAACAAGGACGAGGAAGCACCGATCTTCCAGGTCGCTGATTACGGCCTGGTCGCGGACTTGTTCGAAGCGGTCCCCGAGCTCGAGAAGCTGGTCTGACTTAGCGGTTTCGACCGCGGTTGATTCAAGCCTGGTCGCGGTCTGTTGCCCATGGGCAGCAGACCGCGACCAGGCTTTTTTGCATGTGACAAGGTCGCACGAGGTTGAGCATGACTGGAAAAGGCGGTCTACGCCGTTTGGCGCTGTGCGTGGCTGCCGCGCTGCTGCCACTGGCGGCGCAGGGTGCAGGCAAATGTGAGCGGCTGATAGCCAGCGGCAGTCCCGACGCGCCGCCGTATCTGTGGCGGGACCCACAGGATCCCGAGCGTCTGATCGGGGTCAACGCCGAGCTGCTGCAGCAGGTGGCGGCGCAGATCGGCGTCAAGCTCGACATCCTCTACGCAGGCAAGCGTTCGCAGGCGCTGGAAGAAGTGCGCACTGGGCGAATGGACCTGCTGGTGGATGCGCCATTGACCGTGACCGAGCTTGAGTCCCTGGATTACGTGCACCCTGCACTGGTTCCGAACGATTACCTGGTGTGGACACTGCGTTCGGCACCGCTGCAGTATCGCAGCCTTGCCGACCTGCACGGTCACGCCGGGGCGATATCGGCCAAGGCGCGACCCACGCAGGCATTCGTGACCCTGGCCGCCGAGCACCTGAAACTCGCCACCACCGAGAATCTGCAGCAGGCTTTCGACCGGCTGGTGCATGGCCAGGTTGAGTATGTGATCGCCGGACGCTATTCCGGGGCAGCAATGGCTCAGGCACAGGGTGTGGGCGACAAGTTGCAGAGCAGCGAGCTGCCGGTCGACCGACCGGGGTTGTACCTGGCGCTGTCTCACGACTCCGCCTGCAACGATCCCTGGCTGCGCGGACAGCTGGCGAAAAAAATGACAGAATTGACCGCTTCAGGTATCCCGGCCGAGGTGTTCTCGCGCAATGTCGAGCGCTGGAGAGCCCAGCAATCGCCCCCGCCTGCAGCCCCTCAACAGTAGGAATTTTTCGTGAACGTTCAAGCTATGACCGCAGGCTCGCTGCTCTTGCTGCTCGCTGGCTGTGCCAGTGATCCGGCGCCCACGCAGCAATTGCGTCTGGCCGACCAAACCGTCGAACAGGCGCGCGCAGTCGGTGCAACAGAAGAAAACCCGGCGATGCAGCTGGCGGTTGGCAAGCTCGCCCAGGCGCGTGCGCAAATGGCCGATGGCAACTACAAGGGCGCCCGGCTCAACGCCGAACAGGCCGAATTGGATGCGCGCCTGGCCGAGGATCAGTTGTTGACCGCCAAGGGGCAGGAGCAGCTCAAGGCCCTGGACGCTCGTATTCAACGCCTGCGTAAACAATTGGGGGACATGCAGTGAAGCAGTTGACGGCAATGCGCACGGGGCTGCTGCTGGCCGCCGGCTTGATGACAGTGGGTTGCTCCGGCCAGCGCGCCAACAGCGAGGCGGTGCAGCGTGCCGAGACTGCTTTCCAGGCCGTGCGCGATGATTCCAGCGTGCTGCGCAGCGCGCCCAAGGATGTCATCCGTGCAGGCGAGTCGCTGGCCCGCGCCGAGCGGCTTGCCAGCTACTGGGGCACCGGCAGCGACGCCCAGCATTATGCCTATCTGAGCCTGCGCTATAGCGAGATCGCTCGCGAGCGAAGCGAGCAGTTGCTTAACCAGCAGCGCCTGACCAAGGCGCAGATGGACCTGCAGCGCCTGCAATTGGCCTTGCGCGACTCCAAGCTGGAAAGCGTGCAGCAGCAGGGCAAATGGCTCGAAGAGCAGATTCTGGCGCTGGCCAACGTCGAGGCGGACCGCGGCCTGGTCATGACCTTGGGCGATGTATTGTTCGATACCGGTGAGGCTCAGCTCAAGCCCCAGGCCAATCGCACGATCCTCAAGCTCGTGCAGTTCCTGCAGCTCAACCCCAAGCGCGTGGTGCGTATCGAAGGCTATACCGATAACACCGGAGAGAAAGCGTTCAACCTGCAGCTCTCTGCCGACCGTGCGCAGTCGGTGGCCGACACCCTGGTCGACCTGGGTATCGACGAGTCGCGCATTCAAGTGCAGGGCTATGGCGATGCCTACCCGGTGGACGCGAATGCTTCGGAGCAGGGCAGGGCGCAGAATCGGCGGGTCGAGATCGTCTTTTCCAATTCCAAGGGCGAGTTGGCGCTGCCCCGCGGTTGAACGCAAGGTTGCAAGTGGCCCGTGCAGTTGCAGGATCAGCTCTGCTATCCTGCCAGCTGTCCCCGTACAGTTCGTATCTGTAGGGGTCTTCTGGCACATCGAAGGTCCGGCCATGACCAATCTCTTGCTCTACCAGCGTATCGCCCAGCAGCTGGCTGATGACATCCGTCGCGGCGTGTACCAGCCAGGCGAACGCGTGCCTTCGGTGCGCAAGATGAGCGCCCAGCTCAATGTCAGCCATGCCACGGTATTGCAAGCCTATGCCAACCTCGAGGACCAGGGGTTGATCCGCGCGCGGCCACAGTCCGGCTACTACGTGCACCAGACCCCGGCGCTGACCGCGCCTACGCCTGACATTGCCCGGGTAGAGCGTCCGGGATTGGTTACCCGCAGCAGTATCATCCAGCAGGTGCTCGACGAATCCCGTCGAGAGGGCGTATTTCCATTGGGGGCCGCAGTGCCCCATGTCGAATTTCTACCGGTACGCGCGCTGCATCAGCAGTTGGCCAAAGTCACCCGCTTCCAGAGCCCGCGCGCCTTCAGCTACATGTTCAGCCCAGGCTTCGAGCCTTTGCGCCGGCAGGTGGCGATCCGCATGCGTGATGCCGGTGTGGTGGTCGATCCCTCGGAGATCGTGATCACTCATGGCTGCGTCGATGCATTGCAGATGAGCCTGCGCGTGCTCACCCGGCCTGGCGACCTGATCGCGGCCGAGTCACCTACCTATTATGGCCTGTTGCAGCTGGCGGACCTGCTCGGCCTGAAGGTCATCGAGATTCCCAGTGATCCGTCCACCGGTATCAGCCTGGAAGCGTTGCAGCTGGCTGCCAACCAGTGGTCGATCAAAGCGCTGGTCCTGACGCCGCGCTTGAGCAATCCGCTGGGCGGAACCATGCCCGAAGAGCGCATGAAGCAGCTGCTGCGGCTGTCTTCGGATTTCGATATCCAGATCATCGAAGACGATATCTACGGCGAGTTGATGTTCGAGCAGGGCAAGAGCAAGGCGCTCAAGGCATTCGACCGGCTGGGCCATGTCATCTATTGCTCCAGCTTCTCCAAGACGTTGTCGCCCGGCGTGCGCATCGGTTGGATGATTGCCGGCAAATACCAGGCCGAAGTCCAGCGGCTGCAGACGTTCAGTACCCATTCGGCGTGCAGCGTCACGCAGATGGGTGTTGCCAGTTATCTGGAAAACGGCGGTTACGACCGGCACCTGCGTTTCATTCGCCAGGAGTACCGCAAGAACCTGAGTGCTTTCCAGCTGGCGGTACAGCAGCATTTTCCGGAAGGTACGCAGATCACGCGGCCTACCGGAGGGTTCATCCTCTGGGTGAGCCTGCCCGGGCGGGTCAACACCCAGGAGCTGCATGTGCGGGCACTGGAGCAGGGAATCAGCATCGCGCCTGGCCTGATCTTCAGCAACACAGAGCAGTTCAACCACTGTATTCGGCTCAACTGTGGCGTGCCGTGGAACCGCGAGGCGGAGCGCGCACTGGCAACGCTTGGTGTACTGGCGCGGCAACTGTGCCAGGAGTCTGGAGTTTCCTATTGAAACTGTACGAGGGGCTTGTCAGCACGACGCTTAACAGGGAGCATAGAGGCTTCGTCGTAGTTGTCGTGCCCCTATGAACACCAAGCGCCGTCTCGCATTGCTGGTTTTCTGCTTGAATCTGGGCTTCATTGCCGTGCCCGCTGTTCACGCGCAAACGCCGAACAGCCCGTCGGCTGCGACACGCTCGGCAGATGCCGCAAAGTCGACCGCCAAGGCTGATTCCGCGGCGAAGAAGCCTGCCGCGAAAAAGCCTGTGGTTCGCAAGAAAGCTGCGAAGAGCCGTTCGCGCAAGGAAGCGGACGTCATTGCCACGCCGGTGCCCAAGCCCAACCTGGACCTGAGCCTGCCCAAGGACATCGTCAAGGACCTCAAGCCGCCGACCCAGCCAGTCAACGCTGCGGTACACCCTGCACCGCTGGCCGAGCCTGCGCCCAAGCCGATTCTCCCTGCCTTCTTCAGTGACAAGGGCAGCGAGGACTTCCAGCTCAATGGTCGCCTGCTGAACAATGAGATGCAGCTGCAGCGGCGCAGCGATGGTCGTGAAGTCGAGGGCGCCGCGCTGGACTTCAATTTCAAGCAATGAGCCATGTTGGCCAGTTCAGTCGGCCGTTACAGATGGCTCGACCGAATTATCGACGCAGGCATTTTCAAACGCTCGTTGGGTCACTACCATGGGTGCTCTACAACACTCTGTGCCTGTGAGGTCATGACGTCATGAAATGCCGCGAAGGCTGTGGCGCCTGCTGCATCGCTCCCTCCATCAGTTCGCCTATCCCCGGCATGCCTTTGGGCAAGCCAGCCGGGCAGCGCTGCGTGCAGCTGTCTCTGGACAACCTGTGTGCCCTGTTTGGCCTGCCCGAGCGGCCAGCAGTGTGCTCCGCGTTTCATGCCGATCCCGAAGTGTGTGGCGACAGCGACCAGGACGCCGTGCGCATTCTGGGCTGGTGGGAGCAGATGACCGCGTAGACACAGTCTCGATCCTCGACAACAAGGAACAACAACAATGAGAGCGATGCATCGTATAGCGCTGGTTGCCCTGCTGGGCAGCGTTCACCTGTCTGCCCACGCCGAGCAGTGGTCGGTGGCCAAGGACGAGGAGGGAATCAAGGTTTCCCTGAGTGAAGTCGCGGGCTCCAAGTACAAGGCCTATAGGGGCGAAACCACGATCAAGGCCAGCGTGGCCAAGCTGCGTGCCATGCAGGAGGACGTCGCCGGGGCCTGTACCTGGATTCATGAGTGCAAGGCGCAGAAGCTGCTCAAGCATCAAGGCGATCAGACCTGGACCTACACCCAATTCAATACGCCGTGGCCGGTCACCCCGCGCGACTCGGTGCTGCATATCACCACGGTCGATGGCAGTGATGGCAGCGTCACCCGCAATCTGGCCGGGGCGGCCGACTATGTGCCGCAGGAGAAAGGCTTCGTGCGTGTGGCGCAAGTGGAAGGTTTCTGGAAGATGGTGCCCCAGGGTGCCAATCAGACCCAGGTGATCTACCAGGTGCACACCGAGCCGGGCGGCAGCGTGCCCTCCTGGCTGGCCAACAAGTTCGTCGTGGATGCCCCATTCAATACGCTCAAGGCATTGCGCACGAAAGCGGAGCAGTAGCAACGCAAAAGGCCGCCCGGAGGCGGCCTTTCGTTGTGACGCGAAGGCTTAGGTGCGATCGTCCAGAGCGGTCACGTCGCGGCTTTTCTCGCCGGTGTACAGCTGGCGTGGGCGGCCGATCTTGTAGGGGCTCGACAGCATTTCCTTCCAGTGCGAGATCCAGCCCACGGTACGCGCCAAGGCGAAGATGACCGTGAACATGCTGGTTGGAATGCCGATGGCCTTGAGGATGATGCCCGAATAGAAATCGACGTTCGGGTACAGCGAGCGCTCGATGAAGTAGGGGTCGGTCAAGGCGATCTCTTCCAGGCGCATGGCCAGTTCGAGCTGCGGATCGTTCTTGATGCCCAGTTCCTTCAGCACTTCGTCGCAGGTCTGCTTCATCACCGTGGCCCGCGGGTCGCGATTCTTGTAGACGCGGTGACCGAAGCCCATCAGCTTGAACGGATCGTTCTTGTCCTTGGCCTTGGCGATGAAGGTGTCGATGTTGGACACATCGCCAATCTCGTCGAGCATGGTCAGCACGGCTTCGTTGGCGCCGCCGTGGGCAGGCCCCCACAGTGCTGCAATGCCGGCGGCGATGCAGGCGAACGGGTTGGCACCCGACGAGCCTGCCAGGCGCACGGTGGAAGTGGACGCATTCTGTTCGTGGTCGGCGTGCAGAATGAAGATGCGATCCATGGCCTTGGCCAGTACCGGGCTGATCGGTTTGATCTCGCACGGCGTGTTGAACATCATGTGCAGGAAGTTTTCCGCATACGACAGATCGTTGCGCGGGTACATCATGGGCTGGCCCATGGAGTACTTGTAGACCATGGCCGCCAGTGTCGGCATCTTGGCCACCAGGCGTACTGCCGAGATCTCGCGGTGCTGCGGGTTATTGATGTCGAGCGAGTCATGGTAGAACGCGGACAGCGCACCGACCACGCCGCACATGATGGCCATCGGGTGGGCATCGCGGCGGAAGCCGTTGAAGAAAGTCTTCAACTGCTCGTGAACCATGGTGTGGTTCTTGATGTTGCCAACGAACTTGGCTTTCTGCTCGGCCGTAGGCAATTCGCCGTTGAGCAGCAGGTAGCAGGTTTCGAGATAGTCGGATTGTTCGGCAAGTTGCTCGATCGGATAGCCGCGGTGCAGCAGGATTCCGGCGTCGCCGTCGATGTAGGTGATTTTCGACTCGCACGAGGCGGTCGACATGAAGCCTGGGTCGAAAGTGAAGCGGCCCGTGGCAGTCAAGCTCCTGACGTCGATTACATCGGGACCAACGGTGCCGGTTAAAATCGGCAGCTCGACGGGGGCTGCGCCCTCGATGATCAACTGCGCTTTTTTGTCAGCCATGTGGCCTCCTATTAATGCTTGGAATCATCAGACAGACCCCCCACGCAGGGCCCGCACCACTATAGTGAGATAAATTCGAATGTCAATTTGCTTAAAGTAAGGCTCCAGAGCGCTGCGAGCGGGCTTTTTTCGCGAAATTACGCCCCGTTCAAACCTTTTGCCATGCATGCGCAATCCGCCGTCCGGGGCCTGCGGTGCGTTGTCATTAGTATCCTAACTGTCTATACTCGGCAGCCGACCGCCGGGGGCTTTTCCGAGCCATTTCGACGGGGTCGTCACCTCCTGGGTGGTGAGTACCTGACCAGTACACTTCCCTACAACTTGCCCTGCTTGCTAGGGGCTCTTCAGTGTGAAAAAAGCCGTGAATAGCCAACGACCTGTAAACCTAGACCTAAGGACCATCAAACTCCCTGTCACTGCTTACACGTCCATTCTCCATCGTATATCCGGTGTCATCCTGTTCCTGGGCATCGCTCTCATGCTGTACGCATTGGGCAAATCCCTGGGTTCCGAGGAAGGCTTCGGCGAGGTGAAGGCGTATATGACCAGCCCGCTGGCCAAGTTCGTGATCTGGGCCCTGCTGTCCGCCTTGCTGTATCACCTGGTGGCCGGTGTGCGCCACCTGATCATGGACATGGGCATCGGCGAGACGCTGGAAGGCGGCAAGCTGGGCTCTAAAATCGTTCTCATCATCTCGGTGGTGCTGATCGTTCTGGCAGGAGTTTGGGTATGGTAACCAACGTTACGAACCTTTCGCGTTCGGGCCTCTATGACTGGATGGCACAGCGTGTGTCTGCGGTCGTTCTCGCGGCTTATTTTCTTTTTCTGATCGGCTACATCGTTGCCAATCCAGGCATCGAATACACCCAATGGCACTCGCTGTTCAGCAGCAACTGGATGCGCATCTTCAGCCTTCTGGCGCTGGTCGCCCTCGGCGCCCACGCCTGGGTAGGCATGTGGACCATTGCCACCGACTACCTGACGCCGATGGCGTTCGGCAAGTCGGCCACGGCTATACGCTTCCTGTTCCAGGCGGTATGCGGCGTTGCGATGTTCGCGTACTTCGTCTGGGGTGTGCAGATTCTTTGGGGTATCTGATTCATGGCTAACATTAGTACGCTTTCCTTCGACGCCATCATCATTGGTGGTGGTGGTGCCGGCATGCGCGCAGCGCTGCAGCTGGCCCAGGGTGGTCACAAGACCGCCGTCGTCACCAAGGTATTTCCCACTCGCTCGCACACCGTGTCGGCGCAGGGCGGCATCACCTGCGCCATCGCCTCGGCCGACCCGAACGATGACTGGCGCTGGCACATGTACGATACCGTCAAGGGTTCCGACTACATCGGCGACCAGGACGCTATCGAGTACATGTGTTCGGTAGGCCCGGAAGCGGTCTTCGAGCTCGAGCACATGGGGCTGCCGTTCTCGCGTACCGAGCAGGGCCGTATCTACCAGCGTCCGTTCGGTGGCCAGTCCAAGGACTTCGGCAAGGGCGGCCAGGCCGCACGTACCTGCGCCGCTGCCGACCGTACCGGCCATGCGCTGCTGCACACCCTGTACCAGGCCAACTTGAAGGCCGGTACCGTGTTCCTGAACGAGTACTACGCGGTCGATCTGGTGAAGAACCAGGACGGCGCGATCGTTGGCGTCATCGCCATCTGCATTGAAACCGGTGAGACCTCGTACATCCGCGCCAACGCCACCGTACTGGCTACCGGCGGGGCCGGGCGTATCTACTCGTCCACCACCAATGCCCTGATCAACACCGGTGACGGCGTGGGCATGGCCCTGCGTGCCGGTGTGCCGGTGCAGGACATCGAGATGTGGCAGTTCCACCCGACCGGCATCGCCGGCGCAGGTGTACTGGTCACCGAAGGCTGCCGCGGTGAAGGCGGCTACCTGATCAACAAGCATGGCGAGCGTTTCATGGAGCGCTACGCGCCAAACGCCAAGGACCTTGCCGGTCGCGACGTGGTTGCACGCTCGATGGTCAAGGAAATCATCGCCGGCAACGGCTGTGGTCCCGATGGCGATCACGTGATGCTCAAGCTCGATCACCTGGGCGAGGAAGTGCTACACAGCCGTCTGCCAGGCATCATGGAATTGTCCAAGACCTTTGCCCACGTCGATCCGGCCGTTGCGCCGATTCCTGTCGTGCCAACTTGTCATTACATGATGGGGGGTGTCGCTACCAACATCCACGGTCAGGCAATCACCCAGGATGCCAATGGCAACGACGCCATCATCCCGGGCCTGTTCGCCGTGGGCGAAGTGGCTTGCGTGTCGGTCCATGGCGCCAACCGCCTGGGCGGCAACTCGCTGCTCGACCTGGTGGTGTTCGGTCGTGCCGCAGGCCTGCACCTGGAGCAGGCGCTGAGCGAGGGTATCGAATACCGCCGCGCCAGCGACACCGATCTGGAAGTCGCCCTGGCGCGTCTGGACGGCCTCAACGCGCGCACCTCGGGTGAAGATGTCGCCAGCCTGCGCAAAGAACTGCAGAGCTGCATGCAGAACTACTTCGGTGTGTTCCGCACCGGCGAGTACATGCAGAAAGGTATCGATCAGCTGGCCGGCCTGCGCGAGCGCATTGCCAACGTCAAGATCAACGACAAGAGCCAGGGCTTCAACACCGCCCGGATCGAAGCGCTGGAATTGCAGAACCTGCTGGAAGTGGCGGAAGCCACCGCGATTGCCGCCGAGCATCGCAAAGAGTCCCGCGGCGCTCACGCCCGTGAAGACTTCGAAGATCGCGACGACGAAAATTGGCTGTGCCACACCCTGTACTTCCCGGGTGAAAAACGTGTTGCCAAACGCGCCGTGAACTTCTCGCCGAAAACCGTTCCGACCATGGAACCGAAGATCCGGACTTACTGAGGGTGGCCGCCATGTTGCAAGTCAGTGTTTATCGCTACAACCCGGACCAGGACGCTGCGCCGTCCATGCAGGAATTCCAGGTCGACACCGGTGGCAAGGATGTGATGGTGCTGGACGTGCTGGCCTTGATCAAGGAACAGGACGAAGGCTTCTCCTATCGTCGCTCGTGCCGTGAAGGCGTATGCGGTTCCGATGGCATGAACATCAACGGCAAGAACGGCCTGGCGTGCATCACGCCGCTGTCCGCTGTCGTAAAAGGTAACAAGTTGATCGTGCGCCCGCTGCCAGGGTTGCCGGTGATCCGTGACCTGGTCGTGGATATGAGCATCTTCTACAAGCAGTACGAGAAGGTTAAGCCGTTCCTGCAGAACGACACGCCGGCCCCGGCCATCGAGCGTCTGCAGACTCCGGAAGAGCGCGAGAAGCTGGACGGTCTGTACGAGTGCATCCTGTGCGCCTGCTGCTCGACTTCCTGCCCTTCGTTCTGGTGGAACCCCGACAAGTTCCTCGGCCCGGCGGCGCTGCTGCAGGCTTACCGTTTCCTGGCCGACAGCCGTGACACCCGGACCAGCGAGCGCCTGGCGTCGATGGATGATCCGTTCAGCGTATTCCGCTGCCGCGGCATCATGAACTGCGTCAGCGTTTGCCCCAAAGGCCTGAACCCCACCAAAGCCATTGGCCACGTGCGGAACATGCTGTTGTCCAACGGCGTCTGATTCATCTGCTACACCGCAAGCCATCACAGCGCAGGAGTGATCCTGTGCTGTGATGAAAACCCGAGCGTGGCTGCGTAAGGCTTCGCTTTTACTTTCGAAGAAACAAGACCAGCAGGGGCTCCGGGCTGGTACCCGGACTACCAGCGTACAACTGAGGTGGCTTGCACGGTCGCTGTACATGGACCGCGTCAGTACGCCCAAGGTGTGAGCGCCGGTGGTGTCCCCTAACCGAGGGTGACCAAGCATGCAAGAAAGCGTGATGCAGCGCATGTGGAACAGCGCCCACCTATCCGGTGGTAACGCTGCCTATGTGGAAGAGCTCTATGAGCTTTACCTGCACGACCCTAACGCTGTGCCAGAAGAATGGCGCACCTACTTTCAGAAGTTGCCTGCCGAAGGCAGCACTGCCACCGACGTTGCACACTCCACCATCCGCGATCATTTCGTCCTGCTGGCCAAAAACCAGCGCCGTGCCCAACCGGTTTCCGCCGGTAGCGTGAGCAGCGAGCACGAGAAGAAGCAGGTGGAAGTGCTGCGATTGATTCAGGCTTACCGGATGCGCGGCCACCAGGCAGCCCAACTGGACCCGTTGGGGCTGTGGCAACGGCCTGCTCCGGCAGACCTGTCAATCAACCATTACGGCATGACCAATGCCGATCTGGATACGACCTTCCGTGCCGGCGACCTGTTCATCGGCAAAGAGGAGGCGAGCCTACGTGAAATTCTCGAGGCTTTGCAGCAGACATATTGCCGCACCATCGGCTCCGAGTTCACCCACATCACCGATTCCGAGCAGCGCAGCTGGTTCCAGCAGCGCCTGGAAAGCGTGCGCGGTCGCCCCTCGTTCTCGGC
Source organism: Pseudomonas sp. CFBP 13710 (assembly GCF_014842235.1). Classification (NCBI taxonomy): domain Bacteria; kingdom Pseudomonadati; phylum Pseudomonadota; class Gammaproteobacteria; order Pseudomonadales; family Pseudomonadaceae; genus Pseudomonas; species Pseudomonas sp. CFBP 13710. Next base: position 1,028,286 of record NZ_JACYVJ010000001.1, on the reverse strand, counting down.
CGAGAGCCGCAGCCATGTGCTCGAGCGCGTCACCGCAGCCGAGGGCCTGGAAAAGTACCTGGGCACCAAGTACCCGGGCACCAAGCGCTTCGGTCTGGAAGGCGGCGAGAGCCTGATTCCGATGCTGGACGAGATGATCCAGCGCTCGGGCTCCTATGGCACCAAGGAAGTCGTGATCGGCATGGCCCACCGTGGCCGTCTCAACGTGCTGGTCAACACCTTCGGCAAGAACCCCCGCGACCTGTTCGACGAATTCGAAGGCAAGAAGAAGGTCGAGCTGGGTTCCGGTGACGTCAAGTATCACCAGGGCTTCTCGTCCAACGTGATGACCGCAGGTGGCGAAGTTCACCTGGCCATGGCGTTCAACCCGTCCCACCTGGAAATCGTGTCGCCAGTGGTCGAAGGCTCGGTCCGTGCCCGCCAGGACCGTCGCAACGACGCGGTCGGCGACAAGGTGCTGCCGATCTCGCTGCACGGCGATGCTGCATTCGCCGGCCAGGGCGTGGTCATGGAAACCTTCCAGATGTCGCAGACCCGCGGTTTCAAGACCGGCGGTACCGTGCACATCGTGATCAACAACCAGGTTGGTTTCACCATCAGCAACCCGTACGACGCGCGCTCCACCGAGTACGCGACCGACGTGGCCAAGATGATCCAGGCGCCGATCCTGCACGTGAATGGCGATGACCCGGAAGCCGTGGTGTTCGTCACCCAGCTGGCGATCGACTACCGCATGCAGTTCAAGCGTGACGTGGTCATCGACCTGGTCTGCTACCGCCGTCGCGGTCACAACGAAGCTGACGAGCCTAGCGGCACCCAGCCACTGATGTACCAGCAGATCGCCAAGCAGCGCACCACGCGCGAGTTGTACGCCGAAAGCCTGATCAAGGCCGGCGTGCTCGACGAAGGCAGCGTGCAGAGTCAGATCGACGAATACCGCAACGCACTGGACAACGGTCTGCACGTGGTCAAGAGCCTGGTCAAGGAGCCGAACAAGGAATTGTTCGTCGACTGGCGTCCGTACCTGGGCCATGCCTGGACGGCGCGTCACGACACCAGCTTCGACCTCAAGACCTTGCAGGAACTGTCCGCCAAGCTGCTGGAGATCCCGGAAGGCTTCGTGGTTCAGCGTCAGGTTGCGAAGATCTACGAAGACCGGCAGAAGATGCAGGCCGGTGGCTTGCCGATCAACTGGGGCTATGCCGAGACCATGGCCTACGCCACCTTGGCGTTCGAAGGCCATCCGATCCGCATGACCGGCCAGGACATCGGCCGCGGCACCTTCTCGCACCGGCACGCGGTGCTGCACAACCAGAAGGATGCGGCGACCTATATCCCGTTGCAGAACCTCTACAATGGCCAGCCGCGTTTCGACTTGTACGACTCCTTCCTTTCCGAAGAAGCGGTGCTGGCATTCGAATACGGCTACTCGACCACCTCGCCCAATGCGCTGGTGATCTGGGAGGCCCAGTTCGGCGACTTCGCCAACGGTGCACAGGTGGTGGTCGATCAGTTCATCACCAGTGGCGAGCACAAGTGGGGCCGTCTGTGCGGCCTGACCATGCTGCTGCCGCACGGCTACGAAGGGCAGGGCCCGGAGCATTCTTCCGCGCGTCTGGAGCGCTACCTGCAGTTGTGCGCCGAGCACAACATCCAGGTGTGTGTGCCGACCACCCCGGCGCAGATCTACCATCTGCTGCGTCGCCAGGTGATTCGTCCGCTGCGCAAGCCGCTGATCGTCCTCACGCCCAAGTCGCTGTTGCGTCACAAGCTGGCCGTGTCGACCCTGGAAGACCTGGCCGAAGGCTCGTTCCAGACGGTCATTCCGGAAATCGATACCCTGGACGCCGCGAAGGTGACGCGTCTGGTGCTGTGCAGCGGCAAGGTCTATTACGACCTGCTGGAGAAGCGCCGTTCCGAAGGTCGCGAAGATGTGGCCATCGTGCGCATCGAGCAGCTGTATCCGTTCCCTGAAGACGACCTGATGGAAGCGATTGCTGCCTACACCAATCTGGAACATGTGGCCTGGTGTCAGGAAGAGCCGATGAACCAGGGTGCCTGGTACAGCAGTCAGCATCACTTGCGCCGCAGCATGAGCAATCACAAGAAGACCCTGGTCCTCGAGTATGCCGGCCGTGACGCATCGGCTGCCCCGGCTTGTGGTTACGCTTCGATGCACGCCGAGCAGCAAGCCAAATTGCTGCAAGATGCTTTCACCGTTTAATGCCAACGCGCACCTGAAACCGAATTTAAGGAAATACTGATAATGGCTATCGAGATCAAAGCCCCTACCTTCCCGGAATCGGTCGCCGACGGCACCGTTGCCACCTGGCACAAGCAGCCGGGCGACGCGGTCAAGCGCGATGACCTGATCGTTGACATCGAGACCGACAAGGTCGTTCTGGAGGTGCTGGCCACCGCCGACGGCGTACTCGGCGCGATCGTCAAGAACGAAGGCGACACCGTTCTGTCGGACGAAGTCCTGGGCTCCATCGAGGCAGGCGGCGCCGCCGCTGCACCTGCTGCCGCACCTCAGGCCGCTGCTGCGCCTCAGGCTGCCGCACCACAGGCGGCTTCGGCGCCTGCCGCTGGCGACGATGACGCCATTGGCGGCCCGGCTGCACGCAAGCTGGCCGAAGAAAACGGCATCAACCTGAACAGCGTCAAGGGCACCGGCAAAGACGGTCGCGTCACCAAGGAAGACCTGGTCGCCGCCATCGAAGCCAAGAAGTCTGCACCGGCCGCCAAGCCGGCCGTGCCAGCCGCTGCTGCTGCCATCGTGCAGAGCGTCGGCGACCGTACCGAAAAGCGTGTGCCGATGACCCGTCTGCGCGCCAAGGTTGCCGAGCGTCTGGTGGAAGCCCAGTCGAACATGGCCATGCTGACCACGTTCAACGAAGTCGACATGACCGAAGTCATGGCCTTGCGCTCCAAGTACAAGGACCTCTTCGAGAAGTCGCACAATGGCGTGCGCCTGGGCTTCATGTCGTTCTTCGTCAAGGCAGCCACCGAGGCGCTGAAGCGCTTCCCGGCCGTCAACGCCTCGATCGACGGCTCGGACATCGTCTATCACGGCTACGCCGACGTCGGTGTGGCAGTTTCCAGTGATCGCGGTCTGGTGGTTCCCGTCCTGCGCAATGCCGAGGCCATGAGCCTGGCCGAGATCGAAGGCGGCATCGCCACCTTCGGCAAGAAGGCGCGCGACGGCAAGCTGTCGATGGACGAAATGACCGGGGGTACCTTTACCATCACCAACGGTGGTACCTTCGGTTCGATGATGTCGACCCCGATCGTCAACCCGCCGCAGGCGGCTATCCTGGGCATGCACAACATTCTGCAGCGCCCGATGGCGATCAACGGCCAGGTGGTCATCCGTCCGATGATGTACCTGGCGCTGTCGTATGACCATCGCCTGATCGATGGCAAGGAAGCCGTGACGTTCCTGGTGACCATCAAGAACCTGCTGGAAGATCCAGCGCGTCTGCTGCTGGATATCTGATAAGGCAGCCACAGGTCCCGGGATCCGCCATCGAGCCCACGCAGCTTGATCCGGAACTCGGCATCTGGGCTTCAAGCATGCCGCTAATAGGAATCGTTTTATGACTCAGAAATTCGACGTGGTAGTGATTGGCGCAGGCCCCGGTGGCTACGTCGCTGCCATCAAGGCCGCACAACTGGGCCTCAAGACTGCCTGTATCGAGAAGTATCAAGACGGCGAGGGCAAGCTGGCCCTCGGCGGTACCTGCCTGAACGTGGGTTGCATTCCCTCCAAGGCACTGCTGGACAGCTCGTGGAAATTCCACGAAGCACAGGATGGCTTTGCCATCCACGGTATCAACCACGCTGGCGTGACCATTGACGTACCGGCGATGATTGGTCGCAAGTCCAACATCGTCAAGAACCTGACCGGCGGCGTCGCCGGCCTGTTCAAGTCCAACGGCGTGACCGTGCTGCAAGGCCACGGCAAACTGCTGGCCGGCAAGAAAGTCGAAGTCACCGGCCCCAACGGTGTTGAAATCGTCGAGGCCGACAACGTCATCCTGGCGTCCGGCTCGCGTCCGATCGACATCCCGCCGGCCCCTGTCGACCAGAAGACCATCGTCGACTCCACCGGCGCGCTGGAATTCCAGCAGGTGCCCAAGCGTCTAGGCGTCATCGGCGCCGGTGTGATCGGCCTCGAGCTGGGTTCGGTATGGTCGCGCCTGGGTTCGGAAGTCACCGTACTCGAAGCACTGGACACGTTCCTCATGGCTGCCGACACCGCGGTGTCCAAGGAAGCCCTGAAGACCTTCACCAAGCAGGGCCTGGACATCAAGCTCGGCGCGCGCGTGACCGGTTCCGAAGTGCAGGGTGAAGAAGTCCTGGTCAAGTACACCGACGCCAACGGCGAGCAGACGATCACCTTCGACAAGCTGATCGTCGCCGTGGGCCGTCGCCCGGTCACCACCGACCTGCTGGCTTCGGACAGCGGCGTGGACATTGATGAGCGCGGCTTCATCTATGTCGATGACTACTGCACCACCAGCGTGCCTGGCGTCTATGCCATCGGCGACGTGGTGCGTGGCCTGATGCTGGCGCACAAGGCGTCCGAGGAAGGCATCATGGTCGTCGAGCGCATCAAGGGCCACAAGGCCGTGATGAACTACGACCTGATCCCGTCGGTCATCTACACCCACCCGGAAATCGCATGGGTCGGCAAGACCGAACAGACGCTGAAGGCCGAAGGCGTTGAAGTCAACGTCGGCAGCTTCCCGTTCGCGGCCAGTGGTCGTGCCATGGCGGCCAACGATACCGGCGGTTTCGTCAAGGTCATCGCCGATGCCAAGACCGACCGCGTACTGGGTGTGCATGTGATTGGCCCGAGCGCGGCAGAATTGGTTCAGCAGGGCGCCATCGCCATGGAATTCGGTACCAGTGCCGAAGACCTGGGCATGATGGTCTTCTCGCATCCGACCCTGTCGGAAGCCCTGCACGAAGCGGCCCTGGCAGTGAATGGCGGCGCCATCCACATCGCCAACCGCAAGAAGCGTTAAACAATAAGAAACCACGGTGGCCTGCCCGTCGCATGCCCTGTTCGCAGGGCCTGCCGCGGAATGTCCGCCGGACTCACCTCGCCGGTCAACCGGCGAGTAGCAGTCACAGGTGGCGCGGCACTTCAATCATGAAGCGCAGCGCCGAAAAGCGCAGTACCTAACGAAGACGGTAATAAGCATGAATCTTCACGAGTATCAGGGTAAGCAGCTGTTCGCTGAATACGGCCTGCCAGTATCCAAAGGTTACGCGGTAGACACCCCCGAAGACGCCGCAGAAGCCTGCGACAAGATCGGCGGCAGCGAGTGGGTCGTCAAGGCCCAGGTCCACGCTGGTGGTCGCGGCAAGGCTGGTGGTGTGAAACTGGTTCGCAGCAAGGAAGACGCCAAGGCTTTCGCCCAGCAGTGGCTGGGCAAGCGTCTGGTGACCTACCAGACTGACGCCAACGGTCAGCCCGTCACCAAGATCCTGGTCGAGTCCTGCACCGATATCGCCAAAGAGCTGTATCTGGGCGCCGTAGTGGACCGTTCCAGCCGTCGCATCGTGTTCATGGCTTCCACCGAAGGTGGCGTGGACATCGAGAAGATCGCTCACGACACTCCCGAGAAGATCCTCAAGTCCACCATCGATCCGCTGGTCGGCGCGCAGCCGTTCCAGGGCCGCGAGCTGGCATTCCAGCTGGGTCTGGAAGGCAAGCAGGTTGCTCAGTTCGCCAAGATCTTCGTTGGCCTGGCCAAGCTGTTCCAGGACCACGATCTGGCCCTGCTGGAAGTCAACCCGTTGGTCATCAAGGCCGATGGCGATCTGCATTGCCTCGATGCCAAGATCAACATCGACGCCAACGCCATGTACCGTCAGCCGAAGCTGAAGGGTTTCCACGACCCATCGCAGGATGACCCGCGTGAGGCGCACGCCGCCAAGTTCGAACTGAACTACGTGGCCCTGGAAGGCAACATTGGCTGCATGGTCAACGGTGCTGGCCTGGCCATGGGTACCATGGACATCGTCAACCTGCATGGCGGCAAGCCAGCCAACTTCCTCGACGTAGGCGGTGGTGCCACCAAGGAACGCGTAACCGAAGCGTTCAAGATCATCCTGTCCGACACCAATGTCGCGGCCGTACTGGTCAACATCTTCGGCGGCATCGTTCGTTGCGACATGATTGCCGAAGGCATCATTGGCGCGGTGAAGGAAGTCGGCGTGAAAATCCCGGTAGTTGTGCGCCTGGAAGGCAACAACGCTGAACTGGGCGCTAAAGTACTGGCGGAAAGCGGTCTGAACATCATCGCAGCCACCAGCCTGACCGACGCTGCTCAACAAGTTGTCAAAGCTGCGGAGGGCAAGTAATGAGCGTCCTGATCAATAAAGACACCAAGGTCATCTGCCAGGGCTTCACCGGCTCGCAGGGTACTTTCCACTCCGAACAGGCCATCGCCTACGGCACCAAGATGGTCGGCGGCGTGACCCCAGGCAAGGGTGGTACCACTCACCTGAACCTGCCGGTATTCAACACCGTTCAGGAAGCTGTCGAGAAAACCGGCGCCACCGCTTCGGTCATCTACGTACCCGCTCCGTTCTGCAAGGATTCCATCCTTGAAGCAGCGTTCGGCGGCATCAAGCTGATCGTCTGCATCACCGAAGGCATTCCGACCATCGACATGCTGGAAGCCAAGGTCAAGTGCGACGAGCTGGGTGTCGTCCTGATCGGCCCTAACTGCCCGGGCGTCATCACTCCGGGCGAGTGCAAGATCGGCATCATGCCAGGCCACATCCACTTGCCAGGCAAGGTTGGCATCGTGTCGCGTTCCGGCACCTTGACCTACGAAGCCGTGAAGCAGACCACTGACGCCGGTTTCGGCCAGTCGACCTGCGTCGGCATCGGCGGTGACCCGATTCCAGGGTCGAACTTCATCGACATCCTGAAGTTGTTCCAGGAAGACCCACAGACCGAAGCGATCGTCATGATCGGCGAGATCGGTGGTTCTGCCGAAGAAGAGGCCGCAGCCTACATCAAGGCTCACGTAACCAAGCCGGTTGTTTCGTACATCGCTGGTGTGACTGCTCCTCCGGGCAAGCGCATGGGCCATGCCGGTGCAATCATCTCCGGCGGCAAGGGTACTGCAGACGAGAAGTTCGCTGCCCTGCAGGACGCCGGTGTGAAAACCGTGCGTTCGCTGGCCGACATCGGCAAGGCCCTGGCCGAGCTGACGGGCTGGGCAGTCAAGTAAGCTTCGCTTACCTGTTTGCTGGGTTGTTTGCGTAGTCACAAAAGCCACCTTCGGGTGGCTTTTGTGTTTTTGCCGCAGGCCTAGGTTTGCCGTGCCAGCCACTGCTCGCGCGTCAATTCCCAGACCTCTTCCTGCATGCGGCCGCACACGAAGTCCTGGTCTCGCCGAAGAACCACCTGCATGCCCTCGCGCATGGAGATCCGCCGGGACGCCTCGTTTGCCACTGCCTTGGCGACTCTCAAGACGGGTCTGTCCAAGGTCTGGAACCAGAAACGGGTCACCACCTCGCATGCTTCGCCAACCAGCCCCTGGTTTTGCCAGGGCTTGGCAATCCAGAAACTGCGGTTGTCGTCGCATTCGTCCATCAGGCTGATCACGCCAATAATGGTTTCGGGCGCGTCATGCAGCCGGAGTGTCCAATGCCATTCTTCTGCGTCGGCCATGGCAGGCAACGCATCCTCCCGGATGTAGCGCAGCCCCTCGCCGGCGGGGTAGGGCCACGGCATGTTGGCAGTGATGTAGCGAACCATGTCCCAGTCTGCGATCAACTCCTGGTAGCGCGGCGCGTCGGCCAGGGTGAGCGGCAGCAGCAGCAGTCTGCGGGTACTGAGCGCAGGTATGAATGGATCCGTACAGTCGGTCATCGTATGACACTCATGAAAGCGGAGGACTTTACTGGACTCACCAAGTCCCGCATGTAAGAAGTATCATTAAACGATGTAGGGGCTTTCCTTAATTGATATGACCATTTATATCGATTGACGCAATCGACCACATTGATCTGGTTGCGGGTAGCCACTCTCATGTAATATGTCGACCCGCCATAATGTCGCAGCCCATGAACGAAAGTTCAGGTTGTGGATTCTGGCCGGCTGCCAGCAGTGACCTTGTGCTGCAAGGCATGCCAAGGTCGATGTCACTGAAGTCGCTGAAGACAATATTCAACAAGAAAGTCAGCACGCTAAGGACATGAATGTGAGGCCGATGCAACGAATTTGGCCTTCTATGCCATTTACACGGTTTGCCGACGACTCGTTTCGCGGCCCGCTCTGGGCAGCTTGAAACGTCAGCGTGGTCGGATCGAGCCAATGGCGTTCAATCCTAGGAATTTCTGTATGTTGAAGAAAGCGAACACAGCGCTGCTGGGTCTGGCTCTGTCCATCGGGATGGTGTCGGCACAAGCGGCCGAAGCGAAGAAAGTCGACGTCCTGCTGATCGGCGGTGGCGTCATGAGCGCCACGCTGGGCGTGCTGCTCAACGAGCTCGAGCCAAGCTGGTCGATGGAAATGGTCGAGCGCCTGGACGCCGTTGCCGAAGAAAGCTCCAATGGCTGGAACAACGCCGGTACCGGTCACTCTGCCCTGGCCGAGCTGAACTACACCCCGGAAGACAAGGACGGCAAGGTCCAGATCGCCAAGGCGATCGAGATCAACGAAGCCTTCCAGATTTCCCGTCAGTTCTGGGCGCACCAGGTCACTGCCGGTGTTCTGAAGAACCCACGCACGTTCATCAACTCCACGCCGCACATGAGCTTCGTGTGGGGCGACAACAACATCGAGTTCCTCAAGAAGCGCTACGAAGCGCTGAAGGCCAGCCCGCTGTTTGCCGGCATGCAGTTCTCCCAGGATCACGAGCAGATCAAGAAGTGGGTGCCGTTGATGATGGAGGGCCGCGACCCCAATCAGAAACTGGCCGTCACCTGGAGTCCGCTGGGTACCGACATGAACTTCGGCGAGATCACTCGCCAGTACGTCGGCCACCTGAAGGGTCAGAACGGCTTCGATCTGAAGCTGTCCAGCGAAGTGCAAGACATCAAGCGCAACGCCGACGGTTCGTGGCGCGTGACCTACAAGAACCTGAAAGACGGTACCAAGACCGAAACCGACGCCAAGTTCGTATTCATCGGTGCTGGTGGTGCCGCGCTGCATCTGCTGCAGGATTCGGGCATTCCCGAGGCCAAGGAATACGGCGGTTTCCCGGTAGGTGGGTCGTTCCTGGTGACCGAGAACCCGACCGTGGCCATGCAGCATATGGCCAAGGCCTACGGTATCGCGTCGACTGGCGCGCCGCCCATGTCCGTTCCACACCTGGACACCCGCGTGCTGGACGGCAAGCGCGTGGTCTTGTTTGGCCCATTCGCGACCTTCTCGACCAAGTTCCTGAAGAACGGTTCGTACCTGGACCTGCTGACCAGCACCAACCTGCACAACGTATGGCCGATGACCAAGGTCGGTATCGAACAGTACCCACTGATCGAATACCTGGCAGGTCAGGTCATGCTGTCCGACGACGATCGCTACCAGGCACTGAAGCAGTACTTCCCCAACGCCAAGAAAGAAGACTGGCGTCTGTGGCAGGCCGGCCAGCGCGTGCAGATCATCAAGCGCGACGAAGAGAAGGGCGGCGTGCTGAAACTGGGTACCGAAATCGTGGTGTCCAAGGACAGCAGCATTGCCGGTTTGCTGGGTGCTTCGCCGGGCGCATCGACTGCAGCACCGATCATGATCAACGTGCTGGAAAAAGCGTTCAAGGACAAAGTTGCCACGCCTGAATGGCAAGCCAAGCTGCGTCAGATCGTGCCGAGCTACGGGACTGCACTGAACAACTCGCCAGAGGCTGTGCAGAAAGAGTGGAACTACACCGCCAAGATCCTGCAGTTGGCTGTTGCACCGCCGGTGATCGACCAGGCCGCCGCTGCTGCCAACCCGATCGAAGGTCAGACTGCACCGAAGGCTGAAAGCAATCCAGCGGCCGACATGGCCCTGTAATCCCCAAGCCCTCGGTTTTGGGGGCGGAAGGATTAGCTGTACCGTTTCCGCTGAGTCTTGCACCGATGCGACACACAGGTGCGCTCAGCGGACACTTCGCACTGCAACAGTGCGATGAGCGCGCATTTTCGCTACTCTACGCGCCGTTTTGCCCGGCTTGCCCACAAGGCTAAGGTCCGTGCACCAGGTCTGGCCTCATCCGGCCGACCGTGTTTCCCTCATCCATGGGGAAAACCTCTCTCAATTCCAATCTATTGACGTGGTTTCCTTCCAATGAAAGTGCTTAAAGGCCAGGATATTCTGGCGCTTGGATTCATGACATTCGCCTTGTTCGTAGGCGCAGGCAACATCATCTTCCCTCCCTTCGTCGGTCTGCAGGCTGGCCCGAACGTCTGGATGGCCGCGCTGGGCTTCCTGGTGACCGCAGTGGGTCTGCCGGTGATAACCGTGGTCGCGCTGGCCAGGGTCGGCGGCTCGATGGACGCGTTGAGCAGCCCGATCGGCAAAGTGGCGGGCGGGTTGCTTGCAGCGGTGTGCTATCTGGCCGTAGGGCCGCTGTTCGCCACGCCGCGCACGGCCACGGTATCGTTCGCCGTGGGTCTGGCGCCGCTGACCGGTGAGACACCCCTGGCACTGTTCCTCTACAGCGCGGTGTACTTCCTGCTGGTGTTTTTCGTTTCGCTTTATCCGGGGCGCCTGCTCGATACCGTCGGACGCTTTCTGGCGCCGCTGAAAATCATCGCTTTGGCGGTGCTGGGTATTGCCGCGTTCGCCCTGCCGGTAGGCCCCAGCGGTGACGCGGTACCCGAGTACGTTGCAGCACCGTTTTCCCTGGGCTTCATCAACGGCTACCTGACCATGGATACGCTGGGCGCTTTGGTGTTCGGCATCGTCATCGTCAATGCCATCCGCTCCAGAGGTGTCGAGTCACCCCAGCTGATCACGCGCTATGCGATCATTGCGGGTCTGATTGCCGGGGTAGGGCTGGCGCTGGTGTATATCAGTCTGTTCCGCCTCGGGTCGGGCAGCCACGCCGTGGCTGCAGGCGCTACCAATGGCGCAGCGGTGTTGCATGCCTACGTGCAGCACACCTTCGGAGCCCTTGGCAGTGGTTTCCTGGCCGTACTGATCTCGCTGGCCTGCCTGGTGACTGCAGTGGGTTTGACCTGCGCCTGTGCCGAGTACTTCAGCCGAGTGCTGCCGCTGTCCTATAAGACGCTGGTGCTGTTGCTCGCACTGTTCTCGCTGCTGGTATCGAACCTGGGCCTGACCAAGCTGATCGCGTTTTCGATTCCAGTGCTGACAGCCATCTACCCACCCTGCATCGTGCTGGTGGCGTTGAGCTTCTGCGCAGGGCTGTGGCATTCGCAGTCGCGCATTCTCGGGCCGGTGATGTTCGTCTCGCTGCTGTTCGGCCTGATCGATGCGATCAAGGGGGCAGGGTTCTCGCAGTGGCTGCCAACATCCCTGCTCGATCTACCCCTGAGCGAGCAGGGGCTGGCCTGGCTGGTGCCTTCGGTGGCAACCCTGCTGGTGGCAGTGTTGGTCGATCGCGTGAAGGGCGCACGGGTTCAAGCAGCGGCTTGAGCGGAGCGTCGCCCACAAAAAAGCCAGCTCTAGAGCTGGCTTTTCTTTGCAGCGGTGTTCATGACGCTTCGGCTGCGGCCTCGACGTCATGGGCGATCAAGGACACCAGTGCGTTTTGCTGTCGGTGAGACAACTGGCGGAAACGCTGCAAAAGCTCGCGCTCGTGCAGAGACAGCTCCGGACTGTCCATCTTCATGCTCAACTCTTCGCCCAAGGCACCTTCCTGGATCAGGCTCTGTTCCAGGCGTGCGATGATCTCGGAGTTCATGCTTCGGTGATGGTTACGAGCCACCTCAGCGATCTGCTCACGCATCCCGTCGGGAAGACGTACTACAAATTTGTCAGCCGTGCGGCTGGAGTAAACAGCCTGTTTGAGTGGGCGCATAGTGTTGACCGATAAGTTCAGGGGGAGCGGTTCTCGAAGTAGGCCGCAGGATGTCGGTTAGGACACGCCGATCGGCAAATTGTTCCAGCCTGCCGATGCCGCGCTATGATGCCTTAGTTGCGACATAACCTTGACGCCAAATCTGTGACAAATAATGATCCGAATCGTGGCATTTGGCCAGTCCCCAGCGGCAGGTATTTTACAAGGCCGGTGGAAATTTGCGATCACGCCGTTCGAAAAAAGTCGAAGATTCGTTCGAGAGGTGCTCTGACCCGTCTTGTGCACACCGCGCACAGCACGTGCGAGCTACCCTTGGGCTAGCATAGTGACATTTGGGCCATTTGCTAGTATTGATTTTCGCTAAGCGGCAATTGGTTTGAAATCAATGCAGGTATGGATCGAATTTGATCCTGCGGCCTTTGACCATTGCCAGCAAAAATGCCACAGCGCTGATGCTGCCCAGCACTTGCAGCATTGTCCCCAAAGCGACGGCGTTCTGCTCGAGGGTAAGTGCGCCGATCCAGCACACGGCAGCCACAAACATGAACGCCAAGGCGTATCTCGACATCGACAACTCCTTAAAATATGTAGCGTTCAGACCGTTGCGTCGTCGCGGTCTCGTTGACACCCTGTGCAGCCATGACAGGTCGTTCAGGGCCCGAAGCCGCGACGCGGGCAACGGGCGCAGGGATTAGTCGAGCAGAGTCGATGTGGACAAGTGCAGGGTCGTCGGCTTGAGTGTGGAACTGAAAACCAATGAAGGTGACCAATGCCATAACATTGAGCATGACGAGGACGCTGTTCATTGGGACGCTCCATGGCTGGTGGTGGCAAATCAGTGTTCAGCCAGGAACATAGCAGGGCGCGTGCCAACTTTTTATTTAGCGAAATTTCTAGGTAATTCAGAGGCATACCAAGGAAGGCAGGCACATTGATATTGCATTCTGCATACCTGGGTCTCTGCAGGTATTGCAAAATGCATGACTGTCGCGTTCATCCTTGATCGGCATTTGCCACGGATAAAACTGTCCACGTTGCATGACAAACCGCGCGTGGCTGGGTAACATGCACGCCGTTCGTCGTGCCGCCTGGCACGACGCCGTGTGTCTCAGTAGCTCAATTGGATAGAGCATCCCCCTCCTAAGGGGAAGGTTGCAGGTTCGAACCCCGCCTGGGACACCATTCTTGCGCGTCAACTGTTTCAGCTGCGCAAGTGCCTTGAACATGCACTGCGAGGAGGCGAGTGTTCCCGTCTCAGCGACAGGGAGCCCAGACTTCACGTACTGAGCAGTCCGTTAGACGATGTTCTGATGAGGCCCGCCCGTCCGATGCAATGGCGTGAGCCCGTGTCAACTTATCCAATGATCCTTCTGCGGTGAGTGTTCTGGATTTCAGCCGTGGGCATCCGCCAGGCCTTTCTCGATGAAACGCACCGAACTCTCCATGGCCTGCTGACCCTCTGGCAAGATCGCGGCGTAAAAGTGCCAGGCGTGAAACATCGCAGGCCATACTTCCAGGTTGACGCGAACACGGTTATCGGCAAGGTGAGTTGCAAGACGCATGGCGTCAGTCAACATCAACTCGTTTTCGCCTATCTGCACCAGAATCGGCGGAAGGCCTGTGACGTCCGCGAAGACCGGAGAGGCCAGAGGATGATTGGCCAGCGTGTCGCCCAGAAACGCTCTGGCGAGAATATCCAGCACGGGCTTGGAGTTCAGCGGATCCAGTCCTTCACGATTACTCATGGCCGCGCCGGTATGTTCAAGGTTTGCCCACGGCGAAATCGAGGAGCCAACGGCAGGCAATGGCAAGCCTTTGGATTTTGCCGCCACCATTACGCTGACAACCATCGCGCCGCCCGCTGACTCGCCGGAAAAGGCAATCTTGCTGGCCGGAATGTTCTGCTCGAGCAACCACTCGTAGGCGCGCAATGTGTCGTCGATGGACGCTGGAAATGTATGCTCAGGGGCAAGGCGGTAGTCCGGCATGTATACACGAGCGCCCAGCATTTTCGCGTAATTGCCGCCGATCCCGTGGTAACCGTCTGGACGGCCAACGATGTAAGCCCCGCCGTGAATGTACATCACTACCGCGTCGGTTTTGATCTCCTGCGGAGTCACCAGGATGCCAGGCACTCCACCCATGTCGACTGCCTCGAACCTGACGCCATCGGGCGCTGGATTATGTCCGAGCATTTTTGCGTAGGCGTCGCGGATGTCGCTTAGCTTTGTGGTCGTATCGATTCCCTTGAGAACGGGTACCAGATCGCTAAGGCTGTTGGCCCAGGTTTGGACGGCTGCTTGGACTTCTATATTCATAATGACCTCAATTGATCTTTGGGTGTGGATAAGCTAATCGAGATACTATGCTTGGTATTGGGGAATAGGGTTCCCCATTGAAGGCGCCAGCCCGCCCTGGCGGTGAGGACAGAGAGGCCATATGGAACTCCACAACCTAAACGATATCGCCGCTTTTGTAGGCTCGGTCAACGCTGGAAGCTTCACTGCGGCGGCCAAGCAACTTGGCCTCACTCGTTCAGCGGTAGGCAAATCGATAGTCAGGCTCGAGGCGCGTCTACAGGTACGTCTACTCAATCGCACCACGCGCAGTTTGAGCATGACGGATGACGGCCAGGTTCTTTATGAGCGTTGTGTGGGTGTTTTGCAGGACCTGGACGAGGTAGAGGATGCCCTTGCGTTTCGCCGTTCGACACCCAGTGGACGGCTGCGGATGAGCTTGCCTGTCGCGCTAGGCAGGCTTCATATCCTTGAGCACGTCGAGCGCTGTCTCGAAGAATGGCCTGCGCTGAGCGTCGACATCAGCTTTTCCGACAGGCTGGTCGATCTGATCGATGAGGGGTTTGATTTGGCCATGCGCATCGGTCCGCCCAAGGAAGACTCTGGTTTACTGACGCGCACGGTGGCCTACCAACAAATGATCACCTGCGCCTCACCCCAGTATCTGGCTGACCATGCAGAGCCTGAAACGCCTGAGGATTTATCCCAGCACCAGTGCCTGCATTTCGTGAGTGGTGGAAGATTGCTTCCCTGGAATTTTCGAGTGAATAGGCGCTGTGTATCGTTCACTTGTAGTGGAAGGCTGCAAATGGACAGCGCTGAGTCGTTGCACCGGTCTGTTGTCGCGGGGCTGGGCATCGCTACGCTGCCGTCTTACGTGATAAATGAGGATTTGAGAAACGGCAAGCTCGTTCAATTGCTCGCCGTATATGCAGAGGCCGCAGAGCCCATTCGGGTTATTTACCCCAGCAAGCGACACCTCTCTCCAAAGATTCGACTCTTCATCGATAAGCTTGTAGAGGCTTGGTCACCCTGCCCACCTTGGGAACAACGCGCTGGCGCTGCCCGACCTTGAGTACACAGGCCTTCCGTGGTTCGGCCTGCTTTTCAGGGGTTGGAGGCTCTGCGAGAGGTACCCGGCGGCGCCTAGGTTTGCCGCTGCCCTTCAGCGATATCGGACTCGGGCAGGGTCGGGATCGATGCTGGGGCCTATCCCCCTCGGGAAGGAGCTGCGACAGGGGTTCATGGGTAGCTTTACCTGAGCCCCCGGCGACTCTATCGCCTCAGGTCGCGCCGCCCAATGTTTGCTTAAGATCGGGGTAGCTGGCGAAAGGAATCGAAAGAATGACCACGCCCACTTCCAAGACCGCTTGTTCCTTGGTCACTGCGTGTACGCCTATCTCATGGGCGAGCGCCTGGATGCTGTCGGAGCGTTTGGAATTGGCCAGTTTGACGGTATGACCCACCGCTGCAAGTTTGCGCGCCAAGGTCGCGCCAATATTGCCGGCGCCGATTATTCCGATGTTCAATTTGTGTCTCTCCTGATTGTGTTGAGGGGGGGTTAAAATCCTCAGTCATTTGCTCCATGGCCAAGGGTGTCGAGCATGTGATGAAGCGCGTCCATGCCGCACTCATCGAGGTGGCAGGCTGACTTGATCTGGCGAGTGAAGGCTCGGACGGCCGCTTCCAGGTTTCGTCTGTCGAGTCAGATTGACGACCACACGTCGCTCGTAAACGGCAGGTGATTGCTGTCAACCGGTGCTTTGCAACCCGCGCCAACGCCGGCTCGGCAATGGGTCATTTCTGCGCCAGCAGCGTTTTCCTGGCAGCCTTTTCGTCTTTCATGGCGGCTAGCTCACGCTGACAGACCTCGACATCGAACGAGTTGTCCCACTTGGCGATCGCGATGGTGCCGATGCCATTGCCGATCAGGTTGGTGACAGCCCGGGCCTCGTTGAGGAACCGGTCGATGCCCAGCAGCAGGACCAGGCCAACCAGAGGAATGGAATGGATAGTGGTGAGCGTTGCGGCCAGCGTCACGAACCCGGCCCCTGCCACGCCTGCGGAGCCTTTGGACGTCAGCAGGAATACCGCCAGCAGAATCATCTGGTCCGCGAACGTCAGTGGCGTATTGGTTGCCTGGGCAATGAAAATCGCGGCCATGGTCAGGTAGATGCAGGTACCGTCCGCATTGAAGGTATATCCGGTCGGCAGAACCATCCCCACGACCGATTTCTTGCAGCCCAGTTTTTCCAGCTTGACCATCATGCGGGGCAACACGGCCTCGGTCGAACAGGTGCCCAGGGTGATGAGGATTTCATCCTTGAAGTAGCGCAGGAACTGCATCAACGGCATGCCTGACCACCTGGCAACCGTGCCCAGTATCACGACGATGAATATCAATGTGGTGATGTAGAGCGCCACCAGCAATTGCCCGAGTGAGAGCAACGTGCCAATTCCGTACTTGCCGATGGTGAACGCCATGCCAGCACCGGCGCCGAGCGGGGCCAGGCGCATGACCATGGCGACGATCTTGAACAGGCCTTGCAGGAACAGATCGATGGTATTGATCAGAGGCTTGCTGGTTTCGCCCAACTGAACCAGGGCAATGCCCATCAACACCGAGAGCAGTATCACCTGAAGCATCACGCCGTTGGAAAAGGCGCCGATGAACGTGTGCGGGATGATGTTGAGAAAGAATTCGACGGTGCCGCCTTGCTCGCTGGCGGCCTGGCTGTATTTATTGATGGCGCTGGCATCCAGGGCGCTGACATTGATGTTCATGCCGACACCGGGCTTGACGATGTTGACCACGATCAACCCGACGACCAGCGCAATCGTCGACAGAATCTCGAAGTAGATCAGGGCTTTCACACCAATGCGCCCGACTTCCTTGATGCTGCCCATCTTGGCGATACCGACCACCACCGTGCCGAAGATGATCGGTGCCAGCAGCATTTTGATCAGTTTGATGAAGCCATCGGCAAACGGCTGCAGCTTGGCGCCGATGTTGGGTGCGAAGTAACCGATGGCGGCACCGATGACGATACCTATCAGCACTTGCACGTACAGCTGGCCATACCAGCGGGTTCTGGACATTTCCACGAGAACACCTCATTTTATTGTTGTGATGGGCGTGTGGCGTGACGTCAGTGCCTGACGCCAGCGTTTGCGGCCTGTTTGGCACAGGCCGCAGGGGGAAGCGATCAGCCTTCGCCGAGCTCGCGCATGACGGCGTAGAGGGCCGACTTGGCTTCGAAACCGACACCGGGAATGTCCGGCAGGCCGACATAGCCGTTTTCGACCTGGATACCGTCAGCGAAGCCACCGAACGGCTGGAATACATCCGGGTAGGATTCGTTGCCACCCAGGTGCAGGCCCGCGGCGATGTTCAACGACATTTGATGACCGCCGTGGGGGACCACGCGGCGCGACGACCAGCCCATGTCTTCCATTACTTTTAGAGTGCGCATGTACTCGACCAAGCCGTAGGACAGTGCGCAGTCGAACTGGAGAAAATCACGGTCGGGGCGCATGCCACCGTGGCGCAGCAGGTTGCGAGCGTCCTGGTGGGAGAACAGGTTTTCGCCGGTGGCCATGGGCAATTCGTAGTGATTGGCGAGTTCGGCCTGCAGGGCGTAGTCCAGCGGATCGCCGACTTCCTCGTACCAGAAGAGATTGTACTTCTTGATGGCTTCCGCGTAGGCGATACCGGTCTGCAGGTCGAAGCGACCATTGGCATCGACCGCCAGGCGCCGGCCATCACCGACCACTTCGAGCACTGCTTCGATACGCCGGATGTCTTCATCGAGCGGCACCGCACCGATCTTCATCTTGACCACGTCGTAGCCACGGTCCAGATAGCTCTGCATTTCGGCCTTGAGCTTGGTCTGGTCCTTGCCGGGGTAGTAGTAGCCACCGGCGGCATAGACCCAGACCTTGTCGTCCGCCACGCCGTTGCGATAGCGGTCAGCCAGCAGGCGATACAGCGGCTTGCCTTCGATCTTGGCGACCGCATCCCACACCGCCATGTCGATGGTACCGACCGCCACCGAGCGCTCGCCGTGGCCTCCAGGCTTTTCGTTGGTCATCAGGGCTTTCCAGATGGCGAACGGGTCGAGGTTGTCGTTTTCATGATCGACAAGTGTATCGGGGTCGGCTTCGGTGATACGGGCAAGGAAGCGGTCGCGCATCAGCGCACCCTGGCCGTAGCGACCGTTGGAGTTGAAGCCGTAGCCGATGACCGGTTTGCCATCGCGGATCACGTCGGTGATCACCGCCACGACCGAGCAGGTCATTTTGGAAAAGTCGATGTAGGCGTTGGCAATGGGGGAGGCGATGGAAACGGTCTTCTCACGAATGTCGACGATGCGCATGGAGGGTTCCTCTTATGGGTTGTGGCCCCCACGTTAGGCTTTGCGAAGTCACCCGCCCAATGCTATTAATGCCCAACCCTATGCACAGAAGGCATGGCCCTTGGAACTCGTCTGGCTCGAAGACCTTTCGGCGCTTGCCGAATACGGCAGCTTCGTGCGCGCCGCCGAAGCTCGCCACATCACCCAGCCGGCCTTCAGCCGCAGGGTCCGCTCGCTTGAAAACTGGATGGGCGTGGAATTGTTCATCCGTACGCCCCATGGCGCGACCCTGACAGAGGCGGGGAGGCAGATTCTGCCCGGTGCGCAGGAGGCGGCGCGCCACCT
Source organism: Pseudomonas sp. CFBP 13710 (assembly GCF_014842235.1). NCBI lineage: Bacteria > Pseudomonadati > Pseudomonadota > Gammaproteobacteria > Pseudomonadales > Pseudomonadaceae > Pseudomonas > Pseudomonas sp. CFBP 13710. The sequence continues at coordinate 1,009,290 of NZ_JACYVJ010000001.1, read as the reverse complement.
GTATCGGCTGCGCAACGAGGCGCAGGAAGTGGCGGGCGTGTCGGCACGCTCACTGAAGTTCGCCGCCACTCACTCGTTGTCGTTCACGTTTTTCCCCAGGTGGCTGCGCAGCTCGGAAGCCGGTGCGCCTATCGAAGCGGTACAGCTTCACTCCGACAGCATGGCTGTCTGCGAGCAGATGCTGATACACGGCCAGGTCCAGTTTCTGCTCTGCCATCGTCATCCCGATGTTCCGCCGCTGCTGGCGCCCGATCAGTTCATCAGCAAGAAGGTCGCAGAGGACGTTCTGGTACCGCTCGCCAGTGCCTCCTCACACTTCGATACCTCGCCCGCTGCACTGCCTTACCTGGCCTATACCCATGAGTCGGGGCTGGGGCGGATCGTCGCCCACAGGTTGCGCGGCAAAGAGGACTATCTGCACTTGCAGCCGCTGTTCAGCAGCCACCTGGCAGCGGTGCTCATGTCCATGGCCCTTGAAAGCAAAGGCGTGGCCTGGTTGCCCAAGAGCCTGACCGAGCAGGAGCTTCACGAGGGACGCTTGGTGAGGGCGCTCGATGAGAGTTGGGACATACCGCTGGAGGTGCACCTGACCCGGCCGAAAGCAAACCTGGGTCAGTCCGCCGAAGCGTTCTGGGCGAGAGCGGGTATGGATCTGCCAGCTGTCACCTGACGCATCGGGGGTGCGATACGCCGAGTCGGCGTTTCGCCTACCTGGCAGCCGGTGTGCAGGGCCGCGCTGCCCCCGACGTGCCGCCTGCAGCTGCCCGGGTTGCCGCGCGTCCCGCCAGAAAGGCAAGTACCGCTGCCAAGCCGAGCAACCCTGCGCTCGTTTCAAAGGTCGCCCGGTAGCCGCTTGCGTCGAATACCAGCCCACCGACGATGGCCCCGGACGCGATGGCCAGTTGGATGATCGCCACCATCAAGCCACCGCCTGCCTCCGCATCGTTCGGAAGGGTTCTTGCCAGCCACGTCCACCATCCCACCGGTGCGGCAGTCGCAACCGCTCCCCAAAGCCCCAGCAGTACCGTAGTGATGGCCGTCGAGCTGCCGAATGACAACAGTGCCATGGCGATGGCGGCCATCAGGATCGGGATAACGGTCAGCGTTCGATGCAGGCCATTTTTCAGGAAGGCTTCGATCAGGAACGTGCCGGCAAGCCCGGCCAGGCCTAGCACCAGCAGCATCAACGAAAGCATGGAAACACTGACCTGTGTGACCGTTTCCAGAAACGGACGCAGATAGGTGAAGAGCATGAACTGACCCATGAAAAATACGCTTACCGCGACCATGCCCAGGGCGACCGGGGTGCGTTTCATCAGCGTGAGAACGTTGCCGGTGCCCGACTCGCTGCGCGCTTTCAGGGTTGGAAGGCTCACCAACAACCATGCACAGGCAATCACGGCCACGGGAAGAAGGGCCAGAAAGGCACCGCGCCAGCCGATCAGCGCGCCGAGAAAACTGCCCAGGGGCGCTGCCACGACCGTTGCCAGAGCATTGCCGCCGTTGACGATAGCCATCGCCCGGGTGACTTGGCTTTCAGACACCAGGCGCATGGCGGTCGCTGCCGACAATGACCAGAACCCGCCGATGGCGACGCCGATCAGGGCGCGTGCGCCCATGAATACCCAATAGTTGGGTGCAAAGGCAACGACGGCTGCGGAAACGATCATCAGCAGGGTAAGTGCAACGAGCAGCGGTTTGCGCTCGACCCGAGCGGCCACCGATGCGATCAGCAGGCTGGTGAAAAGCGCGAACAGCCCTGATACGGAGATGCCCTGGCCGGCCTGGCCCTCGGTGATGTGCAGGTCCGCCGCGATGGGTGTGAGCAGGCTGATGGGCATGAATTCCGAGGCCACCAGCACGAAGGCGGCCAGCGACATGGCGAACACGGCGCCCCATGATTCACCGGTGTGGGTGGCGGAGGTCGAAGATCGGTTCATTCGAGAGGTCTTCTCCAGAGATTTATCGATGGCCATTGTCTCGGTCCGATGAGCTTCTCTGTAGCGCATTGCACTGGATTACTTGCCTGATCCTATGAGTCTGCACTGGATGGGGGGACGAACGAGCAGAGGCGAGTTAGAGTTCGTGACACGGGAGCAAGGTGAATATGACGAACGAATTCGACACGACTGGTCCAGGCTCATCGACGCACGAAACGCTGACGCGGATGATCGCCTCGCACACCAAGGCGCCCGGTGATTACCGAACGGACATCGCAGGTCTTGGTTTTTTTCGACGCGACTGCCCGGCACCGCCCATGACCTGCATGGTCGAGCCCAGCATCATTCTGGTTGCTCAGGGCGAAAAGCAGCTGTGGGTGGGGGGCGAAGGTTATCGGTACAGCACCTCGAAGTTTCTGATCACGTCACTGGATCTGCCTGCCAACTCCGAAGTGTTGGTTGCCAGCCACGAGCAGCCATGCCTGGGGCTGACGTTCAAGCTGGATATGCGCATGCTGGCCGAACTGATAGCGCAGGGTGATCTGCCGCCCATTCGCGATCGTGCCGCCGTCCAGGGCGTAGGTATCGGTTCGGTAACGCTGCCGTTGCTGGCCTCGTTCGAACGGCTGCTGGCGCTGTTCGATGAGCCACAGTCCATTCCTGTGCTGGCGCCACTGATCCAGCGCGAAATCCACTATCGCCTGCTGCAAGGCGACCAGGCGGGTCGGCTGCGGCAGATCACCTCGGTGGACGGGCAGGGTTATCGCATAGGCAGAGCGATCGATTGGCTGAAGTTGAATTACACGTCAGCGCTGCGCGTCGACGAACTGGCAGCCAGGGTGCAGATGAGTACACCGACCTTTCATCATCATTTCCGCCAACTTACCAGGATGAGCCCGCTGCAGTATCAAAAGTGGCTGCGGCTCAACGAGGCAAAGCGGTTGATGCTCAATGAACATCAGGACGTGTCCAGCGCAGCCTTCAAGGTTGGGTATGAAAGTCCGTCGCAGTTCAGTCGCGAGTACAGTCGTCTGTTCGGCGCGCCACCCAAGCGCGACATCGCGGCCTTGCGCGGAAACGGCTAGCCTGCCCGCGTTATCGCATGTCTCGTCGCCTTCACTGAAATAGGCAAGAACGCCACTCGATTGGGCAAGTGGCGTCCCGCAGCCGACTGCATACTGAGTCGCCGGATCGGCGAACGGAGTGACATTTCCCGCAGCGCATGAGCGCCCACGCAGGTTTGAACCCGCTTTGCAAGACACCGGCAAAAACTGCCCTCGTTGCCATGTCGGGCATCGTGCGGGTCGTCAATGGCGTGATCCGCGACACGCTTTGAAACCATAGTGTCTTATCACCTGACGTACGACCTCAACCAATGGCGTGATCCAGGTGTCTGCACTAGACGCAGCAAGACCGTGATTCAAGACATAAAAAAATAGATGAGGACCGCAACATGACCGATCCGACCGAAAAAATTTCTCCCGATCCAGAGGGTTCCGGTGAGTTGTTCAAGGAACTGACCACGCCCTCGCGGCGCAATTTCCTGCGCACCATGGGCATCTCGGGCATGGCCGCTGCCACCGCCCCGGTGTGGGCCCAGGCCGCCCAACTGGCGCCTGTCGACGACAGCGACAAGCCCTTGGCCAAAGGCGAGCAGCGGATCACGCTCAAGGTCAACGGCCAGCCGCACACGCTCAATGTGCCCGGCAATGCCGTGCTGCTGGACGTGTTGCGCGACCGCCTGATGCTCACCGGCACCAAGAAGGGTTGCGACCACGGTCAGTGCGGGGCCTGCACGCTGCACATCAATGGTCAGCCGGTGAACAGCTGTCTGTCCCTGGCGGCCATGCACCAGGGCGATGACATCACCACCATCGAAGGCCTGGAGCGCAATGGTCAGTTGCACCCGATTCAGGAAGCGTTCTGGGCCCACGACGCGTTCCAGTGCGGCTATTGCACCTCGGGCCAGATGATGACCGCTGCGGCCATCATCAAGGACCCGGACATCGGCGCCGACGACGCCAGCGTGCGCGAGGCCATGAGTGGCAACATCTGCCGATGTGGCGCGTACAAGAACATCCTTGCCGCCGTGCAGGATGCCCGTGGCAAAGTACAGGGAGCCAGCTGATGAGAGCCTTGGAATACACCCGCGCAACCAGCCCCGAACAGGCCGTTGCGACCCATGCCCGCAATGAAGCCACGGCGTTTCTCGCCGGCGGTACGACCCTGCTGGATCTGGTCAAGATCGACATCATGCAGCCTGATCGGGTCATCGACGTGCATACCTTGGCGCTGGATCAGGTCGAAACCTTGAGCGATGGCCGGACCCGTATCGGCGCCATGGTCAGCAACACTCGGCTGGCCAATCATCCGCGCATCAAAAGTGATTACGCGGTGCTGTCCCAGGCGCTGCTGTCCGGGGCGACCACGCAACTGCGCAACAAGGCGACCACCGGCGGCAATGTCATGCAGCGGGTGCGCTGCAATTATTTCCGCGACGGCGTTTCCGCCTGCAACAAGCGGGTGCCCGGCTCGGGCTGTGCTGCCATCGGCGGGCACAACCGCAGCGTGCACGCGGTACTGGGCACCAGCGACCAGTGCATTGCCACCCATCCTTCGGACATGTGCGTGGCCATGGCGGCGATTGGTGCGACCGTGCAGGTGCAAGGCCCCAACGGCAAACGCGAGATCGACTTCCAGGATTTCCACTTGCTGCCGGGCGCCACGCCGTGGAAAGAGCATGCGCTGCAGCCTGACGAATTGATCACCCATGTAACGCTGAATGCGCCATTGGCGAACGGCAAGTCCGCGTACCTGAAGTTGCGTGATCGCGCGTCCTACCAGTTTGCGCTGGCTTCCAGCGCGGTGATTCTGGTCATGGACGGGCAGGTCATTCGCGAGGCCCGTATTGCCCTGGGCGGCGTCGGCACCAAGCCGTGGCGTGCGCTGGAAGCCGAGCGCGCACTGCGCGGTGCGGCCGCTACCCCGGAAAACTTCGCCAAGGCCGCAGCCATCGCGCTGCAAGGGTCCAAGCCGTATGCACACAACGCCTACAAGATTCCCCTTGGGCAGCAGGCCATCGTGCGCAACCTTTCCACCCTGAGCACAGGAGCCATGGCATGAGCGAGTCAATCATGGGGGCATCCCCACGCCGCATCGACGGTCGCCTGAAGGTCACCGGCAGCGCGCAGTATGCGGCCGACCATCAGCCCAAGGGCATGGTCTTCGCCTACGGCGTCTACAGCACGGTGGCCAGTGGCTCGATCACATCTTTGGACATCGAGGCGGCGCGCCGCTCGCCCGGCGTGCTGGAAATTCTGCACCACGGCAACTTTCCCCAGGCGTTCCACACCTCGCCCGTGCCTTTCTCCCTGGCAGGGGTGCTGACAGGCTCGCGTACCGATGAGAAAAGGCTGCCGTTCGAGGACAATGTCGTGCGTTATGCCGGGCAGTTCGTGGCGCTGGTGGTTGCCGACACGTTCGAGCATGCGCGCGAAGCGGCCTACAAGGTCAAAGTCAGCTACAGCGAAAGCGCGGCTGCCGCCAATCTGGAGCAGGGACTGAAGCGGCGCGCAGCCGCCGACGGCGGGCAGGGCCACAAGCGTGGCGATCCAGCCAGCGCCTTCGATGGCGGTGCGCAGACGGTAGACGCCACTTATACGACGCCTGTGGAAACCCACAACCCCATGGAAATGCACGCCACCGTTGCGCTGTGGGACAACGGTCGACTGGTGGTGTATGAATCCACCCAGTCGGTCGTGGTTCACCGCAACACCCTGGCGCAGATCTTCGGCCTGCCCACCGAGCGCGTGGAAGTGCGTGCGCCGTTCATTGGTTCGGGCTTCGGCGGCAAGCTGTGGATCTGGCCGCACTCGGTAGCTGCCTGCGCGGCTGCCAAGATCGTCGGCCGACCGGTGCAACTGGTGCTGCCGCGAGCGCAGATGTTCACCACGGTAGGGCATCGCCCGGAGACCCGCCAGCGCATGCGCCTGGCGGCCGATGGCAAGGGCAAGCTGGTTTCCCTGCGTCATGAATCGCTCAACACCACCGGGATCGGCGACCAGTATGTCGAGAACTGCGGGGGCATGAGTGCCAGCCTGTACTCGTGTGCGAACGTCGAAGTGACCCATGGCACGGTGCAGGTCAACCGCGGCGCACCGACCTCGATGCGTGCTCCAGGCGCAGCCCCTGGCCTGTTTGCGCTGGAGTCGGCTATCGACGAACTGGCCGAACGCTGCAAGATGGACCCGCTCGCCTTTCGCCAGTTGAACTGGGCCGGGCAGAACGAGCAGGAGAAACTGCCGTGGTCCGGCAACCATCTGCGCGAAGCACTGGCGCAAGGCGCCGAGCGTTTCGGCTGGGCCAAGCGCACGCCGGGTATCGGCAGCATGCGCGATGGCCACGAGATCGTCGGCTACGGCATGGCGCAGTGCAACTGGGATGCCTTCCGCACGCCGTGCGAAGCGCGGGTCTCGTTGACCTCCGACGGTCGCGCCGTGGTGTACTGCGGTGCTCAGGACATTGGGACCGGCACCTACACGGTGCTTGCCCAGTGCGTCAGTGACATCACCGGTCTGCCGCTGGAGCGGATCACGGTAGAGCTGGGCAACTCGTCCTATCCGCCCGCGCCTGTTTCCGGCGGCTCGTGGATGACTGCCAGTGCCTTGCCGGCCGTGGCAGAGGCCACGCGCGCCGCGCTCACCCAGCTCAAGAGCTTCGCAGCCTCGGAAGAGGGCGGGCTGGCCAATGCCAAGCCAGAAGCGATCACGGTCAGCAACGGGCGCCTGCAGGACGGTTCGACCAGCCTGGAGTTCGCCGAAGTACTCAAGAAGCTGAAGATCGCCAGCGCCGAAGGCGAGGCCCATACCGGTATGGCCGATACCAAGAAGCATGCATTCAGCTCGTTCGGCGCGCATTTCGTCGAGGTGCGCTGGGATCCGGGTATCTCCCGCCTGCGCGTGTCGCGCGTGGTCAGCGCCATTGATGTGGGCAAGATCATCAATGCCAAGACCGCACGCAATCAGGTCGAAGGTGCCATCGTCATGGCCATCGGCATGGCGCTGTTCGAGTCGACCGACTACGACGAGCGCAATGGCATGCCGGTGAACAACAACTACGCGGAGTATGTGGTGCCGGTGCACGCCGATCAGCCGGACATCGATGTGATCCTGCTGGATTACCCCGACTACAACCTCAACGAGTACGGTGCGCGTGGTGTGGGTGAAATCGGTGTGACCGGTTTGGCGGCTGCTGTGGCCAACGCGGTCTACCATGCCACCGGCAAGCGTGTGCGTGACCTGCCGATCAGCCTGGAAAAACTGATGGATCAGGTGCCGACCGTCAGCGTTTGATCGCTCGTTGCCGCGCCGGGGTTCTCTCGGCGCGGTTGAACGACGCAGGTATCAGCTACTTCAGTGACGCTTCATCCAGCCCCGCATACCACTCTGCGTAGTCGGTATTGCGCGCCATGCGTCGGTTGACGTCGGCGCTGCCGTCGTCCCACCACACTTCCCCGCGCTCGCCCAAGGCCTGCTTGGCGACATCGACCTGCGCGCGGGCTTTTACGAGAGCCTCGGGATCTTCCGAGTGCTTGGCGGCCTTGACCGCTCGCCGTGCATCCATGAGCACCTTGACCCAATGTTCGCGCACGGCTTCGGGCAGGGCAGGGTTGCTGCATCGCCAGAGCCGGCCGCGTACGACGAAATAGCGTCCATCGGGTGTGGTGGGATACATCGCGGGATCATCGACAAGGACGGTGTGAGGGGAGGGGGATGCGATCCGGCAAGCGGGCCGTATGTCGCTGCTTGCCGGTGGGCGTGGCTTAGCTCAACCAGCTTTCGACAGTGTCGGAGCCGTATTCGGCTTTCCATTCCTTCAAGGTCTTGTGGTTGCCGCCTTTGGTTTCGACGACTTCACCCGAGTGGGGGTTCTTGTAGGTTTTCAGCGAGCGCGGCTTGCGCGTGGCTTTTTCAGGCGCTGCGCTGGCCTTGACTGGTTTGCCGCCTTGCTGTGGATCGAGAATGGAAACGATGTCCCTGAGGCTTTTATTGTATTCGCCCAACAGCGAACGCAACTTGGTCTCGAACTCGATTTCCTGTTCCAGGCCCTTGTCGCCTTTCATGGCCTCAAGTGCTGCAAGTTGTTCGGCCAGATGACGTTCGAGTTGACGGTATTCAGCAAGTTTGGACATGAGTATCCCCAGGCATGGATCGTGGATAAAAAGGTAAAGGTATCGAGGCGTGATTCTGGCGCAGTGTGCGCACCGATGCCACAACTAAATAACGTTTATTACAATATGTGGCCAGCTTCGTATCCGGTCGAGGACACGGAATGTCGCAGGCTCGATTAAACTTTTCGGCGACCAGGGGTGTCAGGTCTTAAGTAGGCTGTCGAATCCACGGCAGCAGCCAAGAAATCTGGAGATACGAAATGAGCTTTTTCAGCAGCATCCTCGAGAAACTGGGTATCGGCAAGCACGCTGTTCCGGACGCAGACGCTTCTACACAAACTCCCGTTGCTCCTGCGCCAGGTGCATCGCCCACCACTACCGTCACGAACCAGCCCTCCGCTGCGCCGATCACCCAGGTGGATGTGGCTCAAAAGCTCGAAGCTATGGCGGCCAGCCACGGCGAAACTTTGAACTGGCGTACGTCGATCGTCGATTTGCTCAAATTGCTTGGCCTGGACAGCAGCCTGACCGCGCGCAAGGAACTTGCCGAAGAGTTGCACTACACCGGTTCGACCGATGATTCGGCAGCCATGAACACCTGGCTGCACTCTGCTGTGATGAAGAAGCTCGCTGAAAACGGCGGCACCGTGCCTGCGGAATTGCTGAACTGATATATCCCTCAGCGTGCTGCACTGCTTATAAGAAAGCCCGACCCCGGTCGGGCTTTCTTGCATTTGAATACCCGGTTTGCGCGCAGCCGCAGGCGCCCTTATAGAACCCGTGGGCCAATTCTATAATTTTTGTTAATAAATCGAGCGGAACACCCTCGGCGTGGCGGTACTCAGAGCCCTTGAACTTATATTTTCAAAGGAGCGCCAAATGTCCACTGCAGCCGATTTCATGGTCAATACCCTCAAGCACGCAGGTGTCAAACGCATCTATGGCGTAGTGGGTGATTCCTTGAATGGCCTGACCGATTCAATGCGTCGGTTGGGCGGGCTGGATTGGATACACATGCGCAACGAAGAGGCCGGGGCCTTCGCCGCTGGCGGCGAGGCGCACCTGACCGGTGAACTGGCGGTCTGTGCCGGCAGCTGCGGACCGGGCAACCTGCATTTGATCAACGGCTTGTTCGACTGTCATCGCAGCGGCGTGCCGGTGCTGGCGATTGCAGCGCACATTCCCAGCAGCGAGATCGGCATAGACTACTTCCAGGCGACCCATCCCGAGTCGTTGTTCAAAGACTGCAGCCATTATGTAGAACTGGTCTCGCGCCCCGAGCAATTGCCGCAGATTCTGGAGCGGGCCATGCGCGTTGCCATCAGTCGCCGCGGCGTTGCCGTGGTAGTGATTCCGGGCGATGTGGCGCTGAGCTCGCTCGACGCGCCGGTCAGCCAGTGGATTGCACCACAGGCGCCAGTGGTCGTTCCGGCGCCGGGGCAACTCGACGAGCTCGCCCGGTTTCTCAACGGTGGCAAGCGCGTCACCCTGTTGTGCGGTGCCGGGTGCGCAGGTGCACACAGCGAAGTCGTGGCACTGGCCAAGCAGCTCAAGGCGCCCATCGTGCACGCCCTGCGTGGCAAGGAGCACCTGGAATACGACAATCCCTACGACGTGGGCATGACTGGGCTGATCGGCTTCGCTTCCGGCTTCAATGCCATGAAGGAATGCGACACTCTGCTGATGCTCGGCACCAACTTTCCGTACCGGCAGTTCTTTCCTGAGCACTCGCGCATTGCCCAGATCGATTTGCAGCCTGAGGCATTGGGCAATCGCTGCCCACTGGCTATCGGTCTGATCGGCGACATCAAGCACACCGTGCAGCAACTGTTGCCACGCCTTGAAGAACGCACCGACACCATGCACTTGAACAAGGCGCTGGCGGACTACGACAGCGCGCGAAAGGGCCTCGACGACCTCGCCGAGAGCGGCCCGAACAGCACGATCATCCACCCACAATACGTCAGCCGATTGGTCAGCGAGCTGGCCGCCGACGATGCGGTATTCACCTGCGATGTGGGCACGCCCACCGCCTGGGCCGCCCGCTACCTGAAAATGAACGGCAAGCGCCGCCTGATCGGCTCGTTCAACCATGGCTCTATGGCCAACGCCATGCTCCAGGCCATCGGCGCACAGGCGGCCTACCCCGACCGCCAGGTGGTGTCGATGTCCGGCGACGGCGGCTTCGCCATGATGATGGGTGACTTCCTGACCCTCAGCCAGGCCAACCTACCGGTCAAGGTCATCGTGCTTAACAACGGCACGCTGGGCTTCGTCGAAATGGAAATGAAGGCCAGCGGTCTGGTGGACGTGGGCTGCGAGCTGAAGAATCCGAACTTCGCCACGTTCGCTCAGGGCATGGGTATCAAGGGCATCCGTGTGGAGAAACCGCAGGATCTGCGTGCCGCCCTGATCGAGGCGTTCGAGCATGATGGGCCGGTGTTGGTGGATGTGGTCAGCGAGCGTCAGGAATTGATCATGCCGCCGGAAATCACGGCAGCCAACGTCAAGGGCTTCGGCTTGTTCATGATGCGTGCGGTACTCGACGGGCGAGCCAAGGAACTGGTCAGTCTGGCCAAGAACAACCTCCTGCGCTGAGTCCAGACGCTGCAAACCGGTGCGCACGCGGCAGCGACGCACCGGTTTGACGCCAGCTTTCAATGGGCACACCTGGCTTGTCGGCGTAATCTCGGCTGATAACGGTTCCTGATCACTTGGACAGCTTTTTGCACGGTCTCGGATCAAACCGATCTCAGTGGAGAAGCCATGGAATCCTTGAATATCGTCATCGCCGGTGCCGGCATGGGCGGCCTCAGTGCCGCTGCGGCCCTGCAACAGGCTGGTCACCGGGTTCACGTCTACGAACGTGCGGCCGAACTGGCGCCGGTCGGCGCGGCTATTTCCATCTGGCCCAACGGTGTGCGGGTGCTGGATGCACTGGGTCTGGGTGAGTCCATCGAGCGTGCAGGTGGCCATATGCAGACCATGAGTTACAGCGACCACCAAGGCCGCCTGCTCACCCGTTTCGACCTGCAACCCTTGTATAGCCATGCTCGGCGGCGTGCGTTTCCGATTGCACGCGCACGCCTGCAAGGCATCCTTCTGGAGGCGGTCGGGATGCAGAACGTGACCTTGGGGGTTGCGTGCCTGGACTACGAAGAAAGCCAGACCCATGTGCAAATCATGCTGTCGACGGGTGAAACGGTGACAGCCGACCTGCTGATAGCGGCAAACGGCACACACTCGCTGTTGCGCGACAAGATTGCCGGGCGCTCGATTCCGCGGCGCTATTGCGGCTACGTCAATTGGAATGGTCGCATCCAGTCGGCTCCCGACCTGGCACCCGCCGATGAATGGGTGCAGTACGTGGGCGACCACAAGCGGGTGTCGTTGATGCCCATGGGGAACGGTGAGTTGTATTTCTTCTTCGACGTACCGTTGCCGGCAGGAACGGCCAACGTCCGTGAAGGCTATCGCGCCGAACTCGAGCAGCAATTCGCCGGCTGGCCCGACCCGGTGCAGCGTCTTCTGCAACGGCTGGATCCGGCCAGCGTTGCGCGAGTGGAAATCCATGACACCGAGCGAGTCCCCCATTTGGTCGGCACGAGGGTTGCGCTGCTGGGGGACGCGGCCCATGCAATGACCCCCAACATAGGGCAGGGCGGTTGCCAGGCCATGGAAGATGCCTGGGTGCTGGCCCGCTGCATCGAACGCGAGCTGACTCCGGCAGCCGCGTTGGCGGCCTATGAGGCTGCACGCGCGGAGCGGGTCGCCGGTCTGGTGGTCAAGGCGCGCCAGCGGGCGGCGATCATCCACGGTGAAGTGCCGGAAGAAACCCGGCAATGGTACGCAGCGCTGGCGGGCAGCGATGGCAGCGACATTCTGGGTGGCTTGATCAAGACCGACGAGGGCAGCCCGCTGTAGCGCGCAACCGCACTGTCTAGGGGTGCGGCAAGGTCAAGGTAACCACGGCGCCCTCTGCGTTGCTGCGGTTGAGAACCGCACCGCAACGCCTGGCCAGCGCGCCGATCAACCCCTGGCCACTGAGCTTGGACCCCGACGCGCCTGCATTCGACAATTGCGCCGGGGAGAAGCCTGGTCCGCGATCGCTCACCGTCAACTGCAGGTCACCTGTACCGAGACGCTTGAGTGCAAAGTGGATATGGGTGGTGCGCTGGTTGCCGTGATGGATGGCGTTGGCCACCAGCTCGTTGACGATCAAGCCCAGGTCCGAAGCCAGCTTGAACGGGGCGTGGGCAGTTTCGGTATCGACGGTGAGGTGAATGCTGTCGTCGCGCTCGGCCTGGATCGATGCCCGTACCAAGTGAGGAAGGTAATGCGCCAGATCCACGGTGCCGGACGCACTGCGATACAGCTCGGCCTGGACCGTGCCCACGCCCTGGATACGCGCGATGGCCGATTCGAGCAACTGCCGCGCTTCGTCGCCCTGGGCGCGCAGCTTGGACATCTGCAGGAAAGCGATGATCAGCTGCAGGTTGTTCTTGACCCGATGGTTGAGTTCGGAAACCAGAACGTCCTGGTGTGCCTCGAGCTCTTTCTGGGCGGTGATGTCGGTGCAGCTGCCGAAGTAGCCGGCGAACACCCCCAGGCGATAGAACGGCGCGCCGTGGTCGAGAAACCATCGGTAGCTGCCGTCGTGGCGACGCAGGCGATACGGGGTAGTGAAGGACTCGCGGGCGTCGAAGGCCTGTTCGTAATTGCGCGTGCACATCTCCAGGTCATCGGGGTGCACGTCGTCGCCCCAGCCATAGCCGCAGAGCTGGTCCTGAGTCTTGCCGGTGAAGTCGAGCCAAGGCTTGTTGAACCAGTCGCACTGTTTGTCGGTACCCGCGCGCCAGATCAATACCGGCGCGTTGTCAGCCAACTCGCGAAACTCGGTTTCACCAAGTCCTGGTCCCATGCCCGGGAGATCTGTGGGTTTACTCATGCTTCTTTCCATATAGGCCGCGCGATTCTGTGAAAAGCTTCAAGGGCACTGGCAGCGGTCGATTCAAGGGTAGTTCACCTTTGACCAGCGAATGCACGATGTGTGCGCTGCGCGACAGGTCATTGGGGCTGTAGGGCTTGGACAGCAAACCCAACGCGTAGCCGCTGTTGGCCTTGGCCACATCGATCTGGCCACTGACGAACAGCGAATGGATCTTGAATTGCTCGTAGAGCGTCTGCGCCAGGCCTACGCCTTCGTCGTGTCCATCCAGATTGATGTCGACGAATGCAACGTCGATGACATGCTCGTGCGCAAGTGACAGCGCTCCGGCGACGTCATACGCAGGACCGATGATCTCATGGCCATCTTCCTCCAGAGCTATCTCGGCCAGTAGCGCCAGGATTGGATCGTCTTCTATCAGCAGGATACGCATTGAGTTAACTCATTCTCTTCAAGGGCGCTTGCGCTCTTCTTGCAAAGCTTGTTTTAAGAGCGTCAATAAACCAGTGCGTTCAATCTCGCGTTGTCGGCTGCTAACCACATCTTGATTCCACGCTGAAAAATATCCTGAACTGTTCGGCTGCGCGCGCTTCTATCAGTAGACCGTTTTGGTCGTCTACCTCAGAGCTCAGGCTCAACCTATTTCCGGAGTGTTTGATCATGTCTGATCAATCAATGAATGACAGTGCGTCAAGCCAGGAACGTCCCGCCAGCCGTGTCAGCGAGGGCTTGCCGTACCCATTGGGCGCGACCTGGGATGGGTCGGGCGTCAATTTTGCAATCTTTTCCGCCAACGCCACCAAGGTTGAGTTGTGCCTGTTCGATGCCGACGGCGTCGAAGAGATCGAACGCATCGCGCTGCCTGAATTCACCAACGAGATCTGGCACGGTTACCTGCCCGATGCGCGCCCGGGCACATTGTACGGTTACCGCGTGCACGGTCCATACGACCCTGCCAACGGCCACCGTTTCAACGCCAACAAACTGTTGATCGACCCCTACGCCAAGCAGATCTCGGGCGAATTGAAGTGGGACGACGCGCTGTTCGGCTACACCGTGGGCCATGAAGACGGCGACTTGTCGTTCGACGAGCGTGACAGTGCACCGTTCATGCCACGCTGCCGTGTGATCGATCCGGCCTTCACCTGGGGCAACACAGCCAAGCCGAACGTGCCGTGGGAAAAGACCATTTTCTACGAAACCCACGTGCGCGGCTTCACCATGCGCCACCCTTCGGTGCGTGAGTCCGAGCGCGGTACCTTCGCCGCCTTCCACGAGAACGACGTGGTCGAATACATCCGTTCGCTCGGCGTCACGTCGGTAGAGCTGATGCCGGTTCACTATTTCCTTGATGACAACCATCTGCTGGAAAAAGGCCTGCACAACTTCTGGGGCTACAACACCCTGGGCTTCTTCGCGCCGCATGCCCGCTTCATGGCCGGCTCGTCGATCGCCGAATTCAAGGTCATGGTTTCGCGCTTCCACAAGGCCGGCCTGGAAGTGATTCTCGACGTGGTCTACAACCACACTGCCGAAGGCAACGAGATGGGCCCGACCCTGTCGCTCAAGGGTATCGACAACGCCAACTACTACCGCCTGATGCCAGACGATGCGCGTTACTACATCAATGACACCGGCACCGGCAACACCCTGAACATGAGCCACCCCTGCGTATTGCAGATGGTCACCGACTCCCTGCGTTACTGGAGTTCGGAAATGGGCGTGGACGGCTTCCGCTTCGACCTCGCGACGATTCTGGGTCGTGAAGCCCATGGCTTCAGCGAAGGCGGCGGTTTCCTCGACGCCTGCCGCCAGGATCCGGTGCTGGCCAAGGTCAAGCTGGTCGCCGAGCCGTGGGACTGCGGCCCGGGCGGCTATCAGGTGGGCAACTTCCCGCCGGGCTGGATGGAATGGAACGACAAGTTCCGCGACATCTCCCGTGCGTTCTGGAAGGGCGACGACGAGATGCTCGGCGATTTCGCGAAAATCTTCCTGGGCTCGGGCGACCAGTTCAACCGTCGTGGTCGCAAGCCGGCGTCGTCGGTCAACTTCATCACCGCGCACGATGGCTTCACCTTGAACGACCTGGTGTCGTACAACGAGAAGCACAACGAAGCCAACGGTGAAGACAACCGCGACGGCCACTCCGACAACCGCTCGTGGAACTGCGGCGTCGAAGGTCCGACCGACGATCCGGAAATCGTCGCGCTGCGCTACCGGCAGATGCGCAACCTGCTGGCGACGCTGTTTCTTGCCCAGGGCACGCCGATGCTGCTGGCGGGCGATGAGTTCGCTCGTACCCAGGGTGGCAGCAACAACGCCTACTGCCAGGACAGCGAAATCGGCTGGGTTGACTGGAATATCAGCGAGCAGAGCAGCGAGCTGCAGGACTTCGTCAAGTACCTGATCGAGCTGCGCAATCGCTACCCGCTGCTGCGCCGTAATCGCTTCTTCACCGGTGCCTACGACGAAAGCCTGGGCATCAAGGATGTCAGCTGGATCCAGCCCAACGGCAGCGAGATGGGCGTCGAGCAATGGCAGGACGGCAGCAACCGCTGCATGGGCATCCTGCTCGATGGCCGCACCCAGTCCAGTGGTATCCGCCGCGCCGGGGTCGACCATTCGTTGTTGATCGTGGTCAACGCGCACCATGACGTGGTTGGCTTCACCTTGCCGGAAGTGCCGGAAGGCAAGCGCTGGATCCTGCAACTGGACACCAACCAGACCGACTTCGAAGCCGGTGAGTCGTTCGACTTCGGCACCGAGTACGCCGTCACCGGACGTTCGGTACTGATGTTCGAACTGGCCAAGCCAGTGAGCAAGAAGCGTCGCTGATCGTCTTAGGCGAGTAACGCCGCCGTAGAAGCGTCAAAGTTGCCATGGGCGTTCGTGATGCGAGCGCCCATGAGCTGCTTTTAGAGTTCTTTCGTCCAGTTGCCGATCGCCATCGGCTTGTCGTTGTATGGTCATCAATTCGATGTGTGCTCGGTGTTTTGAGCATCCGTCTGCGTCATCGGTTTGGTCTGCACGCTGCTGTACTGAGCAATTGCAAGGCCGATCAGCATTATGGCAATGCCTGAAATCCGACCAAAGCCCACCGGCTTGACCGCAAGACCCAACAGACCAAAGTGATCGAGCAAAAGCGCAGCGACCATTTGGCCTGCAATCACGCACAGGATGAAGCTTGCAGCACCGACCTTCGGCAGTAGGAACAACGAGGTTGCCACGTACACCGCCCCAGTGATCCCTCCTATCCAAATCCACCACGGGCCTTGAAAAGCTGCTACGAAGTCGGGTGCGGGAAGGCGAATGGTCACCGCAGTCGATGCGAGCACGATGAATCCAATCAGAAGCGCCACAGCCGCTCCCCACAGTGGGTTGCCAAGCAGCCTCGCAAGCATGCCGCCGCTCGCTGCTTGAACTGGAATCAGCACCCCGGCCATCACCGATATGGCAAGCGGAAGTGATCCGACCAGCAGTGTTCTATTCAGCATGAGGCTCTCCATAAGCACGGCTCGATTAAGGGCAGAGCCAAGGTTGATCCATCTGCTAACCTGATGGAAATCACTTGCATGCACATGGATTATTCTTCTGATGGATGCACTAAGAAAGATTGACCTGAACCTGTTGCTTGCTTTGCACGCGCTTCTCATCGAAAAGCACGTAACCAGAGCTGCTGTTCGTTTGCACAGAAGTCAGCCAGCGGTGAGCCACGCATTGGCGCAACTTCGGGAGTATTTCGATGACCCTCTTCTGGTGAGACAGGGCGGCAAGATGATTCTGACGGCGCGGGCGCAGTCCTTGGTTACCCCTTTGCAAGATGCACTTGGCAGTTTGAATGGACTGCTTGCCTCTCCTGATTTCGATCCTGCGACAGCGCAGCGACGTTTCCGGCTATCGCTGTCGGATTACGCCTCCAGAATCATCCTTCCACCGCTGGTCAAACACCTTCGGCAAACTGCGCCAGGTATTGATCTAGCAATAAGCCAGTCAAGCCGGGAAGGCATGATGGCTCAGTTGCAGGATGGAGAGCTGGACCTGGCGCTTGGTATCTTCACTGACGTTGCGCCGGATATATCGGTCCAGACATTGTTCGTCGAGGACTTCATCTGCGTCGCGGACAGGCATTCATTGCCACAGGAAGGCTGCCTATCGTTGAACGCGTGGTTGGCTCGGTCACATGTCATGGTGGCGATGCGTCCCGATGCCTATGATGAAATTGAACGCGCTCTAGGCGTGCGAGGACTGGAACGGCGTATTGCCTTGGCCCTGCCGCATTGGGGCGCTGCAGTCGATGTTCTTCCCGGTACGGACCTGGTCCTGACCGTAGCGAGTCGAGCCGCTGATTCGGTTGATCGACACAGGCAGCTTGCGAGGTTCGCACCGCCCTTCACAATTCCCCAGATGGACTATCAGCAAGCGTGGCACTCTCGAAAGGAGCACGACCCGGCCCATCGTTGGCTTCGAGAAGTGTTGTTCATGTGCAGCCAGCCATAGGCAAAGTGAGAATCGAAAGGTGACCAGTTGCCGGCGCTGCCTGGGCTACCGACCGACAACGGTTCCGTGGGATCCGGGCACGTTATTCATTGGCTGCATGTGCATTGTGCGTAGCATCGATTTCCAATGAATCTAGCGCCGCCAGATACTTTCATCTCAAACCAGAGCTGTTGCTTCCAACAGAGGATAGTGAGATGAAGGCGAACGATACGTTGTGCTCAGCAGCGGCGGCAGAGCCCATGAAGGTGTCTGACAATGCAATGGCCACCAAGGTTGTTTCACTGAAGTTCAGCGACAACCGAAAAGATGTCATTGGGCTGAAAAACGTCAATGAGTTACTTGAAGAGATTGGTGTACACGTTGTGACCGTCGAAGTGCCGAAATCAGCGGCCCCGATCCTGGCGGCGTCATATGAGCGCGCGCTCACCGAGCTTGAGAAGCAGGACCTGATCAAAGCTTTCGAATTGACCACCCCCCAGCTTCTTGAACAGGTAACACTTGCAGGTCGTTTGCCCTCAGTGACTGGTGGTGGTGTCCTGACCGAGGAAAACGGCATGGGGCCCTACCCAAAGGTCTACGATATGAAGGCCATGGATGCCCGTGCTCACAAGGCAGCGCTTGAAAAGTACGGCCGAATGCATGTCAACTCGGCCGATGATGGTACTGATGTCGACGAGGTAATGACGGTCGTCGCGGGTGGCCCTTTCCGCTGGGGGTTCACGCTGAAGGATGGATCAATCGCGCGTTTCCAGATCGAAAGGCTTGACCTCGGCGACAAGGCCGTTCGTGTGAGTTATCACGGACTGGGAATGCACGCAGGCATTATGGATTCCAGGCAGGGTTTGATAGTGGCCTACGGTCATGGTCCGGCAGAGTTCACCATGCGTTATGAGGCGCAAGTACCCCACGCCCATCTGCTGGGCACCAATCCATGGATCGACTTCAGTGGCGAGACGCCAGTCGTGCTGGATGAAGTAAAGTCTTAACCCTGCTCTGAACAACCTTGAGCTCACAAAGCGGTTGTGTGATGTGCTTTATCGAGAAGGCTGGAGGGCGTCATCACAACTGTGTTCATGTAGGGATTATCCAAGTACTCATCAGCCCTGTCGTCAACAGACGCCACTGTCGCTACTGTGCGCAGATTCTGCGATTCGCCGTTTTAGCAAACTACGGCAGTTTCGCGTTGGTCCTCGAGGTGCCTGTGGAAGCGGCAAAAACAGGCTTCTTGCTAGACTTTCAATGCGCTGGACGCATTGGCGCTGCTTCGACGCGACCCGCATACGCGTGATCGAGGCTTGGGTCCTTCCACGATAGCGACGAGACGCTGTAGACGCTGAGATGGCAATTTGCTAGCTTGCTCTGCAGGCGCCGGTCAATCCCTTGACTGGCGGCCATGTGTACCGTCGAACTCATTCTTTGCTGCCCTTACGCAGCCACACATGACGACCTTCGACGACCCCGAAACTTGCTGCCCGTGCACGCCCGTGCGTTGGATATTGCCACGATGTTGATCAGACGCCGCCCATCGCTCGCAGGTTTTATCGGCCTGGCGCTCGGCTTGATCGTATTTTCGGCGTTCTCGCTGTTGCGGTCCGAAATCCAGCGGCAGGAAACCCGCTTCTCCGAGTATGTACAGAGCATCGCCGGCACCGTACGCAATCAGCTCGACACCAACGATGCCGTACTGGCAGGTTTTGCGGCATTCCTGCAGGCGGTCAAGCAGAGCGATACCGATGCGGCAGCCCGCTACGGCGCGGCCGTGCTGGCGGCGTACCCGCACATCTACATGCTGGAAGTGGCGCGCAGCGTCCCGGTGGACGAGCAATTCGATTTCACGGCATTGCTGCGGCGCACCTGGCTGCCCGATTTCGAGTTGAAGAATTTCGAGGTCAAAGACGCGCACATGAAGGGCGTAGCGCCAGCCGAGCCTGGGGTCGGCGGGTCGCGAGCCATGGCGGAAGCGACCTGGCCCATCCTGTTCATGTCGCCGCAGCTGCCGCAGGCCAGCGTCATCTATGGCGTGCGCCTGGAAACCGTGCCGTACCTGGCCAACGCCCTGGCGCGTATTCGTCAGAACCCGCTGCCAGTGGTGTCGCCGGTGTTCGCCCTGCACGAAGGCGGCAACGCCTACATTCTCATGAAGTCGGTGTCGCGCCCCGATGAGGATACCCAGCACACCTTGCCGAATTTCTTCGGCAGCACCATGGTGGCCATGCTGCTGATCAAGACCGATGCACTGCTCGGTGCCATCGTGCGCCACAACAGCGACTCGCGTGTGGCAGTGAGTGCTCAGTTGCACAGCACTGACAGCCCCAGCCAGGTGGTCGCCATGGAGCCGGTGGCGGGGCGTTGGTGGGACGAACTTGCCTTGCCGCGGCTGACCGACAGTGTGTACGTGGACAGTCCTACGCAACCTGTTTCCCTCAGCTTTCAACGGCAACTACGCCTGATGGACGTGCTGGGTCCGGGAAATCTGTTGATTCTGGCAATATTGATGGCGAGCCTGGTGGTGGTGCCGATGGTGCTGGTCAGGCATTTCTCGGCCATCGAGGCCGCCGAACTGGAGCATGAGCGCTCGGCATTCCTGGCCACCCACGACGTCCTGACCCAGTTACCCAACCGTTACCTGCTGGCAGACCGCTTCACCCAGGCACTTCAGCATTGGACCGAGCAAGGCGTCCCATTCGCGGTCATGCTGATCGACCTCGACCATTTCAAGCAGATCAACGATGAGCACGGCCACGCGGTGGGCGACCAGGTGCTGCAGGCACTCGCCAAACGCATGCGCGAGACGGTGCGCCATTACGACACGGTCGCGCGTTACGGTGGCGATGAATTCGTCGCGCTGGTCTCCGATCTGACCAATCCGGACAGCGTGATCCTCAAGGCGCAGCAGCTGCTGGATGCGATCGAGTTGCCAATCGGCACCAGCGTCGGTGCGCTGTCACTGTCGGGCAGCGTCGGGATCTCGCTGTGCCCCGTACACGGTGAAGATCTGGACACCTTGCTCAAGGCGGCCGATCAGGCAATGTATCAGGTCAAGCTGGAAGGTCGGCAAGGAGTGGCGATGGCGGGCGCCGTTTGACAGGCAGTGGCGGGAAAGGCGGCTGATATTCTGGAGATAGCGGCGAGCGCACAGCGGCCCAGGCAGGGCAGGGGCACTCGATGAGTGCCCCGACAGGGTTCAGAAGACCAGCTTGAACAGGCCGATGACCACGACCAGGCCGATCAGGAAGATGATACCGACGGTACTGCCAAGAAACTTCAACATGGGATGACTCACATCAATGGGTGTTACTGCTCTAGACAACGGCCCTCGGCGCTCGTTTCATCCCATGTCGATCGGTGATCCCGGTCCGTTGCTTTGCAGTGGCCAAGGCCGGGCACTGCCCAGCCTTGTTGTGGGGTACCTCAAAGCGCCGGAATGACGCCTGCGGTAGGCTCGACAACCGGGGCTTCGATGGTCGGCTCGCCAGGCGTGAGAATGACCTTGCGGCAGTCCTCCTGTTTCTTGTCGAAGATCTTGTAGCCTTCGGCAGCCTGTTCCAGCGACATGCGGTGGGTAATGATGGTTTCAGGCGTAAGGCGGCCCGCTTCGATGTGCTCGAGCAGCTCCGGCAGATAGCGCTGCACGTGGGTCTGGCCCATGCGGAAGGTCAGGCCCTTGTCGAACGCGTCGCCGAACAGGAAGCCGTGGATGAACCCGGCGTACACACCCGGCACGCTGACGATGCCGCCACGGCGCACAGCGGCAATGCACTGGCGCAGTGCCTTGCCGCTGCTGCCTTCCAGCTTCAATGCCGCCAGCACGGTTTCGGTGGTGCTGCCCTTGGCTTCGAAACCCACTGCATCCACCACACCGTCGACACCTCGTGAGCCGGGGGTCTGGCGAATGATGGTGTCGGCAGGGTCATCGTCTTCATCGAAGTTGATCGGAATCACGCCGTAGGCCTGTTGCGCATACGCCAGGCGGTAGGGATGGTGATCGACCATGAAGATACGCTCGGCGCCGAGCATTCGCGCTACGGCAGCGCACAGCAGCCCGACGGGACCGGCGCCGTAGATGGCAATGCTTGAGCCCTGGCCGATCTCGGTGTTCTTCACTGCCTGGAAAGCGGTAGGCAGGATGTCGGAAAGAAACAGCACCTTCTCGTCGGCCAGAGTGCCCGGCACCTTGAACGGCCCGGTATTGGCCTTGGGCACACGGACGTACTCGGCTTGCCCGCCGGGCACGCCGCCGTAAAGGTGGCTGAAGCCGAACAACGCCGCGCCTGGTGGAATCGACTTCTTGTTCAGAATTGCCCCGCGGCCGGTATTGGTCGTCTCGCACGCGGCGAACTGGTCCAGGTTGCAGAAGAAACAGCTGCCACAGGCAATCACGAAGGGGATGACCACCCGGTCGCCGGGGCTGACTGCAGTGACGCCGGTCCCGACTTCCTCGACCACACCCATGAACTCGTGGCCGAAGATGTCGCCGTGTTCGACCGTGGGTATCTTGCCGCGATACAGGTGCAGGTCCGAGCCGCAGATGGCGGTGGCCGTGACGCGCAGAATGATGTCGTCGGCATCCTGCAGCTGGGGGTCGGGAACGGTGTCGACCTTGACGTCGTGAGCGCCGTGGTAGGTAAGTGCTCTCATGTTCTTCAGCCTCTTGATCAGGGATGGTTATCAGCAGAGGGATACCAAAACCGGGAAGTTCAAGCGGATATGCTCAGCGGAATCAGGAATCATTCCGATGTTCGATGAAAAAGCGAGGGTGCGGCGAGGGTGACTGCGGATCGGCTGCGGGGGTTGCGTGGGCAACCCCCGGCATGGTCCTGCAACAGCGGGTGATACCAAGGCGATGAAGCGAAGCACAGATCGGACGGCTCAATGAGCCGTTTCGATTCCCAGTTCTTCACGTGCCTGCTGGCCGGACGGCCTCCAGCGCACATCGGTAATACCATACTGCTCGGCCTTGGGCTTGCTGACTTTCTGCACCCGTTCGCGGCCGAACTTGGGGATGACCCCGACCCCTGCATCACAACTTGCCCAATGCCAGGCATCGGCATTGTTCAGGGTCGGTAGACGGATGATGAACGACTTTTCCGCTCCATGGAGCCGGTAGTCAATGATGAACAGTGTTGGGTTCGGCATGGTGATCTCCTGCGTTGACTCATCATTGAGTTGTGATACGCAGGAAAGATTCAGAAAATGTGTGGCACAGCGACGAGCTGTCGCTTGCCTGGCGAGCCCTCTGCAATCAGGTGTGCGAGTCCCACTCGACGGCAGGCATCACTTCCAGTGGCGCATGGGAACCCTTGCCACGAATTTCGTTGACCGCATACAGCACCAGCAGGCGAAACGTGGTGCTGTCCTTGTATTCATGGGGCGACAGGCTGCGCATCACTTGCGCGGGGACATTGGGGTCGATCAGGGTCAGGTTGAGCAGCCCTTCTTCCATGTGGGTTTCATGTTTGAGGGGCGGGTCGAGCCCTGCTAGTACCGCTTCGATGGAAGCCATGGAGTCACCCTTGACGGTCGATGATGAGAAGGCAGGGGAATAAACCGGCTGAAATTGCCCGGGGCTGTAAAAGCTATAGCTGATGTTGGCCGAAACCGCCTCCCTGCTGCCATTGGTTTTTCCACGGCTCGGCCGCAGCCGCCACTTCCATGCTCGGGATCCTCCGGCATGCTTTTTCCTGTGCCCTGGTCGATGCTTTTGAGTAAGCTGGCGGCACGTGCAATGGATGCAACGGAGGCTGGCTAGCGATGACGGAAGACCAGGCTAACTACAAGCGGCTGCTGACGCTGATAGAGAGCGCCCAATGGCAGGCATTCGGCAGCGAGGACGGTTTCGCCCTGCGCGCGTTGCTGCTGGTCGGTTACGTGGTTACCACGGTCACCCCAGATAGCCGGACGCGGCTGGCCCTCACCGTGCGCGGCACCCGCTATCTCGAGGAACTGCGCAGCGAAGTCTGACCGCTGCGGGGCATTTCACCCACCAATGTGCTCATTGGGCCATCACGAGCGTCAATCCTCCCCAACGGGCCCGAGGCTGGGGCCGCGCCGCTTGCCAGACCCGGACCTTTCTCGGGTATACCGCTCTTCAAGGATCCGTTCCATGCCGCAACCCTCTGCGCCCCGTCTTCATGTCGGGGGCCGTCCCCACTGCCTGTCTTCGATTGCCCTGTCACGCTCGCCCCGATGGCCTGCCTTGGGCTTGGCTGCCGTGTTCGGCGCACCTTCGTGTGCCCTCGCGGCACAGGTCATGGAGTTGCCGGCTGTCGAGGTCAGCGAGGCCCGCGTGAGCGAGCTGGACGAGGCAGGTCTGGCATTGCACTCGGTCCCGGGCGGTACCAATCTGATCGACGCCGAAGCGAGTGAGCGCGGGCGGCTGGCGGGCAATGAAGACTTGTTCAGGAATCAGGCAGGCATCTATGCCCGCGCTGCCAACAACGAAGGTGCGAAAATCTCCATACGTGGTTCGGGCATCAACCGCGGTCCCGGCGCGCATTCTTCGGGGCTGTACCAGATGTTCGACGGCCTGCCGCTGACCGGCCCTGGTGGCACGCCCTATGAGTTGCTCGAACCGCTGTGGCTGAGCCGTGTCGAGGTGCTGCGCGGAGCCAATGGCTTCGACCGTGGCGCGCTGGCCCTGGGCGGCGCCATCAACTATGTCACGCGTACCGGCTACGACGCCGCCAGATTGCAGCTGCGCTACGAAGTGGGCAGCCATGGCTACAGCAAGCGCCAGGTCAGTTCCGGCGAGGTGCTGGGGGATGCCGACTATTATTTCAGCGTGACCGATTCCAGCTACGACGGCTTCCAGGACCAGAGCGCCGGCGGCAGCCGTGGCGCTGCAGGCAACTTCGGCTATCGCTTCAGCCCGCAGTTGGAGACCCGGTTTTTCTTCCGCTATCGCGAGACCGACAACGACACGCCCGGCAGACTGACCCGCGGGCAGATCGCCCACGACCCTCGCGCGGCCAATGGCTTGAACCTGGCGCGCGACTCCAAGCGCATCCAGCCGGGCAGTACCTGGCTGGCCAACAAGACCACCTGGCACCTGGATGACGGTGCCCGCCTGGAAGCCGGGGTGGTCTATCACGACTACCCGATGGACCTGCGCGAAGGCACCAATCGGATGAAGGTGGCCTACACCGATGTCAGCGGCACGTTGAACTATGTGCGCCAGGACGACCTGCTCGGGCATGTCAGCAAGACCACAGTGGGGTGGCGCAGCACCAAGGCATTGCCCAATTCCGGAGTGTCGGAATTCGTCCGCGTGCCGGTCGGCAACACGGCTGGGTATACACCTGGCACGCGGACCCGCGATTACAGCTACCAAGGCTCCGACCATACGCTGTACGTCAGCAACGAACTGGAGCTGCTGCCGGACCTCTGGCTGACCAGTGGACTGGCCGCCCTATACACGCGTCGCGAGACGGAAGTCAGTTACCCGGTGACCAACGACCGCGTCAGCCTGCATGCCTGGGACTACGCGCCACGCCTGGGCCTGCGCTACGACTACAGCCCGCAGTTGCAGGTGTTCGGCAACCTCAGTCGTTCGGTGGAACCGCCGCACCCGTGGTCGATGATCTGGGGCTCCAACCGCTACTTCGCGGTGGGCAGCGGTGCGGCCACGGGTTTGCAGAGCAACGGCGTCGAACTCGACAACCAGAGCGCGACCACCCTGGAACTGGGCGGGCGAGGGGAGGCCTGGTTCGGCCAATGGGACCTGGCCTGGTATTACTCGCAGGTGCGTCACGAACTGCTCAGCGTCGAGACCCAGGCCGCCACGGCCACGCGCTCGCAAGTGATTGGCGAGGCCAATGCCAGCCCGACGGTGCATCAAGGTATCGAGCTGGCACTGGACAGCCCCTTGTGGGACGGCCACCAGGCCGGCCGCCTGGCACTGCGGCAAACCTATACCTACAGTGACTTCCACTACCGTAACGATGCGCGGTTCGGTGACAACCGTCTCCCCGGCCTGCCCGAGCATTACTATCAGGCCGAACTGCGCTACGACCACCCCAGCGGTGTGTACACCGGCCTCAACGTGCAACACGCCTCACGCATTGCCGTGGACTACGCCAATTCCTATTACGCGGCGCCGTATACCCTGTTCGGTGCCAGCCTGGGCTACGCCGCGCCGGGCGACACCTGGCAAACCTGGCTGGACGTTCGCAACCTGACCAACAAACGCTATGCCAGCACCGTCACTCCGGGCTATGACGATCAGGGCCGTGACGTGGCGCGCTCGACCCCCGGCGACGGCCTGGGTGTCTACGCGGGCATTTCCTGGACCTTGCGCTGACCAAGCGATGAGCAGGCGGCCAGGGTCGCGCCGGTTGCGTTAAGATAGTGGCCTACCCGCTTTGGCAGAGAGCAGCAGTGATCCTCAACAGCCTGGTTTTTTTCATCACCTTGGCGGCCATGGAAGGCGTTGCCTACCTGGCCCACAAGTACCTCATGCATGGTTGGGGCTGGGGCTGGCATCGTTCCCATCACGAGCCCCGCACCGGCTGGTTCGAGAAGAACGACCTGTACGCGGTGGTGTTCGCAGGGCTGGCAATCGTGCTGATTGCCCTGGGGACCCAGGGCCTGCATCCGCTGGAGTGGATCGGCGCGGGCATGACTGCCTATGGCGCACTGTATTTCGTGGTTCACGATGGGCTGGTGCACCGGCGCTGGCCGTTCCACCTGGTGCCCCGGCGTGGTTACCTCAAGCGCCTCTACCAGGCGCACTTGATGCACCACGCGGTAGAGGGCAAGGAGCGCTGCGTCTCCTTCGGCTTTCTGTTCGCGCCTTCTACGACGCGTTTGCGTGCTCAGCTTCGCGCACTGCACCAGGGGCCGCTGCGCAAGGCGGACGAGGCCGACTCCACAGCTGCGCAGGGCGCTGCGGCCACTGCCGCCAGCGAGCGCTGACGGCGCGCCATCCGCCCTGGCTCACGGCTGCCAGCTTCTCCGCCTTCGAGGTTGAAATGCGGGCATCCCAGGCATGGCTGCCCGCCGCAACCACCTTCACGCCGATCTGTCGGTACACCGCGGCGGCGGTCGCCACGGCCCAGGCCGAGCGCCAGGGCAGGGCCGCCAGGCCGGCCTGGGCGCTGGCGTAGTAGGGTTCGGCCAGGTTGACCAGGCGCTGGGCGAGCACTGCCACGGCCGGTCGGTGCTCAGGCGCGGCCAGTGCCTGCAGCGGAATGTTCAACTCGTCCAACCACTGCGCGGGCAGGTAGCAGCGGCCGATACGCGCGTCTTCGACGATGTCTCGGGCAATATTGGTCAGCTGGAACGCCAGCCCCAGGTCACAGGCCCGATCCAGGGTGCGTGGATCGTCAGTGCCCATGACCCGCGCCATCATCAGGCCGACCACGCCAGCCACGTGGTAGCAGTACTGCAGCGTGTCGTCCTGGGTGTGATAGCGGCGGTCCACCACGTCCATTTCAAACCCGGCCAGGTGTTCCATTGCGTTGTGTTCGGGAATGCCGTGCTCGCGCACGACCTCGGCGAACGCGGCAAACGCTGGTTCGCCGGCAGGCTCCCCGGCGTACACCGCACGGGTCTGGGCCTGCAGCAGGGCCAGCCGCCGCTGCGCTTCCTCAGCGCTGATCGATACCGCGTCGTGGCCGGCCTGTTGTCCGTCGATCACGTCGTCGCAATGGCGGCACCAGGCATACAGCATCACCGCACTGCGCCGCGTGCGTTCGTCGAACAGTTTGGCGGCTGCAGCGAAGCTTTTCGAACCCACGGCGATGCTCTGCTCGGCATGTTCGCGCAGCGCCGGATCCGGCGCCGGCGTGCTCATGAATGCAGGTCCGCGATCATCAGCCCGGCAGTCGCCTTGGCCGAGCCGATCACACCCGGCACCCCGGCGCCTGGATGGGTGCCGGCACCGACCAGATAGACGTTGTTCAACTGCGCATCGCGGTTGTGCGGGCGGAACCAGGCACTCTGCTGCAGCACCGGCTCGAGCGAAAACGCCGAGCCCAGGTGCGCGTTGAGTTCGCTCTGGAAATCATCCGGGGTGAAGATGCGGCAGGTGACCAGATCTTCGCGCAAGCCGGGAATGTAGTGCTCTTCCAGGTATTCGAAAATCCGGTCGCGGTACAGCGGGCCCTGCACCGACCAGTCGATGGCTGCATTGCCCAGGTGCGGAACCGGCGACAATACGTAGTGGCTCGAACAGCCGGGTGGCGCCAGGCTGGGGTCGGTGACGCAGGGCGCATGCAGGTACAGAGAGAAATCCGTCGCCAGTTCGGCGCCGTTGAAAATCTCGTGGATCAACGCCTGGTAGCGCGCACCGAAGCACACCGTGTGGTGTTGCAACTGCGGTTGTGGGCGCTTCAGGCCGAAATGGATGACGAACAGCGAGTTGCTGAAGCGCTTGCCCTTCAGGCGCTTGCCCTCGCGTCGACCGCGCGGGTGCTCGCCCAGCAGGTCGGCGTAGGTATGCACCACGTCGGCGTTCGAGGCCAGGCAGTCGGCGCGCCAGCAGCGGCCGTCGCGCGCATGCACTGCCGTGGCCCGATCGTGCTCGACGTCGATCTTCGCCACTTCGGCATTCAACTCCACGGTACCGCCCAGGTCCTGAAACAGCTTGACCATGCCTTGCACCAGCGCGCCGGTGCCGCCCTTGGGAAACCACACGCCCCATTCGCGTTCCAGGGCATGGATCAGGGTGTAGATGGACGAGGTGGCGAACGGGTTGCCGCCCACCAGCAGCGAGTGGAACGAGAATGCCTGGCGCAACTGATCATGCTCGATGAAGCTTGAAACCATCGAGTAGACGCTGCGCCACGCCTGCAACCGAGCCAGTTGCGGACCCGCCTGGAGCATGTCGCGAAACGACAGGAAGGGCACCGCGCCAAGCTTGAGGTAGCCTTCCTTGAATACCGCCTGGGAGTAGGCCAGGAAGCGCTGGTAGCCGGCGACGTCCGGTGGGTTCAGGGCATGGATCTGGCGGTCCAGTTCGGCCTGGTCGTTGGCGTAGTCGAACTTCGTGCCGTCTTCCCAGCACAGCCGGTAGAACGGCTTGACCGGCAGCAGATCGACGTAGTCGGCCATGCGCTTGCCACTGAAGGTGAACAGCTCTTCGATGGCCGAAGGGTCGGTGATCACGGTCGGGCCGGCGTCGAAGGTGAAGCCCTGGTCGCGGTAGACATAGGCTCGGCCTCCGGGCTGGTCACGCTTTTCCAGCAAGGTGGTGTGGATGCCTGCGGCCTGCAGACGGATCGCCAGGGCCAGGCCGCCGAAGCCTGCGCCGATGACGATGGCGGTTTTAGCTGGATTCATGGGGGTTCTCGAACTGCCGGGGAGAAGATCTGAGGGCGGCGCGCACGGCCTCGTCGACGGGCACGGGAGGCTTGCCGACGAGAATCCGGGCGCGGTCACGCCAGTGGTTTTGGCCTGCATAGAATCGGCTGATCAGCGCGGGCGACAAGCGGTAGAAGCGTTGCATCACCCGCCAGCGATCCTGAGGCTTGCCGGCCAGGAACAACATGCGGTTGAGCAGGCGATAGAAACCCTGCGCCTGCCATTGCTGGCGTGCATGTTCGCGGATACCCGTGAACAGGCGGTCGGCGTCCAGGTCGGTCTGCTCCGCCAGCCACTGGGCCAGGCGCACAGCATGGGGCAGCGAATAGCCTGTGGTGCAGTGAAACAGGCCGGCGCGCAGGCCGGAAAGGGGTTGGCCGGCGGCTTGCTGCCAGAACGCATCGAAATCGCCGGCCAGGGTGATCGGCAGCACGCCCTGTTCTTCGCGCAGGCACTCGGCGATTGTCCAGCCCTGCCAGCGCACGTAGTCGGCGATATGCTCGCGCAACTGATCGCAGCTCAAGGTGTGGCGATCCACGTAATGGGTGTCTTCGACCAGCACCGTATCGGCCGAAAAGGGCAGCACGTAGACGAAGCGATAGCCTTCGCCCTGGCTGACCCGCGCGTCCATGATGATTGGCCCCAGCAGGCCGTGGGGCTGTTGCAGGCGCAGCAGCTGGCCGACGAATGCCTGCTGGCCCAGCACCAGGTGGCGGCTGGGCTGCACGCCGCGGCCGTCGATCACCGCCTGGGCCTGCAGCGTCTCGCCACTGGCCAGGCGCACGTGTCGCGGGCCCAGTTCGGCAATGGTTTCGCCCAGGCGCAGGCTCGAGCTCAGGGCCTGGGTGATGACCTCGGCAAAGCGCTCGCTGGTGATGCTGGCGTAGCCGCTGTCGAGTCGCCGCGAGACCTCGGCGAAATGTACCTGGTAGCAAGGCCAGCGCTTGACCACCAGGGGTTCGATCCAGTGGTGCTGCTCGGCGCTCAGGTCGCCATCGTGGAACGACCAGGTATGGTTGCCGCCCAGGCTCTGCTGCGAATCGATGCACAGTACCTTCAGTTCTGGGCGCACCTGGCGCAGTCGCCAGGCTATCAGGCCATTGGCCAGGCCGGCACCGGCGAGGATCAGGTCGTAGGTCATAACGGGGCTCCGGCCACTACGGGTTGCCGCGTGCGCACTGCGGTTTCGACGACAGCCGCCGCCTTGGCCGTGCCACCCGCGCTGGCCAGTTCTGCCTTCAAGCGGGCAAAGGCCGGTGTCGGCATGTCGAGTACCTCGCGCAGCACCTGGGCAATGCGCGAAGACCGCGCGCGGCGTTGCAAATGGCGGCCGAGGCCGTGATGGCGCACCCGCGCCGCCACGCCTGGCTGGTCGAAGGCGATGGGCATCACCAGCATGGGCGTCGAGCTGGCGATGGCATCCATGACCGTATTCAACCCGCCGTGGGTGATCACCGCATCGGCCTGCTCCAGGGCCCACTGCTGCGGGGCGAAATCGGTCACCCATGTTGCGCCCAAGCGGTGCAGGCGTTGCTCCGCAGCAGGGTCGAGCAGGCCGCAGTGAGCAATCAGCAATTGCCCGTCGAGTCGTCGACAGGCTTTGGCGATCTGCTCGAACATGGCCAGGCGCTGGCCTTGCAGGGTGCCCAGGCTGGCGAAGACGAACGGGCGTTGCGGGTCGATTGGCCAGTGCCCCTGGGCCTGAATGGCAGCGTTGCGCAGCGGGCCGACGGCGTGCAGGTGGGGCGGGGCGTGCTGGCGGGGAAAGTCGAAGCCGGCCAGGGTCTGGCTGATCTGCGCCAGTGGCGAAAGACATTCGTGCAACGCACTGCGTGGCGCCAGGCCGAGGGTTTTCGCAGCGCTCTGGATGGCGCGCGCATGGGGCTTCATCAACCAATCGTAGACCTGGGTGCTGCCGCGGTACATGTGCAGGCTGCGCTCGTCCGTGGCATAGGCGAAGGGCATGACCGGCAACGGCAGGCCCGGCTCACGGTTGACCGGCAGCGCGCAGGCTATCGACACGAAGGGCAGCCCCAGGCTTTCCGCGACCAGGCCGCCGGCAGCCTCCATCTGGTCGCACAGCAGAGCGTCGACGCCGTGTTGCGCCAAGGCTGCGGGCAGCTCGTCACAGAACATGCGGGTGGTCGCTGCCAATTGCTCGATGATCTGCCGCAGGCCCCACGGTGTGCCTGGGTTTGCCGCCAGACGCAGGCTGCGCTGCAGGCTGCCGGGCGGATGGCTGGCCTGGCCCAGCACTGCGAAGCCGATACCGGGAGCCGTGACCCAGCGCGCGGCGTCCGCCTGGTGGAAGAACGTGACACGGTGGCCTCGTCGCATCAATTCCTCAGCCAAAGCCTGCAGGGCGTGAAAATGACTGTAGTAGGCGGGCGCCACGACGCCGAAGTGGCTCATCGAGGCAGGGCCTGCGGACCCAGCAGGCGGGCCTGGCGCAGGCCTGACAGATTGGCCGAGCCGGTACAGAAACAGGCCACGCGCAGTTGGCGGATGACCACCTCGAAGTGTTCGATCACCGCTTCGGTGGACAGCGTTGCGCCTGGCAGCACGGCAGCGGCCTGGCCAACGATGTCCGCGCCCAGGCGAATGGCCTTGGCTGCATCGACGCCATCGCGAACGCCGCCCGAGGCAATCAAGCGTACCTGCGGCAAGGCCTGGCGCACGGTCTGGATGCAGGTCGCCGTGGGAATGCCCCAGCCGGCGAATGCCATGGCCACCGCGCGATCGGCCGCGCGGGTGGCGCGTTCACCTTCCACTGCGGCCCAGCTGGTACCGCCCGCGCCCGCTACATCGATGACCTGCACGCCGGCCTCGACCAAGGTCTGCGCGACGCTGGCCGAGAGCCCGGCGCCGACTTCCTTGATCACCACCGGTACTTTCAGAACAGTCACTGCACGGGCGATCTGCGCCAGCACGCCGCGCCAGTGCCGGTCGCCTTCGGGCTGTACCGCTTCTTGCAGCGGGTTGAGATGAATGATCAGGCCGTTGGCTTCGAGGGTGTCGACCGCACGATGAGCGAGGTCCATGCCGTCTTTCTCCAGCAACTGCGCTGCACCGATGTTGGCCAGTAGCGGGATGTCCGGGGCGATGCGCCGCAGGTCGCGGGTGAGCCCTTGGTCGTTGCCGGTCTGCAGGCTGACCCGCTGCGAGCCGACACCCATGGCGATGCCCAGCGCCTGCGCCGCTTCGGCGAGGTGACGGTTGATCGCCACGGAGCGCAGGGCGCCACCGGTCATGGAACTGATCAGCAGCGGCGCGCGCAGGTCGATGCCGAGCAATGAGCTGCTCAGGTCGATGTCCGCCAGGTCCAGCTCGGGCAACGCGCAGTGTTCGAACTGCACCGCGTCCCAGCCGGCGCCCACGCGTGTACCGGCCCTGAGCGGGTCCAGAACGATGTCCAGGTGGTCATCCTTGCGTCGACTCAACTCGTCGTGCTTCATGTCAGCTCCATTGCCCAGGAATCATTTACGGCCGCCTGCGGTCTGTCCATGGTAGAGAGTTGTACGGCGCGCTCATATTCGCATAACGTATGTCCATCTTCACAGGCTCAGGCATCGGCGCTGCGCAGTCGTTCCTTGTTTAGGAGCGCAGCTGCCCGCGCCAGGCCATGCCGATACCTCGTCTCCGGCGGCCGCAGGACTCGAAACAAGAACAGAGGGAACGATGACAGCTGACACGTCTGCGACCAGCGATAGCGGTTTCACCGAGCACATGGCCTTGTTGCGCACGACCATCGAAGCGCGCCTGGACGCCTTGCTGCCCACGGCGAGCAATGAGCGCGACCTCGTGGCCACGGCGATGCGCGATGGTGCCCTGGCGCCGGGCAAGCGCATGCGTCCGATCCTGTTGATCCTGGCGTCGAACGGCTTGGGGGCCAGCGACCAGGCGGCCCTGGATTTGGGCTGCGCGGTGGAAATGGTCCACGCCGCATCGCTGGTGCTCGATGACATGCCCTGCATGGACGATGCCAGGCTGCGCCGGGGCCGTGTCACCACGCATCTGGCGTTTGGCGAAGACGTTGCCATTCTGGCTGCAGTGGCGCTGTTGTCGCGGGCCTTCGCCGTGGTGGCGGGCATCGACGGGCTGAAGCCTTCGATTCGAACCCAGTTGGTGGAAATACTGGCCAACGCCATCGGCGCTCAAGGTCTGGCCCGGGGTCAGCTGCAAGACCTGCGCGAAGGCCTGCACCCGCGCACCGCAGAGGAAATTGCCGCCACCAACAACCTCAAGACCGGCGTGCTGTTCAGCGCAATCATGGACATGGCCTACCTGATCAGCGATGCACCACCGCCTACACGCGCCGTGCTGCAGTGCTTTGCCCTGGAACTGGGGCAGGCCTTCCAACTGTACGACGATCTTCATGATCACAGCCCAGCCACAGCCAAGGACCAGGGCAAGGACGACGGCAAGTCGACCTTCATGGCGCTGTGCGGTGAGGATGAAGTGAAGCGGCGCCTGCAGGAACACCTGGACAAGGCTCGCGCCTGCCTGGCCGACGCCTATGCGCAGGATGATCACATCAGCCGCTTCCTGCAGCTGATATTCGTCAAGGCCGCTACCTGCGCGTGACCGTTCACCTGTCAGTACTACTTCTTCCCGAATAAAGCCCCTTCACGACAAAGGGCATCGAGTACGCTCGATGCCCTTTGCTGTTCGATCGGGTTGAAGGTCTGCGCTACCTGATCGTCAGGCGTGCGGGTTGGTGCCTTTCTCCGCATCGTGTTTCTTCGCGGCGTCGACGCCGGCGCTGCTCAGTTTTATCGGGTATTCGAGCGCGGGTTCGTGGTCTTCGACCGTGACCGGCTTGCCCTGGATCAGGCCTTTTTCCTGCAGCGTCTTGATCATTCCGGCCACTGCCTTCTCGCCGCGGTAATTGTCGAGAATTTCCTTGCCCAGGCCGTGGGGATGCGCGTGCAGCAAACGGGTGAGTACTTCGTGCTCAAGTTCGACGTTGCTCATGAATGCCTCTCTGACTGCTGAATGAAAATGCATCGGTTACGCCATTGTGACTCGGTCAGGCGCGAGAGATTCCTTGCGTCTGCAATCATGCCTGCACAGGCGCCGCACAAAAAAAACAAACTTTTGCGCCGACAAGGAAGTCGACTTTGCACGCGTATCCATTTCGAGGGATGTTTTCGCAACGCATTTTTTGCGCACCTTTTCTTTACCAACCTATGGAGATACCCATGGCCAACTATCCAACTCCGCCGTTCGAGCCGCAGCAGCAATCGGTACCTGGCACGCAGTCGAAGATGAATCCCGTTCCCGACTGTGGCGAAACCAGCTACAAGGGCTCAGGACGGATGGCCAACAAGGTCGCCCTGATCACCGGTGGCGACAGCGGCATTGGCCGCGCTGTGGCGATTGCCTATGCCCGCGAAGGCGCTGACGTGGTGATTTCCTACCTCGATGAGCATGAAGATGCCAAAGATACCGCGCGTTACGTCGAGGAAGCCGGGCGTCAGTGCCTGCTCTTGCCAGGCGACCTGGCCGAGAAAGAGCAGTGCCTGGCCATCGTGGCGAAGACGGTCGAGCGTTTCGGCCGTATCGACGTTCTGGTCAACAACGCCGCGTTCCAGATGAGCCACGAAACCCTGGACGAGATTCCTGACGAGGAGTGGGTGCGTACCTTCGATATCAACATCACGGCGATGTTTCGTATCTGCAAGGCAGCAGTGCCGCACATGCCGTCGGGCGGTTCGATCATCAACACCAGCTCGGTCAACTCGGACATGCCCAAGCCGACCCTGCTGCCCTACGCGACCACCAAGGGCGCGATTGCCAACTTCACCGCGGGCCTGGCGCAGTTGCTAGGCAAGAAAAACATTCGCGTGAACAGCGTGGCACCGGGCCCGATCTGGACGCCATTGATTCCGGCGACCATGCCGCCGGACGCAGTGAAGACCTTTGGCGAAGAAACCCCACTGGGTCGCCCGGGGCAGCCGGTGGAAGTGTCGCCTATCTATGTGTTGCTCGGGTCTGATGAGAGCAGCTATATCTCCGGTTCGCGCTATGCAGTGACTGGGGGCAAGCCTATTCTGTAAGGCTGCGCCCGGTTGGCGGTCCTTGTTTTGTCCGCTCGGGCCTCTTCGCGGGCAGAGGGCTCGCCGCCCGCCCCGCTCCCACATACTCCCAAGTCCACCCGGGATTCCTGTGGGAGCGGGCTCTGCCCGCGAATGGGCCCTCAAGCCATACACAAAGATCAAACCACATGCGCTGACTTCAGCTGAGTCAGCGCCTGTATTCTCAGCTCAGCCAACACCGGATCCCGCCGATCCCTCGGCTGCGCCAGATCCACATCGATCCCACCGCCTATACCACTGCCCCGATGCCCCATCACCAACACCCGATCACTCAGATATAGCGCCTCATCCACGTCATGAGTCACCAGCAACAACGCGATGTCATGGCGCTCAGCCAAGTCCAGCAACAAATCCTGCAGCTTCATTCGGGTGAACGCATCCACGGCACTGAACGGCTCGTCCAGCAGCAACACCTTGGGCCTGGAATAAAGCCCACGGGCGATCGCCACCCGCTGCGCCATGCCGCCAGACAATGCCTTGGGCAGCGCCTTGGCAAACCCGCCCAGTCCCACTTCGTCTATCAGCTGCCGCACCCAGGCCTGGTCATAATGCCCATCATCGTGAAAGCCGATGTTGCGCTCTACATTCAGCCAAGGCATCAGCCGCGGTTCCTGAAACACGAACGCCACCGAGTCGCCCGCGCTGTCGAGCTCACCGGTGTAGTCCCGATCGAGCCCTGCGGCGATGCGCAGCAGCGTACTTTTGCCGCAACCACTGGGCCCCAGCAGGCTGACCCGCTCACCGGGTTGCAACTGCAGTTCCAGGTCCTTGAGCACCACCGTGTCGCCAAATGCTTTGCGCCGGACACGGAGGCTCAACAGGGCATCGTTCATGAGCGGTTCCCCGAGGCTTCGCCGGTGAATGCATCGCGCCAGCTGACGCAGCGTCGCTCGAGGGCCGCAAGCAGGCCATCGCTGAGCTTGCCGAGCACCGCCAGGGCGAGGATCGCTGCCAGAACGATGTCCGGTCGCGAGGTTTCGCGTCCGTCGCTGAGCAGGTAACCCAGGCCTTTGGTCGCGGCAATCAATTCGGCGGCGACCAGAAACATCCAGGCCATGCTCAGGCCGCTGCGCAGGCCGGTGAACAATCCCGGCATGGCTGCCGGCAACAGGATACGCACGGTCAGTCGGCGGGCGTTGAAACCATACATCTGGCCGACCTCGACCAGCTTGCGGTCGATGTTGCGAATGGCGGCAACGCCGTTGACGTACACCGGAAAAAACGCACCGATGGCAATAAGCACGATCTTGGACGTCTCGTCGATGCCCAGCCACAGCAGCAACAAGGGCACCCAGGCCAGGCTCGGTATGGCGCGCAGACCCGCGAACGTAGGCTCCAGATAGGCCTCGGCTTCCCGGCTCAGGCCCACCCAGGCGGCAAATACCAGGGCCAGCGACGCACCGATGACGAAACCTGCCAGCACGCGGCCCACGCTGGCGAGAACGTGCTTGCCCAGCGCGCCCTGCGCCAGTTCGACCAGCGTCAGTGCCACATCGCTGGGCGCCGGCATCTGGTAGGCGGGAATCCAGCCGGCCCGCACCACGACTTCCAGCACTGCGACGATCATGCAGGGCAGCAGCCAGCCCTTGGCGCCGCGTCGCCAGGCCGTCGATACACGCCCAGGGGACGATGCGGCGCCCCTGGGCAGGGCTTTTTCCGAAGTGCTCATGAATTCATGGCTTCCCGATGACGTCAGCGCTGAAGCGCGGCTCGATCAGGCGATCGACTACCTCGTTGACGTCCACGCCTTTGCGCACCAGGCCTTCGGCGGTCAGGATCGGTGCGGCAGCCTTAAGGGCTTCGACCTGCTTGGGGCCTGGCTGTGCATCGCTGAAGTCGGTACGCGACAGCTGCAGCTTGGCCACATCCAGCGGCAAGCCGGATTCCTTGGCCAGCAGTGCTGCCAGATCGTCGGGATGCTCCCGCGCCCAGGTACGTGCCTGCTCGTAGGCCTTGATGACCTGCTCGACGGTGTCGGCGTGTTCTGCCGCGAATGTTTCGGTGACGCTGATCACCCCGTAGCTGTTGAACTCGATGTTGCGATACAGCAACTGTGAGCCAGCCTGCAATTGGCTGGCCGCCAGCAACGGGTCGAGCCCGGCCCAGGCGTCGACATCGCCACGTTCCAGAGCAATGCGGCCGTCGGCATGCTGCAGGTGGACCAGCTCCACATCATCCTTGCTCAGCCCAGCCTGCTGCAGGCTGCGCAAGGTGAACAGAAAAGGGTCGGTGCCTTTGGTGGCGGCGATCTTCTTGCCCTTGAGATCGGCCACGCTCTTGATCGTCGAGTCCTTGCGCACGGCCAAGGCCGTCCATTCCGGGCGGCTGGCGATGTACACGGTCTTGATCGGGCTGCCATTGGCGCGGCTCAGCACCGCCGCAAGGCCGGCGGTCGAGGCAAAGTCGATACTGCCACCGTTGAGGTATTCCAGGGAGCGATTGCTGCCTTGGCTGAGCACCCAGTCGACCTTGGTACCGGGCAGGGCTTTCTCCAGCCAGCCGAAATGTCGCAGCACCAGGCTGGTGGGCGAGTAGTAGGCGTAGTCCAGGCGAACCTCGACGGGCGCTGCGGCCTGGGCGGTGCTGCCGAGGGCGGCCAGCAGCACGGCGGCAGCCAGCAGGGGTTTGGACAGGCGTGAGAACAGGGTCATGGTGATCATTCCTTGGCAGGGGAGAGCCGGCTGGCACGCCGGACCCCAAGCCTAAATGATCTAAAAAACCAACTGTAAATACCTTTTGGCTCTTAGCTTAGACTGCTGGCAAGTCGCTCGCGGGTCACTCACCCTCAGCGATTGACGGTCTTGGCCGGCAATGCCAGCACCAGCAGGCAACTGAGCAGCAGGCAGGCGGCGAAGATCCACAGGGCAATCTGCGGGCTGTGGAAACGGTCCATCACCACGCCCATCAGGGAATTGCTGACCAGACCGGCAATGTTGGCCAGCGAACAGGCCAGGGCGAAACCGGTGGCCGCTGCGGTGCCCTTGAGAAAGGTCGCCGGCAGGCTGAAGAACACCGGCACTGCGCCAATGATGGCCAGCGAAGCCACCGAGAACAGCAGGACCGTGATCGCCACGTTCTGGGTGAAGAAGGTGCTGAGAAACATCGCTGCGGCGCCGACGATGAAAGGCACGATGATGTGCCAGCGCCGCTCGCGGTATCGGTCCGAACTGGCGCCGATGGCCAGCATGCCGATCAGCCCGGCAAGGCTGGGAATGGCGACCAGCAGGCCGATGTCGCCGGCATTCGCCACCCCGGCATTGCGAATGAACGTGGGCAGCCAGAACCCCATAGCGTAGGCGCTCAGCAGAATCGAGAAATCGATGCCGCCGAGCATCCACACCTTGATGTCGAAAAAGCCTGCACGAAACGAGTGGCCGCCGCGGTTTTCGCTCTCGTCCCTGGCCAGCACCGCCTGCAGTTGGTGTTTCTCGCGCTCGCTCAGCCATGTTGCATCGCCAATGCCATTGGGCAGGATGGCCAGGCAGAGCACGCCCAGTATCACAGTGGGAATGGCTTCGAGGAGGAACAGCCACTGCCAGTTATGCAGGCCGCCGACACTGTCGAAGCTGCCCATGATCCAGCCGGAAAGGGGGCCGCCGATCAGGCTCGACAACGGCAGGCCGATCATGAACAGGGCGATGATGCGGCTGCGTCGGTACGACGGGAACCATTGGCTCAGGTAGAACAGCACGCCCGGCAGAAACCCGGCTTCGGCGGCACCCAGCAGAAACCGCAGAAGGTAGAAATGCCATTGGCTGGTGACGAACATGGTCAGCCCGGAGAGCACGCCCCAACTGATCATGATGCGCGCGATCCACAGGCGCGCGCCGACCTTCTGCAGCACCAGGTTGCTCGGCACCTCGAACAGGATGTAGCCGACGAAGAACAGGCCCGCGCCCAGTCCGTAGGCGGTTTCGCTCATGTGCAGGGTGTCGAGCATCTGCAGTTTGGCGAAGCCCACGTTGATGCGGTCGAGGTACGAGGCCAGGTAGCAGAAGCACAGGAACGGGATCAACCGCCAGACGATCTTGCGGTACGTTTCAGCGCTCGCGTGCTCGGGCAGGCCGGAGATGGATGACATGCAAGAACTCCTGAAGCATTGAGAAAGTCGGGATGTATCCCGTAGGAGCGGTCCATGCCGCGAACGCCGCACTGCTCGGTGCGTGGCGATGATAATCGTTGCGCTCGATGCATGCAGCACGGGTGCCAGCCTGGGGCGCAAATAATCGCGTAGACTGCCGGCGTCGGCGAGCAGGTTCGCGCCGCGTCGCTTTCATCCACACGCTCGATCCGGCCATACGCCGGACGGCATCGGTCCGGGCAAGGCGGAGCATCTTCTTCTATGGCGCAGGGCATTTTTTTCTTTGTAGTCGGCCCAAGCGGAGCGGGGAAGGACTCGCTCATCGAAGGTGCCCGCGCCCGACTGGGCGGCAGCGGTCGGTACCTGTTCGCCCGGCGCACCATCACCCGCCCAAGCGGCGCACCCGGCGAAGACCACACGGGAGTGACTGCCGAGCAGTTCCAGGCCAGCGTCGCGGCCGGCGAGTTCCTGCTCAGCTGGCATGCCCACGGCCTGAGCTATGGCTTGTCTGCCGATCTGCTGCAGGTGTTGGAGGCGGGTGACCACGTCATCGCCAACGGCTCGCGCAGGATGATCCGCGAGGCCGCGGCGCGTGTGCCGCATCTGGTGGTGATCGAGGTCACTGCCGCGCCAGAGGTGCTTGCCGCGCGCATTCTGGGACGCGGGCGGGAGACCGCCGAGCAGGCCAGTGCGCGGGTGCTGCGTCAAGTGGACACGTTGCCGGCGGACATCGAAACCCTGCGCGTCGACAACGACGGCACACTGGCCGCTGGCATCGAAGGTTTCATCGATGCCGTGCAGAGCGTCGCCCGACGTCACGCCGGGCTGCCGACCAGCCATCCACTGCTGGCGCGCAAGGTCCAGGGTCACGCGCTGGACGAAACGCAGTACGAATCGTTGTTGCGCGACATCATCGAGGGTCGCTATACGGACAGTGAGATCGGCGCCTTCCTGGTGAGTACCAGCCAGCACCTGTCGGATGCCGAAGTGATGGCCTTGGCCAGGGTGCGCACGCGATTTTCACCGATCATGCGCTGGGACCGGCCCATGGTGGTCGACAAGCACTCGATGGGCGGCGTCCCCGGTAGCCGGATTACTCTGATCGTGGTGCCGATCGTTGCGGCGCATGGGCTGGCCATGCCCAAGACCTCGTCGCGGGCGATCACTTCGGCGGCCGGCACGGCCGACGCCATGGAAGTCCTCGCCGAAGTGGAACTGACGCCTGCGCAAGTGCGTCAGTGCGTGGCCGACACCGGCGCCTGCATTGCCTGGAACGGTCGCCTCAACCATTCACATCTCGATGAGGTGATGAATACCATCACACGCCCGCTGCGCATCGACTCCACACGTTGGGCCGTGGCCTCCATTCTGTCCAAAAAACTGACTGCCGGCTCGACCCATGTCATCGTCGATCTGCCATTTGGCCCGCGTACCAAGCTTGCAAGCCGCGAGCAGGCGCAGGCACTGGGCGAGCTGTTCGAGCAGGTCGGTGCGTTGCTGGGCCTGACCGTGGTGGCGCTCGTCACCGATGGATCGCGGCCGGTGGGGCGCGGTATCGGGCCGGCGCTCGAAGTGCGCGATGTACGCTGGGTGCTTGAAGGCGCTGTGCAGGCACCGGCCGACCTGCGCGAGAAAGCCCTGGTGTTTGCCGCGCAGATTCTGGCCTGGGACCCGCAGGTCGGCAGCGTCGCCGCGGGTCGGCGACGCGCCGAGCAGCTGTTGGACGAAGGCTGCGCCCTTGCTGCGTTCGAGCGCATGATCGACGCCCAGGGGCGCAGGGTGCCGGTGATGCCCAGCGCGCTGACCTGCGCCGTCCGTGCACCCTGCGCAGGCCACGTGGCCCGGTTCGACGGCTGGCGCCTGGCGGAAATCGCACGGTGCGCCGGAGCGCCCCGGCACAAGGGCGCCGGCATCGACCTGAAGGTAGACAAGGGCACACCAGTGGCGCCGGGCGATGTGCTCTACGTTATCCATGGCGCGAGCGCTGACAGTCTGGAATGTGCGGCTCGGCTTGCCCATGCCTGCAGCGGAATCGAACTTGCGACCCCGCGCTGATCGCCGTTGCGGCGGCCGCGCCAGGCGGGCGGGTTACCGTTCGTCGGCGCAACCTCGACAAATGGAATTCGCAGGCTTTTCCGCTCTCCTAACCTGAGTGTGGGAGTCGCCATCGCGGCGGTTACTTTCCTCAATCAATTCAAGTACACAGAAGGATTTGGCAATGACTGATTCGCCGCGCATCGACGGCGCTTCCAAGGGAGCGAACCTGGTTCTGGTGGTGGAAGACGAAGCCGTGATTCGCGAATTCGTCTGCGAGCTGCTGACCGACGAGGGTTGGAAGACCGAGGGTGTCGAATCTGCGGATCATGCCCTCGCGTTTCTGAACCAGCATTCCAACGAAGTGGGTTTGTTGCTGACGGATATCCTGATGCCGGGCAGCATGAACGGCGCAGGCCTGGCCAACTATTCGGCACAGACCTGGCCCGAGATTCCGATCATGATCATGTCGGGGCACGAAACACCGGAAAGCTCCGGCGTGACCATTCCCGTCAGCTTCGTGCGCAAGCCTTGGACCCTGGGCCAGTTGCTCGACGGTGTCGAGAAGGCCCTGGCCACCGTGCCGCGCGCTGTCAGCTAGGACAAGCGCCGCTGCCCTGCACCCATTGGCGAGCAGTCGTCGCGATCTGCTTCGCCAATTGATCGATCACGCGCTGGTGTGCCACCACCAGGCTGCTCAATTCCACTCCCGCCGTTTCGCGGATCTGACTCGCACAGGTCAAGCTACGGCGCGGCTGCGCACCCCCGCGCAGGCCCAGGCTCCACACCACGTCGACCAGTGCATATTGCCCCGGCAGCGAGTCGAAGCGCCGCACGTCGGTCTGCAACGACAGCACCGGGCGCTGCGCGTCCTTGGGTAGCCCGGCCAGGTCTCGCGTGCC
Source organism: Pseudomonas sp. CFBP 13710 (assembly GCF_014842235.1). NCBI lineage: Bacteria > Pseudomonadati > Pseudomonadota > Gammaproteobacteria > Pseudomonadales > Pseudomonadaceae > Pseudomonas > Pseudomonas sp. CFBP 13710. The sequence continues at coordinate 967,320 of NZ_JACYVJ010000001.1, read as the reverse complement.
CAGCTGGCGTTCGAGGCGATCGGTCAGGGCATCGTGAAACTCATCGGCCAACGGCGCGCTCCAACGATCGTTTTCCAGAATGGCAAGGTTGCCCTGGTTCTGCCGCACCACCAGTTGTGGCTGATCGACCTGCACCGGCATCCGCACGCCCAGCATCTCGAATTGGAACGACGGCGCGGCCAGGCGGGCCGGGGTGCTTGGCGCGGTGTCCTGCAATGTGTAGTAGTGGGTGACCGGCGAGCTGCAGGCACTCAGGCCCAGGCTTGCGGCCAGCATCAGGGTGCGTTTGATCATGGTTGAGCTTCCGGTTGGATTTCACGTGAAGTATTGCTCGGGCTGCGGAAGGCGTCCGGCTCGCCCTGTTTGGTGCGGCCACGGATCAGCGCTTCCGGGTTGCGGCTGAGGAAGTCGGTCAGTACGCGCACCGAGCGCGCGGTGCGCTGAACTTCATCCATGGCCTGGCTCAGCTGCTGGCGCTCCGGCGAGTCGTCGGCAAACGTCGAATTCGCCGCGGCGAGCGTCTTTTGCGTCTGTTGCAGGGTGCCGCGCATCTGCGGCAGCACCTCGGCATTGACCTGACGCAGGGTCTTCTGCATCTCGCTCAGGCTGCCATTGAGGTTGGTGGCGATCTCGTCGAGTGGCAGCTTGCTGATCTTGTCGACTACACCCTGCAGTTGTTCCTGAACCTTGTCCAGGCTGCCCGGCACCGTGGGAATGCGCAGCGGGCGAGCGGCCATGTCGAAGGCCACGGGCGTGGCATTGGGTATGAAGCTCAGCGAGATATACAACTGGCCGGTGATCAGGTTGGCGCTGCGAGCCTGGGCGCGCAGGCCCTGCTTGACGAAGGCCGACATCAGCTGGGCCGAACGTTCGTCGTCCTCGGTGCCCATCTGCTTGAGCAGCTTCTCGTGCGCCTTGCCCAGGCGATCCGGGTAGATCACCGCGCCGACCACGCTGGGAAAACTCTTGGTCTTGGCATCGTAGTCCAGGTTGACCGAGACCACCCGACCGATGTTGACGCCCATGAACTCCACCGGCGCGTTGACCGTGAGGCCGCGCAGCGACTGGTTGAAGTTCATGCTGATGTAGCGTGGATCACCGTCGGGCGGTGCCAGTGCGGTTTCCTGATCCCCGAACAGGTCGAAGCGTGAGCGTTCGGTGGCCGGCGTCGCGTTGGGGCTGTACTTGGGCTCGACGAAAGCGACACCGCCGGCAAGGATGGTCGACAGCGATTCGGTGTTCACCTTCAGGCCGCTGGCACCCACGGTCAGGTCGATGCCGCTGGCGTTCCAGAAGCGCGTGTCGGTGGTAACGAATTTGTCGTTGGGCGCATGCACGAAGATCTCCACGTCGACACCCTTGCCGTCCTCGGCCAGTTGGTACGACACCACCTGGCCGACTTCGATGCGGCGATAGTAGACTGGCGAGCCGATGTCCAGCGAACCCAGGTCCTCGGTGTGCAGGGTGAACCGCTTGCCTTGCTCGCCATAGGTGATCGGCGGTGGTGTTTCCTTGCCGACGAACTGTTTCTTGCGCTCTTCGGCGCTGCCCGCGTCGGTGCCGATGAAGGCACCGGAGAGCAGGGTGTCGACGCCGGAAATGCCATTGGCGCCGATGCGTGGGCGCACCACCCAGAACACCGAATCCTCGGCGGTGAAGCCTTCGGCGGACTTGTTCAGGTCAACCTTGGCCACCACATGGCTGCGGTCGTCGCTGAGCGCGATGGCGGTCACCTGGCCGATCACCACGTTCTTGTATTTGACCTGGGTCTTGTTGGCCTCCAGGCCCATGGCGGTCTGAAAGCTGATCTCGATCTGCGGCCCGGCATTGAGGCCGTTGCTGATCAGCATCGAGGCGCCCACCACGGCGGCGATGATCGGCACGATCCACACCAGCGAGACATTGAAACGACGCGTCTTGACCGCCGGCGCAGCGGCAGGGGACGGGGGGGTGGAACCTGGACGATCAGACATCTTCAACCTCTACATCCCAGATGAGCCGGGGATCGAAACTCATGGCGGCAAGCATGGTGAGTACCACCACCAGACCGAAAAACACGATACCCAGCAACGGGTCGATGGAACTCAGCGAACGGAACTGCACCAGCGCGGCCACCAGCGCCACCACCAGCACGTCGAGCATCGACCAATAGCCGATCAACTCGATGAAGCGATACAGCCGGGCCCGCTCGCGCATGGCCCAGTGGCTCTTGCGCTGACAGGTTATCAGCAGCGTGCCCAGGATCATGAACTTCATGCAGGGCACCACCACGCTGGCGAAGAAGATCAGCACGGCGATGTCCCACGAGCCGCCGTGCCAGAACTCGATGACACCACTCATGATGGTGTTTTCGCTGGCATTGCCGAACATGTTGGTGCGCATCACCGGCAGCAGGTTGGCGGGGATGTACAGGATCAGGGCCGCGATCAGCAGCGCCCAGGTACGGGCAATGCTGTCGGGCTTGCGTGCGTGGACTGTGGAGTGGCAGCGTGGGCAGTGATGTTCACCTGTCTGGCAGATATGCCCACAGGTGTGGCACAGCACCAGGCCGACTTGTCGGGCGTAGACCGGCTCGCTCATCGCAGCTGTCCTTCCAGGTCATCCCAGAGCCGGCGGATGCCCTTGCCCGAAATCAGGATCAGCAGCACCGTGACCATGCCCAGCGCCCACAGGCCGACGCCAGGATGCACGTCGAGCATGCCGGCCAGCTTGATGATGGCGACCAGAATGCCCAACAGGCAGACTTCGAGCATGCTCCATGGGCGCAGGTGTTCGAGGGCTCGCATGCAGGTGCGAAAACCGGGCGCGGCGCGCCCTGCAGTGGCGAACCCGAGCAACCAGCACAGCAGGCAGATCTGCAACAGCGGGGCGAGGATGATGGTCAGCCCGGTGACGGCGGCCATGGGCGTGATGCGCCCTTGAGCCAACGCCTCGACCGAAGCGAGCAGGGTGGCCTGGTTGCTCAGGCCTTCCATGCTGATGCTGATCACCGGGAAGGCATTGGCCAGCATGAACAGCATGGCTGCAGTCAAGGCGAGGGCGAACAGCGCCTGGATGCTCAGGCGATGGCCACGCTCGAGCACCGCGCCACAGCGCGTGCATTCGGCTTTTTGGCCATGGGCCAACGTCACCGATTCGAACAGCGAATCGCAGTGTTCACAGATGATGCGGCGCGAAGACGTATTCATTCGACAATGGGCATGGGTGAAGGCCTGCGGACAAGGGCGCGCATTTCCCCAGATTCGACGCGACATGTCTAGTCCAGTGGCGCGGTGCCATGAGTATCTGAGTCATGATAGTGGTGTGCGTTCCGTCTGGCGATAGCCATGCGCGGCGGACCAGGGGCGAGCCGTGTTTTTCTCGCCTGCGCGTTGTCAGCACCAAATGGCATGACATCTGGAAATATCCTCGCTTGTGACGAGTATTCGCCCGCCTCGATACTTTCGGCACATCCGTCGTCGAGCATTGTCATGGCCCTGGACTACCGTTTCACCCCAGCCTTCGAAAACCCCACGGGCTCGGCCATACGCGAGCTGTTCAAGTACCTGTCGCTGCCGGGCATGATTTCCTTCGCCGGCGGCTATCCGGCCTCGACGTTCTTCGACCAGTCCGGCCTGCGTGACGCCGCAGAGCAGGCCATGCGCGAAACGCCCCTGGACTGCCTGCAATACGCCGCCACCGAAGGCCTGCCCGCTCTGCTCGAACAGCTGGCGGAGCTGATGCAGCGCCGCGGCGCCGCGGTGAAGACCGACGACATGGTGGTGACGACCGGCTCGCAGCAAGGCTTCGACTTGTTGCTCAAGGTGCTGCTGGTACCCGGCGCCACGGTGCTGGTGGAATGCCCGACCTATCCAGCAGCGCTGCAGGCGTTGCGCCTGGCCGGGGCGCAGGTGCTCAGCGCGGCGACCGATGCCGACGGCTTGGACACCGACGCGTTGGCGCAACAACTCGCCCAGCGTACGCCCGGCGATGTGGCCATGCTGTATTGCGTACCGACCTTCGCCAACCCTACCGGGGCCTGCCTGCCGTTGGCGCGACGCCTGGCGCTATTGAAGTTGGCGGTCGCGCACGATTTTCTGCTGGTCGAAGACGATCCCTACGGTGCGTTGCGTTTCGCCGGTGAGGACGTGCCGTCGCTGCTGGCACTGAGTCGCCAGGTCGAGGGCGCCGAGGGCCGGGTGATCCATCTGTCCAGTCTGTCCAAGGTGCTGGCGCCAGGGCTGCGCGTGGGCTGGATGGTGGCACCTGCGGCGATCCGCCAGCGCTGCCTGGTGGCCAAGCAGACCGTGGACCTGTGCACCTCGCCCTGGGCGCAGCGCATTGCGGCCAACTACCTTGCCGCGGGGGCATTGGAGCGGGCTTTGCCGAGCCTGGCCGAGGGCTACCGGAAGAAATGCGAGCGGATGCTGGCAGGGCTGCAGCCGATGGCCGAATACCTGGAGGTCAGCCCGCCTGCTGGGGGAATGTTCGTCTGGGGCCGATGCCGCCACGGGCTGGACGCCAAGGCGCTGCTGCCGCGCGCGATCGAGCAGAAGGTGCTGTTCGTGCCGGGCAGCGCGTTCTATGCTCACGACCCCGACCCAAGCAGCATTCGCCTGTCGTTCGCCGCGCCGGGGCTTGCCGACATCGACGAAGGCCTCGAGCGCCTGCGCCGCGCCTTCCTGTAGCAGCGGCGCAAGCCGCGTCACTGGCGCCGTGGTGTATCGGAAAAAACACGCTGACGCCGGACGCGGCTCGCGCCGCTGCTACAGACATGCCGAGCCATGCGTGGCAAGAATTACCGTAAGGGATCCAGGGACAATGAATTGCGCTCCTCGAAGAAGAACTCGTCGCAGTTATTGCCAGGGCCTTTACGGTCCACCACCAGGAAGTCATCGCCATCGGCCAAGGCCAATATCGGATGGTGCCAGACGCCCTGATGGTAGTTGATGCCCTGATGCCCGTCGCTACGAAAAGCTCGCACTGCTTCACTGTGCGGCACCTCACCGGCCGGGGCCACCACGATGAGGAACGCCTTGCCCTGCAACGGGATGAACGCCTGGCTGCCCAGCGGGTGGCGTTCCAGCATGCGCACGGTCAGCGGCATCGGCAGCGCCTGGGCGCGAAAGATGCTGATCACGGCCTGATCCTGCGCAGTGCCAAGCTGCACGTCGGCCAGGCGATCGAAGCGTTGCGTGGAGCCGTTGTTGATCAGGAAGTGCGCGCTGCCCTGGGTTTCGATGACGTCGCCGAAAGGGGCGAATGCGGCTTTGCTCAGGGGTTCGATGGTCAATGTACGCATGAAGGGCCTCGTCGTTGATTAACGCTGCCTGGGTGGTCGATCCACCTGGGCAGCCGAGCGGATGCCGAGCCGGCTACCTGGCCAGGGTACCCAGTACGCGCAGGCGGCTCACGCCCCCGTCGGGGAACACGTTCAGGCGGATATGGGTGATCGGCCCCAGCGCCTTGATCTGTTCGGCGAAGCTGTGTTCCTGGTGCATCTGCAGTTTCTGGCTGGGCAGCAGCTCGCGCCAGAACAGGCTCTGGGTCTCGATCTGGCTGTCGGTGCCACCTTTGACGAATGCGCCCTGGATCGAGCAGCTGTCGGGGTAGTTGCCTTTGAAGTGCAAGGTGTCGACCACCACCTGCGTCACCACCCCGGCGTGACCCAGGGCCACGATGACCCAGTCATTGCCCGGCGTGCGTCGGCGTGCGGTTTCCCAGCCGTCACCCATGTTGACCCCGCGGCCGGGATTGAGCAGGTTGCTCATGCTGCCGTAGTGCTCGTCCGAACAGGCCAGCGCGCGTCCACCGTTGAGCGCGCTGGCAAGGTCCAGCGGCTCTTCGTCGCTGACGCTCGACCAACTGCGAAAGGGGATGCCGTATACGCGCAGGCGTGCGACGCCGCCGTCCGGGTAAATGTTGAAACGCAGATGGCTGAACGCGCTGTCGTTGTCGATGCTGTGGTAGTGATGACTGTTGCCCTGCAGTTCCACCGCGCCAAGGATCTCGACCCACTGCGTCTGGTCATCGGGCTCGCCTTCGCTGATGAAGCACGCTTCCAGCGACGCCGAGGGAGGGAAGTTGCCGGTGAAGAACGAGGTGTCGATGTCCACACCCTTGATCGAGCCCGGCGCGCCCAGGCGGATCACCGCCGTGTCATGGCCTTCGAAGCGCTTGCGCCGCGATTCCCAGCCATCCATCCACTTGCCGTTGTCGTCGAACACGCCTTCCTTCCACACCGCCGGGGTGGGCTGGAACAGCCGGTTGACGTCGGCGAACCAATCATCGGTCACCGAAATGGCGCGGGTACCGAGGCGGGCATCCGCCAGGTTGACGTATTTCTGGAACGGTGCGGCGTAGGCTTTCATGAATGCGGGTCTGCCTTGAACGGTGGTGAGAGGAAAATCGCGGCGGGCGCGATGGCATGGCTGCAGCGGTTACAACGCTTGCAGACGAAACAGGGCGATCTTGTCGATTTCGCGCAATGCACAGCTGAATTCGTCTTCGGGAGAATGGCCGATACGCGTCTCGAAGGCCGCCAAGATCTGCTGCCGGTCGCTGCCCTTGACCGCCATGATGAACGGGAAGCCGAAGCGGGCACGATATGCATCGTTCAGCTCGGTGAAGCGCTGAAACTCCTCGGGGGTACATTGGCTGATGCCGGCACCGGCCTGCTCCTGGGTGCTGGCGGCGGTGAGCTGGCCCTGCACCGCAGCCTTGCCGGCCAGATCGGGGTGCGCATTGATCAATGCCATCAACCTGGCACGGTCGGCGTCGGCCACCACCTGGCTCATGCAGGCATGCACTGCCTCGATGTCGTCGCGGCGGTCCACCGGCAGGCGCTCGAAAGCCTGCTCGGCGATCCAGGGCGAGTGCTCGTAGATATCCCCGAACGCGGAGATGAAACCGGCGCGGCTTAGCCGTGAGGGTTGCAGGGTACGGAAGTGACTCATGGGCGAAGGCTGCCTGGGTAGGGGTGAACGGTCTGCCAGTGCCGGGCGATGTCCACGCGCCGTGCGCACCACACCTGCTCATGGCTTTGGACATAGTCAATGAAGCGCTTGAGCGATGCGAGGCGTCCGGGGCGGCCGATCAGGCGGCAGTGCAGGCCTACCGAGAGCATCTTCGGCGCGTCCGCGCCTTCGGCATACAGCACGTCGAAGGCGTCCTTGAGGTACTCGAAGAAGTCGTCGCCCTTGTTGAAACCCTGCACCTGGGTGAAACGCATGTCGTTGGTGTCCAGCGTGTAGGGGATCACCAGATGCCCATGGCGCGCATCGCTGCCCGGTTGCCAGTAGGGCAGGTCGTCGTCGTAGGCGTCGCTGTCGTAGAGAAAACCGCCTTCTTCCATGACCAGGCGCCGGGTATTGGGGCCGGTGCGACCGGTATACCAGCCCAGCGGTCGCTGGCCGGTAATGTCGGTGAGGATGCGGATGGCTTCGCGCAGGTGCTCGCGCTCCTGCGCTTCATCAATGTTCTGGTAGTCGATCCAGCGATAGCCGTGGCTGCAGATTTCATGGCCATCGGCAACCATGGCCCGGATGGCCTCGGGGTGGCGCTGCGCGGCCATGGCCACGGCAAAGACCGTCAAGGGAATGCCGGCGTTGCGAAACAGCTTGAGCACGCGCCAGACGCCGGCGCGGCTGCCGTACTCATAGAGCGATTCCATGCTCATGTTGCGCTGGCCCTGCAACGGCTGAGCCGCGACCATTTCCGACAGGAACGCCTCGGACTCGCTGTCGCCATGCAGCACGTTGCGTTCGCCGCCTTCTTCGTAGTTGAGCACGAACGACACTGCAAGGCGGGCGTGGCCCGGCCACTGCGGATGAGGGGGCGTGTCACCGTAGCCGATCAGGTCGCGGGGGTAGTCGGGGCTCACCGCAGGCTTCCTTCTGTGCGTGGCAGAACGGGCTCGACGACGCACCCGGGAAGGGCCCGCTTCGCGCTTGAATGGATTGTATACATCGGCATGGGCAATTTGTAAGCTCGCGTAACTGGCGGATAGATGGCTTCATCCTTGCAGAAGCACTTGCCCAGAGTCTTGCAAAAAACCTGCCCGGTCGGTCAGCAATAAGGATCTTCCGGCATTTTTGGTTCGGCTCCTTTGCAACGTGCCACGCGCCATGCCCCGTTTCGGCGCGAATAGTCCGTTCCCGCTCTTCCACGGTGCGCGTTGAACGCACCCCTTCATCAGGTGAACATCGACCATGGGACGCTTGACCACACATGTATTGGACACCGCACATGGGTGCCCTGGTAACGCCATCCAAGTGCGCCTGTACCGGGTCGAGGGCGAGCAGCTGCAGCTGCTGGCAACGGCCGTGACCAATGCCGACGGGCGTTGCGACGTGCCGTTGCTCGAAGGCGAGCACTACCGTTCGGGCGTCTATCAGCTGCATTTTGCCGGCGGCGACTACTACCGTGCCCGTGGCACGCTCATGGCTGCGCCGGCTTTTCTCGACGAGATCGTGCTGCGCTTCGGCATCGACGCCACCCAGGCGCACTACCATGTGCCCCTGCTGCTTTCACCCTACAGCTACTCCACCTACCGCGGCAGCTGAGCGGCGTTGCTGCCGGGTGAGCGTGTGCTCAATCGAGCCCGAGCTTCTTGCGCATCGCAACGGTGATGCTCTGGCGGGTGGTGAAAAAATCCGCCCACGGATCGTCATCCATTTCTGCCAGGCGTTCGAGCACGCTGTCGATGTTCCAATGGTCGCCACCCTTGATATGTGCCACTTCGTCACGGGTGACCGGAACCGAAACCGGCAAGCCGTCACGCGCCCGTGCGGCGTAGGCGCAGGCCGTGGTCGCGCCGAGGCCATTGCGCAGGTAGTCGATGAAGATCTTTCCGACACGATTTTTCGGGCCGGACACGGCGCTGAAGCGCTCCGGCATCAGCCTGGCCATGTGCTCGACCACGGCGCGGCTGAACGCCTTGACCTCGTCCCAACCCAGCTTGCGGGTGATCGGCACCACCACGTGCATGCCTTTGCCGCCGCTGGTCTTGAGAAACGATGCGAGGCCCAGTTCGTCGAGCAGGGTCTGGGTCAATTGGGTGGCTTCGACCATGCTTTTCCAGGGCAGGGCTGGATCGGGGTCCAGGTCGAGCACGAACCGGTCCGGATGGTCGAAATCCTTGGTGGTCGCGTTCCAGGTGTGCAGCTCCAGCGTGCCCATCTGCACCGCGCCGAGCAGCGCCTGGCCGTCGTTGATGACCATGGCGGCCTGGCCTGCCTCTTCCTTGTCGAAGGTGACGATGTGCGGGATCGCCAGGTGGCCTGCGTGCTTCTGGAAGAACAGTTCGCCGCCCACCCCGTCGGGCGCTCGTACCAGCGCCACCGGACGCTGCTTGAGGTGCGGCAGCAACCAGGGTGAAATGCGCCCGTAGTATTCGGCCAGTTGCATCTTGGTGGTACCGCTGGCGGCATCGATCACCCGTTCCGGGTGGGTGATGCGCACCTGACCGACCAAGTCTGCGTCGTCTGCCTTGGTAGCCGCCTTGCGAGGTGTCTTTTTCGGCTTCACGAGTCGAGGGGGGTCGCTGGCTTTCGCAGCCGGCTTGTCCGCAGTGATTTTCCTGGCGGGCTTGTCGCTGCGCAAACCATGGAAAACCGCATGGCGAACGGCACCGTCACGGGTCATTTCGGCATACGCCACTTCCGCCAGAAGCGTTGGCTGCAACCAGTGCACGCCACGCGCGTCGGCGCCTTTGGGCGGGTTGCCGAGCGCCGGCTCGTCGGTTTCCAGCGACTGCAGCTGCGCGTGCAGGCTTCGCAGCGTGGCTTCACTGAAGCCGGTGCCGACCTTGCCGGCAAAGCGCAACTCGCCGCTGTCGGCATCATGCAGGCCCAGCAGCAAGGCACCGAATGCGCTGCGGCTGCCCTTGGGCTCGGTGTAACCGACGATGACGAACTCCTGGCGCCGCTTGCACTTGAGCTTGATCCAGTCACTGCTGCGCCGCGAGACATAAGGGCTGCCGACACGCTTGCCGATCAGCCCCTCCATGTTCATCTGGCACGCGCTGGCGAGCAGGGATTCGGCCGAGTCGGCAAAGTCGTCCGAGAATTTCAGGGCATCGTCCTCGTTGGCTTCCAGTACCTTCGCCAAGGCACTGCGGCGCTGCTCGACAGGCACTTCGCGCAGGTCCATGCCGTTGAGGTAAGGCATGTCGAACAGGTAGAAGACGATGTCGCCGCTGTGTTGCTCTTCGAAGGCATTCTGCAGAGCCTGGAAATCCGGCACGCCTTGTCCGTTGGTCACGACCACTTCACCGTCCAGCCAGGCCGACTGCAAGCCCAGGGCCGCAAGTGCCTTGGCCTGGCGCGGCATCCTGGCGGTCCAGTCATGGCCGTTGCGCGTGAACAGGCTGACCTCGGCATCTTCGATGCGCGCAACGATACGGTAACCGTCGAACTTGATCTCGTAGCGCCAGTCACCGTCCGGGGCGGTGTCCACCAAGGTCGCCAGCTCGGGCTTGAGGCTGGCCGGCAGCGCAGCGGCGCGTGCGCCTTGCAGCTGCACACCTTTGCCAGTGGCCCGGGGTTTGGCTGCCGGCTTGGCCACGGATTTGTCGGACGTCTTGGTCGATACTTTGCTTTTGCGCTTGCGCGGGACGAGGGTGCGCTCGCTGAGGACGCTGTCGGGCTGGGCCTCCAGCACATCGTATTCGGCCAAGGGACGCGCGGCCTCGTCCTTGGACTTTATCAGGAACCACTGCTCACGCTTGCCAGGCATGTGGGTCTTGACCAGGTTCCACGCGCCAGCCAGTTTCTCGCCCTGCAGCACGAACTTGAGCTTGCCCTTTTCATAGCCCTGGCGAGGGTCGCCCTCGGGGATCCAGGTGCCGCGGTCCCAGACGATCACGTCGCCGGCGCCGTAGTGCCCTTCGGGAATGTTGCCTTCGAAGCCGGCGTAATCCAGCGGGTGGTCTTCGACATGAACCGCCAGGCGTCGAGCCTTCGGGTCCAGCGACGGACCCTTGGGCACCGCCCAGCTTTTCAGGGTGCCATCGAGTTCCAGGCGAAAGTCATAATGCAAGTGGCTGGCGTCGTGCTTCTGGATGCAGAACTGCAGGGCCTGCGCGGCCTTGCCGCGCTTGCCGCTGCGTGCGCCGCCCGAAGGCTCCGGGGTGGCATCGAAGTCACGCTTGCGGTTGTACTCCTCCAATGCCTTGCTCATGGCGTTCCTCACTCATGATGCGCTGCAGCAGGATCAGCGCAGACAGAACAGCGCCACCTGCGGCGACTCACCGACCCATTGGTCGCTGACTTCCCAGCCGGCCGCGGCGGCCAGTTCGGTAAAGGATTGCACGGTGAACTTGTGCGAGTTCTCGGTGTGCAACCGTTCCCCCGCCTTGAAGGCGAACGTGCGTCCCGCCACACGAACCTGTTGCGCCTTGCGGCTGACCAGATGCATTTCGATCCGTTCGTAGTCGGGGTTCCATACCGCCAAATGGTCGAAGGCCTGTTCGTCGAAGTCGGCGTCGAGCTCGCGATTCATGCGCGTCAGCAGGTTTTTGTTGAAGCGTGCCGTAACCCCCGCAGCGTCATCGTAGGCAGCCTCCAGGGTGGCGATGTCCTTGACCATGTCGACCCCGATGACGAAACGCGCGTCGGGCCCCAGCAGCTCGCGGGCCGAACGCAGAAAACGCACGGCTTGCGGGCGAGTGAAGTTGCCCAGCGTCGAACCCGGGAAGAAGCCGACGCGCGGGTGGCCACGGGTTTCCTCCGGCAGGTGCAGGGCACGGGTGAAATCATCGACCAGCGGGGCAATGCGCAGGGCAGGGTAGCGCTGGCGCAGCTGGGCGCCGGCCCGTTCCAGCGCGTTGCTGCAGATATCGATCGGTACGTACAGGCCGATCTGCGGCACGGCATCCAGCAACAGACGTACCTTGTCGCAGGCACCGGCGCCGAATTCGACCAGCGCTGCATCTTCGGCGATCAGCGCAGCGAGCTGCGGCGCGATTTCGGTCAGCAGGGCAGTTTCCGCACGCGTTGGATAGTACTCGGGCAAGGTGCAGATGGCTTCGAACAGCTGCGAGCCTTGGGTATCGTAGAAATACTTGGGTGAAATCGACTTCTGTGGGGCTGACAGCCCGGTCACTGCATCGCGAGCGAACTCGTCGCTGCCATCGTTGCGGGCGCTGTACGGTGTCACGTCGCGCGCCAGGCGCAGGCTCGAGAACATCCAGCGGCAGGCCGGGCCGAAAAAGTTGCGATAGGTGGGGCGACTGTGGCCGACCGGGGTAATGCTGGCGCCGCCGCGCAGCACCATCTGGTTGATCATGAACTTGCCGTTGTATTCACCCACGGCGCTGACTGCCGGCTGAAAACCGGGGTAGGCGCTGTAGGCGCTCTGCGTCCATTGCCAGGCCACATCGTCGAGCTGTTGCAGCTGACCGGTGCCAGCGGCAATTTCCCATTCCGCTTCGGTGGGCAGGCGTGCGCCGGCCCATTGGGCGAAGGCTGCCGCCTCGTAGTAGCTGATGTGCACCACCGGGGCGTCGAGTTGCAGGGGTTGCAGTCCGCGCAGGCTCATCTCCTGCCAGTTGCCGGCGTTGTCCTGCTGCCAGTAGAACGGCGCATGCCAGCCTTCGCCCTGGACCGTCGCCCAGCCGTCCGCCAGCCACAGCCCCGCCTGGGTGTAGCCACCGGCTTCGACGAATTCCAGCCACTCGCCGTTGGTGACCAGGCGATCGGCGATTTCGAATGCCTGGGCGAATACCTTGTGCCGCGGGCCTTCGTTGTCGAAGGCGAAGCCATCGCCTGCGTGACCGATTTCCACCAATCCGCCGGCATGCCCGATGAACCGGCCACGCTGGCCGGTTGCGTCGACGGGCCATGCCGGGTCGTAGGCAGGTTTGAGCGCCGACAGGCTGAACAAGTGCAGGATGTCCATCAGCAACAGCTCTTGATGCTGTTGCTCGTGGGACAGGCCCAGTTCGATCAGTGCCTGAACTTCCGGCGCAAGGTCGCCGCTCAACAGGTCTTGCATGTGCTGGTCGACATGGGCGCGGTAGGCGCGTACCCGGTCGAGCCCCGGACGGGTCATCAGGCCACGTTGTGGACGCGGCTGGCGCGGTCCGACGGCTTCGTAGTAGGAGTTGAAGAGGTAGCAGAAATCGGGATCGAAGGGCGTGTAGTGCGGCAGTTGCTCGGCCAGCAGAAACGTTTCGAAAAACCAGGTGGTATGCGCCAGGTGCCATTTGGCCGGACTCGCGTCGGGCATCGATTGTGCGCCCATGTCTTCGGCGCTGAGCGGGCTGGCCAGGTGTTCGCTGTGGCGACGCACCTGGTTGAAGCGTTGCAGCAGGTCGTGCAGGGGGATGACGGGCACGGCGTGCTGGGAAAGACTATTCATCAAGAGGCTGCTCCGACGGCTCCGTCGATGGCGACGATGGGAAACGGGCGCGGGAGCGTTTTTCTATCGCTTTCCGCACGAGCGCCGTTGAGCTTCAACGACGGGCTAAAGGGTGTGACTGTGNTTTCCGCACGAGCGCCGTTGAGCTTCAACGACGGGCTAAAGGGTGTGACTGTGCAACCCCCGGCAGGTTCGCCCGCTCATCGAAAACCCTTGGCCTGACGCATTGCGGCGCCTGTCGACGCGGCTCGCGCCGCTGCTACAGGTGCTCGGACCGGCTCTGTGCGGCGCCTGCCGACGCGGCTCGCGCCGCTGCTACAGATGCTCGGGCCGGCTCTGTGCGGCGCCTGTCGACGCGGCTCGCGCCGCTGCTACATATGCTCGGACCGGCTCTGTGCGGTGTTCCCGGATGCAGCTTGCGATCTCTGTAGCAGCGGCGCGAGCCGCGTCCGGGGGCACTGCGGTTGTTCAGGCCGGAAGGCTGTTGCACAATGCATTGTCAACCAAGGAGTGACGATGAACGCTTTCGAAGACATGCGGCTGTTCGTTCAGGTGCTGGAATCACGCAGCTTCACCGCCGCTGCCGAGCAGTTGGGGATTTCCAAGCAGTACATCAGTCGGCGCTTGATGCAGCTGGAAAACCGTCTCGGCGCGCGCTTGCTCAATCGCTCCACCCGACGCCTCGACGTGACCGCCCTGGGCCAGAGCTACTACGACTCGGCCGTGCGCCTGCTGGCGGAAGTGGAACAGGTCGAGCAGGGCATAGCCGGGCAGGCTGCCGAACCCCGTGGCGTCTTGCGCGTGAGTGCGCCGCTGTCGTTCGCCATGGCGCAACTCAGCGTGCTGATGCCACGATTCCTCCAGCGCTACCCCCAGGTGCAGGTCGAAATGGACCTCAGCGACCGCCCGGTCGACCTGCTCGGCGAGGGCTACGACCTCGTCCTGCGCATCGGCATGCTGGAAGACTCATCGCTGATCGCGCGGCGCATTGCCTCCATCGCACGCGTCTACTGTGCCAGCCCTGGCTACCTTGCTGAGCGCGGCATCCCGGCCACCCCGCAAGAGCTGGCGGCCCACGACTGCTTGCCTTACGGTCACGCGCGGCAAGTACAGTGGCGTTTCCAGGTGGACGGCAAACCGTTGGTGATTGGGGTGGGCGGGCGTCTGCGTGCCAACAACGGCGAACTGCTCTGCGAGGCTGCCGTGGCCGGCATGGGGATCGCCTACCTGCCTCGGTTCATCGTCCAGCAGGCAATCACATCAGGACAATTGCAGACCGTACTCGATGACTTCGTAACCGAGCCGCTAGCGCTGTCGGCGGTGTATCCGCAGCATCGACAGACATCGCGGCCGGTGCAGGTGTTGATCGAGTTCCTGCGCGAGCATCTGGGCAATCTCTGAGGCCCGCGTTGCACCTGTGCGCAGAATCAGACGTGGCTCAACGCGATACCGAATGAAACGACGATCATGCAGCACAGAGTCAGGTTGATATTCATCGGGACGAAATCCTTGGCGTGGTAAGGGGACCTATACTGCTGATCCCGCGCCCTGAAGAAAAATTCCGTTTTTCGATAGCCATCATCGACTTCCGTGATGCCGGTAACGGTTCAACGCGTGCGCCGCGGCCGCGACACCACCGACTCGATGTTCTTGCGACCGATCAACCGGGTCGGCGGCGTAGATTCCTCGGCCAGCCACTTGTACATCACCAGGCAATCCACCAGCCCCTGTTGCGCATGCCGATAAGCCCGCGGCAGGCGCCCGACGGTTTCGAACCCCAGCTTGTGCCACAGGGCCACTGCCACTTCGTTACTGGCTACCACCGAGTTGAACTGCATGGCCAGGAAACCACTGTCGCGTGCCACCTGCTGCGAGTGCTCGCACATCATTCGCGCCACGCCACGGCCGCGCGCCGCCTCGGTGACCATGTAGCCGCAGTTGCACACATGATTGCCGGGGCCTGCGGCATTGGCCTTGAGGTAGTAGCTGCCCAACAGCTGGCCTTGTTCATCCTCGGCAACGAAGGTATGCAGGGGCAGTTGCAGCCAGGTGTGCTCGGCGGCCTCGCGGGTCATGGCCGGATCGTAGGCGTAGGTCTGCTGACCCTGGACCACCGCGTTGAAAGTGGGCCAGAAACGTTCGAAATCAGAGGGGGTCATGGGGCGGATGGTGATCATGGGGCGCTCGCTGCGGATCGGGATCGGCCCACCGGAGGCAGTTGCCAGGCAGACATGCCCGACAGCGGCTCCCGAGGTGCCTGGATGGCGCCTATCCTACCATCGGCCGTCGTCGTTTTTCCCGCGCGACAGCGGCCGTTCCCGGGCTACCGGCGTGCCAGCGTGTCCGGCTGCCAGCCACCGCCCAGTGCCTTGTAGATCGCCACGATGCCGCGATACAGCTCGGTTTCGCCCTGGGCCTGGGCGTCTTCGGCGCTCAAGCGCTCGCGCTCGGCATCGAGCAGCACCAGGTAATCGGCCGTGCCTTCGCGGTACTGGATCGACGCCAGCGCCGCCGCGGCGCGGCTGGAATCGCTCTGGCGCATCAAGGCCTGCAGACGCTGCTGGCGCTTGCCGTAGTCACTGAAGGCGTTTTCCGATTCCTCCAGCGCCAGCAACACATCCTGCTCGTAGCTAGCCAGCGCACCTTCGGCATCGGCGTTGGCCGCACGAATCTGCGCCCGCACGCTGCCCAGGTCGAAAGCCGCCCAGGTGATGCTCGGCCCCAGGCCCCAGGCGTTGGCTGCCGACGAACCGATCTGCGAACCACGCGCTGCGGTGAACCCGAGGAAACCAGTGAGGGTGACCCGTGGGAACAGATCGGCGGTGGCCACGCCGATCTGTGCGGTGGCGGCTGCCAGTCGGCGTTCGGCACTGCGAATGTCCGGACGACGGCGCAGCAACTGGGTCGGATCACCGATCGGAAGCGCCTTGGCAATGGCCGGCAGCTGCGCCGGGCTCAGATCGACGCTGAGTTGATCGGGGCGCTGGCCGAGCAGGGTGGCGATGCGGTTGCGTGCCCGCACCTGCTCGGCCTGCAGCTGCGGCACGGTCGCTTCGACCGCGGCCAGGCGTGCATCGGCACGCACCACGTCCAGTTGATTGCCGACGCCGGCTTCCTCCAGGCTGCGGGTGATGCCGCGCGAATCCTGCTGGTTCTTCAGGTTGGCCAGGGCGATCTTCTCGCGCAATTGCGCGCCACGCAGTTGTCCGTAGGCATCCACCAGTTCAGCGATCAACGTGACCTGCAACTGCTGCAGGTTGGCCGCGGCTTCACCCTGCTGGGCGTCACTGACTTCCAACTGACGCTGGATGCGCCCGAACAAATCGACTTCCCAGGCCATGTCCAGGCCCAGGTCGTAGCGCTCGGTATTGACCCGGTCGTTGGTCTGGCCAGGTATCTGGCTCTTGCCGATCTCGCTGCTGGCGCGGCTGGTCACCACCGGGAAGCGGTCGTTGGCCACGTCGTCGCGAATCGCCCGAGATGCCTTGAGGCGGGCGAAGGCCACACGCAGCTCGCGGTTGCCCTGCAGCGATTCGTTGACCAGCCGATTGAGCGTCGGGTCGTCGAATTGCTGCCACCACACCGCATCGAACTGCTCGGCGCGGTAGTAACGAGCATCTTGCGCAGCCTCCACGGTCGCATCCAACGCCTGCGGCGCGCGGTAGTCAGGGCCCACCGCGCACGCGGCCAGGGCCATCACCAGCAGGCTGGGCAGAAGGGGTTTCAAGCGGTTCATGGTTGTACCTCAAGCTTGAGCGCGCGGTCCGCCTTGCGGGCCTGGCGACGCTCGACATGGCGACGGATCAGCACGAAGAACACCGGGGTCAGCAGCAGGCCGAAGAAAGTCACCCCCAGCATGCCGGAGAACACCGCCACGCCCATGGCATGGCGCATCTCGGCACCGGCGCCGGACGACAGCACCAACGGCACCACGCCCATGATGAAAGCGAACGAGGTCATCAGGATCGGCCGTAGCCGCAAGCGGCATGCCTCCAGCACGGCGGCCAGCGGGTCGAGGCCTTCCTCCTGCTTGTCCTTGGCGAATTCGACGATCAGGATCGCGTTCTTGCACGCCAGTCCGACCAGCACGATCAGGCCGATCTGGGTGAAGATATTGTTGTCGCTGCCCGCGATCATCACCCCGGCAATCGCCGAGAGCAGGGTCATGGGCACGATCAGGATCACCGCCAGCGGCAGGCTCCAGCTTTCGTACTGCGCCGCCAGCACCAGGAAGGCCAGCAGCACGCACAGCGGGAACACGAACAGGGCGGTGTTGCCTGCCAGAATCTGCTGGTAGGTCAGCTCGGTCCATTCGTAGGCCATGCCGTTGGGCAGTTCGTCCTTGAGCAGCTTCTCCACCGCCGCCTGGGCCTGGCCCGAACTGTAGCCGGGTGCAGCCGCGCCGTTGATTTCCGCCGTGACGAAGCCGTTGTAGTGCATCACGCGATCAGGCCCTGCGGTATCGCTGACCTTGATGAACGTGGCCAGCGGGATCATCTCGCCGCGATCGTTGCGCACCTTGAGCTGGCCGATCTGCTCGGCCTCCAGGCGGAACTGCTGCTCGGCCTGGACGTTGACCTGATAGGTGCGCCCGAAGCGGTTGAAGTCGTTGGCGTACAGCGAGCCCAGGTACACCTGCAGGGTGTCGAAGATATCGCTGATGGCCACGCCATGGGTCTTTGCCTTTTCCCGATCGATCGAGGCATCCACCTGCGGCACGTTCACTGTGTAGCTGGTGAACAGCCCGGCCAGTTCCGGCACGCTGCGGCTCTTGGCGATGATGTTCTGGGTCTGCTTGTACAACTCGTCATAGCCCAGGTTGCCGCGATCCTGAACCTGCAGGCGGAAACCACCGATGGTGCCCAGGCCCATCACCGGCGGTGGTGGGAAGATCGCCATGTAGGCGTCCTGGATACCGGCGAACTTGCCGTTGAGCTCGGCGGCGATGGCATTGGCCGACAGGCTGGCGTCCTTGCGCTGATCGAAGTCCTTGAGCGCGACGAACACGATGCCGTTGTTCGGGCTGTTGGTGAAGCCGTTGATCGACAGGCCGGGGAAGGCGATGGCGTTCTCCACGCCTGGCTGCTTCAAGGCGATGTCCGACATGCGCTTGATCACATCTTCGGTGCGGTCCAGGCTGGCGGCGTCCGGCAACTGCGCGAACGCCACCAGGTACTGCTTGTCCTGGGAAGGCACGAAACCGGTTGGGGTGTTGGCGAAACCGAACCAGGTCAGCACCATGAACCCTGCATACACCAGCATGGCGATACCGCTGCTGCGGATCACCCGCGCCACGGTGCCGACATAGCCATGGCTGGCCTTTTCGAAGAAGCGGTTGAACGGCCGGAACAGCCAGCCGCCGAGCAGTTTGTCGAGCAGCCGGGAGAAGCGGTCCTTGGGTGCGTCGTGTGCCCTGAGCAGCACGGCCGCCAGCGCCGGCGACAGGGTCAACGAGTTGAACGCCGAAATGACCGTGGAAATGGCGATGGTCAGGGCGAACTGCTTGTAGAACTGCCCGGTGAGCCCGGAGATGAACGCTGCCGGCACGAACACCGCACACAGCACCAGCGCAGTGGCGATGATCGGCCCGGTCACTTCGCGCATGGCCCGCTCGGTGGCGGCCACCGGTTCCAGCCCCAGCTCGATGTTGCGCTCGACGTTCTCTACCACCACGATGGCGTCGTCCACGACGATACCGATGGCCAGCACCAGTCCGAACAGCGACAACGCGTTGAGCGAAAAGCCGAACATGTGCATGACGGCGAAGGTGCCGATCAGCGACACCGGCACGGCCACCAGCGGAATGATCGAGGCGCGCCAGGTCTGCAGGAACAGGATCACCACCAGCACGACCAGGATCAGCGCTTCGAACAAGGTGTGTACCACCGCCTCGATCGAGCCGCGCACGAAGATGGTCGGGTCGTAGACGATGCTGTAGTCCATGCCTTCAGGGAACGACTGCTTGAGTTCGGCCATTTTCGCCCGAACCTGATTGGACACGTCGATGGCATTGGAACCGGGGCGCTGGAAGATCGGCAGGGCCACCGCCGGTTGGTTGTTCAGCAGCGAGCGCAACGCGTATTGGCTGGAACCCAGCTCCACGCGGGCAATGTCCTTGAGCCGGGTGATTTCGCCGTCGTCGGCGGCGCGCACGACGATGTTCTCGAATTCTTCCTCGGTGACCAGGCGGCCCTGGGTGTTGACCGACATCTGGAAACTGGTGGCGTTGGGCGCAGGCGGCGCGCCCAGCTGGCCAGCGGCAACCTGACGGTTCTGCTCACGAATGGCGGTGACCACGTCGGTGGCCGTCAGGTTGCGCGAAGCGGTCTTGTTCGGGTCAAGCCAGACCCGCAGCGAGTAGTCGCCCATGCCGAACAACTGCACGTCGCCAATGCCATTGAGCCTGGCCAGTTCGTCCTTGATGTTCAAGGTCGCGTAGTTGGACAGGTAGAGCATGTCGTAGCGCTGGTCGGGGGAGGTCAGGTGGACCACCATGGTCAAGTCCGGTGAGGCCTTGTCCACGGTAATGCCGATCCGCGTGACTTCTTCGGGCAGCTTGGGTTGGGTGCGCGTCACTCGGTTCTGCACCTGCACCTGGGCATTGTCCAGATCGGTGCCCAAAGCGAAGGTCAGGGTCAGGGTCAGCTTGCCGTCGGCGGTAGACTGCGAGGACATGTACAGCATGTTCTCCACGCCGGTGATGGCCTGCTCGAGCGGCGCGGCCACGGTTTCACCGATGACCTTGGGGTTGGCGCCGGGGAAGCTGGCACGCACCACCACGGTCGGCGGGACCACTTCGGGGTACTCGCTGATCGGCAGCTGGAACAGCGAGATGGCGCCGGCGATCAGAATGATCAGCGACAGCACGGCGGCGAAGATCGGCCGCTTGATGAAGAATTGAGAGAAGTTCATCGCAGTGATCTCTTAACCGCGTGGAGTCGAAACGCTGGCAACCTTGACCGCAGCAGCGGGCGTGTTGCTGGCTTCCAGGGCATGGCGCTGTTCGGCCAGGGCGGCGAGGGTGGCAGGGCTGGCCATCTGGGCGACTTCGGGATCGACCTGGGAACCGGGACGAACCCGCTGCAGGCCATTGATGACGATGCGCTCATCCTTGTTCAGGCCACTGCGCACGATGCGCAGGCCCTCCAGCTTGGGGCCCAACTCGATGCTGCGGTAGGCGGCCTTGTTGTCCTGGTCCATCACCAGCACGAACTTCTTGCCCAGGTCGGTGCCCACCGCTTCGTCCTTGATCAGCACTGCCGAATAGGTGGCGCTGCCCACCAGTTTCAGCCGTGCGTACAGGCCGGGGGTGAAGCTGCCGTCCTTGTTGTCGAACACGGCGCGACCGCGGATGGTGCCGGTCTTGGGATTGACCTGGTTGTCGACGAAATTCATGTGCCCCAGGTGCGGGTTGCCCGCCTCGTTGGACAGCCCCAGATACACCGGGGTGGTCTGGCCGCGCTGGCCCTGGCGGGCGAGCTGGGTGTACTTGAGGTATACGCGCTCGTCGGCATCGAAGTAGGCATACACCTTGTCGGTAGAGACCACGCTGGTCAGCGGCGTCACGTCGGCGCTGACGATGTTGCCTGCGGTTATTTCGGCACGGCTGACGCGCCCGGAAATCGGCGCCGTGACGCGGGTGAAGCTCAGGTTCAGCCGGGCCAGGTCAAGCTGTGCCTGGATGCCGGCGAGCGCGGCGCGCGACTCTTGCGCCGCGGTGGCACGGGTCTCGGCCAGCTCGGCGGAAATGGCGTTGCTCGCCTGCAGGCGCTGTCCACGCTGCGCTTCGTTGTCGCTGCGTGCGGAGCTGGCACGGGCCTGTTGAAGTTGCGCTTCCAGGCGCCGCACTTCGGCCTGGAAAGGCCGCGGATCGATCTGGAACAGCAGGTCGCCCTTGTTCACCAGGGCGCCCTCGGTGAAGGCTACCTGGTCAATCTGGCCCGACACGCGTGGGCGAATCTCGACGGTTTCCGGTGCTTCCAGGCGCCCGGTGAACTCGTCCCATTCATTGACCGGCTGTTCCAGCACCTGGGCCACGGTAACCTTGGGTGCAGCAGGCGCCTGAGCGACATCGGGTGTTTTTCCGCAAGCGGCGATGACCATCAGCGCAAGGGCCGCCAACGGAAAACGCAACGGAGTGAGTGACTGGTGCATGTGCAGATCCGCCAAGTGAAGTAAGGGAGCATCAACGATGGGCGGATCATGCGGCGCAGACGGGACAATCGACGAATCGAATGGTTCGAAGGTAACTATCATTGCGAATGATGAACATCACTGGAAGTGCTTGATTTTCCGAAAAAATACAAAGCTAGCTAACGATTTCTCCAGGCCAGCACCTGACGGCAGGACAGAGCCCCAAGGCACAGTCGTACAAGCCTTGAAATACTTTCCCGCTGTAGGAATCAGTACGCCGGGCGGTAGGATCAGACTCCGAAACTACTCAAGACCTCTATGAATCCCGTCACGGAACCTCCCAGTCCCGCGCTTCATGCAACATCCTCCTTCTGCCTGATGAGTACCCTTCCATGGAATGGCTAGCCGACCCCACGGCCTGGCTAGGCCTGGCGACCCTGATCGTCCTGGAACTGGTACTGGGCATCGACAACCTGGTATTCATCGCGATTCTCGCCGACAAGCTGCCCCCGCATCAGCGTGACCGCGCGCGGGTGATCGGCCTGTCGCTGGCGTTGATCATGCGCCTGGGCCTGCTGGCCAGCATTTCCTGGATGGTGACGCTGACCGAGCCGCTGTTCGAGGTGTTCGGCAAATCGTTCTCCGGGCGCGACCTGATCATGCTGTTCGGCGGTATCTTCCTGCTGTTCAAGGCGACCATGGAGTTGCATGAAAGGCTCGAAGGCCATGTCGCGCAGCGGGCTGGCGTCAAGACCTACGCCCTGTTCTGGCCAATCGTCGCGCAGATCGTCGTGCTGGACGCTGTGTTCTCCCTGGATGCGGTGATCACCGCCGTGGGCATGGTGGACGAATTGTCGATCATGATGATCGCGGTGATCTTCTCCATCGGCCTGATGATCATCGCCAGCAAGCCGTTGACGCGCTTCGTCAACAGCCACCCGACCGTGATCATGCTGTGCCTGGGCTTCCTGATGATGATCGGCTTCGCCCTGACCGCCGAAGGCCTGGGCTTCCACATCCCCAAGGGTTATCTGTACGCCGCGATCGGTTTCTCGATTCTCATCGAGGTGTTCAACCAGATCGCTCGGGCACGGCGCAAGCACAAGCATCAGGACCGGCCAATGCGCGAGCGTACCGCCCACGCCGTGCTGCGCCTGCTGGGTGGCCGGCGTCCGGCCAGCGAAGCCATGGACGAGGAAATCGAAGACCTGGTGGGCCAGGAGCAGAGCGAAGCGCTGTTCGATCGACGTGAGCGGGTGATGATTAGCGGGGTGTTGAACCTGGCTGAAAAACCCATCCGCAGCATCATGACCGTGCGTGCCCAGGTCGATTGCCTGGACTTGGGTGCGTCGCGCGAAGTCACCGAGCAGACCTTGATGCAGTCGTCCTACTCACGCCTGCCATTGATTGCACAAGGCCAGGTGGACGAGCCTCTGGGTTTCGTGCACAAGAAGGAGTTGCTCAAGCAACTGCTGGCGGGCGACGCACCGGACCTGGCCAGCCTGGCGCGCCAGCCGATCAACCTGCTCGAAACCTTCAGCATTCTCAACGCCCTGGAGCAGATGCGTGCGCAGTCCACGCACATTGCCTTCGTGGTCAACGAGTTCGGTGGCTTCATCGGCATTCTGACCATGACCGACATTCTCGAGTCGATTGCCGGCGAGCTGCCCGACGCCAGCGAAGTGCAGGCCCCCGATATCGTCGAGCAGGAAGAGGGCTATCGCGTGAGTGCAGCGTTGGACCTCAAGCAGCTGCAGACGCGCATCGGCTTCGATGCGGCGCCCACCAATGACTATCAGACCCTGGCGGGCATGGTCATGAGCCTGCTCGATCGTTTGCCCAAGCAAGGCGACACGCTGCAATGGGAACAGTGGAGCCTGACCGTGCTGACGGTGGAGGAGCGCCGGGTTAAGCAAGTCCTCCTGCGCAAGCAAGCCCTGCAGGTGTAGCGAAACCGCGCGCAATCACACTGCGCGACGCGAGCGCGCCAGATGCTTGGCGCCCTCGAACATCAGCACCAGCACCGCCAGCCAGATCGGCAAGTAGGTCAGCCACTGGTCTGGCGCGATGCTCTCGCCCAGCAACAAGGCCACACCCACCAACAGCTCCGGCTCGACGTAACTGAGCAACCCGAACAGGCTGAACGGCAGCAGGCGGCTGGCCATTACGTAGCAGATCAATGCCGATGCACTGATGACGCCAAGAATCGGTATCAGTGCGTACAGCAGCGGTCGCGCCTCCATGTCTGCCGGCGACAGCTGGCCTTGCACGATGAACAGCAGCGCGGCCGGCAGCATCAGGCACATGTCCGTCCACAAACCGCCCAGGTGATCATTGCCGCACGCGCGACGCAATACGAAATACACCGGATAGCCGGCAGCCACGAGCAACGTTTCCCAGGCGAAGCTGCCGTGCTGGAACAGCTCGTGGCCTACACCGCAGCCGGCGCAGAGCACCGCCAGCTTCTGCAGGTGCGAGAGCTGTTCGCCGTACACCAGCCGTCCGGTCAGGACCATGGTCAGCGGCAGCAGGAAATAGCCCATCGACACTTCCAGGCTGCGCCCGTGCAGCGGCGCCCAAAGGAACAGCCACAGCTGCACACCCATCAGCGCCGAGGTGCCCATCGAGCCGAGCAGCAGCACCGGGCGCTGGGCAATGTTGCGCCACACCCTGGCGACCAGATGCAGATCGGCACTGAACCACATGAACAGGGTCACGCATGGCAAGGTCAGCAGCATGCGCCAGCCAAACATCTCTTCGCCGCTCAGAGGGGCCAGCAGCGAAGTATAGAAATACATCACGGCGAACAGAATGGACGCTGTGACGGACGTGATGATGCCTTTGGACACGGGAGCCTCGAAGCGCGAAAAACCTGACTGAGCCGACAATGATCTCAGCCAGGCGGACAAGCTACAACCACTGCTTTCAGAGACGGCGCAAGGCGTGCGCGAAATCCGCCAGCGGCATTGGCTTGGCAAACAGATAACCCTGCAGATATTTCACGTGGCGTGCGGCGAGGTAAGCGCGTTGTTCGTCGGTTTCCACGCCTTCGGCAACCACTTGCAGTTCGAGTTTGGCCGACAGCTCGATGATGCTGTCCAGCACATGCCGCGAAAGCGTATTGACGCCGATCATGGCCACGAAGCTCTGGTCGATCTTGAGGAAGTCGACCTGGAACTGCTGCAGGTAGCTCAGGCTGGACTGCCCGGTGCCGAAGTCGTCGATGGCGATGCTCACGCCCAACCCGCGCAGCCGTTCGAACAGCGCGTGAATCTGCGCGCAGGGCTGGATCAGCTCGCGTTCGGTCAATTCCAGGGTCAAGGCGATCCGGTCTTTCGGAAACGCGTCGAGGAACGCCTTGCAGTCATCGAACAACGCTGAATCCAGGCAATGCTGGGCGGTGATATTGATGCCGACATGAAAGCCGTGCGGCAGCTGATCCAGGCAGCTCCCCAGTTGCTGTGCGGTGCGCTTCATCAGCAACCGGGTCATCGGTACGATCAGCCCGCAGTCCTCGGCGTAGGGAATGAACAGGTCGGGGCGGACCAGGCCTTCGCGAGGATGTTGCCAGCGCATGAGCACTTCGGCGCCCGCCCAGCGGCCGTCCTCGCTGAACACCACCGGCTGGAAGAAGGGCACGAACTCCTCGGCGTCCAATGCACGCTGCAGCTCCTGATAGCGCGAGCCGGAACGACTCATCACCCATCGGCAGAGCAGGCCGACCACCGCCGAGATGAGCAGCAGCAGGCCGAACATGCCGGCGTATTGTTCGCGTATCAGCGTCCAGCGCGCCTCTTGCGGGATACCACTGATCACGCTGAACGGGTAGCGTGCGGACTGCAGCCGTGTTTGCGCGCCAGTGGCAGGCAGCGGCGCGCCCTGATGGACCTCGCCGCTGGCTTCGATCCAGCTGCGCCCGACGTGCAGGGTGATCGAATGGGTCGAGCCCATCATGCGCAAGGCATTGGCCAGGTGGTAACCGTCGACGGTGCTGAGCGCGCTGGCCTCGCCACGGGCGGCGCGGTAGATCAACAAGCCGCGGTCGGGCGTCACCGAATTGCCGGGCAGCAGCCACAGCTGCCCATCGACGTAATCGAGCGGATTCACGTTTTCGCTCACTGCGCCCGACAGGGAGCTGCAGTAAAGAGTGTCGCCCTGGATAAGATTCACCGAGCGCACGAAGGGCCGCCGGGTCACCTGGTCCAGCAGCGCCGGTTGTACCTGCGCGCAGGGTTGTCCGGACAGGGGCAGAACGGCATCCGCCGCTGCCGCGACGTTATCGAGGATGAGTTCGAATTGCTCGACCGCCAACTGGCTGGTGCGCGCCGCTGCCAGATGCAGCGAACGACCGGCTTCCCAGTTCAGCATGACCGCACCACTGGCCAGTGGTATTGCGGCCGCCAGCCAGGGCAACAGCAGGCGTGAAAATTTGCGTTTGGAGGCGGCAAGTGTCAGCGGCATACTGGCGACAGTCCTTGTGCGCAGGAGATGCGAGCGGGAAAGCCGCCATCATTTCATGAAAGCGCCTGCGGGGGCAGGCGCCGGGGCTTATTTATCCTTGGACTGATCGGGCTTCTGCATCTGTACCGAGGAAGGAGTGCCGTCGTTGTTGCTTTTGGTGGTGCTCTTGTCGGCGCTGTCGAAGCAGCCTTGCAGCAGTGCCAGACACAGCACCAGACCGGCGCACGGGATGAGTTTCATGATGATCTCCGATGTTCAGAACGTGCAGATTGGACTCGACCCTGTCCAATTGGTTGCCTGCGCCGACCCGGATCCGGATCGGCGCACGGGCGCGTGGGGGAATCAAACCTCGGCAGCGCCGCGCAGGCGCTCGGCACCTTGGCGCAGCAGTCGCTCGGTGGCGGCCCAGCCCAGGCAACCGTCGGTGACCGACACGCCGTAGCGCATGTGCCCGCTGATCGGCTGGCTGCCTTCCTGCAGATGGCTTTCCAGCATGACCGCCACCAATGACCGGTCACCGTCCAGGCGCTGCTGCAGCACGTCGTCGAACACCGCTGGCTGGCGCAATGGGTCCTTGCCACTGTTGGCATGGCTGCAGTCGACCATGATGCGCGCCTTCACACCCGCTTTGGCCAGATCGTTGTGCACCTGGGCAATGCTCTGCCGGTCATGGTTGGGCCCCCGGTGCCCCCCGCGCAACACCAGGTGAGTGTCGGGATTGCCAGTGGTGTCGATCATGGCCGGGTGCCCTTGCGGATCGATGCCGAAATGGCGATGGGCATGGGCCGCACTGCGCATGGCATCACACGCGACGGCAACGCCGCCATCGGTACCATTCTTGAAGCCGACCGGGATCCCCAGGCCGCTGGCCAGTTCGCGGTGGATCTGCGATTCCGTGGTGCGTGCACCGATCGCCACCCAGCTCAACAGGTCGTCGAAGTACCCTGAGGCCATGGGTTGCAATACTTCGCTCGCCAGTGGCAGGCCCAGGCGCAGCATTTCCCGCATCAGGTCGCGGCACAGGGTCAGGCCGCCCGCCATGTCGTCGGTGCCGTCCAGGTAAGGATCGTATGCCAGGCCTTTCCAGCCCACGGTAGTGCGTGGTTTCTCCACGTAGGCGCGCATCACCAGCAGCATCTCGCCCTCTAACTCCTGCGCCAACTGGCTCAGGTTGCGTGCGTACTCCAGCGCGGACTTCGGATCGTGCAGGGAGCAGGGGCCCACTACGACCAGCAGGCGTGGGTCACGGCCTTCGAGAATGGCGCGGATGGCTTGGCGATGGGCTTGGACCTGAGTGCCCAGGTGATCGGCGAGGGGCAGCTGCTGCTTGAGCGCGAAATGCGTAGGCAGACGGTGAGTTGCCGGCGTGTTGGCGGCGTCTTTTGCCGCGGATGAGGCTGCGGCTGTGCGAGTCTGGACAGCAGGGGTGTGGTGCAGAGTGGTCAGGCTGTTGTTCATGGTCTGGGTCCTGGACAGCGGCGGGGGGATTGCCCGCATACGCTGCCCTGTCAAGGTGTTCGACAAAGTGCCGGAGAGTCTGGACTGCGGGTCATGCCACCCATCAACGACCGGTCGGAGGCGGCAGGCTGGCCCGAACGGAGGTTGCTAAATCGCCAGAGGTTGCGGATGTCGAAACGGTAATAGGTAAAGTTGTTCATGAAGCGTTCCTCGATTTCGTGGCGAAAGTGCCGAAAAAAACATGAAGCCCTGAAAAGCAAAAACCCCCAGTCGGGAGGCCGACTGGGGGTTGAGAATTCTCTGTCGGCGACCCCTGTGAAATGGGCGCCGATATTGGGTATCAGGCGCGCCAGTGGCTAAACCAATACCCAAAATAAACGTTTGCCGGTGCACGGACAGCCGTCATCGCTGCGCAGGTCGCAGGCAAGGATGCAGGGCTGAAGGTGTTGTGCGACATTGATAGTCTCCGGTGGATGGCTGGAGCTTACTTCAGCCATGGCGAAGGATTCAAGCTCATTCTTGACGTGGGGAGGATGCAATGACTTTGTACCTGCGGCCGGCTGTCGATCAGGATCTGCGTTTCGCCCGAGACCTCACTCGGCGAGCGATGCTGCCTTACTACGGCCGTCACGATCTGCTGTGGCTGGACGAGGGTTTCGACCAGGCCTGGCATTGGCGCGACAACCGATTGATCTGTCGCGACGCCGTGCCGCTGGGCTACATCAGTCTGTCCAGGGATGCCCATGCACTGTTCATCCGCGAGGTGCATCTGCTGCCGGTGCATCGTGGCCAGGGCGTAGGCCATTGGGTGCTCGAGCAGGTGGTGCGGCAAGCGCGCTGCGAACGCTTGCCGCGGGTGCGTCTGATGGTGTTCAAGGACAACCCCGCGCAGCGGCTCTATGGCCGCCACGGTTTCGAGGTGGTGGGGGAGCAGGACAGCTTCCTGCGCATGGAGTACGTGCTGCCCAGCCCCGCCCGTTGACCATGTGCGGTCAGCGCTGGACGTTCTCCAGTGCTGCGCTGATGGTGCCCAGTTTCATGCCCAGCAATACGGCGACCCGGTGCGCCTCGCCACGCCGCCCCTTCTTGCGTCCTGCCAACACCTGATAGGTGGTGGCAGGGTCCACGCCGTGCTCGCGCGCAAACTCTTGTACCGATTTCCCTTGCTGATCGAGCCAGGCTCTGGCTTGTGCGGCAGTCCGTATACCATGCATAGTTCAAGTCCGTTTTAGAGGGTTCAAAGTAGTTTTATTTCGCACCGTTTCGGGTGTTTCGATAAAGGATTATACATTCAAATGACTGGAATCGGTCCCCGACTAAGGGAAGAGCGCGAGCGTTTGGAGCTCACGCAACGAGAGTTTGGCCAGGTGGGTGGTGTCGAACCCAATGCGCAGGGCAAATACGAAAACGGCGAAAGATCACCACGGGCCGATTACTTGGCTGCCGTTTCGACGATAGGCGTCGACGTTCTCTACGTCGTGCTGGGCCGCCGGACGCCATTGGCCGAGCAGGCTCTCAGCGGCCGAGAAGAAAAAGTCCTAGAGACATATCGGACGCTTCCTACTTCCGGCCAAGCCGTCTTGAGCAATCTGGCCAGCAGCCTGGCCGAGATGGCGGCGAACTATTCAACGCGCAGTACGGTCCAGAAAAAAACACGGGCGAGAAATACCCCGGACTGATCTTCCGCACCGACGCCCCACGCCATATTCATGACGCTTTGAGCTAGGTCCGAGGCGGCAATGTTTGGTAATGTGGCAGCATTCCCCGAGACCACTATTACGAGGTGTCCGTTTGATTCGGGTTCTAGTAGTCGACGATCACGACCTGGTCCGTACCGGTATTACCCGCATGCTGGCCGATATCGACGACCTGCAGGTCGTGGGACAGGCAGAGTCGGGCGAGGGGGCGTTGCAGTATGCTCGCGATCTCAAGCCGGACGTGGTGCTGATGGACGTCAAGATGCCCGGTATCGGTGGTCTCGAGGCGACTCGCAAATTGCTGCGCAGCCATCCCGACATAAAGGTGGTGGCCGTCACTGTCTGCGAGGAAGACCCATTTCCGACGCGCCTGCTGCAAGCCGGTGCCGCCGGTTACCTGACCAAGGGGGCAGGGCTGGCCGAAATGGTCCAGGCGATTCGCCTGGTGTTCGCCGGCCAGCGTTACATCAGTCCGCAGATTGCCCAGCAATTGGCCCTCAAGTCGTTCCAGCCGCAGACCAGTAATTCGCCGTTCGATCTGCTGTCCGAACGGGAAATCCAGATTGCCCTGATGATCGTCGGCTGCCAGAAAGTCCAGATCATCTCAGACAAGCTGTGCCTGTCTCCAAAAACGGTCAACACCTACCGCTACCGGATCTTCGAGAAGCTCTCCGTGACCAGCGATGTGGAATTGACCCTGCTGGCGGTGCGGCATGGCATGGTAGACACCAACCTTTGACCATGACTGCTGCATTCGATCCCAGTGCCTTTCTTGCCACCTGCAGCGGACGTCCGGGCGTGTACCGGATGTTCGACGACGCCATGCGCCTGCTTTACGTGGGCAAGGCCAAGAACCTCAAGAAACGCCTGGCGAGCTATTTTCGAAAAACCGGCCAGGCGCCCAAGACCGCTGCCCTGGTGGGCAAGATCCAGCAGATCGAAACCACCATCACGGCCAACGAAACCGAGGCGTTGCTGCTCGAGCAGACCCTGATCAAGGAGTGGCGGCCGCCCTATAACATCCTGCTGCGCGATGACAAATCCTATCCGTACGTGTTTCTTTCCGACGGCGAGTTTCCGCGACTGAGCATCCATCGCGGCGCCAAGAAGGCCAAGGGTCGCTACTTTGGTCCCTATCCGAGCGCAGGCGCCATTCGCGAGAGCTTGAGCCTGTTGCAGAAGACCTTCTTCGTTCGCCAGTGCGAGGACAGCTACTTCAGAAACCGCACGCGCCCGTGCCTGCAACACCAGATCAAGCGCTGCAAGGCGCCGTGCGTGAGGCTCGTGGAGGCGCCTGAATATGCCGAGGACGTGCGCCATTCGGTGATGTTCCTGGAAGGGCGCAGCAACCAGTTGACCAACGAGCTTTCTGCCAGCATGGAGAAGGCGGCGATGGACCTGCAGTTCGAAGAGGCCGCGCAACTGCGCGACCAGATCGGCCTGCTGCGGCGCGTCCAGGACCAGCAGAGCATGGAAGGCGGCAGCGGCGACGTCGACGTCATCGCTGCCTTCGTCAACCCGGGCGGCGCGTGCGTACACCTGATCACCGTGCGCAGCGGCCGGGTGCTGGGCAGCAAGAATTTCTTCCCGCAGGTGGGTATCGAAGAAGAAGTCGCCGAAGTCATGTCGGCGTTTCTCTCGCAATACTACCTGGGCAGCTCCGAGCGCGACTTGCCGAGCGAGTTGATCGTCAACGTCATTCCCGAAGACCACGAAGCGTTGCTCGATGCCCTCGATACTTTGCGTGGCCGTGAATTGAGCCTCAGCCATCGCGTGCGCGGCACCCGCGCACGCTGGCAGCAGCTGGCCGTGACCAACGCCGAGCAGGCGCTGGGTGCACGGCTCGCCAATCGCCAGCACGTGGCCGCGCGGTTCGACGCGCTGGCCGAGGTGCTGAACCTGGACGAGCCACCGCAGCGGCTGGAATGCTACGACATCAGTCACTCCAGCGGCGAAGCCACCGTGGCGTCGTGCGTGGTGTTCGGGCCCGAAGGGCCGATCAAGTCGGATTACCGCCGCTACAACATCGAAGGCGTCACCGCAGGCGATGACTATGCGGCCATGCACCAGGCCCTGATGCGCCGCTTCAGCAAGATCAAGGCAGGCGAGGGCAAGCTGCCCGACGTGCTGCTGGTGGACGGCGGCAAGGGCCAGTTGAACATGGCCCGTGAAGTGCTGAACGAACTGGCCATTCCCGACCTCATCCTGCTCGGCGTGGCCAAGGGCACGACCCGCAAGGCCGGCTTCGAAACGCTGTATCTGAACGACGTCGCCCACGAATTCACCCTCAAGGGCGACTCGCCGGCGCTGCACCTGATCCAGCAGATTCGTGACGAAGCCCACCGTTTTGCGATTACCGGTCACCGCGCGCGACGTGGCAAGACACGTCGCACCTCGACCCTGGAAGGGGTTGCAGGCGTGGGCCCCAAGCGTCGCCGCGAGTTGCTCAAGCATTTCGGCGGGCTGCAGGAAATCGCCCGCGCCAGCGTCGAGGAAATCGCCAAGGCACCGGGAATCAGTAAAAAGCTGGCAGAGTCGATTTATGCAAACCTGCACAGCGAGTAGAATGCCATCTCACCTTGCAGCCAGTTGTGCCGATGAATATCCCTAACTTGCTTACCGTACTGCGCGTCCTGCTGATACCGTTCTTCATATTGCTGTTCTATCTGCCCTACCATTGGAGCTACATGGCAGCCAGCACCGTGTTCGCTATAGCGGCGGCAACCGACTGGCTGGACGGCTACCTGGCCCGCCGTTGGGAGCAGAGCACACCATTCGGTGCGTTCCTCGATCCGGTGGCCGACAAGCTCATGGTGGCGGTGGCCCTGGTGCTGCTGGTGCAGGAACATGCCAACTTCTGGCTGACCCTGCCGGCGGCGATCATCATCGGTCGCGAAATCGTCGTCTCCGCGCTGCGCGAATGGATGGCCGAGATCGGCGCACGTGCCCAGGTCGCAGTGTCCAACATGGGCAAATGGAAGACCGCCGCGCAGATGCTGGCTTTGGTCATCCTGCTGGCCAACCCCAAGGCGGCCACCTTCTGGGTCATCCTGGGCTACGCCCTTTTGCTGGTCGCTGCCGCACTGACCTTGTGGTCCATGCTGCAATACCTGCGCGCCGCCTGGCCGCACTTGCGCATCACGGCCGAGAAGAAATAAAACTATTTT
The DNA here is from genome assembly GCF_014842235.1 of Pseudomonas sp. CFBP 13710. Classification (NCBI taxonomy): domain Bacteria; kingdom Pseudomonadati; phylum Pseudomonadota; class Gammaproteobacteria; order Pseudomonadales; family Pseudomonadaceae; genus Pseudomonas; species Pseudomonas sp. CFBP 13710. The sequence goes on along the minus strand of NZ_JACYVJ010000001.1, from coordinate 935,063 downwards.
TGAATCAAGGGCTTGACGGGTGTCGCCGATTAGATAGAATGGCGCCCGTCAACACGATGCGGGAATAGCTCAGTTGGTAGAGCACGACCTTGCCAAGGTCGGGGTCGCGAGTTCGAGTCTCGTTTCCCGCTCCAGTTTGTTTGCGTGCAGCAGTTTCTTGCTTCACGTTTGGGGCCGAGTAGCAAAGTGGTTATGCTGCGGATTGCAAATCCGCCTACGCCGGTTCGATTCCGACCTCGGCCTCCATCATCGAGAACCCCGCAGATTAACGTCTGCGGGGTTTTTCTTTGGGCGGTCGAAAAGGCATGTGTTCCAGAACTTCTGGGGATGTGTTCAAGGACCATTCTTCGACAGCTCCACGATTGCGTTGACTCGTCGGTAGATCTTCTTGGCGATTTCGCGCGGCTGAGACATAGCCTCAAGCATCGAATTCAAATCATTGCTGGCGCTCAAGAATCTTTATCCGATCCAGCGGTCAGTTACTCCCGACGTATCCTGTGTGTTGCCATTTACGGCAGCCCGACTGATAAAACTAATTGGGAGCTGCTGAGGCGTGAGTGAATTAAGTATCTGGCTGGAAGCCATTATTCTGGGGTTGGTCCAGGGACTGACCGAATTCTTGCCGGTATCCTCCAGCGCGCACTTGCGCATCATCGGGCCATTGTTACCCTCTGGCGGTGACCCAGGCGCTGCGTTCACTGCCATTACCCAGCTGGGTACCGAAGCAGCAGTGCTGCTGTACTTTCGCAAGGATATCCTGCGCATTGCCATGGCTTGGATCAAGTCGCTGGCTGACGCCTCTTACCGCAGCCATCCGGACGCCAGAATGGGCTGGCTGATCATCATCGGCACCTTGCCGATCTCGATCCTTGGACTGCTGTTCAAGGACTATATCGAAGGAAGCCTGCGCAATCTTTACCTCACGGCAACCATGCTCATCGTGTTCGCGCTGATCTTGGCCGCAGCGGATAAAATGGGGCGCAAGGAGCGCAAGCTCGATCAACTGACCTGGACCCATGGCCTGGTTTTCGGCTTTGCTCAGGCGCTGGCCCTGATTCCGGGCGTATCACGCTCAGGCGGCACCATCACCGCCGGGCTGATAATGGGCTACACGCGTGAGGCTGCAGCGCGTTATTCATTCCTGCTGGCGGTGCCGGCGGTGATCGCATCGGGCTTCTACCAGCTGTACCGCAACTGGGGTGAATCCAGCACTTTCTCCGGCGGCCCAACATTGCTGGCAACGATCATTGCGTTCGTCGTCGGCTACGGGGTGATCGTGGTCTTCCTGAAATTGGTTTCGACCAAGAGCTACATGCCATTTGTGTACTACCGCATCGCGCTTGGCCTGGGCGTCATCGGGCTTCTGAGCGTGGGCACGCTCAGCGCTGTGTGACTTGTTGCGGCGCGCAGGATGCGCCCTCGCTTCAAGCTGGCAAAGCTATGTGCTTCAATGGAAAGAAATCAGGAGGATCCGTTATGGGCAAGAATGCCAACAAGCCTTTCTACATCGCCGCTGTCCCTTTGCTTGCAGTCGGTTGCGTCTTTGCCGCGCTTGGCGCATCGGGTCAGGAAGCGTTCGGATGGACAGCAATCGGGCTGCTCGTGCCCGGCATCGTCATGCTGATCACAGGCGCCATGCGTAGGCGTCGAGCTGCCTGACAGTTCATCGGACAGCCCGTGCAGTCAGAACGGCGTGGGCTGTCGTCAGAAGTCCCATCGGGTGGTGATCATCACGTTCCTGGGCTCGCCATAGACGGCCGAGTTATAGAAGCCGATGTTGGTGTAGTAGTACTTGTCGAACAGGTTGTTGAGGTTGACCGTGGTCGATAACGTCGGGGTGATCTGGTACTTGGCCATGAGGTCCACCACCCAGTATTGCTTCTGGGCGAAGGTTTCGTAGGTATCGCGCGGCGAATTCCAGATCTCTTGCCACGCCTTGCTCTGCCAGCGTCCACCGCCGCCCACTGTCCACTGGTCGAGCGTACCGGGCAGATTGTAGGTAGTGAACAAGGTGAACTGGTTTTCCGGCTCGAACGTCGAGATTTTCACGCCGCTGTCGTCGCGTACCACTTTATGGGTAAAACCGGCCTGCATCTGCCAACCTTGCGCCAGCTCCCCGGAGACTTCGAGTTCAAAGCCCTTGGTTTGCGCATCGGTACCCTTGAACGCGTAGTTGGAAGGCGTTGGGGTGAGGTCGTTGTAGTCGTCATCGGGCACTGACCGATTGCTTTCCTTGACTTGAAAGTAGGCCAGGCTGGCATTCAGCCGGCCTTCGAAAAACTCGCCCTTGATGCCCACTTCGTAGTTCTCGCCTTCATCGGGCTCGAGCAACTTGCGGTTTCGATCCAGGTTGTAGGAATCCTGTGCAATGAAGATGTCGGTGTAGCTGGCATACACCGACAACTGCTCGTTCAGGTCGTAGACCGTGCCGGCATAGGGGATCAGCCGGCCGCTTTCGCGATAGGTGTCGGTATTGCCTGTCACGGTGTAGTTGACCAGGCGCCCGCCGAGAATGAAATGCAGATCGTCGGTCGCGTTCAAGCGCGTGGTCAGGTAGACGCCGGTCTGCCGAACGACATCGTCGCTGATCTGCTGCGCGGTACCCCAGGCCGGTTTGTCGACGTTGCCGTGCCAGTTGAAGAAGTCGAGCTGGTTGCCGTTGGGATAGGTCACGTCCCAGAAGCCCTTGCCATCCCAATGCGCCTTGCTGATCGAACCGCCGAGTACCACCTCGTGTTCGCGGCCCAGGAGCTGGAAAGGACCGCTGACATAGGCATCGGCTGAATCGCTGCTGGTTTCGCCACGGTAGCGCTGGCCATTGAGCCGGGCCGTGCCGTCGACGGCTGGGGTATCGCCCTGGATCGAGCCCAGTTGTGCGTCATAGCCGTTGATCTTGTGGTCCAGTTGCAACTTGGTTACCCAACCATCACCGAACTGGTGCTCCAGCGTCGCGAATACCGTGCGCGTGTATTGCTTCCAGCTGCTCCAGTCGCCTGCGTTGCTGAAGGAGCGCTTGACGTCGTTGCGCTCGCCGGCGGCGTTGAGCAAAGGAAAACTGCCAGACCAGGTCGAGCCGCGCGGATCATTGTTCTGGTAGTCGCCGCCCATGGTCAGCAACGTGTCCGGGGAAAGATCGAACTCCAGAATGCCGTAGTACACCTCGGCCTGGCTGCCGTAGCGGTCCATGAAGGAATTCTTGTCCTGATAGGCCGCCACGGCACGCCCGCGTACGTTGCCGGTCGACGTCAGCGATCCGCTGACGTCGACTTCGCTGCGGTAGTTGTCCCATGAGCCTGCGCCCAGGCTCAGATGCCCCTGGAAATCGGTGGTGGGCTTCTTGCGGATCAGGTTGATCGTGGCACCCAGCGAGCCTGCACCCACAAGCAGGCCGGGTGACCCCTTGAGCACTTCGATGCGGTCGTAGACCGCCATGTCGCTGAGCGAGTTACCGGCCGAATAGCCGACATTGCGTACCGCAGATGGAATGCCATCGTACTGAAAGTTGTTGATCGAGAAACCGCGAGCGTAGTAGTTGGAGCGATCACTGTCATAGGCCGAGACGGTAATGCCTGGGGTGTGCCGCATCACGTCGTCGACATTGTCCAGCGCGAAGTCATCCATGTGCTGACGGGTGACGACGGTGACCGACTGCGGTGTCTGCCTGGGGCTCAGTACCAGCCGGGTGGCCGTGGCGATCAGGCCGGGTGTGTAGGAGCCGGTGCCTTCGGTGATATTGCCCAGTTGGTTGCCGGTGATCTGGGTGGGCGCCAGGTCGAGCCCGACACCGGCGGTCGTCAGGGCAATCAGGACGAAACCATCGCCCTGTTTCACGGCGCCGATTCCGCTGGCGCCCAGCAGCTCATCCAAGGCCTGGTCGGTACTGAATCGACCGTGCAATCCTGGGCTGCGCTTGCTGTCCAGCAGTTGCGGATCGAACACGATGGTCACACCGGTGCTGCGGCTGAGCTCGGTCAGGGCGCTGTCCAGGCTGCCCGGCTGGATATCGATCTGTTGCAGGTCGGCTGCCTGCACCGCAGAGGCGGCGATACCGGCAAGGCTCCAGCAGATCACGGCAGGGAAGACGGTTCGACCTAACAGGTGAGGGTGGAGGCGAGGCGAGGGGCGCTGGGTCACTTTGAGGATCTCGAACGGATTGAGTGAGGCATTCACTGAGCTATGCCGTCCCAGACTCGAAATCCCATCACTGCACCACGGTTTTTCACGCAGCCGAGCCGACGTGGGACCAATAGCGAGTAATCGTTCGTACGTGCAGGCCATGGGCGCGGGCGATCAGCGCCACCGACTGATCGGGGTGCAAGGTACTGAAGTTACCGCTGACCGGCAGCGCGGCAATGCGTTGTTCCCAGTTCAGGTAACCGGCCCGGTAGCGTGACAGCTCGCCGAGCACCTGAGCCAATGGCAGGTTTCGAACGATCAGCATGCCGTTGCGCCAGGCACCGTGGTCGGGGGCAGGCCCGGGTGTGCGCCGCAGCGCTGAGTGACTGACGAGCCACTGCTCTCCTGCGTGCATCTCGAGCGCTGCGTGCCCGGCACTCGCCTCCAGCTTGACGGTGCCCTCGGCGATTGTCAGGCACGTGCGGTCCCCGAACAGCCTGGCTTCGAAGCGTGCATGAAGCGCATCCACCCGGCAGTGCGGCGTTGTCAGCTGCAGGGGCAGACCACTGCCGGCTGTTGTCACACCCAGCTCGCCGCGCAACAGGGTGACGCGTTGCACGCCTTCGAGGTCGGCTTTCACCGCGCTGTCGGTGTTGAGTTCGAGCAAGGTGCCACTGGGAAGTGTCCAGCGACGGAATTCCCCCGTGCGGGTGCTGTAGTCGGCGAGCAGGCGTTGCCAGGGCGCGTACCGTTGGGTGCCACAGCCAATCGCGGCGGTGCCTGAACCCAGCACCAGCAGCTTGAGCAGTTGCCGCCGCTGCAGGCGTCCGGTGGGGAGTCGGTTCAGGGCGCTCATCGCGGCACTGGCGGGCAGCCGCGCAAAGGGCTCATTCAGGCCTTGCAGGCGTTGCCAGGCCAGGGCATGCCGGGCATCGGCCGCCAGCCAGTGCTGGAAGGCGTCGCAGGTTGCCGCGTCGGCTGTGTTGAAGCTGATCTTGAGCGACCAGTCGATGGCCGCGTCGAGTATCTGCGGCGACACCAGGGTACATGGCGTGCTCACTGCGTTTCCTGCGCGAAGGTTGCGGTGTAGCAAGCGCGCAGTGCCTGGGCGAGGTAACGCTCCACGCTTGGCACGGATACCCCAAGCTCCCTGGCGATGGCGGGACACTTCAATCCTTCGAGCTGGGCGAGCAGGAAAGCCCGGCGCACGATGGGGCGCAGGCTGTCCAGCAGGCAGTCGATGGCCACCAGCGCCTCGATCACCAGAAGTCCCGTTTCAGGAGAGGGGGCCTGTTCGCAGGGCAGTTCCGCCAGCGTTTCCAGCCAGGCCCTTTCGATATCCCGACGCCGCCACAGGTCGATGACCAGACCCCGGGCCACCGTTCGCAGGTAGGCACGCGGCTGCTCCATGGTTTGCACGCTACGACGCTGCAGCAAGCGCACGAAGGTATCCTGCGCCAGATCGGCGGCGTCGGCGGTATTGCGCAATCGGCCATACAACCACGCCCGGAGCCAGGAATGGTGATCCTGATAGAGTCTTTCCAAGCCTGGGCCGGTGTGCGAAAGGTGCATGCAGGATCTCGTGGAGCATCAGATGATAAAGTCTCGCATTATCATCTGATGACCCGCAGTTTGAAACCTGCGATTTGAATCTTCGGCTCTTCGCCGGCAGATCCAGGAAAACTGATCCCTGACCAGAACAGCGGACGCAGTGGAAGACAATACGCGCCCGACCGCTGGTGCAGCCCGACGACCGTTCACTCCATTGGCGCCAAACTAATGCCCCACAATAATGGCACTAAGATATCATGGGGTAGTCTAGTAAAATTCTGAATCATATTTTTCCGGTGCCCCATGCAAGCCGTTCAAGCTCAACCGGCTCATTCCCCCGAACCGCACACCATGGCACTGGTCGAGCAGGCCATCGCAAGCGGCGTGGGTGGTCTGACGTTCGACCGTGAACTGGAGCGTCGCTACGAGGCCGATACCCAACGCCAGCGCCTGCAGTTCCTGACGTCCACCGGTATCTGCGGTGCAGTGATCTACAACCTGTTCCTGATCAGCGACTGGTTGGCCCTCGAAGATGTGTTCGCCTATGTGGCTGTAGGGCGCCTGCTGCTGATCACCCCAATGATCATTGCCATCCTGCTGCTGGCCCAACGTCTCACCTCACGTCGAGCGCTGGAGACGGTGTCGGCGCTGGCCACGGTATTGTCCTCGTTGATGCCGCTGGTGGTGATGATCTACAGCGACAGTCCCTATCGCCTGCACTATCAGTTAGGCATGCTGTTGCTGATGGTGTATTGCACGATGATTCAACAGTTACCGTTTCGCTTCGCGGTGGCTGCCATGGCCAGCATGCTCGGCATCCAGTTGCTGACCACTCACATCGCGGGATTCATGGACCCGGTGACGTGGCGCGCCAATGCCTTCTTGTACGGCTCAACGGTGGTGCTGTTGCTGATGGCTTCGTATTTCCTCGAGCGTGCGAGCCGACTCAGCTATCTGTTTGCCTTGCGCGGGCGCCTGCTGGAAGTGCAACTGACCGAAATGGCCCGCACCGACCCACTGACTCAACTGTTCAACCGTCGGCACCAGGGCGATGTCACCGCCCAGCTGTGGCAGGCAGCAGGGACCGAAGCGACCTGCGTGACGGCGATCCTCATCGACATCGATCACTTCAAGCTCTACAACGACAGCTATGGCCACCTGCAAGGGGACAGCTGTCTCAAGCAGGTCAGTGCAACCATCAAGGAGTTGTCCCGGCAATCCAATGCCATGCCGTTCCGTTTCGGTGGCGAGGAGATGCTGGTGTTGCTGGTGGGGGCCGATAGCCAGCAGGCCAGGCAGTTGGGGCAGGACCTGTGCACGGCGGTCGCGGACCTGGGGCTTGCCCATCCCGCTCTGGGCGCCGGGGCACGCGTGACCATCAGTGTGGGAATAGCGATGGGCATCGCGCCCTACGTCACGGCGCACAACCTGATAGGTGCTGCCGACAAGGCCCTGTACGCCGCCAAGAACGCCGGGCGCAACTGCCTGCGGCAGGCTCCTTTCGAAGGCAGCGCGGCGGCTTGAACGGCAACCTGAACGGTCACTTATGCAACGCCTGCAGGCGTGCCTCCTTGGCGTCGTCGAAAATCATGTACAGCGCCTCGATATCGGCCGGCTTGAGTTTGCGCGACTGTTCGAGTCCCAGGATCAGGGCAATTTCAAGCGCGCCTTCGCGCTCTACATCCGCTTTGGTGCTGGCGGCATTCAACGCGCGGACCAGGCCATTGACCGAGCCTCGTACGTCCTTGGGCAGTTTCAGTAGATCCAGTCGTTCCTGCGGCATGTGACGCTCTCCAGCAAAATAGGGGTGGTCGGTGGTCATTCCACCTGTGCTCAGCGCGTCAATTCGTGGCCGTACGGTACGCGGAAGCCCGACGCATTGCGATGACCGCCACCGCCGAACTGTTTGGCGACTTCCGACACGTCCATGCCTTCATCGGTGCTGCGCAACGAAAACGAGCGACCCTTGGGGCCATCCGAGTAGCACGCGGCAAACGGCTCGCCCTGGGTCATGATGTTGCCGGCATCGCTGGCGAATAATGAGGGTATGTTGGCCACCGGCACGTCGTGACCGCCGATCGACATTCGCCGCGCGGTGGCGCGCAGCAGATCGGCCACGGTTTTCTGTCGCTGCCGTTCGATCGCAATGCCGTCCGCCAACAGCGTCTCGACGGGCGCAGCCAGCAGCGCATCCCACACGGCAAACTCCTGCGGATAACTGAACAGATTGGACAGCACTTCGCGCGTGCCCGGCAGGTTGAACCGCCACAGGTCGCGGTCCTCGATGTGATCGATCAGGGCAGGGCGCGGCTGGCCGGCGAAGAAGTAGTCCCAGGCCAGGCCGGCACCCGAGCGGCTCATGTCGAACAGGGCGTGCACGTTGCCGCCTTCTGCCTGTTCACCAAAGGCTGCGGCCGGCGGCACCTGGAGCAGGTCGGCCTGGGCGGTCTTGTGGTGATCGAGCACGAGGATCGAAAGGGCTTGGGCCGCCATCGCCATGAGCGTCTGGTAATCGTAGGCGAAGTCGACGATGAACACATGCCTGCCGGTGACATCGGGTGGCGGCTGGCCGTGTCCGGCGGCATGGAATTCGACATCGGGCCCGAGCGCCTTGCGCACTACCCAGGCTGCGCCGAAGCCGTCGGCACAGTTTCCGTGGTAGATGCAAAGCGTGGTTGTAGGGGCTGCGATCATGTAAGGCTCCGGAAATCGACGGGTATTGCAGGCGGGCATTCTAAGCGATTGCGGGGCCCTGCGCGTGATTGCCAGCGCCGAACCGTTCAATGTCCGGCGACCGTCCATCGCCACAGCGAAGTATTTCGCCGGCCCCGGCAGTCATTGTCATTTCAAGCAGTGCATTTCACACAGGCACTTTATCGTGGAAAAAAATATGTCGATTTCAACGTCCAGCCCGGATCAGCGTCACCATGCGATGCAGGCGTTGCTCGAGGAATTTTCGTTGCGAGGGGTCGACATGCAAGCGGTTGCCGAAGCGGCGAAACTCAGGCTGCTGGGCAGCCCGCAGTTGTGCCTGCTGCCTGCCGACTATCGCGTCCAGTGCGCCAAGGCGGTTGACGAGCTGATGGACCAGGCTACCCCCTCGCAATCCTGAACCTGCGCTTTTGCTCGGCCGTGTGGCCTCCCGCTAACTCGAGGTAATTGCAGCCATGGTCGAACTCGCCGATGACCTTTACCAGCAGATGGCGCAGGCGCCTTATCTGGTACTGACCGGGGCAGGCATCAGTACCGCGTCCGGCATTCCCGATTATCGCGATAGCGATGGGGTCAGGCGGGGCAGCGCACCGATCATGCATCAGGATTTCATCGCCAGCCCCGCCACGCGCAAGCGCTACTGGGCCCGGGCGATGGTGGGCTGGCGTGGTGTGCACCAGGCCACGCCCAACCCGGCCCACCAGGCGCTGGCAGCACTGCAGGGGCAGGGCCTGATCAGCGGGGTGATCACCCAAAATGTCGACGGGCTGCACGATGTGGCTGGCAGCCGCAACGTGGTCGAACTCCATGGCAACCTGCACCGAGTGGTCTGTCTGGATTGCGGCATGCGACTGCGGCGCGACGACGTGCAGTTGCTGCTCGAAGAGCAGAATCCTTACCTGCAGGATGTGCATGCGGTACTCGCGCCTGATGGTGATGCACAACTGGCAGCGCGCTTTCTCGAGGCATTCCGCATGCCCCATTGTCCTTGCTGTGGCAGCGATCTGCTCAAGCCTGACGTGGTGTTCTTTGGCGGAGGCGTCGAACCGGAGCAGGCTCGGGCCGCGTGGAAGGCAGTGGAAGCGGCGCCTGGCATGCTGATCGTCGGCACATCACTGATGGCCTATTCGAGCTTTCGCCTGTGTCAGGAGATGTCTCGTCAAGGCAAACGGCTGCTGGCGATCAACATGGGCCGCACCCGCGCCGATGGACTGCTCAGCATCAAGGTCACGCAGCCGTGCGAGCAGGTTCTGCCCCAGATAGCGCGAAAGCTGGTCCAGGGTAGCCAGTCGTCAACCTAATGCGGTATCCATGAACATCATGACCGCAAACCCCAGCATCAGGCCCAGCGTTGCCGGTGTCTGGTGACCATTGCGGTGGGTCTCAGGAATCACTTCGTGAGACACCACGAAAATCATGGCGCCTGCAGCCAGTCCCATGCTGATCGGGTAGGACAGCGCGAAGCCGCTCGACAGTCCGAGGCCAACCATCGCGCCCAGCGGTTCCATCAGACCGGAGCCCATCGCCACCAAGGCAGCCTTGCCCGCGCTGAGTCCCGTCGCCCGCAATGACATGGCCACCGCCAGGCCTTCGGGAATGTCCTGCAACAGAATCGCGCTGGTCAGCGGAATGCCGACTGCAAGGTTGCCGTCGGACAGGCTGACACCGATGGCCATGCCTTCAGGCAGGTTGTGCAGAGTGATGGCCAACACGAACAGCCACACCCGGTGGATTCGTTCGGAATTGGGGCCGTGCCTGCCGGCGTTTTCATGTTCGTGGGGAATGACCTTGTCCAGTGCCAGCATCAAGCCCACGCCAAGCCCCAGGCCGAGGATCACCACCAAGGCGGCGACCGCAGAGCTGTCGGTGTGGGTATTGGCGGCTGCCAGGCCTGGCAGCAACAGCGAGAAGGTGCTCGCTGCCAGCATCATGCCGCCAGCAAAGCCGAGCATCACATCCTGTACTTTGGAGGATATTTCCCTGAGTGCCAGGGCGATCAATGCGCCCAGCGCAGTCGCTGCAAAGCCACCGGTGCCGCCCAGCAGTGCATACCAGGCATGTTGACGGTCGGCGTGCAGCAGGGCATTGACGATGCTCCATACCACCACCACCGCACTGACGGCCAGAAGCAGGCCGGTGAGGGTCCATAACCAGGGTTTGTCGCGAAAACGCTGTGGCCAGCTGTCGTTGGTGGCGGTGTTGGAAGGCATAGGTCTCTCTGGAAATTGCTGCGGGCTTAAGCATGGACCCGAATAAGCGACAGGGGTTGCGCTGCATATGAATGGGCGTTGTAGGAAAAATCTTTTTTTAACTGCATCCAAATGCCCCGCTGATGAGTAGTACCTACAGCAGCTACACAAGGCGCTGCCGGTTCGATCACTCTTATGGAGCTTACGACATGAACAGCACACACCGTTTCTGCCTGGCCAACGTCCTCTTTGCCGCCACCTTCGCCCTGGCCACCACTGCCCACGCGCAGATGGATCTGCCTGCTCCGGTTCAGGTTCCGGCTGGCAACAAGGTCGCGATGGAAACCGTCGGCATGGGCGAAATCACTTATGAATGCCGTGACAAGGCCAATGCCGCTGGCCAGACAGAGTGGACGTTCGTTGGTCCCAAGGCCGTTCTCAATGATCGCTCCGGCAAGCAAGTAGGCACCTATTTCGGCCCGCCCGCCACCTGGCAGTCGGCAGACGGCTCCAAGGTGACCGGCACTCAGGTTGCTGTCGCACCGGCCGGCGACGGCAATCTGCCTTACCAGTTGGTCAAAGCCAATCCGGTCGAAGGCAAGGGCGCCATGCAGGGCGTGACCTATATCCAGCGCACCGCACTCAAGGGCGGCGTTGCCCCGACCAGCGCGTGTACCACCGCGCAGAAGGGTCAGAAAGAAATCGTCAAATACCGGGCCGACTACATTTTCTGGTCCGCCAAGTAAAAGTCGTATAGACACGGCGCGCGGAACGGCAAGTCCGCGCGCCTGGTCTACACTGCCGAGCGAGCTTCATTCTCCCACTTGCCATGGCGGTCTTTCTTGTCCTTGCCGGAAAATCCATTCGATTACGAAGTTGCCCTGCAGAACTGTGCCCGTGGCGATCGCCAGGCACTGCACGGCTTGTATCAGCGCGAAGGCGGGCGCCTGTTGGCCGTGGCTCTGCGCATTGTCGGCGATCGAGCGTTGGCCGAAGATATCGTCCACGATGCGTTCCTGCGGATCTGGACGCAAGCCGCCAGTTTCGACGCGCAGCGAGGTTCGGCGCGGGGGTGGATGTTCACCATCACCCGGCACCTTGCGCTCAACCACATTCGCAGCAACGCGCGGTTGCGCGGGCTGAACGAGGACGATCTGCAGTCGTTGTTCACCGACGAAGCCGCAGATGCGGCACTGGGCAGTGCGCGAATCGACGGGTGCCTGGAGCAACTGGAGCCGCAGCGACGCCAGTGCCTGTACCACGCTTATCTGGATGGCTACACCCATGCCGAGATCGCCCAGCGGCTGGAAACGCCGCTGGGCACGGTCAAGGCGTGGATCAAGCGCAGCCTGGCATCACTGCGTGAGTGCATGGGATGAGCGAACGAAGCGAGACGGTAGAGCCCATGAATACTGAAGAACTGGCCAGCGAGTATGTGCTGGGAACGCTCGATGCAGAGCGGCGGGCAGAAGTCGAACGGCGATTGCCCACTGACCTGGAACTGCGCGCGGCGGTTGATGCATGGGAAGCGCGCCTGTTGCCCCTGGCTCAACGCGTCACGCCTGTGCAGACGCCGGCGACGCTGTGGCCACGGATCCAGCGCAGCCTCGACAGCGCAGGCGCGCAGCCCATCCCGATCTGGTGGAATCGCCTGGGTGTCTGGCGCGGGTTGGCGGGCGCCGGGCTGGCGGCAACGCTGGTGCTGGGCGCGTTGTTGTTCAACGTTCGCGCGCCGGTGCCGGGTCCAGCCTATGTCGTCGTGCTCATCGCGCCTCAGGACAAGGCGCCAGGTTGGGTGGTGCAGGCCAGCGACTCGAGGGAGGTCCAGCTGATTCCGTTGAACGATACGGCGGTGCCGGCGGACCGCGCCCTGCAGTTCTGGACCAAGGCCGACAGCTGGCAAGGTCCTGTCTCGCTGGGTCTGGTGGAACCGGGGCAGAGCGTACACGTAGCCCTGGACAAGCTTCCGCCGCTGGAGAACAACCAGTTGTTCGAGCTGACCCTGGAGCCCAAGTCAGGCTCGACGACCGGCAAGCCAACCGGCCCCATCCAGTTCATCGGTCGTGCGGTCAAGGTGATATGACCCGGAACCGGGCTGCTTAAGGGCGCATGCGCTCTTCTTGGCAGTCCGGCCCGCCCATGTCGAACTCGCGACAGATCAACGGGCGATTCAGGTAGATACTGCAGCTCATGGAGCGTCGGTCCAATGCGGCACACCATCCATCGTCCAGGCGCGACATGGTTTCCGAACCCCATTCGTCCACTTCAATGAAGCGCTCCGGTACGCCGGTGTCGGTGATCAGCATGACTTCCAGGCGACAGCACTTGGCGGCGCAGCGGTCACAGCTGATGGAGGAGTCGATGTCGCTGGTTACAGCGATGTCATGCAGCGCAATCAAGGGTAGTGCCTGGCAGGAAATGATCGGCGCAGCGTACCGTTAGTTGCGCCGTTTCACAAAGCAAGCCGTGCACCTTCAGGCTTAAGGCGACGGATTGCAGGTCAGGCTGCCTTTGAAGACTTGCGCTTGCGCTTGTTTTTCCACGGCGTCGCGCCTTTTGGCGCAGGACCGCTGATGACCATGCGCAACCCGGCGCAACGCTCCACCAGCTTGCTCATCCAGGCCGATTGTTTGGCGACGAAGGTTTCCAGCGACATCTCACCGCTCTGCACCATGTCCAGCGCTTGCTCCCAGATGGCAGTGGTGCCCGGGTCGGCGATGGCTCGAGGTACCGCGTCGATCAGACTGAAGGCGGCGGGTGCCGCCGCCAGTGCCTTGCCCTGCTTGGTCAGGTAGCCGCGATCCAGCAGGCCCTGGATGATGCCGGCGCGGGTGGCCTCGGTGCCGATCCCGGTGGTGTCCTTGAGTTTCTGCTTCAGGCGCGGGTCTTCGACCAGCTTGGCGACGTTTTTCATCGCCTTGATCAAATCACCTTCCGTGAAGGGTTTCGGGGGTTGGGTCCACAGGTCCTTGAGCTTCACGTCGCGTGCCACGCAGCGCTGGCCCTCGATCAGCCGCGGCAATGGCTGCGGAGCCGGCGCTTCGCGACCCTTGGCAGCGCCGAGCGCCTGCGGTATGGCGCGCTTCCAGCCGGGTTCGACCACCTGCTTGCCGACCGCGCGCAACGCCTGACCGCTGCAGTCGAAGTCGGCCTGGGTGCGGTCGTATTCGTGATTGGGCAGAAACTGCGCCAGGTAGCGGGCGCGGATCAGGGTATACACCGCGCGGTACTTGCCCTGCAGTTTGTCGGGCGTTGCGGCGACCGCGGTGGGAATGATGCCGTGGTGGGCGCCGACCTTGGCGTCGTTCCAGGCGCGTGAGCGCCGCTGCGCATCGAGGTGGGGGAGCAACACTGCCAGCCCTGGGTCGGCGCGGCCCAGGGCTGCAATGATCGCTCTGGCATCACCGTGCTGGCTGACCGGCAGGTAGCCGCAGTCGCTGCGTGGATAGGTGATGACCTTGTGGGTTTCATACAGTGCCTGCGCCACGTCCAGGGTTTCCTGTGCCCCCAGCCCGAGCTTCTTCGAGCAGACCTCCTGCAAGGTGCCCAGGTCGAAGGGCAGGGGGGCGGCCTCCTTGACGCGCTCGGTACGCAGTTTGCGCAGCGTTGCGTGGCTTGCCTGGCTGAGCGCTGCAGCGGCCTGCTGCGCCAGCGCCTGGTTGAGGCAGCGTCCTTGATCGTCGCAACTGTCTGCAGGCGGTATCCACTGCGCCGTGAACTCGGTCTGTTCGCCGAGCAGTTGCACATCGATGGCCCAATAGGCGGCGGGGACGAAATCGACGATGCTTCGGTCGCGGTCCACCACCAGGCGCAGGGTCGGGGTTTGTACCCGCCCCACGGGCAACACGCCTTGGTACCCCGCCTGACGGCCGAGCAGGGTGAACAGCCGGCTCATGTTCATGCCGATCAACCAGTCGGCCCGCGAGCGCCCCAGGGCGCTGTGATACAGGGAGAACGTCTCGGCGCCCGGCTTGAGAGCCGCCAGCGCCTTGCGAATCGAGGCGTCGTCCAGGGCCGACAGCCACAGCCGCTGCACCGGACCGCGGTAGCGACAGTGATCGACGAGCTCGCGGGCGATCATTTCGCCTTCGCGGTCGGCGTCCGTTGCGATCACCAGCGCCTGGGCTTCACTCAACAAGCGTTTGACCGCCTTGAACTGGCTGGCCGTCTTGCGTTTCACCTGCATTTTCCATTGCTGCGGAATGATCGGCAGATCGGCCAGCACCCAGCGCTTGTAGCGCGCGTCGTAGGCGTCGGGCGGCGCGGTTTCCAGCAGGTGCCCGATGCACCAGGTCACCGTGACGGCATTGCCGATCCAGCAGCCATCACCGCGGCGCGTGGCGCCCAGCACCTTGGCGATGTCTTTTGCCTGGGAAGGTTTTTCGCAGAGAAACAGCCGCATAGGTACCTTGATGAAGAAGCCGTGCAGAGCCGTAGCATGCCAGACGTATCAAGACAGGCAAGCTTTATGTGTATGGATGTACAGTTTATGATGTTGCCTCATATGAGCTCGGCCTGCAGTCGCCGCGCCTAATTTCCTCGTTAAAGGCCCGCCGCCGTGACCCCACAACAGGGTTTCATCCTGACGCGACATTGGCGCGACACCGCCGAAGGCACCCAGGTCGAACTGTGGCTGGCGACCGATGCCGGGCCGCGGCTGGTACGTCTGCCGCTCCAGCCTTCGGTCGCCTTCCTGCCCACACTGCAGCAGGAACACGCGCGGCGTCTGCTCGAAGGCGAGGCCGGTGTGGAGCTCAAACCGCTGGCGCTGCGCGATTTCGACCAGCAACCTGTCTCAGGCCTGTATTGCCGGCAGTACGGCCAGTTGCAACGTCTGGAAACCATGCTCAGGCAAGCCGGCATAGCAGTGTACGAGGCTGACATTCGTCCGCCGGAGCGCTACCTGATGGAGCGCTTCATTACGGCAGCCGTGGTCTTCGATGGCCACTTGCGGGCCGATGGCCAATACCACGAGGCCAGGCTCAAGCCGGCATCGGCCTACCGTCCACAGCTACGGCTGGCGTCGCTGGACATAGAAACCACCGCCCAGGGTGAGTTGTACTGCATCGGCATCGAAGGCTGTGGCCAACGTGATGTGTTCATGTTGGGACCGCCCAATGGCGATGCGCGCACGCTGGATTTTGCCCTGCATTACCGGCAGAGCCGGGTGGAACTGCTGCAAAGCCTGAATGCCTGGTTCGCCGAACACGACCCGGACGTGATCATCGGCTGGAACGTCGTGCAGTTCGACTTGCGCGTCCTGCACGAACACGCCAGACGCCTCAATGTACCCCTGTTGCTGGGCCGCGGTGGCGCAGAGATGACCTGGCGCGAACACGGCAGTGGCGGCGACCACTATTTCGCCGGCGCGCCGGGCCGGCTGATCATCGACGGGGTCGAAGCGCTGCGTTCGGCGACCTGGACCTTTCCCTCGTTCAGTCTCGAAAACGTATCGCGGACGCTGTTGGGCGAGGGCAAGGACATTTCCACGCCGTACCAGCGCATGGACGAAATAAACCGCATGTTCGCCGAGGACAAACCGGCCCTGGCGCGCTACAACATCAAGGATTGCGTGCTGGTCACGCGGATCTTCGCCAAGACGCAACTGCTCACCTTCCTGCTCGAACGCGCCAGCGTCACCGGCTTGCCAGCGGACCGCAGCGGTGGCTCGATCGCCGCCTTCACCCATCTGTATCTGCCGGCGATGCATCGCCAGGGGTTCGTAGCGCCCAATATCGGCCAACGCCCACCCGAGGCCAGCCCAGGCGGTTTCGTCATGGAGTCACGGCCCGGCCTGTACGAGTCGGTGCTGGTGCTGGACTACAAGAGCCTGTATCCATCGATCATTCGCACGTTCCTGATCGACCCGGTAGGGCTGGCGGAAGGTCTGGCCAACCCAGACGATCAACACTCGGTTCCAGGCTTTCGCGGCGCGCGCTTTTCACGTACGCGGCATTGCCTGCCCGCCATTGTCGCCAGCGTCTGGAAGGGGCGGGAGACGGCCAAGGCGCAGGGCAACGCGCCGCTGTCGCAGGCGCTGAAGATCATCATGAACGCGTTCTACGGTGTTCTGGGGTCCAGTGGCTGTCGCTTTTTCGACACACGCCTGGCGTCGTCGATCACTCTGCGCGGCCACGAGATCATGCGCCGTACCCGCGAGCTCATCGAGGCGCGCGGTTACCAGGTGATCTACGGCGACACCGACTCAACGTTCGTCTGGCTCAACAGCGCCCACGACGAAGCCGAGGCCAGCCGCGTCGGCAAGGAACTGGTGGCCGAGGTCAACCTTTGGTGGGGTCAGCACCTTCAGCGTGAATATGGACTCAGCAGCGCTTTGGAACTGCAGTTCGAGACCCATTTCCGGCGTTTCCTGATGCCGACCATTCGTGGCGCGGAAGAGGGCAGCAAGAAGCGCTACGCGGGATTGGTCAGGCGCGCCGACGGTCAGGACGAGATGGTCTACAAGGGGCTGGAAAGCGTCCGTACCGACTGGTCGCCGCTGGCCCGTGAGTTCCAGAAGGCGCTTTACTCGAGAATCTTCCAGTATCAGGGCTATCAGGCGTACGTCCGCGATTACGTGAAACGAACCGTGGCGGGTGAGCTGGACGACTTGCTGGTCTACCGCAAGCGACTGCGCAGGCCCTTGCGCGACTATCAGCGTAACGTGCCGCCTCACGTTCGAGCGGCGCGCATCGCCGATGAACACAACCGCTCTACGGGGCGGCCCCTGCAGTATCAGCGCGGCGGCTGGATCAGCTACGTCATGACGGTGGCGGGGCCCGAACCTCTGGAAGTACGAGATTCAGCCATTGACTACGACCATTACCTGACCCGGCAGCTGCAACCCATTGCCGATGCGATCCTGCCGTTCGTCGACGACGACTTCAACACGCTGATCGGTGGCCAGCTCGGTCTGTTTCAGTAGGCTCAGAGGCTCTGGCTGATGAGCTCCATCGCCAGCGCCATGGCCAGGCCTGCTGTCACCCAGCCGCGCAGCCCCAGCCCCTGGCGTGCCTTGTGGTGCCAGCGGTCGTGGCCCAGCTGCGTGGCTGGCGCGAGCAGCTGGCGCCATTGCAGCTCGGTGGCATGGAAAGCGGACAGATGAGCGCCGTCGCTGTCCAGCCAGCGGCGGAAGTCGATGCGCTCGCTGGCGGTGGTCAATGGGCTTTGCAGCTTGACGTACCAGTGGATGGCCATGTTCTGGCCAGCAAGGAGAGGTGTACAGCAGGCACGCAGCGCGGCCTGCATCCTGGCTTCGACGTCGCCGACTGTCGTATGCAAGCGCTGGGCGATGTCCAGGTAGGGAAGTTCGTCGAGGCGGCTGTAGAGCAGGACTTGTCGAGTCCGCCTTGGCAGATCCAGCAATTGTCGATGAAGACGGTCCGGGTGTGGCTGGTCGTGAATGAGGTCTGACAGATCATGCGAGGGCGTGAGCAGCGGGGTCATCGGTGACACCTCCATTTGCGCGAAACCTGGTCATCTGTAGAGAGAAAGCGAGTTCGGACTTCCGTTTTCCGATGTTCTTTTGATATCATGCGCGCCATCTTTGCAGTGGCGCCTTCAAGTCGGTGAAGTTAGAAACCGACGGCGTGCAACGCTCTTCATTAGCCTGAAGATCCAAAAAAAAGACCCGGCAAAAAGCCGGGTCAAAAACCGTGATTAGCCTGATGAGGAGATAATCTGAAGGTCCGACCTAAGGCCCTTCGGATTATCCAACCGATCTCTCGACCGGTTGAGCTCAATAATAATCGTTATCATTTGCATGTCAAATGATTTGTCTGTGGTTTCCTGTTTTTCTTGTGCGCCCATCCCTCACTCCAGCGGCAGCTCGGTGGTGCGCTTGACTTCGCTCATGGCGATATTCGAGTAGGCTTCCTGCACATGGGGCTTCTGCAGCAGATGGTCGCGTAAAAACCGCTCGTAACTGGCAATGTCCTTGGCCACCACCTTGAGCATGAAATCCATGCCGCCCGCCATCGTGTAGCACTCGAGCACCTGCGGGTAGCCGATGATGGCTTCCTCGAATTCGGTCAGGTGCCGTCTGCCGTGCCCCGACAGCTTGATGCTGACGAAAATGGTCATGCTCAGGCCAAGTTTTTTCGGGTTGAGCAGGGCAACCTTGCGTTCGATCAGCCCTTCTTCCTGCATGCGGTGGATGCGTCGCCAGCACGGTGACTGGGACAGCTCCACACGTTCGGCGACCTGGGCCGCCGAGAGGTCCGCGTCGTGCTGGAGCAGGCGCAGGATGCGCCGATCGATCGGGCTGAGGCTGGTTTGCATGAATGAGTCCGGTTCTTGTGGTTATCGGGTCGACTTCATGCAGAGTATGGCTCGTTTCTGACGATTTGCTCCAGTCACCAGCGCCGATTGGCCCAAGGCAACGCGGCGCGCTCAGCTTGCAATATGACCGAACTTACCCGCCTGGTAGTCGGCAAACGCCTGCTGGATTTCCTCGCGAGTGTTCATCACGAACGGACCGTAGCTGGCCACTGGTTCGCCCAGTGGCGCGCCGTGGCCATAGAGCAGCGTGGCTGGGCCGGTGGCTTCGACCGTTACCCTGTCGTGCGTCTCGTCAAGTTCGACCAGGTGATGGCATTGCAGCGGGGTCCCGGCGATCTCGGCCTCGCCGTCGACCACGTATAGAAAGACGTTTTCGCCCAAAGGTGCTGGCAGCGAGAGTCGGGCGCCGGGTTGCACGTGTACGGTCATCAGGCACAGGCCGGTCAAGGACTCGATCGGTCCGCGCCTGGCGCCATGCCCAGGGGAAACATAGTCCCCGGAAATCAGGCGAACCTCGGCCAGAGGCTCGGTGATCGTGGGGATGTCCGCGCCTTGCAGGCCGACATAGGCCGGAGGCGTCATTTTCAAACGCCCTGGCAGGTTGACCCACAGCTGGAGGATCTCCAGCGGGCCGCCTTCGCGCTTGAACGACTGCGGCGACAACTCGGCATGCACCAGCCCGGAACCCGCCGTCATCCACTGCACGCCGCCGGCACCGATGATGCTTTCATGGCCGCCGCTGTCCAGGTGCGACAGCTCGCCCTTGAGGATGAACGTGACCGTCTCGAAGCCACGATGGGGATGCGGCCCGAACGGCAGCCCCTGGTTGTTGGGAGGGTAGGTCTGCGGACCGTGGTGATTGAGAAACAGGAACGGATCGAGCTGCTCGATGCCGGGGCCAGGCAGCGGGCGACGGGTGATCAGGTCACCGATGTCGTCACGCTGCGCGGGAAACTGCTGGAGGACGGTTCGGGTCATGGGGCCTCGGGGTGCGGAGAGTCACTGCGGTGCATGACTATGCCGCACAAGCCCGTTGCCTGAACAGCTCAGCGGCGATCCAGCCACACGGTCTGCGCGTTGCAGAACTCGCGCAAACCGAAGTGCGACAGCTCGCGTCCGAAGCCGCTTTTCTTGATGCCACCGAAGCCCACGCGGGCATCCGAGGCACCGTAGCCGTTGATGAAGATCGCACCGGTTTCCAGGCGCTCGGTGAAATATTCGATCATCTCCACATCCCCGGTCCACACCGTTGCCGACAGCCCGAAATCACTGTCGTTGGCCAGTGCCAGCGCGTGGTGCGCATCGCGCGCCTCGACGATGGAGGCCACGGGGCCGAACAGCTCCTGATCGAAGGCGGTCATGCCCGGCTGCACGTTGGCAAGCACGGTGGGCGCGTAATAATTGCCGTCGCCGACCAGCTTGTGTCCGCCCAGCAGCAACTGGGCGCCTTGCTCGATGGAAGCCTGTACCTGGCCATCCAGCTCGTCGCGCAGATCGAAGCGAGCCATGGGGCCGATATAGGTGTCGTCGAGCTGCGGGTCGCCCACCTTGAGGGCGCGCGTTGCGGCCACGAAGCGTTCGGTGAAGGCCGGCAGGATGCTCGACTCGACGATCAGGCGCTTGGCGGCGGCGCAGACCTGGCCGGTGTTCTGGAAGCGGCCGAGCAGGGCAGCGTTGACCGCTTCGTCCAGGTCGGCATCGGCCAGAACGATGAACGGGTCGCAGCCGCCCAGTTCCAGTACGCACTTCTTCAGCGCCGCGCCGGCTTGTGCGGCAATTGCAGAGCCTGCACCGACGCTGCCAGTCACGGTCACGGCAGCTACCCTCGGGTCGGCAATGGCCCGCGATACACCAGCGGGCTCGACGTTGAGCACAGCGAACAGGCCTTGGGGCAGGCCCGCCTGGTCGAACGCCTCCCGCAGCAGTGTGGCGCTGCCCATCACGTTCGGCGCGTGCTTGAGCAAATAGCCATTGCCGGCCAGGATCACCGGAATGGCGCCGCGCAATACCTGCCAAAGCGGGAAATTCCACGGCATCACCGCCAGCACCGGGCCCAACGGACGGTATTCGATGCGCGCTTTCTGGCCGGGCACCTGGGTGGCCTCGGCGGCGAGCATCGCCGGGCCGTGTTCGGCGTACCACTGGCACAGTCCGGCGCATTTCTCGACTTCGGCGCGCGCCTGGGTGATGGGCTTGCCCATCTCCCGAGTGATCATCTGCGCCAGCGGCTCACTCATTTCGCGCAGCACGTCTGCCATGCGTGCAATGGCTGCAGCGCGCTCACCGAGCTCAACGTAGCGCCATTGTTCGAAGGCGGCAAAACTGCCGGCGAGGGTGTCCTCGAGTTGCGCCTCGCTGTCGAAGGGGTAGCGTCGCAGCTCGGCGCCGGTGGCGGGATTCATGGAAATGGCATGCGTCATGGCGTTTACCTGTCGAAGGAATATGTCAGCCACAATACGGGCATGGTTAAATCATGAAAACTGAATAATAATCATCGAAACCATCTCGTTTGGAGAATGTATGGACCTCACCCAACTGGAGCTGTTTCGCGCGGTGGCCGAAGAGGGCAGCATTGCCGCCGCCGCTCAGCGGGTGCATCGAGTGCCTTCCAACCTCACGACGCGGATCAAACAACTGGAGAGCGAGCTGGGGGTCGACCTGTTCATCCGCGAAAAGCTGCGCTTGCGCCTGTCGCCCAATGGCTGGAGTTTTCTTGACTACACGCGCCGCATCCTCGATCTGGTCGAGGAAGCGCGCCAGGCGGTCTCCGGCACCGAACCGCAGGGCTCGTTCGCACTGGGCTCGCTGGAAAGCACGGCGGCCGTGCGCATTCCTCCGTTGCTGGCGGCATACCATCATCGTTATCCCAAGGTCGAGCTGGACCTCTCCACCGGGCCGTCGGGCGACATGCTCGACAGCGTGCTCGGCGGGCGCTTGGCCGCCGCTTTCGTCGACGGCCCGCTGCGTCATCCATTGCTCGATGGCCGGGTGGTGTACGACGAGGAAATGGTTCTGGTCAGTGCGCGCAGTCATGCGCCGGTGTCCCGAGCCCAGGACGTCAATGGCGAAACCATTTATGCCTTTCGCGCCAACTGTTCCTACCGGCGGCATTTCGAGAACTGGTTCGTCGCCGACGGCGCCGCGCCTGGCAAGATCTTCGAAATGGAGTCCTATCACGGCATGCTCGCCTGCGTCAGTGCCGGCGCCGGCCTGGCCTTGATGCCGCGCAGCATGCTGGAGAGCATGCCCGGCAGCAGCAACGTCAGTGTCTGGACCCTGGCCGAAGATTTTCGCTGGCTGCACACTTGGCTGATCTGGCGTCGAGGCGCGGGCTCGGCAAACCTGGCGGCGATGCTCGAATTGCTCGACGACAGCGCCCTGGCGACCTCTACCGTCGCCAGGGCCTAGGTACCTCTCATTCCACAGGTCTGGTCGCGCAACGCGCAGGGGTTTTCGACGGCCCAGGGTGGCGAAATGTCGCAGGCAAACGTTGACGTTGCCGGCCACGGAAAATAGGCTACGCGCCGACCCAGGGTAAATGTTCGCGGTGCCTGCGCTTGCTATAGAATGCACCGCAAGTTTTTCGATGCCTGATGAGGGCACGCCAGCCGCTGGCGCCGTCGTGGCGCCCGGCCAGATTTGAAGGAGTACGCATGGCTGTCTACAACTACGACGTAGTGGTGCTGGGTTCCGGCCCCGCCGGAGAAGGGGCGGCGATGAACGCCGCCAAGGCCGGGCGCAAGGTGGCCATGGTCGACAGTCGGCGCCAGGTCGGCGGCAACTGCACCCATCTGGGTACCATTCCTTCCAAGGCGCTGCGCCATTCGGTCAAGCAGATCATCCAGTTCAACACCAACCCGATGTTTCGTGCCATTGGCGAGCCACGCTGGTTCTCGTTCCCGGACGTGCTCAAGAGCGCCGAGCGGGTGATCGCCAAACAGGTGGCCTCGCGCACCAGCTACTACGCGCGCAACCGCGTCGACGTGTTCTTCGGCACCGGCAGTTTCTCCGACGAGCAAACCGTCGAAGTGATCTGCGCCAATGGTGCGCAAGAAAAACTCATCGCCAAGAGCGTCATCATTGCCACCGGTTCGCGGCCTTACCGGCCCGCCGACATCGACTTCAGCCATTCGCGCATCTACGACAGCGATACCGTGCTGAGCATCACCCATACTCCACGCAAACTGATCATCTACGGCGCCGGCGTCATCGGTTGCGAGTACGCGTCGATTTTCAGCGGCCTGGGCGTGCTGGTCGAGCTGATCGACAACCGCGAGCAGTTGCTCAGCTTCCTCGACGCGGAAATTTCCCAGGGCTTGAGCTATCACTTCAGCAACAACAACGTGATGGTCAGGCACAATGAGGAATACGAGAAAGTCGAAGGCCTCGAGAACGGGGTCGTGCTGCACCTCAAGTCTGGCAAGAAGATCAAGGCCGATGCCTTGCTCTGGTGCAACGGCCGTACCGGCAACACCGATCGCCTGGGCCTGGAAAACATTGGCATCAAAGTCAATGGCCGGGGCCAGATCAGCGTCGACGAGGCCTACCGCACCTCGGTGCCGACGATCTATGGGGCAGGCGATGTGATCGGCTGGCCGAGCCTGGCCAGTGCTGCCCACGACCAGGGCCGCTCCGCAGCCGGCAGTGTGGTCGACAACGGCAGCTGGCGCTTCGTCAACGACGTGCCGACCGGGATCTACACCATTCCCGAGATCAGCTCGATCGGCAAGAACGAGCACGAACTGACCCAGGCCAAGGTGCCATACGAGGTGGGCAAGGCATTCTTCAAGGGCATGGCCCGCGCGCAGATTTCCGGCGAGCCGGTGGGCATGCTGAAGATCCTCTTCCATCGCGAAACCCTGCAGGTGCTGGGCGTGCATTGCTTCGGCGACCAGGCCTCGGAGATCGTGCACATCGGCCAGGCGATCATGAACCAGCCCGGCGAACTCAATACCCTGAAGTACTTCGTCAACACCACCTTCAACTACCCGACCATGGCCGAAGCCTATCGGGTTGCAGCCTACGACGGCCTCAACCGGCTTTTTTGAGCGGCTCCGGCCGGTGGCCTGAGCCGGCCGGGGAGACCGATTTCAGCGATTCTCGAGGGTGGCGCTGGCCAAACCGGGAAAGTCTGTAATCAGGCTGTCCACGCCGAAGTCGGCGAGCCTGCGCATCAGTGCAGGCTCGTTGACCGTCCATACCGACACATGCAGACCCTGGCGCTGGGCCTTGAGCAGGCGCTCGGGTGTGCACAGCGTCCAGTTCAAGGCGAGCATCTCGCAGCCGTAGCCCTGGGCAACCTTGATCGGGTCCAGCCAGGCGTATTCGGCCACCAGACCGCGGGCGACGTCCGGGGTCAACTCCAAAGCGGCGCGCAGCACTTCCCGTGAGCTGGAGGTAATGGTGATCTTGTCCAGCAGATTCATGCGCTGTGCCAGTTCGCGGATTGCCAGCACAGTGCTGGCGGCGCGCGTGCGCGATGCGCTCTTCACTTCCAGTTGCCAGTGCTCGAAGGCGCATTGCTCGAACAGTTCCTCGAGGCGTGGAATGGGGCAGGGCGACACCCATCCCGGCCCACCCTTGCGCGCGTCGTAGCGGGTCAGCGCCTGGGCGTCGTGCTCGACGACCTTGCCGCCACGGCCAGTGGTGCGCTTGAGGGTCGGGTCATGGATGACCATCAGCTCGCCGTCCCTGGACAGATGCAGATCCAGCTCGCACCGGCGCACACCGTGTTCCAGGCATTGCTTGAAGCTTGCGAGAGTGTTTTCCGGGGCTTCGCCCTTGGCACCGCGATGGCCATAGATAAGCGTCACGTTCGCTCCTTGAATGAGAGTAGTGGATCAATCGGTGGTCGCGTCTTGCCGCTCGCGCGCCTGACGTCGTCGAACCTGCTGCTTGTGCAGAATGTAACGGGCGAGCAGCTGACGCTGGGCATCGCTGATGTCGACGAACTGGGTGCCGATCTCGAACTGGTCGTTACCCACTGCGATGCAGTTGGTGACGCTTGCCTTGAGCGATAGCCCCAGCGCCTGGGGCATCAGCGCGATCCGCAACGCCAGGCGCGTATTTTCTTCCATCGGCTGTTGCTGGAAGAACGCCAGGCCGCCCTCGGACAGCACCACTGGCCGGGCCTCGCCGATACGCTCGACAAGCGTCTGCGCAACCACTTGGCCAAGCAGGTCGATACGCTTGTTCTGGGCCTTGAGCACGGCTTCCACGGCACGGTCGGCTTCGCCGAGCTGGCGCAGCAGATGCTGGGTTTCGAACTCGGCCAGGTGCATCTCGCCAAGCAGGTCGAACAGCGGCGACGCATCCTGCAACATGTCTTCACCCGCCGTCTCGCTGGCCGGGAGTATGGTGATTTCCAGTGCGATGCGGTCATCGATGCGATAGTATTCGCGGCGATCTTCTTCATCTGATGTCGACATGACGAACCCAGGGTAGAGGCGATGGTCCGAGTGTAAAGCTGCTCGTCACGCCCTGCCAGCAGGACGTCTCCTCTTTCACCCGAACAAGCCCCGACATGTTCAGACCTCTTTTCGTTTTCATTGGCGCGCGTTACACCCGTGCCAAGCGGCGCAATCATTTCGTGTCGTTCATCTCCCTCACCTCGATGATCGGCCTCGCCCTGGGCGTGGTCGTGATGATCGTGGTGCTGTCGGTGATGAACGGCTTCGATCACGAGATGCGCACCCGCGTGCTGGGCATGGTGCCCCACGCCACCGTCGAATCCGGCCAGCCCATCGCCGACTGGCCGGCACTGGCGGCTCAGGTTCGGCAGAACCCGCAGGTGGCGGCAGTCGCGCCGTTCACCCAGATGCAGGGTTTGCTGACCCACGCCGGCCAGGTGCAGAAAATCCTGCTCAATGGCATCGATCCTGCGCAGGAACACAACGTCTCGATCATCGACGCCTTCGTCAAGCAGGGCAGGGTCGATGACCTCAAGGCCGGCGAGTTCGGCCTGATGATCGGCGACAAGGCCGCGACCAAGCTGGGTGTGGGTGTGGGCGATAAGGTCACCTTCGTCGCACCTGAAGTCACGGTCACCCCGGCCGGCATGTTCCCGCGCATGAAGCGCTTCACCGTGACCGGCATCTTTCACGTCGGCGCCGGCGAGCTCGACGGCTACCTGGGCCTGGCCAACCTCGAAGACCTGGGCAAGCTTCACCGCTGGAAAGCGGGCGAAGTTCAGGGGCTGCGCTTGAAGTTCGAAGATCTGTTCCAGGCTCCGCGAGTGTCCTGGCAGATCGCCAAGCAGTTGGGGGACCAGACCTACTATGCGCGCGACTGGACCCGTACCCACGGCAATCTCTACCAGGCCATCGGCATGGAGAAAGCCATGATCGGCCTGCTGTTGCTGCTGATCGTGGCCGTGGCCGCGTTCAACATCATTTCCACGCTGGTGATGGTGGTCAACGACAAGAAGGGCGATATCGCCATTCTGCGCACCCTGGGCTCGACGCCCGGGCAGATCATGCGCATTTTCATGGTGCAGGGCACGGTGATCGGCGTGGTCGGCACCTTGATCGGCGCCGTGGTCGGCATTCTGGCGGCCTTGAACGTCAGCGCTGCCATTGCCCTGCTGGAAAAAGCCATCGGCCACAAGTTTCTCAATGCCGATGTCTACTTCATCGACTACCTGCCTTCGCAGCTCATGGCCAACGATGTGTTCATGGTCTGCGGCGCGGCATTGGTCCTGAGTTTCCTCGCCACCCTGTATCCGGCCTGGCGTGCTGCGCGTACCCAGCCGGCGGAGGCGTTACGTTATGAGTGAGTCGGGCATGAGTGAACAAGCAGTACTGAGTTGTCGCAACCTGGGTAAATCCTACGAGGAAGGCCCTGAATCCGTGGTCGTGCTGGACAACCTGCAACTGGAGCTGCACGCCGGTGAGCGCGTGGCTATCGTCGGCAGCTCCGGTTCGGGCAAGAGCACCTTGCTCAACATGCTTGGCGGGCTCGATACGCCCAGCCGCGGCAGCGTGTGGTTGGCGGGTGAAGAGCTTTCGGCGCTGAACGAGCGGGCGCGCGGGCTGCTGCGCAATCGTGCCCTGGGCTTCGTCTATCAGTTTCACCACCTGTTGCCCGAATTCACTGCGCTGGAAAACGTCTGCATGCCGCTGCTGATCGGCAAGACCGCCATCCCCGAGGCGAAACAGCGCGCCACTGCATTGCTGGAGCGCGTGGGCCTGGGCCATCGACTGCAACACAAGCCGGCCGAACTGTCGGGCGGTGAGCGTCAGCGCGTGGCCATTGCCCGGGCCTTGGTAAACACGCCGGGGCTGGTGATGCTCGACGAGCCCACAGGCAACCTCGACAACCACACCGCGCAAGGCATTCAGGACTTGATGCTCGAGCTCAGCGTTTCGCTGCGCACCGCGTTTCTGGTGGTCACCCATGATCTGAGCCTGGCCCGACAGATGGACCGCGTACTGCGTCTGGAAGACGGGCGTCTGGTGCCGATCTAGCTTTTTCTTTTCTAACGGGTTACCTCTGCATGTTCAGACCCTTGTCAATTTTCATCGGCTTGCGCTACACCCGCGCCAAGCGGCGCAAGAACTTCATTTCGTTCATCTCCATGACCTCGATGATCGGCCTTGCTCTGGGCGTGCTGGCGATGATCGTGGTGCTGTCGGTGATGAACGGCTTCCAGCGCGAAATGAGCTCGCGCATCCTGGGCATGGTGCCCCACGCCATGATCCAGGGCGTGAAGCCGCTGGACGATTGGCGTCCCGTCGCTGCCGCCGCCATGAAAAACCCCGAGGTGCTGGCGGCCGTGCCGTTCACCGAGCTCGACGGCATGCTCTCGTACAAGGGCATGATGCAGCCGATCCAGATCAGCGGTGTCGATCCGGCCCGCGAGGGCGAGGTGTCGATCGTTGCCGACCACATCGTCCAGGGACGTCTGGACGATCTCAAACCAGGTGAATTCGGCGTCGTCGTCGGTGAAATCACCGCCAGGCGCTTCCGCTTGAACGTGGGCGACAAGATCACCCTTATCGTTCCGGAAGTCAGCACTGCGCCGGGTGGCATCACCCCGCGCATGCAGCGTCTCAGCGTGGTCGGCGTGTTCAAGGTCGGCGCCGAACTCGATGGTTCCATGGGTCTGATCAACGCGGCAGATGCGGCGGAAATGCAGCGTTGGCAGCCGGGGCAGGTGCAAAGCGTACGGCTCAAGCTGAAGGATTTGTACACGGCGCCCGAGGTCAGTGCCGCCATCGTCAAGGACCTCGGCACAGCCTACAAGGCCGACGACTGGACCCATACCCAGGGCAGTCTGTTCAGTGCCATGAAAATGGAAAAGACCATGATTGGCCTGCTGCTGCTGATGATCGTTGCGGTAGCGGCGTTCAACATCATTGCCACCCTGATCATGGTGGTGAACGACAAAGGCGCGGATATCGCCATCCTGCGTACCATCGGCGCTACGCCGAGGCAGATCATGGGGATCTTCATGGTCCAGGGTACGGTCATCGGCGTGGCCGGCACCGTAATCGGGGGTGTGCTGGGCGTAATCGCCGCAATCAACGTCAGCGCCATCGTCGGCTGGGTGGAGCGCATCAGCGGCCAGCACATCTTCACTTCGGACGTGTATTTCATCAGCAATCTGCCCTCCGAGCTGCAGGGTGGGGATGTCATGCTGATCTGCGGGGCAGGGCTGGTGCTGAGCTTCCTTGCGACTATCTACCCTGCCTATCGGGCTTCACAGATCGAACCGGCGCACGCCCTGCGCTACGAGTGATCCATGACGACTGCGGTGCGGCCTTGGGGCCGCGCCGTCGTCGCCATGCAGCAACGCGGCAAATTCGCTAAACTGCCGTCGTTCATTCAGTCAGGTTTATTTCATGCATCCCGCAGCCGAACATTCTCCCCTGGGCAAGTCCAGCGAGTACGTTTCCACCTACACCCCCTCGTTGCTGTTTCCCATTCCCCGCGCAGCAAAGTGGGCCGAGTTGGGCTTGAGCGCGGAAACCCTGCCCTATACAGGTGTGGACGTGTGGAATTGCTTCGAGCTTTCCTGGTTGCTGCCTTCGGGAAAGCCGGTCGTAGCCATTGGTGAATTCACCATTCCTGCGGATTCACCGAACATCATCGAATCCAAGTCGTTCAAGCTGTACCTGAACTCGCTCAACCAGACGGCGTTTGCGTCGATCAATGACCTGCAGGCCGTGCTGGTGGCGGACCTTTCCGGGGCTGCCGGTAAGCCGGTGGGCGTCAAGGTGCGCCGCTTGGAAGATGTGCAGGCGGAGGGCGTGGTTCAACTGCCTGGGGTGTGCATCGACGAGTTGGACATCACGGTCAGCAGCTACGATCACCCACAGCCGGAGCTGCTGCGTTGCGACCCGAGTTCCCTCGTGGAAGAAACCATCCATAGCCATCTGTTGCGGTCCAATTGCCCAGTCACCAGCCAGCCGGACTGGGGCAGTGTGTGTATTGCCTACAGCGGTCCGGCGCTGGACCACGCCAGCGTGCTGGCCTACCTGGTCAGCTTCCGTCAGCATTCGGATTTCCACGAGCAATGTGTCGAGCGGATTTTTACCGATCTGCAGCGACTTCTGCAGCCAGAAAGACTGACTGTGTTCGCCCGCTACGTACGCCGCGGCGGCCTGGACATCAACCCCTACCGCAGCACTGACACGCTGCCCGCGGCCAATGGCCGGCTGGTTCGCCAGTAAGGGTGCATCCAGCAGCCGCTTGGGCAGGCGGCTGCAGTTGTACCGTCTTCAGATACCGATGTTGCCGAGCGTCTGCACGATATTGCGCAGTGCGCCGGCCACGCCAGGGTGGTCCACCTCAAAGCGCTCGACGGCCAGGTTCACGCTGTCGGCGACGGACGGGTCCGCCGTGGCATTTTCCAGCTCCATGCGCGCCTTGATCTGCTCCATCAGGACGCGCATGTCTTCACGCTCCTCGAGCGACAGCGTCTGGTTCTTTTCCAGTTGCTCGCGCAGTTCATCGAGTTGTTCCTGCAATTCGCGGGCTGGCATGACGTTCTCCTTGAGTGATAGGCACTTACATGGACCGCGCCCCGTGCGCAAAGGTCCGTGTCGGCTCGCATCATTGGAATTCCATGCCGTTCCAGACGGCTGCGCGAATGAACTTGAGGGCGGGCCTGAAGTCTGGCATGGGTACGTTCAGATTGATCGGCAGCGCTGCGTTCGCCAGCGCACTGCCTAATCCGGCCTGGACACTTTATACTGGGCCACATTTTGTTGGCGGTCGCATGCGACCCAATCGTATCTCAAGGAGTAACACGTATGCGTCTGACCGGTTCAGCTGTCATCGATCGAGTGGCTGGAGCCTGTCTGCTCCTGGGGCTTGCCGTGGCGCCCGTGGTAGCACAGGCCGCCGAAGAGGATCCATGGGAGCCGGTCAACCGTGCGATCTTCCGGGTCAACGATACCTTGGATACCTATGCGCTCAAGCCTATTGCCCAAGGCTACCAGTGGATCACCCCGCAGTTCCTGGAAGACGGCATTCATAACGTGTTCAGCAACATCGGCGACGTCGGCAACCTGGCCAACAACGTCATGCAGCTCAAGCCTGCCGCTGCCGGTACCGACACTGCGCGGCTGATCTTCAACACCACCTTCGGCCTGTTCGGCTTCTTCGATGTGGGCACCAAGATGGGCCTGCAGCGCAGCGACGAGGATTTCGGCCAGACCCTGGGCTACTGGGGTGTAAGCAGTGGGCCTTACGTGGTCCTGCCGCTGATGGGCCCAAGCACCGTGCGCGATGCATTCGCCAAGTATCCCGATACCTATACCTCACCGTATCGCTACATCGACCACGTGCCGACCCGCAATACCACGCTGGGCGTGAATCTGGTGGATACGCGCGCAAGCTTGCTGTCGGCTGAAAAGCTGATCAACGGCGACAAGTACATCTTCTTGCGTAACGCTTACTTGCAGAACCGTGAATTCCGGGTCAAAGATGGCCAAGTGGAAGACGATTTTTAATTGTAACCAGGCATGAAAAAGGCGACCCGAGGGTCGCCTTTTTTCATGCGCGGCGTTCAGTCCATGCTCAATGTGTGCAGGCCTATGATCTGCATACCATCTTGCTTCGAGCTTTCTACGCGTATCACTTCCGCCTGGATGTCCAGATCGCTGAGCGTGGGATGGTTGGAAGGCAAATGGACGCCAACCTGATCTCCTACACTCAATTGAGTCTGGGCTTCCAGCTGCATACCGGTGCTCGAAAGATCCTTGCATACGGCGGGAACGACAACGTCGCCGACCCTGAGGTCGACCTTTGCATCCACAGTCATGCGGATGAAATCACGTTTCTCACTGTAGTCACGATCACTGTGGCTCATGGTTTGTCCTTCGATCTGGTTGCTATTGTTAACGTTCTTATAACCCAAGGTAATAGGCCAATCGGCCCGCCCTGGCCCGTGTCGCAACACCCTTGAAACGCTTGCCGGATGGGAGTACCGTCTGCGCCTTACAAGGCACCTCTGCATCCGAATGCTCAGGGCACCCAGCGCTTGTATTCGCCTCTGCGAGAGGCTAGAAGTAAAGGTAGGCGACCCATTGCTTGCATCGCCAGTTTTTACATTGCTGACCTACTTACGACAACCAATTTCTGGCGCCGTTTGCCCACATGCAGAAAACCAGTGCAACCCTGCTGATCATCGATGACGACGATGTGGTGCGCGCAAGCCTTGCGGCCTACCTCGAAGACAGCAGCTTCAGCGTGCTGCAGGCGAACAATGGCCTGCAGGGCCTCCAGGTCTTCGAGCAACAACAGCCCGATCTCGTCATCTGCGACCTGCGCATGCCGCAGGTGGGCGGCCTTGAATTGATTCGCCAGGTGACCGAGCGTTCTCCCGATATTCCAGTGATCGTGCTGTCCGGTGCCGGTGTGATGAATGACGCAGTCGAAGCATTGCGCTTGGGTGCCGCCGATTACCTGATAAAGCCTCTTGAAGATCTGGCCGTGCTTGAGCACTCGGTTCGCCGGGCCCTGGATCGCTCGCGGCTGCTGCTGGAGAATCGTCGCTACCGCGAGAAGCTGGAAACGGCCAATCGTGAACTGGAAGCCAGCCTGCATCTGCTGCAGGAAGACCAGACTGCCGGCCGGCAAGTGCAGATGAACATGCTGCCGCAGAGTCCCTGGAGCACCGACGGATTCAGTTTCGAACACCAGATCATCCCGTCGCTGTACCTGTCGGGCGACTTCGTCGACTATTTCCGGGTCGACGAGCACCGCGTGGCGTTCTATCTGGCCGACGTATCCGGTCATGGCGCTTCATCGGCATTCGTCACGGTGCTGTTGAAATTCATGACCACCCGCCTCATGTTCGAATCA
Organism: Pseudomonas sp. CFBP 13710; assembly: GCF_014842235.1. Taxonomy (NCBI): domain Bacteria; kingdom Pseudomonadati; phylum Pseudomonadota; class Gammaproteobacteria; order Pseudomonadales; family Pseudomonadaceae; genus Pseudomonas; species Pseudomonas sp. CFBP 13710. The sequence goes on along the minus strand of NZ_JACYVJ010000001.1, from coordinate 902,904 downwards.
AGGCGGGGTGGTGCGATGCCCGAATTCAAACCGTCCGACGTGCTGGGCCATATCAACCGGGGTTTGATCAACACGCGTTTGGGCAAGCATGTCACCATGGTCGGCGGGGTGATCGACGAGCACACCGGGCTGTTGACCTACAGCATCGGCGGGCATTTGCCGCTTCCGGTGCTGTACACCCCCGAGCAAACGCAGTACCTGCAGGGACGCGGCCTGCCGGTGGGTCTGTTCAACGAAGCCACGTATACCGATCACGTCATGGCGTTGCCGGAGCAGTTCAGCCTTACCCTGCTTTCCGATGGGATACTGGACTTGCTGCCAGGCGAAACGCTTAAGGAAAAAGAAGCTGCATTGCCTGAGATCGTCAGTGCAGCGGGCGGCAGCCTGGATGGCTTGCGGCAAAAGTTTGGACTGGCCACACTCGGGGAGATGCCGGATGATATCGCCCTGATGGTGCTGAGCAGGAACCTTGCATGAGTACTGGTAGAATCCAGTTTGCTGAACAAAGCGGAACGTTCGTGTTGAAATTCGTGGGTGAGGTGCGCCTGACGCTCTGCTCGGCGCTGGATGCGACGATCGAGCGGATCTTCACCGCCCTCGATTTTTCAGCCATCGTGATCGATTTGACCGAAACCCGCAGCATCGACAGCACCACCTTGGGCCTGCTGGCCAAGTTGTCGATCATGTCTCGTCAAAAAGTCGGATTGCTGCCAACGGTGGTGACGACTCACGAGGACATCACGCGCCTGCTGCAGTCCATGGGTTTCGATCAGGTGTTCAACATCGTCGGTCGCCCGATTCCTTGCCCCGACTGCCTGACCGACCTGCCTTCGCAGGATCTGTCCGAGGATGTGGTTAGGGCCAAGGTGCTGGAAGCGCACAAGATTCTCATGGGCCTGAACGAGTCCAACCGCGAAGCCTTCCACGATCTGGTGAACGCGCTGGAACGCAGCTGAGTACCTTCGGGTGACTCGCTCGGCTAAGAAAAAAGGCGACCTTGCGGTCGCCTTTTTCGTATGCGGCAAACTGGAATCAGGAAACTTTGGCAGTCAGCAGGGTTTCGAGTTTTTCCTGATCGCGAGCGAATTGACGAATGCCTTCAGCCAGTTTTTCCGTGGCCATCGCGTCTTCGTTCGACGCCCAGCGGAACTGCGCCTCGGTCAAAATCTGCTTGGGTTCACCGGCATTGCCTGGCTTGAGCTTCTGCTCCAGCGTGCCTCCATCTTCGGCCAGCTTGTGCAGCAGTTCCGGGCTGATGGTCAGGCGATCACAACCGGCCAACTGCTCGATCTGGTTGATGTTGCGGAAGCTGGCGCCCATGACCACGGTCTTGTAGTCGTTGGCTTTGTAGTAGTTGTAGATGCGCGTTACCGACTGCACGCCTGGATCGTCGGAACCGGTGTATTCCTGGCCGGTGGATTTCTTGTACCAGTCGTAGATGCGACCCACGAACGGCGAGATCAGGAACACACCAGCATCGGCGCACGCCTGTGCCTGGGCGAAGGAGAACAGCAAGGTCAGGTTGCACTGAATGCCTGCCTTTTCCAGCTTCTCGGCGGCGCGGATACCTTCCCAGGTGGAGGCCAGCTTGATCAGCACACGCTCGCGACCGACACCGGCCTTTTCGTACAGGTCGATGATCTGGCTGGCCTTGGCCAGCAGGGCCTGCTCGTCGAAAGAGAGGCGCGCGTCGACTTCGGTGGAGATGCGGCCGGGGATGGCCTTGAGGATCCCGGTACCCACGGCGACCGCGAAAGTGTCCGACGCCAGACCGACATCACCGTTGCTGTCGCTGATGGTCTTGCGCAGCATGTCCTTGTAGGCTTCCAGCGAGGCAGCCTTGAGCAGCAGCGACGGGTTGGTGGTGGCGTCGACCGGCTTGAGCTTGGAGATGGCGTCGAAGTCGCCGGTATCGGCGACCACGGTGGTCATTTGCTTGAGTTGTTCCAGCTTGGAAGTCATGAGCGTGCTCTGTCCTGTGCGAATGAATGACGTTACCCGAGCGCTGCGTCCGGCTCAAGGGCCAAGGGCGTGCAGCAGGGGGAGGGCGGCGGAAAGACCTACGTTCGAGTGTCGCGCCGCGCGACGGTTCAATGGATCGAGTATGCGCTCCTATCGGGTCAATGATGCATCGTTGGGCGATCAGCGCCCTTCGAGCAATGCCCCGGCCTGATCGAGCAGCGCCAGCGGGTCATCGGCCTTGTGGATATCCACCGACAGCAGTTGACGGAACTTGCGCGCGCCGGGAAAGCCCGTACCCAAGCCGAGCATGTGCCGCGTAACGTGGTGCATGGCGCCGCCTGAGGCGATATGCGCGGCGATGTACGGCCGCATCTGCCGCAGCGCGTCGAAACGGCTGATCACCGGCGTGTCGCTGCCGAACAACTGTTGGTCGACCTGCGCCAGCAGGTATGGGTTGTGATAGGCCTCGCGTCCCAGCATCACACCATCGAAGGTCTGCAGATGCTCGGCGCAGGCTTCCAGCGTCTTGATGCCGCCGTTGAGTATCACTTCAAGGTCCGGGAAATCCGCCTTCAAGCGCGCGGCAATGTCATAGCGCAGTAGAGGAATGTCACGGTTCTCCTTGGGCGACAAGCCCTCAAGAATGGCGATGCGTGCGTGCACGGTAAAACTGCGGCAGCCCGCCTCGCGTACCTGTCCGACGAAATCGCACAGCGCCTCATAGCTGTCGCGGCCATTGATACCGATGCGGTGCTTGACCGTGACCGGAATCGACACCGCATCGCGCATTGCCTTGACGCAATCGGCCACGAGCGCAGGGTGCGCCATAAGGCAGGCGCCGATCATGTTGTTCTGCACACGATCGCTGGGACAACCCACATTGAGATTGACCTCGTCGTAACCGTGCGCCTGCGCCATGCGCGCGCAAGCGGCCAGATCCGCCGGCGTGCTTCCACCCAACTGCAGCGCGATGGGGTGCTCGGCATCGTCGTAGCGCAGAAAGCGCTCGTGATCGCCATTGAGCAAAGCGCCGGTGGTGACCATTTCGGTGTAGAGCAAGGTGTGCCGCGAGAGCAGGCGCAGGAAGTAGCGACAGTGGCGGTCGGTCCAATCCATCATAGGCGCCACGCTAAAGCGGCGGGAGGGCTCCAGGCCAGGCGTGGCGGGCGTTTCAGCTACATTCTGTACCATTTTACTCTGCGCGTTTTGTACCAGTTTTCGGGCGTTTTCGGACGTTTTCGTGGGGTGAGTGGTAAGTTGTACCACTGTGAGAATGACCTTAACCACTTTCGCCGGGGCCGTTATTCGAGGACGAAAAAGGGCTGGCGAGGTGTTTGCTATGCAGGTCGGCTCCGTACGAAACGTGACGGGAGACAAGTCTACCAAGACACTCGGTCGTTGGTGCGAAAACAGGTCGCTTATCAAGCGCTGCAGGATGACCTTGAGTATCTGCGTTCTGAACGCCTGGCCATCGAACGTCTGTCTGGCATAGACACTGACTTGACCTTGAGCCTGGAAGAAATGAACGCCCGGTTCAAATAGGCATGTGTGCCGTACACCTGTGTTCTTCGTTTCCAGTGCGTGACAGATACAAAGCCCAATCTACCAGGCGAACCTGATACTAACCAAAGAGGCTGGTCGACGTGTCAATGATCAGCCCTTACCAGCGATAGTTGACCGAACCGATCAGCGCTCGCTCGTCGCCGTAGCGGCACGAGACGTTGCAGAACAGGTACTTCTCGTTGGCGACGTTTTGCGCCTTCATGGCCACGGTCCAGTTCTTGTCGACTTCATAGGTGACTTTCGCGTCGAACAGGGTGTAGGCGGCGACCTTCTCGTTGGCGTCCGAGCTGGACGTACGGCTGGTGCCCATGTACCGGGCGCCGCCGCCGACCATGACCTGAGGCAGGCCCAAGGCAGTCAAGCGGTAGTCGGCCCACAGGTTGGCCATGTGATACGGCACGCCGTCGATGCGCGTACCTATGCGGGTCGACACCGCATCGTCGGTGATCTTCGCGTCGGTGTAGGTGTACGACGCAGTGGCGCTCAGGTTCGCGGTGATCTCCGCTTTCGCCTCAAGCTCCACACCGCGTGAGCGGGTTTCACCGAACTGCACGCTGTTGCCGGTGAGGTCGGTGCTTAGGGAGTTTTTCTGCTTGAGGTCGTAGACCGCGGCGCTCAGCAGCGCTGTGGTACCGGGCGGGGTGTAACGTACGCCGATCTCGTACTGCTCGCCCTCGGTCGGATCGAACGAGGTGTTGGCGTTGGCGTTGAAGACGTTGGCCGGCAGGAACGACTGGCTCCAGCTGACATAAGGCGCCAGCCCGTTGTCCGCCTGGTAGACCAGGCCGATACGACCGGTGGCTTTCTTGTCATCGCGCGGCGTGCGAGCGCCAGTGGCGAAGCTGTAGGTTCGGCTTTCGGCCCAATCCTGACGACCGCCCAGCAGTAGAATCCACTTGTCGTCGAACTTGATCTGGTCTTGCAGGTAGACGCCGGTCTGAGCGCTGTGCAGGTCCGAGCCGGTGTTGGCGGTTGTGACGTTGGTCGCAGCGCCGTACACCGGATTGGCCGGGCTGAACATGGAGTTGGCGCCAGCGAAGCGATGAGAGTCGTAGGTCTTGTGGTAGTAGTCCACGCCCGCCAGCAGGGTGTGCTGCCAGCGGCCGCTGTCGAGGGTCCATTGCATGTTGTTGTCGCTGGTCCAGCCTTCTGAGCGCTCGCGGCGGATGCTAGCTCGGCGCGCCAGCTGGCCTCGGTTGCGCAGGGCGGCGCTGCCGGTATCAGCGATCTGCATGTAGTCCCAGCTCAGGTCCGCCTCGAAGTGGCGTAGCGAATGGCGGATTTTCAAGTCGGGTGTGAAATCGTGTTCGAACAGGTAGCCCAGACTGGTCGAGTAGTTGTTGTAGTGATCGAAGCCGCGCTCGCCGGTGAACAGGTCGCGGTCGACCTTGGGGTAGCGAGTGCTGGACGAGGTGGTCAGGTCGAAATCCAGCGGTGGTGCAAAGCCGGTACGGGTTTCCTGGTAGTTGGCCAGGACCGTCAGCGAGGTGCTCTCGTTCGGGCGCCAGGTGAAGGCGGGTGCGATGTAGCGGCGGTCGTCGTCGGTATCGGTGGTCTGGGTGCCACTGTCGCGCCAAAGGCCGGTCAGGCGATAGGAGAACTGTCCGGCGTCGTCGATCGGGCCGCCCAGGTCGAAGCTGTACTGTTTGCGCGCATGGCTGCCGTATTCGACATTGACTTCATGCAGGGGCGTGTCGGTCGGGCGCTTGGTGATGGTGTTGAGCAGACCGCCTGGCGACAGTTGGCCGTACAACACAGAAGAAGCACCCTTGACCACTTCCACGCGCTCCAGGCCGTAGGGCTCGATGCCTCCGTCATACACGCTGCCTTGCAGTTTCATCCCGTCGCGCAGGATGCCGCCGGTGCCTGAGCCGACGTTGAAGCCACGGATCACGAAGTCGTCGGCTACACGGCTGAACCCGCCTGGCTGCGCGATCACGCCTGGCGTGTAGCTCAAGGCCTCGGCCAAGGTGTCGGTCTTGCGGTTGTCCATCTCGTCGCGGGTGATGACCGAAATCGACTGAGGAATATCCTTGATCGCCGAGTCGGTCTTGCTTGCGCTGGTGCTGCGAGTCGCCACAGGTCCACGGATCTGGCCATTCGGGTTTTCCAGGGCCTGGGCATCGATGGTGGTTTCCTGCAGCTCCAGGGTGGCGTTGGATATGGCAGCGCTGGCGCTTTCGGCGGCGTAGGCCGTGCTCAGTGGCGGGCCACTGAGTAGCATCGCCAGTGTCAGCGGGTGATAGGCAAAGATTTTTTTTGCCGGCATGGGGACTCCTGTGCGTTAAACGTTGTTTGCCTGAGGGACGAAATCAGGCCGCGCCTCCGTCTCGACGATCAGCACAAGCAGAACTGTAACAAATAGGAATGGTTATTATTCATATTTTGTTGCGAATATCTGTTGGAAAGCTACACCCCTTAGATGCTCGACCCGAGGGCAGGGCGCCTCGCATTGCCCTCTTTCACTGTCACTACAAGCGCTAGTGGCGATCATGACCGTCAAGTCCGCCACGCAAGAGGGGCCTGACGATCACTGTCTAAGCTTATGTTTATTCAGTATTAATTGGATTGAAAACGGTCGATTACACTCAGCGACCGCAAGCCAGACGCAGGCGCTTTCCGATGTTCGCTTTATCTATTTCAACACGTCTGGAGGTCAACCGATGACCTTCGACTACGCGTTCGCGTTGTCCACGCTTCCCGCTTTTGCGCGCGCCGTGGGGGTCACTTTGCAAGTCGGCTTGATCGCAATCCTGAGCTCACTTGCCGTCGCGGTGCTCAACGCGGCCATCGCCACGTTTCGGGTCCCGGTGCTGCATCGGCTCGTGCCGCTATACGTCGAGCTTGCGCGGAATACGCCGCTGCTGATTCAGCTGTTCTTCATCTACTTCGCCTTACCCGCTCTGGGCGTGCGGATTTCCGGTTTCGCAGCGGCGGTCATTGCCATGACGTTCATGGGAGGTGCGTACCTGACCGAAATACTGCGCGCGGGCATCGAAGCGGTGCCCAAGTCGCAGATCGAGTCTGGCCTGTCCATCGGTCTGTCGCGCTGGCAGCTGTTGCGCCATGTAGTGCTGCCCCAGGCAGGCATTCTCAGCTTGCCTGCGCTGTTCGCCAACTTCGTGTTCCTGCTCAAGGAGACCACGGTGGTGTCGGCCGTTGCCGTGCCGGAAATTCTCTACACCACCAAGAGTTACATCGCTCTGTATTACAAGACCTACGAGATGCTGGCAGTGATGACCGGGTTGTGCGTGCTGTTGTTCTTGCCGCTGTCGTTGCTGCTGGGCCTGCTGGAAAGGAGGCTCCAACATGGCCAGTTCGGGTCTTGAGCTGCTCTGGGTATCGGCACCTCAACTGCTGACCGGGGCCGGTCGCACCTTGGGTATTTCCGCGCTTGCGATCGTGTTCAGCAGTGTCGGCGGCCTGTTCTATGGCGTGCTGCGCAGCCTGGGCAAGCGCTGGCTGGACGTGCCGCTGAGGGTCTACCTGGAGCTGTTTCGCGCCATTCCGGTACTGGTCTGGTTGTACCTGTTCTTCTTTGGCCTGCCAATCTTCTTCGGCGTCAGCCTGCCTGCGTTCTGGTGCGCGGTGCTGGTGTTGTCGCTGTGGGGCGCCAGCGAGATTGGCGAAGTCGTGCGTGGCGCGCTGCGCTCCATACCCCGCGGGCAGCGCGAGGCAGGACTGGCCATCGGCCTGGGCCTGGGCCAGTTGTACGGTCGGGTATTGCTGCCTCAGGCGCTCAAGCGCCTTACGCCGCCGGTCATCAACGTCTGCACCCGTTTGCTCAAAACCAGTTCGCTGGCGGTGCTGATCGGCGTTGTCGACATCACCAAGGTGGGCCAGCAGATCATCGAGCGCACCTACGAGTCGGTGCTGATCTACGGCTTCCTGTTTGTCTTCTTTTTTATCGTCTGCTATCCGCTGTCGGCCGCTTCCCGCGTGCTTGAACGGCGCTGGAATCACGCATGAGCGCATTGATCGAACTCGCAAGCTTCAGCAAGAAATTCGCCGATACACCGGTGCTGACTGACATCGATCTGCGGGTGACCGAAGGCGAGGTGGTGGTGATCCTGGGCCCCAGCGGCTGCGGCAAGAGCACATTGCTGCGCTGCCTGAACGGCCTGGAACTGGGCCACAGCGGTACCTTCACTTTCGATGGGCAGTTGCTGCCTGCCAATGCCGACTGGCGCCGCGTGCGTCAGCAGATCGGCATGGTGTTTCAGAGCTATCACCTGTTTCCTCACATGACCGTGCTGCAGAACGTGCTGCTGGGGCCGCTGCAAGTGCAGAAGCGCGATGCCCAGGAAGCGCGGCAGCAGGCCGAGGCGCTGCTGGCTCGGGTTGGCCTGGCCGAACGCGCCAACGCCTACCCCCGCGAGCTGTCGGGCGGCCAGCAGCAACGGATCGCCATTGTGCGGGCACTGTGCATGAACCCCAAGGTCATGCTGTTCGACGAAGTCACCGCTGCGCTGGATCCGGAAATGGTCAAGGAAGTCCTCGAGGTGATCCTCGACCTGGCGCAGGGCGGCATGACCATGCTCATCGTTACCCACGAAATGGCCTTCGCCCGCGCGGTGGCCGACCGCATTTTGTTCATGGACCGCGGCCGTATCGCGGAACAGAACGATCCCGAAACCTTCTTCAGCGCCCCGCAGACCGCACGCGCGCAGCAGTTCCTGGAAAGGTTTTCCTACGTAGAAAACATGCCGAAAAGGAAAGCATCGTGAACTTCAAAACTGCCCTGGTTCTACCCGTACTCGCTCTTGGATTGCTGGCCGGTTGCGATAAACCGGCCGAACCCAAGGCCGCCACCCCAGCCGCGACGGCGAAACCTACCACCAGCTACCTGGAAACCATCAAGGCCCGCGACAAGCTGATCGTCGGGGTGTTCAGCGACAAACCGCCCTTTGGTTTCGTCAATGAGCAGGGCGAATACGTCGGGTTCGACACCGACCTGGGCAAGCGCTTCGCCAAGGACCTGCTGGGTGACGAGAAGAAAATCGAGTTCGTCAGCGTCGAGCCGGCCAGCCGCATCCCGTTTCTGCAGAGCGACAAGGTCGACCTGATCCTGGCCAACATGACCGTGACACCCGAGCGTAGCCAGGCGGTGGACTTCACCAACCCGAACCTGCGTGTCGCCGTGCAGGCGTTGGTGGCGGACGGCAGCAGCGTACAGAAGCTCGATGACCTGGCCGACAAGACCACCATCGTCACCACCGGCACCACGGCCGATCTGTGGTTGACCAAGAATCACCCTGACTGGAAGCTGCTCAAGTTCGAAAAGAACTCCGAATCACTGCAAGCCCTGGCCAGCGGCCGCGGCGACGCCTATGCCCAGGACAACCTCGTGCTGTTCAACTGGGCCAAACAGAACCCCGGTTACCGCGTACTCGCCCAGAAGCTGGGCGATGAGGCGCCTATCGCACCGGCCGTGAAGAAAGGCAACACCGAGCTGCGCGATTGGGTGAACGACGAATTGGCCAAGCTGGGTGAAGAGAAAGCCCTGCTCAAGCTTTATGACCAGTACGTGCGCAAGGACTTGCCAGCGGACACCGACCCTAATCTGGTCATCGTGGAGGGAGGTCGCTTGAAGCCGTGAAGGCGGCCGATCTTGCGGATCAGTTCTGCCCAAGCTTGAGATGGAAATTCTTCATGAAATTCCACGAAGAGGAGGGCGGCGGAGAATAGCAGCCAGGTTGATTGGCGGGCGTGGCGTCACAGCGCACCGTGTAGCCCTTGCTGCCGATCTCGCGACCGCCTTCGCCGGTGCCTTGGTCGCTGTAGGAGGCACAGCCGCTCAGTACGCCCAAGATCAATAGTGCAGACAGTGTTTTCATTCCAGACTCCTTCCGTAGAGCGCGCAGCTTAGCCTCGATCCGTTTTCAAAAGCTATCCACCTGCGAACATGCCTCCACCGCCGCGCGCCTGATGTGATCAGGCGCGCGGTAGCTTTCAGGTATCGTTGCGCGCTGCCATCAGCTGCTTCATTTCCTCGCCGCGCAGCGGTGGGCTGAGCAGGTAACCCTGGACGAACGGGCAGCCCAATGCCTGCAGCCGGTCCAGCTGGTCCTGGGTTTCCACGCCTTCGGCGACGATGTCGACATCCAAGGCGCTGCCCAGCGACAGGATGCTGGTGACGATGGCGATGGTGCGTCTGTGGGTCATCATGCGCGTGACGAACGAGCGGTCGATCTTGATCGAGTCGATCGGGTAGCGGTCGATGTAGCCCAGCGAGCTGTAGCCGGTACCGAAGTCATCCAACGCGATGTGTACGCCCAGCTCGCGCAGGTCGGCGAGGGCGATCGCCACGGTTTCCGGTTCGTTGAGGAAGACCGATTCAGTGATTTCGATCTGCAGGTTGTGGGCGCTGAAGGAGGTGTCCTTCAGTATTTCCGCGACCTTTGCCACGAACCCGACATGGTTGAGCTCGGCACCCGAGACGTTGACGTTGAGCTTCAGTGTGCAGGCCGCATTGGCGTTCCAGCGCTTGAGCTCGGCACAGGCGGTCTGCATGACCCAGCGGCCCATTTCATGAATGATGCCGATGTCTTCCGCCACTGCGATGAACACGTCGGGCGGCACGTTGCCGAGCACGGGGTGCTGCCAGCGGACCAGCGCTTCCACGCCTTCGATGCGGCGCGAGCGGGCGGCAAAAATTGGCTGGTAGACCAGGTAGAACTCTTCTCGCGCCAAGGCGTGCTTGAGCGCGTTGCGCATCAGCAGCAAATCGACCGCCGCCTGGCGCATGGACAGGTCGAACAAGGTCCATTTGCCTTGGCCTTGTTTCTTTGCCGCGTACATGGCGACGTCGGCATCGCGGACGAGGTCTTCGGCGCTGGTGTGAGCGGCGTCGAGTGTGACGATGCCGACGCTGCAGGAGGTGAAGATCGCCTGGCCCTCGACGTCGACGGCAACTCCAAGCGCCTGGATGACCCGTTGCGCGGTCTCTATCGCAGCGTGCTTGGAGTCATTGCCGGTGTGGAGGATGGCGAACTCGTCACCGCCGATGCGCGCCAGCACGGCGTTGCCGTTCAGGCAGGACTCCAGCCGCTGCGCCACGATCTGCAAGAGGATGTCACCGGCACGGTGGCCCATGCCGTCGTTGATGTATTTGAAGCGATCCAGGTCCATGTACAGCACTGCCGCTTCGCGCTCGGCATGGTCAAGGTTGAACACTTCCTGAATCTTGGCCATGAAGTAGGCGCGGTTCTTCAGCCGGGTCAGGTCGTCATGGAAGGCGGCATAGGTCAGCTCTTCCTGGATTCGTTCACGCTCCACCAGGCGCGAGCGCAGCGCTACCTGTTCCTCGCGGTCGATCTGCGCCTGCTTGAGGCTTTCTTCGGCTTCCTTGCGCTCGGTGATGTCACGCTGCACGGACACCCAATGGGTGAACCAGCCTTTTTCGTTGGCCACCGGCACGATGCTCAGCTGCACCCAGAAGCGGGTACCGTCACGGCGCGTGTTGATCAGTTCGACTTCGATCGGCTGCCACGTGGACAGGGCGCTGCGGATCTGATCCAGGGTGCCGCGATCGGTTTCCTCGCACTGCAGGATACGCGGCGTCTTGCCGACGATTTCTTTCAGGCTGAACCCGGTGGTGGCCAGGAAGGCCGGGTTGCAGTAGACGATCCGCGGGCCGGGCTGGTCGATCGGCTCGGCCTCGGTGATCAGGATCGCATCTTTGGCATGAACGACCACCGATTCGAGCAGGCGCAGACGCTCGATCACTCCGGCAGGACCGGTACTGGCGGCCACCGGCAGGGACGGCGCCGAGTGGTAGAGAGCAACGGAGTGAGTCTTGAGTGCGTAGATCTGGGCGGCGCTGAGCAACTTGAACGGTGGCGTCAGCGCCAACAGAACGATGCCGACGAGCGCGTCGCTGTGGTCTTTGACGGCGATGCACACGCGGTAGGTGTCCGCCAGCGAACCGAGAAAATCCGGGATCGAATGGATGAAAGGCGAGCCGTCGCCGATGTCGACCACGTCGCCGTAGGACATCAGCATGCGCAGCCAGGACTCGGTGGCGGCATCGACCGGCACTTCGCGCGTCGTGCCGCAGGCGGCAGTCACGTGCCAGGCGCCGGGTGCGCCTTCGATGAGCAGGGCGCCGCAACAGTGTGTGATGGCCGCTGCCGCCTGAACCAGACCTTGAAGAGCGGTGTGCTTTGAATCTTTTTCAGGGACAGCTGCGAGCATGTGAAGGACCCAGACAAGGACGAGAAACGGCGACCTCCTGTCACTCGATGTCATTTTGACATCATTGTGATAGTGATACCACGCCTTCCCGTCGGACTGCTCCAGAGTCGTTAAAGTGCATCCATGCGTTCAAATATCGGCGCAAGAGAGCAGGGTGGCGATCAGCGGTCGTCTACCCGGTTCAAGCGGTAACGCAGGCGCGACTCGAACGCGCTCAGAAGTACTTCAGCCAGCCGATGTCGCGCCGACGCTGTTTGAGCTGCGCGAACCAACGAGTGGGAAAGTACAAGGCAATGGCCAGCACCGCAGTCCACAGCCAGATTCCGCTCAGGCTGTCGAAGCCGTAGTACTTGCCCTGGTTCAAACCCCAGATCTGCACGGCGAGCAGGTACATCGCCTTGAGCACCAACAAGTGCAGCACGTAGAAAAACATCGGTGCGCCACCGTAGCGCGACAGCACCTCGAGCACTTTCCGGCCTTCGAGGCGCTGGAACAATGCAAGCAGCAGCAAGCCTGCGCCCATGGTCGGCATCAGGTACAGCAGCGACGGCGGGTATTTGGTCAGCGACATGAAGCTCATGAAAGTACGCACGTTGTCGTCCAGCACGCTCCAGGGTTTTTCGCCGTAGCCATTGAGATAGCGAATGGCGATGAAGCCCAGGATCAGGCCAATCCCCCAATTGAGTAGCAGGCGCTGGCGTCGTGCCGGGTCTGCGCCGCGGGCGAACCAAGGGCCGGCGCAGTAGCCCAGGGCGATCAAGCCGATCCACGGCAGGATCGGGTAGGTGGTGCGGGCGCGGGTGTATTCGGTGATTTCCAGGAACGCGCGCTGGTGCAGGATCGACCAGATCTCGAAGAACGGCGAGTCGGCGGTCAGGACGATGCCGTCCAGCAGATTGTGTCCGGCGACGATGACCGCGCCCACGATCGCCAGGGCGGTGCGCGGCATGTGAATGAGTGCCGCCAGTGCGATCATGCTCAGGCCGATGGCCCAGATCACTTGCAGCCACAGGGTGGTCGGAACCAGTGTCGCGTTCCATGCAAAGTTGACCAGGGTGAGTTCGAGGAAAACCAGGAACAGGCCGCGTTTCAACAGGAAAATCGACACTTCCCGAGGGCTGTGAGACTGCCCGTACAGCCAGGCAGAGAGGCCGGTGAGGAAGACGAACACAGGCGCGCAGACCATGCTGCTGATACGGGTGAAGAACAACTCGGGCGGGGTATTCAGCGGATCCATGGGGTCGCTGACTTGCACGTGGAGGAAGAAGGTTTCCCGGACATGGTCGACGAGCATGAAAAGCATGACCAGTCCACGCAATGCGTCGATCGCGAGCATGCGGGTGCGTGACACCGCCTGGGTCGAGGCAGTGGAAAGCGAGCCGGGGAAGGGTGGTGAAGCGGCGGCATCGGCCATGGGCATGCATCCAAAAATAAATCGGGATGCTAATGTTACGATATAACGTGAGGATTGGAAATCGTTATGGCATGACGCGTCTAACCGCCCCAGCTGCAAGTAAGGCGCAGCGGTGCGTTAGATAGACCGTATAAAGCTTCGCGGGCAGAGCCCGCTCCCACAGGGGATGAGCCCATGTGTGGGAGCGGGCTCTGCCCGCGAAAAGAACAACGCTGGGTATCGAGAATGCTCCAATCAGGCGCTTTCTTCCTGTTGCAGGCGCTTGATCAGCGCCTGGGCGGCGGCTTCGGAAGACGCAGGGTTCTGGCCAGTGATCAGGTGACCGTCTTCGACCACATAGCTGCCCCAGTCCGGACCTTTGGAGTACTCGCCGCCATTGGCCTTGAGCATATCTTCGACCAGAAACGGCACCACATCCGTCAGCCCGACCGCCTCTTCCTCGGAGTTGGTGAAGCCGGTGACCTTCTTGCCCTTGACGATGGAATCGCCGTCCGGCGACTTGACGTTCTTGAACACCCCAGGCGCATGGCACACAGCTGCAACGGGTTTGTTGGCGGCGTAGAAGGCTTCGATGATGGTTTTCGAATCGGTGTCTTCGGCCAGGTCCCACAGTGGCCCGTGGCCGCCTGGGTAGAACACGGCATCGAAGTCGTAAGGGTCGGCCTCGCCAAGGGGAAAGGTATCAGCCAACATCTTTTGAGCCTGCGTATCCTGGGCGAAGCGGCGGGTGGCGTCGGTCTGCGCATCCGGCTCGTCGCTCTTGGGGTCCAGCGGTGGCTGGCCACCCTTGGGCGAGACCAGGGTCACTTCGGCACCTGCATCGACGAAGGCATAGTAGGGTGCGGCGAATTCTTCCAGCCAGAAGCCGGTTTTCTTGCCGGTATCGCCCAGTTGATCGTGGGACGTCAGAACCATCAAGATCTTCATGCAAACTTCTCCAGCAGGTATAGGGACGCAACGCATCGCATTGCCCGGTTCTGTTTTCTGAAAGCACTTGGCCGCAGACGTTCAAGACAATCCGCGTCTGGTACGCTTTGGGTCGGATGGAACGCTGGCGCATCACCCCAGTCATTTCCTTCAGGACCGACCCTTTGCGGCCTTCCAGAACGGGCTCGCGTCCACCATCGAGAGGATTTGGCCAATGGCAACTGCAACCGTGCGATACCTGTTCAACGGCGCCCCGCGCAGCTGGACCCCACCGGCCGAGGTCGAACAGAGTCTTCACAGTATCGTGATGCATCTGCTCCAATTGCATTTCGGCGACGGCGAAAACAGCTTGGTGATGCCCACTGCAGAGGACACCGACGAGCAGGTTCTCGAGCAGGCGGCGCGCATGGGGCTGACCGACATCGAAGTGACCGAAGGCGTCGTGCGCTAGGCCCTCACGGCCCGATACAGAGCGCGGATCAGATCGGATTGGGTGATGATGCCGACCAGATGGCGTTCGGTGTCGATGATGGGGATGTGCCGATGGCCATTTTCCGAGAACACCGGCACCAGCTCGGTCAGCAGGCGGTCCGCGCTGGCTACGCGTACTGAACGCGTCATGATCTGCCCGACGAGGTTCGTCGTCGGCTGGTTCCGGCGGGGCCGCAGGAGGGCACGCAGGTGCCAGGCCACTCCGTCATGGGCATCCAGATCCAGTTGTTGCATGAAATCGGCCACTGTGACAATGCCCAGCAGATGACGCTGTCGGTCGATGACCGGCAGTGCCTTGATCTTGTGTTTGCGCATCAGCGCCCAGGCATCGCGCAGCGGCATTTCCTGGCGTGCGGTGATCGGTTCGCGACTCATGACTTCGGCGCAGCGCAGCTCACCCATGTTGCGCTGGTACGCTGATGCCTCGGCGTGCTCGAGCAGTGCCTGCAGATCTTTGCGATCAACGTCCAGCACCTGGTTGTAGTGCACCAGTGCGGCGTCGAGGTCGGCATGGCTGAAACGGCTAGGGTTGGACGGCGTGCTGGTGGCGGGTACATGGGGCCATGGCCGACGTGTCAGGTTGTTGTAGATCAGCCCGGCGGCGACCAGCAGAAGCGAATCGATCAGCACCGGATTCACCGCGTAGGTGAACTGCTCGCAGCCCATCACCACCATGAGCAGCGCCGCCGCGCCGCCGGGTGGATGCAGGCAGCGGGCCGCGAGCATCAGTGCGATCGCCAGGCCGACTGCAAGGGCCGCAGCGAACGTGGGATCGGGGATCCACTTGACGCAAGCAACGCCCACCAGCGCGCTCAGGGTGTTGCCGCCCGCCACCGACCAAGGCTGTGCCAGCGGGCTTGCGGGAAGGGCAAACACCAGCACCGCGCTGGCGCCGATGGGCGCCACGATGGCCAGTCCCAGTGCGCCGTGTTCGGCAGCCCAGTGTCCTTGCAGGCCCAGCGCCGCTAAGGTGCAGACCACCAGCACGCCCAGTGCCGCGCCAATGCAGGCGCGCCATTTTTCTCGAGCGTTGATCGGTTGGCGGCTGGGCCAGAGTGCGCGCAGTCGAAGCACTGTCAATGCGGGGCGCGGCGGATGGTCTTCATCAAGTCCTGCGGGCTGATCTGACCGACCACGTGGACTCCGCTACCCGGCAACGGCAGGTCGAGGATATGCCCCTTCATCTTGCCGATCACGTGCATCTCGCACGGCTTGCAGTCGAACTTGAGCGTCAACACTTCGTCGCCGTGAATCAGCTGCATGGGCGCGACCTTGGTTTTCACGCCTGTCACCCCCTTGGCCTGTTTGGGGCACAGGTTGAAGGAGAAGCGCAGGCAGTGCTTGGTGATCATCACCGGCACTTCGCCCAGCTCTTCATGGGCCTCGTACGCGGCATCGATCAGCTCGACCCCGTGCCGAAGGTAAAAGTCGCGGGCCTTCTGGTTGTACACGTTGGCCAGGAACGACAGGTGCGATTCCGGATAAACCGGCGGCGGCGTCGTTTCGGCCTTGCGGCTGCCACGTGGATGGGCCTGGACACGCGCGGCCGTCAGCGCCTCGATGGCCTCGCGGCGCAACGCCTTGAGCTGCGAGTTGGGAATGAAGAACGCCTGCGGCGCATCCAGTTCGATGGCCGTCGCATGGTACTGGGTGGTGCCCAGTTGACCCAGCAGGTCATGCAGCTGCTCCAGGGCCTGCTCGGGTTTGTTGGCCGGGCCGAACGGGCCTTCCAGCGCAACGTCCACGCGCGCACCTTCCTCGCTGGTAGCGGTCAGTTGCAGGCGCTGCTCGGTCAGCTGAGCGAGCCAGGCCAGACCGACGCGCCGCTCGGCGGACGTCTTCTGCAGCGCCTGCTGCCAGTTGTGGTCCAGGTTGCGGTTGAGCGGGTGGTTGGGCCGTAGCTGGAACAGCCCTGCAGGCATTTCGTTGGGTTCGACGCGATAGCGGTAGCGCTTGTGGCCGTCCTCTTCGAACTCGCCCTTGAGCTCGGCGATGTTGGCGCGAAAGCCCACGACTTCGCGCTTGACCAGCACGTTCAGACCGTCGCCGTTGGACAGTGGCTGCTCGCTGACCACCAGCATGTCGCGCTTGCCAACTTTCTCCACCAGCCCCACCGGCAGGCCGGTGAAGGTCGGCGAGTCGAACGCGCCGATGTCGATCTTGCGTTCGCTGACGAAATAATCGGTGCTGCCGCGGTGAAAAGTCTTGTCCGGGTCTGGTACGAAAAAGTGCGCAGTGCGGCCGCTGGAGGCGCGTGCCAGGTCCGGGCGGTCTTCCAATACGTCGTCCATGCGCTGGCGGTAGTAGGCAGTGATGTTCTTCACATAGCCCATGTCCTTGTAGCGGCCCTCTATCTTGAACGAACGCACGCCGGCGTCGACCAGCGCACGAATGTTGGCGCTCTGGTTGTTGTCTTTCATGGACAGCAGGTGTTTCTCGTAGGCCACCACGCGACCCTGGTCATCCTTGAGGGTGTAGGGCAGGCGGCAGGCCTGGGAGCAGTCGCCACGGTTGGCGCTGCGCCCGGTGTGTGCATGGGAGATGTTGCATTGACCAGAGAAGGCCACGCACAGGGCACCGTGAATGAAGAACTCGATGGCCGCGTCGGTTTCCGCGGCAATCGCGCGGATCTCGCTCAGGTCCAGTTCGCGCGCCAGCACCAGTTGGGAGAACCCGGCCTGGTCGAGAAACCTGGCCCGAGCCAGGGTGCGGATGTCGGTCTGGGTGCTCGCGTGCAGCTCGATCGGCGGAATGTCCAGTTCCATGACGCCCAGGTCCTGCACGATCAAGGCGTCCACGCCGGCGTCATACAACTGGTGGATCAGCTTGCGGGCCGGCTCCAGTTCGTTGTCGTGCAGGATGGTGTTGAGCGTGGTGAACACCCGCGCATGATAGCGGCGAGCGAAGGTCACCAACTCGGCGATGTCGCTCAGCTCGTTGCTGGCGTTGTGACGCGCGCCGAAGCTGGGGCCGCCTATGTAGATGGCATCGGCGCCGTGCAGGATGGCTTCGCGGGCGATGGCGACGTCGCGTGCAGGGCTGAGCAGTTCGAGGTGGTGCTTGGGCAGGGACATGTTTTTCTGGTCTGAGTCATCACGGTCAAGGCCGCCATTGTAGCGTCGAATGAGCGGGACGGCACGGTCCGCGCGTCGCGGCGCCGTTCGCGGGCGCTGGCTGGGGTCGACTGGCATGCAGGCGGATCGAACCTGTCGGCCGTGGCCAGCGTCTACCTAACCTTACCTGCATGACGCCGATGGGGGACCCAGCCGATGAGCAAGCACGTTACCGCCCATGAACTGGGTATCGACATCAACGAGCAACACGGCCTGTTCAAATGGTTGTTGGCCAGCTTTCTGATGGGCAAGCGGATCCAGGCGGACATTGCCGTGGAGGCCTATCGGGTGCTGGTCGACAAACATAACCGCGACACGCCCCGCAAGCTGAGCAATTGCACGCACCGCGAATTGGTGGCCATGCTGGGCGAGGCGCATTACGTGCGCTATGACGAAAGTACCGCAACGCGCTTGAGCGCCTTTGCGAAAAAACTGCAAGCCGAGTATGACGGTACGATCGGTGGGATGCGCGCAGCAAGCACGGATCGCCGTGACTTCGAACGCAAGCTGGAAGCGTTCGAGGGTGTCGGGCCCAAAACCGTCGAGATTTTCATGCGCGAGGCGGGCGGGGTGCTGTTTTGAACAGTCACTCCATACGGGTAGGCTGCGCCGGCTGGAGCCTGTCACGCGAACATGCCGAGCGCTTCGCGGCTGACGGTACCCATCTGCAGCGCTACGCGTCGAAGTTGAGCTGTGTCGAGATCAACAGCTCGTTCTACCGTCCGCATCGGCCGCAGACCTATGCGCGATGGGCGGCTTCGGTGCCCGATGATTTCAGTTTCTCGGTCAAGGTACCCAAACAGATCACTCATGTTCAGCGGCTTGAAGAGTGCGCCGTGGCCTTGGACGAATTCCAGGCGCAGTGCGGACAGCTTGGCGACAAACTCGGTTGCCTGCTGGTGCAGTTGCCGCCTTCGCTGGTGTTCGACGCTCAGGTTGCCGAGGACTTTTTCAGTTGCCTGCGCGAGCGATTTGTCGGGCCGGTGGTGGTCGAGCCTCGTCATCCTTCCTGGGTCGAGGCCGAGACGCTGCTGCAGGCGCAGCGTATTGCGCAGGCGGCTGTCGATCCTTCCCGTATAGCCACCGATCCCACCCCCGGTGGCTGGCGTGGCTTCCGATATTGGCGGCTGCATGGCTCGCCGCGCATCTACCACGACGCGTACGACGCCGAGTATCTCTCACGCTTGCGCGTGATTCTGGCTGAGGCCACCGCAGACGCCGAGGTCTGGTGTGTGTTCGACAACACCGCCTCGGGCGCCGCGCTCGCCAATGCATTGGATATACGGTATCCGCCCCGGCGGTGCTGCGGTGTGTCTGGGTAAACGCGTTGAAGCCGGACGCGGCTTGCGCCGCTGCTACAGGGGGTGCGTCGGGTGCGGATGCGGCTGCTGTGCGTGTAGCAGCGGCGCGAGCCGCGTCGGCGGTACCTGCGGGGTGTCTGGGTGAATGGGTTGAAGCCGGACGCGGCTTGCGCCGCTGCTACAGGGGGTGCGTCGGGTGCGGATGCGGCTGCTGTGCGTGTAGCAGCGGCGCGAGCCGCGTCGGCGGTACCTGCGGTGTGTCTGGGTGAACGCGTCGAGGCCGGACGCGGCTCGCGCCGCTGCTACAGGGGGTGCGTCGGGTGCGGATGCGGCTGCTGTGCGTGTAGCAGCGGCGCGAGCCGCGTCGGCGGTACCTGCGGTGTGTCTGGGTGAACGCGTCGAGGCCGGACGCGGCTCGCGCCGCTGCTACAGGGGGTGCGTCGGGTGCGGATGCGGCTGCTGTGCGTGTAGCAGCGGCGCGAGCCGCGTCGGCGGTACCTGCGGTGTGTCTGGGTGAACGCGTCGAGGCCGGACGCGGCTCGCGCCGCTGCTACAGGGGGTGCGTCGGGTGCGGATGCGGCTGCTGTGCGTGTAGCAGCGGCGCGAGCCGCGTCGGCGGTACCTGCGGTGTGTCTGGGTGAACGCGTCGAGGCCGGACGCGGCTCGCGCCGCTGCTACAGGGGGTGCGTCGGGTGCGGATGCGGCTGCTGTGCGTGTAGCTGCGGCGCGAGCCGCGTCGGCGGTGCCTGCGGTGTGTCTGGGTGAACGCGTCGAGGCCGGACGCGGCTTGCGCCGCTGCTACAGGGGGTGCGTCGGGTGCGGATGCGGCTGCTGTGCGTGTAGCAGCGGCGCGAGCCGCGTCGGCGGTACCTGCGGTGTGTCTGGGTGAACGCGTCGAGGCCGGACGCGGCTTGCGCCGCTGCTACAGGGGGTGCGTCGGGTGCGGATGCGGCTGCTGTGCGTGTAGCAGCGGCGCGAGCCGCGTCGGCGGTGCCTGCGGTGTGTCTGGGTAAACGCGTTGAAGCCGGACGCGGCTTGCGCCGCTGCTACAGGGGGCGGTTTTGCAGGCTGCGTTCGATGCGGGCGAGGCCTTCGGTCAGCAGCGAGCGCGGGCAGCCGAAATTGAGCCGCACGAACTGTTCCAGGCCTGCACCGAAATCCGTGCCGGCGCTCAACCCCACGCGCGCCTGCTGAAGGAAAAAGCGCTGCGGGTTGTCCAGGCCCAGGGCCGAGCAGTCCAGCCAGGCCAGGTAGGTACTTTGCGGCGCATGGACGACGATGCCCGGCAGGCGCGCGCGAATCGTTTCCAGCAGATAGTCGCGGTTACCCTGCAGGTAGGTTTTCAGCTGCTGCAGCCACTCGCCTGGCTGCGCATACGCGGCGTGGGTAGCCTCCATGCCCAGCGGGTTGACGCTGTCAACCATGCCCACCCGCGCAGCATCGAAGCGCGCGCGCAATTCAGCATTCTGAATCACTGCGAAGGCCGTCTTCAACCCAGCGACGTTATACGTCTTGCTGGCTGACATGAGGGTGATGGTGCGCTGGGCGACCTCAGGCGACAGCGAGGCAATCGGGACATGGCGGCGGCCGTCGAACTGCAGGTCGGCATGGATCTCGTCGCTGATGATCAGCACATTCTGCGCTACACAGGTGTCGGCGATGGCCTGGAGTTCGTCGCGCGAATAAGTCTTGCCCAGCGGATTGTGTGGATTGCTGAGAATGAACGCTGCGCTGTCGCCCAGCGACTGTTGCAGGCGGTGCGGGTCGCAGGACCATTCACCTTGCGCATCGGCGGTCAGCGGGACTTCGATGCTGCGCATCTTCCAGTGCCCGGCCGCTTCGCGCAGCGGCGGGTAGTTTGGCGTATGCACCACCACGCCGGCGCCTTCGGCCACCAGACCATGCAGGGCCATGTTGACCCCCGGAACCACGCCGGGCAGGACCACGATGTCCTGCGTCTGCACCTGCCAGTCATAGTGATCGCGCAGGTAATCGACCAGCACCTGACGCAGCGCTTCGGACGGCATGCTGTAACCCAGGACAGGGTGCGCCAGCCGCGCCTGCAGCCGTTCGATGACTGCCGGTGGCGCAGCGAAATCCATGTCCGCCACCCACATGGGCAGTACGTCTTCCGGGTAGCGGCTCCATTTGGTGCTGCTGGTGCCGGTACGGTCGAACAGCGTGTCCAGGTCTGTGCTCATCATGTGCTCGGGGCTGCAATACGTGAAAATTGAAGGGCTTGTGGCGGCATAGTACTCAGCGCAAAGGTGGCAGGCTACCGATGGCGGAGGATATGGCACATTCGTACGTAAAAAGATATTCAGGGTTTTTTTCAAACTTTTTCACTTGCGCCTGGGTCATTGCAGTAAGCGGGTGCTCGTACCCGCTCTGCCATTGACCCCAAGGACTACCATCATGATCCGCGATGACCGTATCGCTCCAGACGGCTACACCACCCCGGTCTACCATGACCACGCCACGACCGCGCCGTTGCTCAAGCGAATTTCGTGGAGTGCCATTCTGGCCGGTGTGGTACTGGCCATGGTTGTTTCGCTGTTGTTGAACCTGCTGGGCACGGCCATCGGTACGGCCACCATTGATCCGATGCAGGAAGCCAATCCGCTGTCCGGGATCGGTACCGGTGCCGGCATCTGGGTGGTAGTCAGCGCCGTCATTTCGCTGTTCGTAGGTGGTTGGGCTGCGGGTCGTCTGGCACAGCGCGAAGGCGCGTTTCACGGTCTGCTGGTATGGGCAAGCGTTTCGCTGATCACCGTCTACCTGGTGTCCAGTGCAGTCACCGGTGTCGTCCGTGGCGGCCTGAACCTGGCCGGCAGCGGCATGTCGGCGCTGGGCAGCGGTATCGCCCAAGTAGCTCCAGCGCTGGGCGACAAGATCCAGGATCAGCTGCGCGCACAGGGCATCGACTTCAACCTGGACGATATCCAGGGTGAAATCGAGTTGGCCATGCGTCAGACCGGCAAAGCCGAACTGAACCCGGACAACGTCAAGCAGGAAGCTCAGGCTACTCAGCAGGATGCTCAGAACACTGCTCAGCGCAGCGCCGAGAATCCTCAGCAAGCCGACAACCAGTTGGGTGGTCTGATGGACCGCATCAAGGCCAAGGGTGACCAGGCTTGGGATGCTGCCGACCGTCAAGCACTGGTCAACCTGATCAAGGCTCGTGGCAACAAGACCGACGCCGAAGCCAACCAGATCGTCGATCAGGCTCAGGCCAGCTATCGTCAGGCTTACGCCAAGTATCAAGAGCTGAAGGCTCAGGCCGAGCAGAAAGCCCGTGAAGCTGCCGAAGTGGCTGCCAAGCGTGTTTCGCAAGGCGCCTGGATCCTGCTGATCACCTTGGTGATCTCGGGTCTGGTATCGGCCGGTGCCGGTGTACTGGGTCGTCGCACTCAGCCACCTGCCAAGGTTGTTGCTGCGGTCTAATCAACCGCCCGCAATACCACGGTTATAGAAAAGCCCGCGCTGACCTGGTCATCGCGGGCTTTTTCTTGGGCTACGAATATGCGATTCGAAGCCAGTAACATTCGACTGAAGAAAGGCTAGCCCAGTAGGCTTTCGTAGGGAATGTTCATCCCGACATGCAGGCGCTTGATCATCGCAAGACTCAAGGAGCGTTTGGCGTTCAATACCTCAGACACACGCCCACTCGAGCCGATGAAGGGCTCCAGATCGCGCATACTCAGGCCTTGCTGGTCCATTCGAAATTTTATCGCTTCGATAGGATTGGACGGGCCGATAGGGTAATGCTGGTCCTCGTATTTCTCGATAAGTATCGCGAGGACTTCCAATTCGTCGGCACTAGCAGTACCGGGCTGCGCACCCCACAGCTCCTCCATGCGAACAAATGCCTTCTGAAGGTCTGTCTCGTTACGGATGGGTTTCAGATTCATCAGATGGTCTCCACGTCGATCTGGTCATACTGGGCATGAGTGCCAACGAACTTTAACCATGCAATCTGGTGGTTGTAGTCGATCGCTACGACCAAGCGATATTTGTTGCCTGCTATGTTGAAAACGACCCTGCCTGCTTTGATGATGCTCGCTGTGCCGATCTCAGCTTTTAGCGCCTGAGGGGTAAGCCAGTTGGCGTTGATCATGAGATTGTGCCACTCAATCAACGGCCGTTGCGCGTCACCGTGTCCGCTCCGCTCCCAGAATTCCCGCAATGTTCGCTTGGCAATGACTCTCATGATAAATGCGGATCTCCCTTTTTGGGAGGATTTTCTGGATCAATTGCATGAGGGTCAAGTGTTGTTCTGGTGCCGCATGTGTCCCGACCGATCCCTTTGCACCGCCGGTACTGTCGCTGAGCCAACAGCAGAAGGACAGGTTGCACGATAACGATCGCTGCGCTGCTATCGCGAGCCCAGCCTATGGGGTTTTACCTTTGGCACGATAGCTGCTGAAGCCCCCTGCGAGCGCGACTATACGAATAGAGGCTCCTTCTCTTTTCGTAGCGTTCAGGAGCTTCATCCATGGGTTCAACATCGGGTCGCAAGCCCAGTGGTTCATATCGCGCTTTTGTATCGAGCAGCGTGGCATTGTTCACAGCCACCAGTTTGGGCTTGGCCCATGCGGAGGATACTCAGCTGTCCACGGTGGTGGTGACGGGCGCGGCGCGCAGCGAGGCGCAAAAGGCCAAGGTCGAGCTGGACAAAACCCCCGGTACCACCGCAGTCGTCGACATGAAAGAAGTTGAGAAAGGCCGCGCTTCCAACGCCGAAGACGTACTTGCGCTACAACCGGGCGTGTTCGCGCAGGCCACCAGTGGCACCGGTGCCAACAAGATTTCGATTCGCGGTTCGGGTTTGAATACCTTCTATCAAGGCTATGCCCTGGGCATCAAATTCCTCTACGACGGACTGCCGATCACCGGACCGGGCGGGACTCAGGAAGACCTGCTGAACATGGCCGCAGTCGATCACACCGAAGTGCTGTACGGCGCCAACGCCTTCAAGCACACGGCGCTGTCGCTGGGTGGCGCGATCAACTTCGTCAGCCGCACCGGACGCACGTCCCCAGGCAACTACGCACGGTTCGAAGTCGGCAGTTTCGGCTACCGCAAACAGCAACTGAGCACCGGTGGCGTGGTAGGCGATAGCGATTACTACGTGAGCGTGCTGCACAACGAACGCGACGGCTATCAAGACAATACGGCCAACAAGGGCCGCGACCTGATCGCCAACTTCGGCCATGTGTTCAGCCCCAAACTGGAAACGCGTTTCTTCCTGCGCTACCGCGAAGAACAGCTCACCAATGGCAACACCCTGACCCGAGCCCAGCTCAAGCACGATCCGCGCAGCAATGACGTCCCCACTGGTCGCAAGAAGGATGGCACGACTTTGCTGGGCAGCAACACCACCTACAGGTTCGACGACGACTCGACCCTGGAAGTGGGCCTGGGTTACAACGACTACCCGTTGCTCAACGGCTGGCGGTATTCGGTCTCGCCGCAGGACTGGCGCTCGAAGGACACCAGCGTAGTGCTGCGCTATCGCCGCGCCCATGATGAGCTGTTCGGCCTGCCCAGCGACAGCAGCATCACCTTCAGCAATACCCTGGCCTACCTGGGCGATGTCAAATCCCACAGCCGCAGCACCGGGCAACTGTTGCAGTACACAAAGTACACCGGCTCGCGCGACAGCGTGCTGGCGCTGGGCAACGAGTTGCAGCTCAACGACAGAACCTGGCTGTCCACGGGGCTTTCGTTCATCAACATCAAGCGCAAGGCCGAGATCGAATACACCACCGGGGTGAACACCAGCGAGTTTCCCGATGGCGTGAACTACTCCGAATGGGACACCGCGCCGCGGCTGGGGCTGCGGTATGAACTGACTCCAGACATCCAGCTGTTCGGCAACGTCAGCCGCTCCATCGACCCGCCCGTGACCTGGCAGCTGGGCAGCACCGGCTCGCCGTTCGTGCGCGACGTCAAACCACAGAAAGCCACCACCGCCGAGCTGGGCGTGCGCGCCAGCGCCGGGATTTTCGATGGCAGCCTGACGTTCTATCGCTCGTGGATCGATGACGAGATTCTGTCCGTGGTGGTGCGTCAGGCCTCGGCCAGTCAAGACCAACTGGTGGCTTCGTCCAACGCCAGCCCGACCATTCACCAAGGCGTCGAGGCGGGCTTGAATGCACTGCTGTGGGAAGGCGACAACGGCGATACGCTAAACCTGCGCCAAGCCTACACCTTCAACGATTTCTACTATCGCCACGACAACACCTTCGGCGGCAACGAGCTGCCCAGCCTGCCACGCCACGTGTACCAGGCCGAGCTTCAGTACCAACAGGCCGGAGGCTTTTACGCCCAGCTCAACCTGCGTTCGGCCTCCAGTTACTTCGTCGACTACGCTAACAGTTTCAGCGCACCGTCCTACACCATTCTCGGCGCCCGCGTAGGCTTCGAAGCCCCGAGCAAACGCTGGGACGTGTTCCTGGACATGCGCAACCTGACCGACGAACGCTACGCCACCGCAGCCAACACCAGCTACGACGCCCGCGGGCAGGATTCCGCCAACTTCTATCCGGGCGATGCGTTCAACGTCACGACTGGCGTTGCGTTTCGGTTTTGATAGGGCCCTGCTTTGACGATGCATGAGGGACTCGAATGAAGGCTTGCCCGGTGGTCATCCGCTATAGAGAAGGCTTGGAGGTTCTCGCCTTCGAGCACCCTCTAGCAGGGCTGCAGTTGGTGAAAGGGACCGTAGAGGAGGGTGAGACTTCGGCCGCGGCGGCTGGTCGCGAATTGTTCGAAGAGGCGGGCATTCGAGCAAGGGTGGTGCTTGATTTGGGTACTTGGCAGTACACAGGCACCGGTGAGATATGGATGTTTCATCAATGCGAAGCCATTGGTGAACTTGCGGATCACTGGGTGCATTATTGTCAGGACGACCAAGGACATCGTTTTCGTTTTTTCTGGCACCGGCTTGCCAGCCAGCCCGATGAGCGATGGCATAAGACTTTCAGAGACGCACTGCATTTCTTGCGTAGCCGGTTGGCGGTCGAAACCAGTCGCGAATGATTTCTGGGATCTGTAGGCTCAGCACACACCGTCTGCAGGATTTAACGCAGTTACAGCAGAGAGAGAGGATGACATGCGAGAGCGCAAGGCAGCGCGCTGGTTGGTGATAGATCCAGAAGGGAGGGTTCTTCTTTTCAGGTTTCACCATACGGCCGGACCGTTGGCGGGGCAGGACTATTGGGCCACGCCAGGCGGTGGCGTCGAGGAAGGTGAATCCTTCGCGTCGGCGGCAATACGGGAGCTACACGAGGAAACCGGAATTCACGTTGTGACGGCAGGTCCTGTTGTCGCCGAGCGGGATTTTGTGATGCAGATGCCTGATGGAGAATATGTACTTGGCTTGGAGCAGTATTTTGCCGTACGCGTCCTACTGCAGGAGCTGTCTCGTGAAGGGTGGACCCCGCAGGAAGTCGAAGTCGTCGCCGAGTGTCGCTGGTGGTCTGCTGACGAACTCCAGTCTACGCAAGAAACCGTGTGGCCCGAGAACCTGAAAGAGTTGCTTTCGAAGTCCGACAGCGCTGCCTCGCCCGTGGTGATTCGCGTTGCCGCCAGCACGGATGCGCGCGCCTTATCCAGCGTTCATCTGGCCGCCTGGCAGGCGGCCTACCAAGACCTTCTTTCACCGTCCTACCTGCTGGCGCTTGAAGACAAGCTGGAGCAGCGGGCAAACGTGCTACGCGAGGCGATCGTTCAGCGGACAATGTCGTTGTGGGTGATCGAGCGAAGCGGGCAAGTCCTGGGTTGGGCCTCTTTCGGGCCCAGCAGGGATGCTGAGGCGGGTTCGGCTACGGCCGAACTGCGCGCTATCAATCTGCTGCCCGAGGTCTGGTCGCAAGGTCTGGGTCGCCAGTTGTGGGAGGTCATCCAGGAAAACCTCACGCGCGACGGCTACACCGACGTGACCGCGTGGGTATTGGCGGGGAACGAGCGGGCAATCGGGTTCTATCAGGCCATTGGGTTCGTCCGCGAACCTGGCAGCGAGCGAACGGTGGTTGAGGATGGGGAATCCCTGTCACTGGTGCGTTATCGCACCCAGTTGATCCCGCCTCTGGTGCAGACGCCGCTGCTGACGCCACGTCTTGAAATAGTCGCCCCGAATGTTGCCCTGGCACAGCTCTTGGCGGATGCCTTGAACGCGAGTTACGAAACCCATCGTCTGTTTCTGGTTTGGAGCCGGCCCCGCTGGGAGCTGACGGATACGCTGGACACCCTGCAGCGAGCGCAGAGCGATTTCGTCCGCCACGATGCGGAGAAAAAGTTCTTCCTGCTGACTCGCGAGCACCCGCAGCAACTGGTGGGGTGTATCGGCTTCACCCCCAAGGCCGATGGCTCCCACGAAATAGGCTATTGGGCGAACCAATCATTTCAGGGCCGGGGTTTGATGCGCGAAGCATTGACGGCACTGATTGCCCAGTTGCCTGGAACACGTGTGTACCTGACGACGTCTTCAGCCAACGCCGCCAGCCGCCGGCTCGCGGAGTCGGCCGGGTTTCGCCTGGTTCGCACCCTGGTCGGTGATCGTCGATCGGATGTCTTCGGGGTGTGTGACACGCTGGTGTTCAACTGGCCCGTAGTGCGGCCTGCAGCATTCGAAGATGCGGCGCAGATCGCCGATGTGCATATCCGCAGTTGGCAGCAGGCGTATCGTAGTTTGATGGATCAAGCTTATCTGCACGGACTGGACCAGACCTTGCTGCAGAGACAGGCAAACTGGGAACAGAGCATCACGGGGCACGATTCGCAAGTGCAGGTCGCCTCGTTGGCGGACGCTGTCGTTGGCTGGATATCGTTCGGGCCCAGCCGCGACCACGATGCAGACCCTCAACAGGTAGGCGAAGTGATGGCCTTGTATGTGCTCGCCGAGCATTGGGGCTCAGGAGTGGGGCGGCGGTTATGGCTGGCAGCCCTGGCCTGGCTGGCCGAGCAGGGCTATGAAAAAGTCACGCTGTGGGTACTGGTCGAAAACGTACGGGCGATCAGGTTTTATCAAGCTGCTGGACTTGCAGAGGAGCCGGAAACACGACGAACGCTCGAACGCGGCGGGACGAAATTGCAAGAAGTCCGGTACAGCGGCCGTCTTTGACTGAGCGAGGTAGGTTTCATGCAGTTGTATGTCGTTCGTCATGGCGAAACATAGGCCAATGCCGAGCATCGGTATGGAGTACACGCCGTTGCAACTTGACGACCAGGAACATCACTGGCTGGAAGCATCCTCCTGAACCCCATCAATGGTCAGCAGTTGCTCCAGTATCTGCTTGGCCTGCGCGCCTGAAGTGCGTTTGAGTTCGATGGTGATGCTGTCGGTGTCGTCACGGTTGCCTTTTTCGACGATGAACTGCCTGACCTTGCCCGCGCGGTTGCCCATCACCTCGTTGACCTTTTTCAGGGACAGGGTCTGCGATGGCGCGATGAGTTTAATGACGTGGACTTGCACGCGGTTGCGGTAGACCCGTTCCATGGGTTTTATGGCGATCAGGATCACCAGAATGATAAAGGTGGCGGCGGTGCTGACCACGTACAGCCCACCGCCTACCGACAGGCCGATGGCGGCGACCGTCCAGAGGCTGGCCGCCGTGGTGAGTCCGCGAATCACTTCGCCGCGCAGCAGGATCGAGCCGGCGCCCAGGAAACCGATACCTGAAACCACCTGCGCCGCCACCCGCGAGGGGTCGAGTTCGGTGTGCGCCATGGCCAGGGCATCCTGAAAGCCGAACGACGATACGATCATGAGCAGGCACGAGCCCACGCACACCAGCATGTGAGTACGCAGGCCTGCGGCCCACAGCAGCCGCTCGCGTTCGAGTCCGATCAGGCTGCCGAGCAGAGCAGCCAACAGCAGGCGGATACACATTTCCCAATCGGTGAGCATGGTTGACCTCCTGGATAAGGGTGAAGCCCGCCGTCGATGGCGTCGGGTTCCAAATTGACGATAGGCATGCTGACGACTCCAGGCGCTTATTGTTCACGATAAATAGGTGAAGAATTCTTCGCGGACGATGATCACGCCCACGGATGAGTGCGATTGTATTTTTTTTGTAGGAGCGGTCCCCGGCCGCGAAAGGATCGCTGCGGTATGTCAGGTAAGTTGCGGTAAAGCCTTCGCGGCTGATGACCGCTCCCACGGATGAGTACGATTGTATTTTTTGTAGGAGCGGTCCGCGGCCGCGAAAGGATCGCTGCGGTGTGTCAGGCAAGTTGCGGTAAAGCCTTCGCGGCCGATGACCGCTCCCACGGATGATTGATATCAGGTGTTTGTTGACAGGGCTGTAGTGAAGTTTCAAGTGTTCGAATCGAGGCAGTCGTTCATCACCAAGTGTGTGCTGGCGGCCACTTGGCCGCTCTAATGTACGGTTTTAACGAGTTTCAGCCGCCCAATAGCTGGCACGCTCTCTGCTATCACCCTGTTGCCAATAAATAAGCACCGCCTTTTTTCAGGGCGGTGTTATATGAGTCAAGCAGGAGCAGGGAATGAACGGGGAAGTCATTGCAACAACCACGGCACGCAGTCGCTTGCCGTCGGCGCTGGGCGCTGGGGCGACATTGCTGTTTATCGGCCAACTGCATGCCGCACCAGTCAGCGAATCGGCCGAGCAGAAGCCGACCAGTCAACTGAGTACCGTAGTTGTTCAGGGTGCCAGACTGGACGAGAACCAACGCGCCGAAACGGCTTTGAAGGAAGTGGCAGGCGGGGTCAACTATGTCGATTCCGCGACCGTTGAAAAGGGGCGCGTGTCGACCAGTACCGATATCTTCGCGCTGCAGCCCGGTGTAATCGCCACCCAGGGCGGCGGCAGCAACGACGGCACACGGATTTCCATTCGTGGGTCGGGTATCAACAAGGGCGTGGGTTATTTCCGCGCCGGCATCTTCTACCTGTTCGACGGCCTGCCGGTGTCCGGGCCCGGCGGTACCCCCTACGAACTGTTCGAGCCGCTGGGCCTGAGTCATACCGAAGTGCTGCGCGGCGGCAATGCTTTCGATATCGGCTCGTTGTATCTGGGGGGTGCAATCAACTACGTGACCAAGACCGGCTACAATTCCGCGCCCTTGCAAGTGCGCTATGAGGCCGGTAGTTACGGTTATCAAAAACGTCAGATCAGTTCGGGGCAAGTGCTGGGTCCGCTCGACTATTACGTCAGCCTCACCGACTCGGCGTCGGACGGCTTTCAGGATCAGACCCAAGGCAAGAGCGCCGGGTTTGTCGGCAACGTCGGCTATCAGTTTTCGCCGCAGTTGAAATCCCGTCTGTACTATCGCTACCGAACCACCGACAACGAGACGCCGGGTTATATCACTCGCGCGCAACTCAAGGACGATCCCGAGCAGGCCAACCCGGCCAGTGTGAACGTGCGCGCCCATCGCAAACAGCCAGGTTCGACCTGGGTAGCGAGCAAGACCCAGTACACCTTCGATGACGATTCCAACCTGGAAGTAGGATTGGTCTACCACGACTATCCAATCGACGCGCGACAGGGCGTCAACCGCACGACTTGGGGCTTCAGCGATTACTCCGCCAGTTTGAAATACGACCGTCTGGACACTTTGTTCGGCAAGAACAGCATCACCCGATTCAACGTGCTGCGTACCGAGCATTTGAATGCCTATGCCAAGACCAAGGTGCGGATTCCTTCCGGTATCACCGCCAACCTGCCGTCCGGGGCGTTGGTGCGCAAGGCCGAATACGAAGGCTCCGATACCGTGTTGAGCGCCAGCAATGAAACCGAATGGATCGACAACACACTGTGGTTGAGTGCAGGACTTTCCGCCGTGGAGTTCCAGCGCAAGGCCAAGGTGTCGTATCCGGTGGGTGGCGAGGCCGATAACCCGAACAACCCCATTGAAAAGAACGACTGGGAGTTTGCACCCAGGCTGGGGGTGCGTTATCAGATCAACCCCAACTGGCAGCTGTTCGGTAACCTCAGTCGCACGGTCGAGGCGCAGCAGTCGTGGGCTTATGTGTCCGGTGCGCAGGTGTTCACTTCGGGGCCGGCCACCGGGCTCAATTCCGGTGGGCAGAAGCTCGAACCGCAGATCGCCGATACGTTGGAGTTCGGTACCCGTGGGCAGTTGGGCAACAACACTTGGGACCTGACGTTCTATCGCTCCCATGTGCAGGATGAACTGCTCTCGGTGATCATCAGGGAGGCGACTTCCAGCGCCGATGCACTGACCTCCGAATACAACGCCAGCAAGACCATTCATCAGGGTGTGGAGCTGGGTCTGGATTCTCTGCTGTACCAGAACGACGGCGATGCGTTGCACCTGCGTCAGTCCTATACCTACAGCGACTTCTTCTATCGCGACGACGAGCAGTTCGGCAGCAATCGGTTGCCGGGTATTCCCAAGCATAACTATCAGGCTGAACTGCGTTATGACTTCAGCAATGGCGTGTATGTGGGGGTGAACACCTACTACGCTTCCAAGACGCCGATGGACTTTGCCAATACCAAGGATGCCGGCTCCTACAATCTGTGGGGCGCGATCCTGGGATGGGACTCGCCGAAGAAGGATTGGAATGTCTATCTGGACCTGCGCAACCTGACGGACGAGAAGTATGCGGCGTCCATCAGTCCGGCGTTCAATGCCGGCGGCAATGATGTGCGGGCAATCATCCCAGGGGATGGGTTCGGCGCATATGCCGGGGTGCAGTACAGTTTCCGGTGATTCAATGCCTGCGCAGGAGCGGTCATCGGCCGCGAAAAGGGCGCTGCGGTGTGTCAGGCATACCGAATCGCGCCCTTCGCGGCCACGGACCGCTCCTACAGGGTCATTTGCCTATCGCGGTAGGAGCGGTCATCGGCCGCGAAAAGGGCGCTGCGGTGTGTCTGGTGTATTGCGGGACCTTCTTCGCGGGCAGAGCCCGCTCCCACAACGGTGATAAGTGTTGCTGGAACAGCAGTCATTAAGCAGTTGCAGCCATTTCAAACATCCAGCCGCTACCTGATATCAATGAAATTCCCTGTTCAGGGCACTTGGCGATTGGCACGAACACTGCAATCTACAACGTTATCGATGACGTCGCAGACCTCATCACTCGAGTCCGACTATACCAATAGAAGCTCGCCTTATATTCATTGGGTGGGAGCAACACATTTGAAGTTACATGCCTATACGCCGTCGTTGAACAGTCGGCGCAGTACCGCCTATCGCTATACCGAATTCGCTTCAGGCCTGAGTGCCTGCCTGTTGTTCACTGTCGCTCCTGCCTTCGCTGATACACCAGAGCAACGCTTGCAAACGGTCACTGTGCAGGCCGCCAAGGCGACACCGGTCGAGCAATCCCGTGCGCAGCTCAAGGAAGTGCCCGGGGGCACCAGCCTGGTCGAACAGGCCGAGGTCGACAAAGGGCGCTCCGCCAGCCTCGAAGACACCCTGGCTTACCAGCCAGGGGTGTACGCGCAGTCGGCCGGTGGCAACGACGCGGTCAAGATTTCCATCCGCGGCTCTGGCGCCAACGCATCTCCGGGCTACTTCCGCGAGGGCACCAAGTTCCTCTTCGACGGATTGGCATTGACCGGCGCCGGCGGTACTCCGTACGAGCTGCTGGACGGGCAGGGCTTGCAGTACACCGAGATCCTGCGTGGCGCCAATGCCTTCGAGTACGGCGCCTTGTCTCTGGGTGGCGGCATCAATTTCATCACCCATACCGGCTACAGCGCGCCGGGCAGCCAGATCAAACTGGAAGGTGGCAGTTTCGGTTGGCAGAAACAGACCCTTCGCACCGGCGGTGTGGTCGGTGATGCAGACTATTTCGTCAGCGTCGACAACGCTCGACGCGATGGTTATCAGGATTACACCTTCAGCAAGTCCAAGGGAGTCGTGGGTAACTTCGGCTACCGGTTCAATCCGAAACTTCAGACGCGTCTGATCGTGCGCTACCGCGAGGAATTTCACGAGAACGCCGGTGCGCTGACGCGCGCCCAGCTCAAGCACGACAGCACCCAGACCAACGCGGCCACGCGCGCCAGCCGCGGCGACTCGACCAAACGCGGCTCTACCTGGGTAGCCAGCAAGACCACCTACACCTTCGACGACGACGCCACCCTGGAATTCGGCGTTGGGTACCACGACTATCCGCAGATCTTGAACCGTCGCAGCACGGTCAACCCCAACTACTGGGACTGGAGCGACATCAACGCATCGCTCAAATACACCCGCTACGACCAACTGTTCGGCCTCGACAGCACCACCACCCTGGGCTTCACCAGCACCGAGCACTTGAACGCAGGCGCCAAGACCTATCGCGGCGACAAGGACCTTGGGCTCCTGCAGAAAAACGTCAAGTACGACGGCTCCTTCGACCATGTGTTCACCGTCGGCAACGACCTGGGCCTGACCGATCGGTTGTACCTGACCACCGGCGTCTCGGCGATCCAGATCAAGCGCGACATCGACGTGTCTTTCAGCGATCGGCCCAACACCAGCGGCTTTCCCACGCGCTACGACTATGACGACTGGTCCCTGGCACCGCGTGCGGGGCTGCGTTTTGAACTGACCCCAAACTTGCAAGTGTTCGGCAACGTCAGCCGCTCCGTCGATCCGCCCAGTTCGTGGTCGATCTCCAACTCCGGGGTGACCAACAACTACATCAAGCCGCTGGTACCACAAACCGCGAACACCGTGGAATTCGGTATCCGCGGCCAGTCCGAGCGTTTCGACGGCAGCCTGGTGCTGTACCGCTCCTGGGTCAAGAACGAGTTGCTGACCACCCAGATTGCCGCCGCCACCGGCACCAGCGCGGCGATTGTCTCGACATCCAATGCCACCCCGACCATCCACCAAGGTATCGAAGCGGGCCTGACCACCAAGCTCTGGCAGGGCAGCAACGGTGATGTACTCAGCTGGCGCCAGGCCTACACCCTCAACGACTTTTACTACCGCCACGACCCTGCCTTCAGCAAGAACGAGTTACCGGGCCTGCCCAAGCATATCTACCAGGCCGAACTGCAATACCAGTACGCCAATGGTTTCTACGCCGGCGTCAACGTGCGCTCCGCGTCGAGTACGGCGGTGGACTACGCCAACACGTTCAACGCACCGTCGTACACGATCTTCGGCGCACGGCTGGGATACGACGCGCCGAGCAAGAAGTGGCAGGCCTACGTGGACCTGAAAAACCTCGGCGACAAGGATTACGTGACCGCCATCGTACCGGGCTACAACGCTCAGGGGCAGGACACTGCAGCGCTGTATCCGGGGGACGGCTTCGGTGCGTTCACCGGCGTGACCTACAATTTCTGATGGCTGCCCGACCCATGACCTCGACCTTCTTCGGCTGCGCCTTGATCGGCGTGCTGTTCACGCTCTCGGCCTGTTCGCCCGCTGCCGATGCGCCAGCCACCCCGGTGGCGCAGGCACCGAGCACCGACGGCATCGTCAATGGCGATCTGATCAGCTACCCCGCCTCCGACTACCACGAAGAGGAACCCGGCAAGCGCGGCGGGACGCTGCGCGTGACCACGGCCGCCGACACCGGCACCTTCGACGTCCATGCGATTTCCCATGGCAACGTGCAGTGGTTGGGGCGAGTGCTGTACGACTGCCTGGTTTACCAGGACGAGGAGGGCAGGGTCTCGCCCTGGCTGGCGAAATCCTGGGAAGTGTCCGAAGACGGCAGGACCTACACCTTTCACCTGCGCGAGGGCGTGACCTTCAGCGACGGGGAGAAATTCAATGCCCAGGCGGTGAAGATCAACCTGGAACACATGCGCGATCCCGCGACCAAGTCGCCCTTGGCGGCAGCCTATATCGCACCGTATGACCAGGGTCGGGTGATCGACGAGTACACCTTCCAGGCGACTTTGCGCGAACCCTATTCGCCGTTTCTCGACGTGCTGGCGCAGTCCTGGCTGGGGATGATTTCGCCGAAGCAGATCCTCGAAGCACCCAAGTCGATCGCCGAGCACCCCGTAGGCTCCGGGCCGTTCGTGCTGCAGAGCTATACCCGCGACCAGGGTGCGGTGTTCACCCGTCGCCCCGGCTACGACTGGTCGCCACCGGTGACTCGCCATCGAGGCGAGGCCTACCTGGATCGCATCGAGCTCAGCTTCGTGCCCGAGGCGATGATCCGCTTTACCTCACTCCAGGCTGGGCAGTCGGACCTGACGCTGGACGCGCCGCCGCAGAACGCCAAGGCCATTCGCGCCTCCACCGACCTGACCCTGCGCAGCCGCATTCGCAAGGGCAACCCGTTTCGCAGCCTGACGTTCAACGTCGAAAAGGCGCCGTTCGATGACGTGCGGGTACGTCGCGCGGTAGCCAAGGGCATCGACCGCGAGGGCCTGGCCTGGATCATCGGGTTCGGCGAATACCGGGTGAAGGCGGATTTTCTCGCCGCCAATACGCGCTACTACGACCCCATGTACAAGGATGTGCTGGCCTACGACGTCAAGGCCGCCAACGCCTCGCTCGACGACGCCGGCTGGACCGCGCGCGACGAGCAGGGCTATCGCACCCGCAACGGTGAGCGGCTGGGCGCGACCCTGCTGGCAACCGAAAGCGCGAGCTTCTCCAGCAGTGTTGCGGTGGCGATTCAGGCGGACCTGAAGAAGCTCGGTTTCGAGTTGCGCATCGAACTGCTGCCGCTGGCCCAGGTTACCGACCGCCGTTATGCCGGCAACTTCCAGGTCATGGGCGGTGGTTACTGGCACACCAACACCCCGGACGGTCTGTACATCCTGTACCACAGCGATTCCATCACTTCGGAAAAACGCATCGGCCAGAACGGCGGGCGTTTTCGCGATGCCGAACTGGATCGACTGTTGGCCGCAGCCCGACGCAGCCACGACCCGGCTCGTCTCGAACGATTGTACAGCAAGGCCCAGCAGCGCCTGGCCGAACAAGTGCCGGTGGTGCCTTCGTTCGAGAGCCATGTGCTGGTCGCCTACTCGAACCGCCTTGCCGGGGTGATTTTCGACACCTCGCACAACACGGTCTTTCTGCCCAGCCTGTGGCTGCAAACGGAGGCGAAATGAACACTGCTCTGCGCAAGGTGCTCTGGCGCCTGCTGGCTGGTATCGGCGTCCTCTGGGGAGCCGCGACCCTGACTTTTCTGGCCATCAACCTGAGTGCCGGTGACCCTGCACTGGCCATTCTCGGCGGTCCGGAATCCATGCCGACCCCAGAGATGATCGTGCGGGTACGCGCCGAATACGGCCTCGATCAGCCGCTGATCGTGCAGTACGGCCACTATATCGCTCGCTTGGCTCAAGGCGATCTGGGCGAGTCCTATCGTCTGCGCATTCCGGTCACCCGGGCTATCGGCGCACAGATCGGCGCCACCGTGCAGCTGTCGATCTGCGCGGCGCTGGTAGCCGTGATCCTGTCGGTCATCAGTGCGATCACCACGGCCAAGCGCAGCCCATGGGTGCGCTCGCTGGTATCGGGATCTGAGCTGGTGTTGTCGTCGGCGCCCTCGTTCGTCATCGGCATCCTCTTGCTGCTGGTGTTCGCCTTTCACTGGCACGTGCTGCCACCTTCGGGGTCGGGCAGCTGGCAGTCGTTGATCCTGCCGACCCTGGCGCTAGCCCTGCCGATTGCCGCCGTACTGACCCAGGTGTTGCGCCAGGAGCTGGAAGACATTCTCGACCAGCCTTTCATTGCCATGGCCCGCGCCCGCGGCATGTCCGAGACCGGTGTGCGCCTGCGCCACGCCCTGCGCCATGCCCTGGTGCCGCTGGTGACCCTGGCCGGTTTCGTCTTCGCCAGCCTGCTCGGCGGGGCGGTGGTGGTGGAGCTGCTGTTCTCCCGCCAGGGTATCGGCCGGCTGATGCTCGATGCCGCCAATGCCAAGGACGTGCCCATGGTGTTGGGCATCACCCTGTTGGCAGCGGCGATCTATGTGGCGGTGAACCTGGTGGTGGACCTGGTGAACCACTGGATCGACCCGCGAGTGAAGCCCGCATGACCCGAATTTTCACAGCTGCCAGGCAGCCCGATGACGCAAGGAAAAGACCATGAGTGTTGAACAACGTACCGGCGGTTTCCCGTTGGCCCCGGACTATGCCCGCCTGCGTGCCCCTTTTGCGCCGATCTTCGCGCGCATCGAGGAGACTGCACTGGCCCGCGAACAGCAGCGCGAACTGGCCTTCGAAGCGGTGAGCTGGCTGCGCGAGGCCGGTTTTGGTGCCTTGCGCGTGCCAAGCGAGCAGGGCGGCGCGGGCGCCACCCTGCCGCAGTTGTTCGAGCTGCTGATCGAGCTGGCCGAGGCGGACTCCAACCTGCCGCATATCCTGCGCGCGCATTTCGGCTTCGTCGAAGGCCGCCTGTCCCGCGATGAAGCGGAGTCCCAGGCGTACTGGCTGGCCAAGGTGGTGGCCGGTGACCTGTGGGGCGCGGCCATGGCCGAGCGCACCGACACCAGCAAACAGAGCGTGACCCTGACGGCCGAAAGTGAGCAGCGCTGGCGCCTGGACGGCAAGAAGTTCTACTGCACCGGCACCCTGTACGCCGACTGGATCGCCGTTTCGGCGCTGACGGGTGAAGACTTCGTCAGCGTCTCGGTGCCCACCACCGCGCCAGGCGTGAGCCGCGACGACGATTGGGACGGTTTCGGCCAGCGCCTGTCGGGCAGCGGCACCACGCGTTTCGACAATGTCCCGGTGCCGTCCGAGTACGTGTTGCGTCGCTATGCAGCCGGCGAGCAGCGTCCCGAGTCCTATATTTCTGCCTTCTATCAGCTGTTTCACCTGGCGACATTGGCCGGCATTGCCCGCGCGGTGCTGCGCGACGCCAGCGAGTTCGTCCAGGGCCGGACTCGTGCCTTCGGTGTGCCGGGCCAGTCCAGTCCCAAGGACGATCCACTGGTGCAGCGTGTCGTCGGCCGCCTGTCGAGCCTGGCCTATGCCGCGCAGACCCAGGTACTGGCGGTGGCGCAGGTGCTGCAGAACGTCCACGAAGCCGAACGCGCCGGGCAGGCCAGTGAAGCCCACTACACCGAGGCCGAGGTGCGCGCCTTTCAAGCCCAGCAGATCGTTCTGGAGCAGGTACTGGAAGCCACCACGTTGTTGTTCGAGGTGGGCGGTGCATCGGCCACCAGCCAGTCGCGGCGCTTGGACCGGCACTGGCGCAACGCGCGCACGCTGGCCTCGCACAACCCGGCGATCTACCGCGAACGGGCGCTGGGCAACTACTACCTCAACGGCATCAGCCCGAATGCCGCCTGGCGCGCTTCGCAGGCCGAGCACGCCGCCGCCCGATCCGAACCGGTCGCTGCTCTGCACGACGAAGCCAGCGCCGTCTGAACCGCCTTCAAGGAACCGCCATGAGCCCCAAACCGCAAATGAGCATCGGCATGAACATCCTCGGCTTCGGCTCGCACTCCGCCGCCTGGCGAATGGGCGAGGTGCCGGCCAATGCCTACCTGGATGCCGAGTACTACTGCAACATCGCGCGCATCTCCGAGCGTGGCACGCTGGACGCGATCTTCCTCGCCGACGGTCCGGCATTGGGCGGCGACGTGGCGCAGCACCCGGCTGGGCGCCTCGAGCCCACGGTACTGCTGACGGCCGTGGCCCTGGCTACGCAACGCATCGGCGTGATTGCCACGGCATCGAGCACCTATAACGACCCGTTCAACCTGGCCCGGCGTTTCTCTTCGCTGGACCATATCAGCGGCGGCCGAGCGGCGTGGAACGTGGTGACCAACGCTGGCGATGCCGCCGCGCAGAACTTTGGCCTGGCCGGTGCGCCGCTGCACGTGGACCGCTATGCACGCGCCGACGAGTTCATCGACATCACCCTCAAGCTGTGGGACAGCTGGGAGGACGACGCCATCATCGGCGATGCCGTCAGCGGCCGTTTCGCCGATCCGGCCAAGGTACACACGCCCGATTTCGTCGGCAAACACTTTTCGGTCAAGGGGCCGCTCAACCTGCCGCGCTCGCCCCAGGGCCGGCCGGTGCTGGTGCAGGCCGGCTCGTCCGAAGGTGGCAAGGCGCTGGGCTCGCGTTATGCCGATGCGATCTTCACCACCCAGACCACCCTGGAAGACGGCCAGGGCTTCTATCAGGAGATGAAACACCGCGCCCGGCAATGGGGGCGCAACCCGGCGCACCTGAAGATCATGCCAGGGCTGTCGACGGTGATCGGCAGCACCGAGGCCGAAGCCCATGCACGTTTCGATCGCCTCAACGATTTCTACGGCGAAGAAGGGCTGCTGTATCAGGTGGCCGCGCGGGTGGGGTTGAGCGTCGCCGAGCTGGACCCCGATGCGCCGTTGCCCTGGGACAGGATCGGCCCGGTGGCATCCTTCGAGCGCGGCTCGCACGGGTTTCTCGAAGCCCAGCTGAACCTGGCGCGCCGGGAAAACCTGAGCATTCGCCAATTGTCGCGGCGCATTCTGGTCGGCCACCGCTTGCTGGTCGGCACCCCGGAGCAGGTCGCCGACACCCTCGAGCATTGGTTCCTGGCCGGTGCTGCCGATGGCTTCAACATCATGCCGGACATGTTTCCGTCCGGCGTCGAAATCTTCGTCGATGAGGTGGTGCCGCTGCTGCGCCAGCGCGGTGTTTTCCGCCACGAGTACAGCGGCCACACCCTGCGCGATCACCTGGGCCTGCCGTATCCGGCCAGCCAGTACGCACGCAGCGCCTGAACCTTTCATGCCCGCAACGGACCGATTCGAACCATGAAATATCGCACCCTTGGCAATACCGATCTCAACGTCAGCCTGCTGGGCCTGGGCACCATGACCTGGGGGCATCAGAACAGCGAGCAGGACGCCCATCGGCAACTGGACCTGGCCCTGGCGCACGGCGTCAATCTGATCGACACCGCAGAGATGTACCCCACCCCGACCCATGCCGAAACCTGGGGCAGCACCGAGCGCTTCATCGGCACCTGGCTGCAGCGCAGCGGGCGCCGCGCCGACATCGTGCTGGCCAGCAAGATCATCGGCCCACCGCGCCAGCCGGGCACCGGCGGGCATATCCGTGACGGCCTGACCCGCCACGACCGCGCCAACATCACCGCAGCACTGGACGGCAGTCTCAAGCGCCTGCAGACCGATTATCTGGACCTCTACCAACTGCATTGGCCCGATCGCACCACCAACATCTTCGGCCAGCGTGAATACCCGTACGTCGACGACAGTGGCAGCGTCGCCATCGAAGAGACCCTGGAGGTGCTCGGTGAACTGGTCAAGGCCGGCAAGATCCGTCACATCGGTGTGTCGAACGAGACCCCTTGGGGCGTTGCGCGCTTTCTGCAGCAGGCCGAGCAGCGCGGGCTGCCGCGCATCGCCAGCGTGCAGAACCCCTACAGCCTGTTGAACCGACTGTACGAAGGCGGGCTGTCGGAGTTCAGCCATCGCGAAGGGGTAGGGCTGCTGGCCTATTCGCCGCTGGCATTCGGCACGCTTACCGGCAAATACCTGAACGGCGCGCGACCACAGGGCTCGCGGCTGACGTCGGTGTATCGCACCTTCAACCGCTACGACAGCGAGTCGGCCAGCCGCGCCATCACTGCCTACGTGCAGTTGGCCAATGACTATGGCTACACCCCTGCGCAATTGGCGCTGGGCTTCGTCGCCCGGCAGCCGTTCGTCAGCAGCGTGCTGACCGGGCAGACCAGCGAAGCGCAGTTGCAGGACAACTTCAGTGCGCTGGACATCGAGTTCACCCCGACCCTGCTGGACAAGATCGCCGAGATCCATCGCGCGACCCCCAACCCGGCGCCTTGATCGGTACCAGCCCTACGGAGAATCGCCATGGCAATCAGCTCATCACTCACGGTGCTGGGTCCGGTACCCGCAGGCACGCTGGACGCAGGCATCGATCACCCTCGGGCGCGCACCCGGCTGCGGCCGGGACTGGTACTGGCCGGCGCGTTCGTTCTGCTGCTGATCGTGGCAGCCATCGCCCCAGGCCTGCTGACCACGGTCGATCCACTCGACGCTGTGGCACGCCATGCGTACCGAGCGCCCGACGCCGTGTACTGGTTGGGCACCGACGAAAACGGCCGCGACGTCCTCAGCCGCCTGATCCATGGCGTGCGTCCGTCGCTGCTGCTGGGCTTGGCGGCCACGGCCATGGGTTTGGCGCTGGGCACCTTGCTTGGCCTGGTTGCAGGCCTGGGGCCGCGCTGGCTCGACGCCGCAGTGATGCGTGCGGTGGACGTGCTGCTGGCGTTTCCGGATCTGTTGCTGGCCTTGGTGATCATCACCTTTTTCGGCCAGGGCACGTTGAACCTGATCATTGCCGTCGGGATCGCCAGCGTGCCGCGCTACGCCCGCCTGGTGCGTGCGCAAACCCAGGTGGTGCGCGGTGCTGGCTACGTGGAAGCGGCGACGACGCTGGGCCTGGGTCGCGCGGCGGTGATCTGGCGACACGTGCTGCCCAATGCGATCAAGCCGATCCTGATCCTGGCCACCATCGGCATCGGCGGCAACATCACCGCTGGGGCGGCCTTGAGCTTCCTGGGTTTCGGCGCGCCGCCGCCCGCGCCGGAGTGGGGCACCATGCTCGCCATCGGCCGCAACTTTCTCGCCAACGCGTGGTGGCTGGTGGCGTGGCCGGCGCTGGCGATCACCTTTACCGTCATCTCCATCACCGCCATTGGCCGTGAACTGCTGCGTCGCAGCGAAGGAAAGCGCTTATGAATGCCATCGTCAATCCGCCGCAGCCGCTGCTCGACGTGCAAGACCTGCACGTGGCGTTCAGCGCCCACGCGCAACCGGTGATCCGCGGCATCAGTTTTCAGCTGGCCGCCGGTGAGTGCCTGGCGCTGGTGGGCGAGTCCGGCTCGGGCAAGAGCGTCACCTCGCGTACCTTGGCCGGACTTACCGGCGCGCATTCCGAAGTGCAGGCCCGGCGCTTGTCGTTCGCCGGGCGTGATCTGCGCACGTTTCGCGAAAAGGACTGGTTGCAGTTGCGCGGTGCCCAGTTGGGTTTCGTCATGCAGGATGCGTTGGGGGCGCTTGACCCGCTGCGGCGAGTCGGTCAGGAAATCGCCGAGCCGTTGCGCCTGCACACCGAGATGAAGCGCCGGCAGCGCGAGTTGCGTGTCATCGAGCTGTTGCGTTCGGTCGGCGTTCCCGAGCCCGAACTGCGCGCACGCCAGCATCCGGGCCAGTTGTCGGGAGGGCTGCGCCAGCGCGCGTTGATTGCCTCGGCCATCGCCTGCAACCCCCGCTTGCTGATCGCCGACGAACCCACCACGGCGCTGGACGCGACCGTTCAGGCGCAGGTCATGAGCCTGCTCGAATCGCTGCGCGGCGAGGACACCGCCATGCTCATCGTCAGCCATGACCTGGCGGTAGTCGCGCGCCTGGCCACGCGCATAGCAGTGATGTACCGCGGGGTGATCGTGGAGCAGGGTAGCGTCGATCAGATTCTGCGCGACCCTCGCCATCCCTATACCCAGAGCCTGTTGGCAGCCGGTACCGCGGTGCATTTCCGCCGCGCCTACGGCGACTCGGCCGCGGCCGCTGCGACGCCTGCAGCCGGTGAAGTCCTGCTGCGAGCCGAGCACCTGAGCAAGTCTTTCCAAGGCCCGGACGGGCGTGTGCGCACGGTGGTGGCGGATGTTTCGCTGCGCCTGGAGCGCGGTCGTACGCTGGGTATCGTCGGCGAGTCCGGTTCGGGCAAGACCACCCTGACGCGGATGATCCTGGGGCTGGAGCGTCCCGACAGCGGCGACGTGTGGATCGACGGCCAGCGCTGGTCCGATCTGGACAACGCCCAGCAAGCTCGGGTCCGGCACAGCATTCAGGTGGTGTTCCAGGATCCACTCGGCTCGTTCGATCCGCGCTATACCGTGCAACGGGTCTTGTTCGAAGCGCTGCAAGTGGCGGGGCATCCACGGGCGACCTGGGACGCTCGGGCCGAGCGCTTGCTGGCGCTGGTGAAAATGGATGCTGCGGTGCTCGATCGGCGGCCCATCGAATTGTCCGGCGGGCAGCGTCAACGCGTTGCGATCGCCCGCGCGCTGGCGGCCGAGCCACAGATTCTGGTGTGCGACGAGCCGGTGTCGGCGCTGGATGTGTCGGTGCAGGCGCAGATTCTGCAATTGCTCGACGATCTCAAACACCGGCTGGGGCTGGCGTGCCTGTTCATTTCCCATGATCTGGGGGTGATCAACCACGTTAGCGACCATGTGCTGGTGATGAAGGACGGCGAAGTGGTGGAGGCGGGCGCAGTGCGCCAGGTCCTCGACCGGCCGCAACACCCTTACACCCAAGCCCTGCTCAGCGCCGTACCGACCTTGCAGACCGGCGCCTTGCGCGCGCTCACCTATCTGCCCCTGGCGATCTGAGCCGAGCCCCTACACGGTCCGCTCGCCACACCGGACGCGGCTCGCGCCGCTGCTACACGATTTGCTCGCCACACCGGACGCGGATCGCGCCGCTGCTACACGATTTGCTCGCCACACCGGACGCGGCTCGCGCCGCTGCTACACGATTTACGCGTTCCTCTGTAGCAGCGGCGCAAGCCGCGTCGGCGGCATACGCGGTGCACCAGTAGAAACGTAACACCCCAAACGCGGCTCGCGCCGCTGACACTTGGAGACTATCGTTTGAAACCCTCGTACAAGGATCGTCAACACGCCCTGCGCAGCTGG
This sequence comes from Pseudomonas sp. CFBP 13710, assembly GCF_014842235.1. Taxonomy (NCBI): domain Bacteria; kingdom Pseudomonadati; phylum Pseudomonadota; class Gammaproteobacteria; order Pseudomonadales; family Pseudomonadaceae; genus Pseudomonas; species Pseudomonas sp. CFBP 13710. The sequence continues at coordinate 859,333 of NZ_JACYVJ010000001.1, read as the reverse complement.
AACATCCAGTCGCTGCCGGACACGCCCTTTGCCTTTGCCCGCTTCTTCGTCGGCCATTTCCGCGGTTGGTACCTGGCGATTCTCCTTTTGCAGGTCGTGGCGGTCACCTGCACGGTGCTGGTGCCCTGGGTGCTGGGGCAGATTACCCGGGTGGTGAGCCACGCCAGCGCGGCGACCCTCGACTGGCAGACATTGAGCCAACCTCTGCTGCTGTTCGCCGGCCTGTTGCTGCTGGAAATGCTGTGCACCCGTGGCGCCACCGGTGCGCACATCCGGGTGCTGCCGCTGCAGCGACGCACCGTGACCCATGCGGTTTACGCTTACCTGCAGCGTCACTCCCATCGCTTCGTCAGCAGCGAATTCGCCGGCGCCCTGGCGCACAAGATCTCCGAAGTCTCCATGGGCGTAGGCCAGGCGCTGGCGCTGTTGCTGTTCGACCTGATTCCGTTGCTGGTCACCCTGACGCTCGCCGTGGCGGTACTGGCCACGGCCTCGGTCTGGCTGGCGCTGTTCATGTTCGGCTGGTCGGTGTCGTTCATTGCCGTGTGCTATTTCCTGGCCAAGCGCAGCCATCCGTTGTCCCAGCAATACTCGGCGGCGCGCAGTACCAGCAACGGCAAGGTGGTGGATGCGGTGTCCAACCTGACCAACATTCGCCTGTTCGCCCGGCACTCGTTCGAGCATCGCTACCTGGGCGATTACCTGGACCGCGAGCTGAAAGCCGCAGGCCGTTCGTTTGGCTACATGGAGAAGATTCGCTGGTTCCAGTCGATCTGCGGGTTGTCGCTGAAGGTCGGCATGCTGCTGATCGCCCTGTACCTGTGGCGCCTGGGCAGCATCGACATCGCGACCTTCGTGATGGCTACCAGCCTGTCGCTGTTGATCATCACCGACGTGGCCAACCTGTCGCGGCGTTTCCTGGACTTCTTCGAGGCCACCGGCAATATCGCCAACGGCGTGCGCACCCTGATCCGCCCCCATGAAGTGGTGGATGAGCCCGATGCACAGCCGCTCGCCGCCGTGCGCGGCGCCATCGAGTTCCGCGATGTGAGCTTCGGCTATTCGCCGCAGAAACCGGTGTTCGAACACCTGCAGTTGTCGATCCCGGCGGGACAGCGGGTGGGTTTGGTCGGCACGTCCGGTTCGGGCAAGTCGTCGCTGCTCAATCTGCTATTGCGCCTGTACGACGTCAATCAGGGCCAGGTGTTGATCGACGGCCAGGATGTGCGCAGCGTGACCCAGCATTCGCTGCATCAGCAGATCGGTCTGATTCCTCAGGAGCCGGGCCTGTTTCACCGCAGCATTGCCGAAAACATCAACTACGGACGGCTGGATGCCAGCCCGCAGGAATTGGCACAAGCCATCCACCGCGCCGGCGCCAGCGCGTTCATCGACGGCATGGACCAGGGCGCGGATTCGCTGGTCGGCGAACGCGGTGTGAAGCTTTCCGGCGGCCAGCGCCAACGGATCGCCATCGCCCGCGTGCTGCTCAAGAACGCACCGATCCTGGTGATGGACGAGGCGACCTCGGCGCTGGACTCGATCACCGAGCGTTTCATTCAGGAGAAACTCGACGAAATCATGCAGGACAAGACCGTGATCGTCGTGGCCCACCGGCTCTCGACCGTCGCCCACCTGGACCGCATCCTGGTGTTCGAGGACGGCCGTATCATCGAAGACGGCTCCCACGATGACCTGCTGGCAAAGCAGGGCCAGTACTTCCTCCTATGGAGCCGCCAGGCACAGAACGCGTACGACGAAGAAGTCGCATCGGCTTAGCCTGATCGTGATTCGCCGCAGAATAGCGGTGTGTGGGGCGAGTTATGTGCCTGCTGAAGCTATTGCACAGCGAGGGCATTCAGGATTGCCCTCGCCAAGGTCGTGCACGTCACCAGTTGGAGCGTGGCCGCTGCCTTGTGTGGAAGATCCCGAGGATCTGCAGGCGATCGCCACAAATCCGGTACGGAATCAGATAGGACCAGTTCGGAACCGCCCACTCGCGTGTGTGTTTGACCCGACCCTCGCGTCCCATCGTAGGAAACTGCGCGAGTTTATCAACACTTGCGAAGATTGCATCTGCGAAATCATCTGCAGCTTTCGGATTTTCCAACGCAATGTAGTTGGCTTCGTCCTCTAGGTTCTTGAGGGCCTTTTCCAGCCATTCAACCCTCATTCCGACTCCAACGCCGGGCACGCATGGCCGCTACTCGTTCCTCATCGGCAAATTTGCCGTTGTCGGCTTCCTTTACCGCCTGCTCGATTTGCGCTGTCAGTGTTTTTTCATGTTCGATGTAGTCGCGAAGGACGTCCATGGCTAGATAGCTCGCGCTCTGGCCATGGCTCTTGGCAAGGTCCGAAAGAGAGTTGGACAGATCTTCCGGAAGGTTCAGCGATATACCGGTCATGGCAACCTCGGCGTTGAGTGGTGGTGAATATATTACACCGCAAAACCCCTTGAGCATTGGCGGGTTGTCGCGAGGTATGTATGAAGCCGCTCGCGACAGCGGCTTTTTCCGACGGTAGTCAAATCAAATAATCCAGCACTCCAAAGGCTCCGGCACAGCAACTGTCTGCCAGGCAACACCCATTCAACAAAATGCCTCGTCCCTTCATTCACACAGCGCTGGAAAGCCCCGCAACAACGGGGCGGAGCAGTCGGCATGGCTTGTGCAATCACCCCTTGTGAGCTTCAGCATCGACACAAGGCGCAACCCGACCCATGCCAGACATTCATTCGCGTTCCCCCGCAACACCCCCCGCAGGCATCGCGTGGGCCAGCCTGTTGGCCGTCAGCTTGCTGCTGGGCGGTTGCGACAACCATCTCACCAATGCCGCACGCACCGACACCCCCGTCAGCGGCGGCACGTTGATCTATGCCACCGACCGCGAGCCGACCTGCCTGGACCCACATGTAGCCGGCGACATGCCGCAAGTGTTTCTCGCCCAGCAAGTCCTCGATTCACTGGTGTCGATGGATGCCGAAGGTCATATCGGGCCATGGCTGGCGAAAAGCTGGGAGATCTCTCCCGACGGCCTGACCTACACCTTCCACCTGCGCGACGACGTGCGCTTCACCGACGGCACGCCGTTCAACGCCGCGGCGGTGAAGGCCAACCTCGACCACATGGCCAACCCCAAGACCCAGTCGAGCACCGCGGGCGGCTACATCCGTCAATACCAGCGCACCGATGTCCTCGACGGCTACACCGCCCAAGTGCACCTGGCCACACCCTACGCGGCATTCCTGGAAGTGCTGGCGCAAGGTTTTCTCGGCATCGAATCCCCCGAAGCGCTACTGCGCTCGCGTGATGTGAACTGCGAAAGCCCGGTAGGCACCGGCCCCTTCAAGGTGGTGCGCTGGGACCGTCAAAGCCAGGTCGTGCTTGAACGCAACCCGCAGTACAACTCGGCGCCGCCCACGGCCCGGCACCAGGGGCCCGCGTATCTGGAGCGCATCGTCTGGAAGTTCATCCAGGAGCCGTCCGTGCGTTTCGCGTCGCTGCAGGCCGGTGAAGTGGACGTGATCGAAGCGCTGCCACCCGAATCCCACGAAGCGGCGCGGCGCAACCCGGACCTGCAACTGATCATTGCCCAGCGCCCCGGCAACCCCACCAACGGCACCCTGAACATCCGCCGTGCGCCGTTCAACGATATCAAGGTGCGCGAGGCCTTCGTGCGCAGCGCCGACATCGAAGGTGCCTTGAAAAGCGTCTACTTCGGCGAGTTTCCCCGCGCCGGTGGTCCGCTGAGCAACGCCACGCGCTTCTACAGCCCCGACTTCGAACACGCCCAGGATTACCATCCGGCACGTGCGGCACAACTGCTCGACGAAGCCGGCTGGACCGGTCGCGACGAGGACGGCTATCGCCTCAAGGACGGCAAGCGCCTGCAGGTGAGGGTGATCCTCGGCAACCGCACGCCGCCATCGGAATTCACCTTGTGGGAGCAGGTTCAGGCCACCACGCGGCAGGCCGGCATCGAACTGATCATGGAGCAGATGAGCGATGTGCAGGCGACCAAGCGCCAGGCCGATTGGGATTACGACATCCGCGTCGGCTACTGGAATACCAACACCGCCGACGTGCTGCGGATCATCTTCAGCAGCGCGTTCATCCAACCTGCGGGTGTCGGCGGCTATCACCAGAACACCGCAGGCTTCAGCGATCCGCAGTTCGACGATCTGGTGCAACAGGCACTGGCCACTCAGGACGCCAGCCAACGCCAGGCGTTGTACCGCCAGGCGCAAGCCGTTGCCTCCAGCCACTACCTGCAACTGACCACCTACCCGCAAAGCACTCGGCTGGGCATCTACAAGACGACCCAGGGGGTTCGTCTGGAACCCTCGCTGGCCGTGACCTACCTCTATGACGCCTGGGTGAACAAATGACCACGACACGCGTAACCGTCGCGCCGCCGGACCCGCGCCGCCAGCGTTTGCTTCGCCTGGGCCGCCGCGCGGCCGTGCGCCTGGGCGGTGGACTGCTGGTGTTATGGGCGGTCGCGACGCTGACCTTCTTCGCCCTGCGGCTGATGCCGGGCGATCCAGTGCAAGCCATTCTGGGTGGACCCAGCGGCAACCCGACCCCGGAAACCATCGCCGAGGTCACCCGCGAGTACGGCCTGGACCGGCCCCTGGCGGTCCAGTACGGGCTGTATCTGCTGCGCCTGGTGCAGGGCGATCTGGGCGTTTCCTACTCCCAGCACATGCCGGTCACGCGGGTACTGGCCGAGCAGGCCGGGGCAACCCTGGAACTGACGCTCAGCGCGCTGCTGCTGGCGTGGCTGCTGGTGCTGGCCCTGACCGTGTTCAGCGCAGGTCGCCGCAGCTGGGTCGGGCGCCTGGCGTCCCTGGCTGAAACCCTGTGTGCGGCCCTTCCGCATTTCTGGCTGGGCATCGTGCTGCTGGCGGTGTTCGCCTTCGGCCTGCGCCTGTTCCCACCGGCAGGCAGCGACGGCTGGCGGACCCTGGTGCTGCCGACGATAGCGCTGGCGGTACCGCTGGCTGGGTTCATCGGCCAGGTCACCCGCGAATCCCTGGAGCTGACCCTGGAGCAACCCTTCGTGCTGACCGCGCGCACCCGTGGCCTGAGTGACGTGGCGGTGCGCTTCAAGCACGCGCTGCGCCATGCCGTCTTGCCGGGGGTGTCACTGTCGGGCTGGGCGATCGGCGCGCTGATCAGCGGTGCCGTGGTGATCGAAGTGATCTTCTCGCGCAGGGGGCTGGGCCGTCAGTTGTATCAGGCGGTGCAGCTTCAAGACTTGCCGTTGACCATCGGCATCAGCCTGGTCGTAGCCGCCGGTTACGTGCTGGCCAACATTCTCGTCGACCTGGTGTACCAGTGGATCGACCCACGGCAGAAGGAAACCCTGGCATGAGCGATCTGACCCTCGAAAGCCCGGCGCGGCCGCTGCGTAGCCAACGTCGACCGCGTCGGATTCACCTCGGTGCAAGCCTGTCCATCGCCTTCCTGGCGCTGGTGATCGTGGCCGCGCTGGTACCGCAGCTGTTCGCTCACGGCGACCCGCTGGCCATCGTCCCGCGCGACGCCTTTCATCCACCTGGGTGGGCGCATTGGTTCGGTACCGACCAGTCCGGTCGCGACATCTATTCACGGGTGATCCACGGCGCGCGCCTGTCGCTGTTCGTTGGCCTGGCCGCGACGGCCCTGGCGATGAGCATCGCCATTGCCCTCGGTCTGCTGGGCGGCCTGGGCGGGCTGCGCACCGACCGCGGCGTGGGCTGGTTGCTGGAAGTGCTGTTCGCCTTTCCCAGCCTGGTGCTGGCGTTGCTGTTCGTGGCCATCTTCGGCAGCGGTATCGGCCCGCTGATCATCGCCACTGGCCTGGGCGCGGCGCCCGGGTATGCGCGGATGGTCCGTGGCCAGGTGCTGGCAGTGCGCAACGCCGGCTACATCGAAGCGGCGCGCGCCCTGGGCCACCCGACTCGCCGCATCATCCGGCGACAGCTGCTGCCCAACGCCATGCGCCCACTGATCGTGACCCTGACCATGGGCGTCGGTCAGGCCATCGTCTGGGCCTCGGCGTTGAGCTTCCTCGGCCTGGGCGCGCGGCCGCCGACGCCGGAGTGGGGCACCATGCTGTCGATGGGCCGCGACTTCATTGCCAATGCCTGGTGGCTGACGTTTTTCCCCGGGCTTTTCATCGTTCTCACCACCTTGTCGACCACCGTTGCCGGTCGCTATCTGCAACAACGCCTGGAGGGTCGCCTGACATGAGCCACAAGACGCTGATCGTCGAAGGCCTGAGCGTCGAGTTCGCCGGGCAGAGTGTGGTGCGTAACCTGTCGTTCACCTTGCCGCCGGGCAAGACTCTGGCTCTGGTCGGCGAATCCGGATCGGGCAAGAGCGTCACCGCGCGCAGCCTGATCGGCCTGGCCGGGGAGGGCGCGCAGGTGCGGGCACGGCGCCTGCAATACGGCGATCTCGACCTGCTGGCCTTGAGCGACCGCCAGTGGCGTCGGGTGCGCGGCAAGGACATCGGCTTCGTGCTGCAGGATGCCTTGGTTTCGCTCGACCCGCTGCGGCCGGTCGGCAAGGAAATTCTCGAAGTATTGCAGACCCATGGTTGGGGCGACCGTGCCTCCCGTGCCGGGCGGGTGCTGCAACTGCTGGAACGGGTCGGCGTACCGGAACCGGCCCTGCGTGCCCGCCAGCGCTCCGGCGAGTTGTCCGGCGGCCTGCGCCAGCGTGCGTTGATCGCCAGCGCCCTGGCCCTGGATCCCGGGCTGGTGATCGCCGACGAGCCGACCACCGCACTGGACGCTACCGTCCAGGCGCAGATTCTCGGGGTACTGCAGGAGATCAAAGCCCAAGGCAGTTCGTTGTTGGTCATCAGTCACGATCTGGCGGTGGTGGCGCAATTGGCCGACGAGGTACTGGTGCTGCAGCACGGTGAAGTGGTGGAGCAGGGCAGCATGCATCAGGTGCTGACCGCGCCGCGCCATCCCTACACGCGCAGCCTGCTCGATGCGGTGCCGGCCGAGCATGCGCGTGGCACTCGGCTCAGCCCAGGTGAGCGTACCGCCACGATCGCCCGCACGCCGCGCTTCGATCAGCCGGTGCTGTTACACGCCCATGGCCTGGGCAAGCGCTATGTAGGGCCTGATCAGCAGGTGCGCCAGGTGGTCGACGGCGTCGATTTCGAACTGCGTGCCGGCCAGACCCTGGGCATTGTCGGCGAATCCGGTTCGGGCAAGACCACCGTGGCGCGCATGGCCCTGGGGCTGCTCGAGACAGACGATGGCCAGGTGCGTTTCCTCGATCAGCCGTGGAACGGCAGCGCCGACGCACGGGTCGCCGAAAGCCAGCGCCGAGCGCTGCGGCGTGACATCAGCGTGATCTATCAGGACCCGCTCAGTTCGTTCGACCCGCGCTGGAACGTCGGGCAGATTCTTGCCGATACGCTGGACGTGGCCGGCGTCGTCACCGCCGAACAAGCGCCGCACATCCGCCGCCTGCTGCAACAGGTGCGCCTGCCTGCCGAGCTGGCCGCGCGTCGGCCCCTGCAGTTGTCCGGTGGCCAGCGCCAGCGGGTGGCGATTGCCCGCGCCATTGCCAGCAACCCCAAGGTCATCGTCTGCGACGAGCCGGTATCGGCACTGGATGTCTCGGTACAGGCCCAGGTGCTGGATCTGCTCGCTGATCTGCAAGCCGAGCTGGGCCTGGCCTACCTGTTCATTTCCCATGATCTGGGCGTCATCCGCCATGTCAGCGACGAGGTGCTGGTGATGCGCCATGGCCAGGTGGTCGAGCACGCGCCGGTCGAGCAGTTGTTCGAGTCGCCACAGCACCCGTATACGCAACGCTTGCTGGGAGCGGTGCCACGGCTGCCCAGTGCCGGCGTGCCGTTGCAGGTGCCCCCACTGGAACCGGAAAACGCCGTGCTGCTGTTCGATGAATCCCGCTTGTGGAAGATCGCCATCTGAAGGCGTCGCGCTGCTCCTTACACCCATTTCAAGACAGGAACCGTTCATGACTCAAGCTGCGAAAGTCACCCCTTCCACTGCACCCGAAGCGCCGCTGAGCGTGGCACAGTTGCTGGCACGCGCGGAGCAACTGCTGCCGGACATCGCTGCCGGCGCCGCGGCGCGCGAACGTGATCGTCAACTGCCTTACGAGGCCGTCGCGCAGATTGCCCAGGCGTTGCTCTATACCCTGCGTATTCCCGCTCGTTACGGCGGCCCTGGCGGCTCGGTCAAGGACGTCATCGGCCTGCTGGTGCGCATCGCTTCGGCAGATTCCAATGTGGCTCAAGCGCTGCGGCCAGGTTTCGCTTTCATCGAAGGGCTGCTGGTGTCCCGAGCCGAAGGCGCCGAGCAGGAACGTCAGCTCTGGTTCGCCCGTTACCTGCAAGGGGCAGTGCTGGGCAATGCCGGATGGGAGGTAGGCGGTGTCAACGGCGCGATCAGTGCGCGCATCGTGCGCGAAGGCGACCACTACCGCGCCAACGGCAGCAAGTTCTACAGCACCGGTTCGCTGTACGCCGACTGGATCAGCGCGGTGGCGTTGGACGAGCACGACCAGCCCGTGTCGTTCATCCTGCCGCGCGACCGTGAAGGGTTGGTGCTGCTGGATGACTTCGATGCCATGGGCCAACGCTTGACCGCCAGTGGCACGACGCGCCTGGACAACGTGCAGGTGTATGCCCATGAAGTACGCGCACGCACGGTGGAAGAGGGCAAGCGTACGCTGGTGACGCCGTTCCTGCAGTTGTTCCTGGCCTCGGTGCAGGCCGGGATCGCGCGCAATGCGCTGAACGATGCAGTGACATTTGCGCGCAATCATGCGCGTCCGATCAAGCACAGCAGTGCCGCTCAATCGGTGGATGATCCGTATGTTGCGTTGAGCGTGGGCGAGATTTCAGCGCGCGCCTATACTGCCGAGGCGTTGGTGCTCAAGGCTGCCGAAGCGATCGATCGCGCCTGGGGGGCCGGGCTCGACCCGGCGGCGGTGGATGAGGCGGCGATCGAGGTCGCGCAGGCGCAATACATCGCAGCCGAATGCGCGCTAAAGGCGGCGGAACGGGTATTCGATGTGGGCGGTGCCTCCGCCACAGGGCGTGGTCACAACCTGGACCGGCATTGGCGCAATGCCCGCACGGTGGCCAACCACAACCCTCGCGACTGGAAGGCCGCAGCGGTGGGCACCTGGCAGCTCAAGGGCACGCCACCGCCAACCTCGGGATTGTTCTGAAAGACAGTCGACCCGACATCCACCGTAGGAGCGGTCAGCGGCCGCGAAGGCTTCACCGCGCAGTGCCTGCTACACCGCAACGTCCTTTTCGCGGCCGATGACCGCTCCTACGGTTTTCTCTGTATGCAGGAACGGTCAGCGGCCGCGAGTGGCTGGTTCAGATTGACAGCCTGAACACCCGAGCATCGGGCTGATCGGAAACAGCACGCCTTTTGTTCACCGCCAGTTCGCCCATCTTGATCAGCCTGGTGCGGGTCACGTTGCGGCTCAGGCCCAGCAGGTTGGCGGTGTGCACCTGGTTGCAATGGCTGAAGCGATAGGCCGAGCGCAGCAGGGCCTCCTCGACTTTCTCGTGCAGGTCACCGACCTGCTCGTCGAACAGCCGCTGGAACAGCCGATCCAGTGAAGCCTCCACCGAATCGTCCACTGCCGGGCTGTCATCGGCACGTTCGATGCGCATGTTCGACAGGCGCAGGTCGTCGCGCTCGATCACGCCGTTGCGGCAGATCAGCAAGGTGTGGTGAATGACGTTCTCGAGTTCGCGAATATTGCCTGGCCAGCTGTAGTGCAGCAGCTTGTGCTCAGCCTCGGGTGACAGCGTCGCCTGTTTGTAGCCCAGACGCTTGCAGTACACATCGAGGAAGTGCCGGGTCAACGCGATGATATCGCCGGGCCGTTCGCGCAATGGCACCAGCTCCAGGTTGACCACGTCCAGCCGGTAATAAAGATCCTCGCGAAAGTTGCCGGCATTGATGGCTTTTTCCAGCAGCACATTGGTCGCCGCTAATACCCGAACATCAATGGGGATGCTCTTGCGCGAACCCAGGCGTACCACTTCGCGCTCTTGCAGTACGCGCAGCAATTTGACCTGGATGGGCATCGGCAGGTCGCCGATTTCATCGAGAAACAGAGTCCCACCGTTGGCCTCCTCGAACCATCCGGCTTTGGCTGTCAGCGCGCCGGTGAACGCGCCTTTTTCGTGACCGAACAGCTCGGCTTCCACCAGCGACTCGGAAAACGCTCCGCAGTTGACGGCCACGAACGGCTTGTTACGCCGCCCACTGAGGTTGTGGATATGGCGCGCGACCAGCTCTTTGCCGGTGCCGGTTTCACCGATGATCAGCACGCTCGCCTCGCTGGGCGCGACTTGCTCCAGATGCGCCAGCAAGGCCCTGGACTTCGGGTCTTCGAACACCTGGGCAGTGGCGCGAATGGAGGTGGCGAGGGCGGGCGATGGGGGAAGTGTCAAAAGCTGCATGGCGGCGCCTTCAAAGTGCAGGGTAAAAAGAATGAGTCGATCTAAAGCCACATCTGCGCTGCCTGGGCAGCCACTGCGACACTGAAGGGGATACTAAAGGATATAAAAAATGATCGTTAAATACCTTATGAGCATTAGCTTATGTCGTGACGTAAAAAACGTGACGGTCCGTCGATGCACCTGCTCGGCTTGCAAGGTCGTTGTCGGTAAAGCGCAACTGGTTAATTCTGCTGGAGAAATGAATATTTCTCGAATCAACCCGTTGTTGCCTGCGCAACAGCTAAGTTGTTCAGCTGTTCTGCAGTCAACAGTGAATTGCACGCGCTAAATCACAAACTTTCCCTTATGCCAGATAGGCAGTTTGGGATAACAAACAATTACTTTTCGAACCCGTCGAGTTTGACCATCATTCGCCCGCCGAAGAGGCCGATTGGACTTGTCTCTTCACGATCACCCGTCAACAGGAGTAACTGATGAATAACCTCAAGGCCGCCCTGGAGGTGCGGTGGCATCCGGTACCCGGCGATGTGCTCGACCTGGGCCGGGTGTTCCGCGAGCCCTTGGGCGAGCTGCGTCTGCAACGTGCGCCGAAGCGTATCCTCGGTCGTCGCGAGGGCGTGCTGCTGGGGGTGTTCGCGCTGGTGCTGCATGGGGCGGTGATCTATTGGATCAGTCAGACCCCGACACCGGTGCTGCCTACAGTGCCGCCGGAAATTCCACCCATGACGATCGAGTTTTCGCAGCCAGCGCCACCGCCGGTGGTGGAGACGCCGCCGCCACCGCCCGAACCGGTCGCACCGGTTGTCGAGCCGCCACCGCCTGTCGAGGATGAACTGGCGGCCAAGCCAGCACCACCGCCGCCGCCCAAGCCCAAACCCCAGCCCGTGGTCAAGAAACCGGTGCCAAAGCCTGTGCCCAAACCGGTCGTGCAACCGCCTGCGCCGCCGCAACCCGTGGCCGCACCGACGCCGCCCACGCCGCCTGCACCCCCTGCGCCGCAACCGGTGACACCGGCCTCGGCCAATGCCGGCTACCTGCACAATCCGGCGCCTGAATATCCGGCCCTGGCCATGCGCCGCAACTGGGAAGGGACCGTGCTATTGCGCGTTCACGTGCTGGCCAGCGGCAAGCCCAGCGAGGTTCAGGTACAGACCAGCAGTGGTCGCACCCAGTTGGACGACGCTGCGCTGGCAGCGGTGAAACGCTGGAGCTTCGTCCCGGCCAAACGGGGCTCCGACCCAGTCGACGGCTGGGTCAGTGTGCCGATCGATTTCAAACTGCGCTGAACAACTTTTCTTGCACCAAGCGGGCTACCTGACCAAAGGCGCGTCGCATTACTTATTGCCTTGCCACAGAGAGCCTCACCATGAATCTTCTGACAGAATCGCCATTCACTTCCGTCGAGCACTCGGTCATCTGGCTGCTCATCCTGTTCTCCGTTGCCACCTGGGGCCTGGCCTTGCTCAAAGGGCTGCAGTTCGCCCGGCTCAAGGGCCAGGATCGCAAGTTTCACAAGCAGTTCTGGGCCGCTTCCAGCCTCGATTCGGCCGCCCACCTGGCGCAGGAACAACCCGGTGCAGCGGCCCGTGTCGCGCAGTCGGGCTATGCCGCCATTCAGGTCAACGAGCAGGCGCACACCGATCTGAGCCAGGCCATCAATCATCAGGATCGGCTGGAGCGTGCCCTGCGTCAGCAAATCGTGCGTGAGCGGCGCTCGCTGGAGACTGGCCTTGCGGTACTGGCCAGCATCGGCAGCACCTCGCCTTTCATCGGCTTGTTCGGCACGGTGTGGGGGATCATGTCGGCGCTCAAGGGCATCAGCGCAGCCGGTTCGGCCAGTCTGGAAACCGTGGCAGGTCCCATCGGCGCAGCCTTGGTGGCGACCGGCGTGGGGATTGCCGTCGCGGTGCCGGCGGTGCTGGTCTACAACTATTTCCTGCGGCGCCTGAAGCTGACCGCGGCAGACCTCGATGACTTCGCCCATGACTTCTACAGCCTGGCGCAGAAGCACTCCTTCCGCGTACTGCAACATCCGGCGTTGGCTCGCAGTGGTGCTGCGGCTTCCGGCCACAAAGTGAAGGAGGCATCCTGACATGGCCTTTTCGACTCAGGACACGGACGAAGTGCTCAGCGAGATCAACGTGACGCCGCTGGTGGATGTCATGCTGGTGTTGTTGGTGGTGTTCATCGTCACCGCGCCGTTGCTGACCAATTCGATCCCGATCAACCTGCCCAAGACCGAAGCGGTGGCGCCTGCCGAGCAGAAGGATCCGCTGGTGGTCAGCATCGACGGGCAGGGGAAGCTGTTCATCAACAAGGACGAAATCCAGCCGGACCTGCTTCAGGTCAACCTGCAGAACGCCCGGCAGAAGGATCCTGATGTGCGGGTGCAGCTGCAGGCCGATGACGGCGTCAACTACGGCGAAGTGGCGCGGGCCATGGCCTCCATCGAAAAGGCGGGCATCACTAAATTGGCGGTGATCACAGCCAAGTAGCGTTATCGCCCTGTACCTGACACACCGCAGCGCCTGTTCGCGGTCACTGACCGCTCCTACGGAAGTGTCGGATCCCCCGTAGGAGCGGTCAGCGGCCGCGAAGGGCTGAACGCAGGATACCTGACCCACCGCAGCGTCTGTTCGCGACCACTGGCCGCTCCTACAGAGGTATTGGGTCCCCCGTAGGAGCGGTCACCGGCCGCGAAGGGTTCACCGCTCAGTAGTGGCAGGATTGCGGTAGGTTTTGCGGTCGATGGATGATCTTGGGGGAACCTGCCCAGGTAGATCACAGTCCAGATCCGCACAGCTCACCTAGGATATCGACAGTGAAAGTAGGCATCATTTCCGACACGCACGGCCTGTTGCGGCCCGAAGCGGTGGCGGCATTGCAGGGCTGCGAGCGCATCGTTCATGCCGGCGATATCGGCAAGGGCGACATCGTCCAGCAACTCTCCGCGATTGCCCCGGTGCAAGTGGTGTCGGGTAACAACGACGTCGGCATGGCCTGGGCCGACTCGCTCGCCGAGGTACTGCATTTCGAGCTAGAAGGCTGGCCCACCTTGTTGGTACACGACATCGCCGATGTACCCGCGGCGCTGCGCGAAGACACACGCCTGGTCATCACCGGTCATTCGCACAAACCGCTGATCCAGTGGCGCGGCGAGTGCCTGTACATCAACCCCGGCAGTGCCGGCCGTCGCCGCTTCAAGCTGCCCGTCACGCTGATGGTGCTCGACGTCCAGCCCGACGCGGTGCACCCGCAACTGGTCCACCTGCTGCCGTGATGCCTATCGCTCAACGCACCAGCGAATCCGAACCGATCTCGCTGATCGACTTGGCCCCGGTCAGCACCATGGCCACCCGCATCTCCTTCTCGATCAATCCCAGCAGATTGCTCACACCCGCGCCCCCGGCCACCGCCAGGGCGTAGATGAATGCCCGACCCAGCAGCACCGTGTCGGCCCCCAGCGCGATCATCCGTACCACGTCCAGCCCGCTGCGAATCCCCGAATCGGCCAGGATTGCCAGATCGCCCTTCACCGCATCGGCAATCGCCGGCAAGGCCCGTGCGCTGGACAGCACGCCGTCGAGCTGACGCCCGCCATGGTTGGACACCACGATACCGTCGGCACCGAAGCTCACGGCGTCGCGTGCGTCCTCGGGATCCAGAATGCCCTTGATGATCATCGGCCCGTCCCAGAACTCACGAATCCACTCCAGATCCTTCCAGGAAATCGACGGATCGAAGTTGCTCCCCAGCCAACCGATGTAGTCGGCAAGCCCGGTGGGATTGCCGCGGTAGGTGGAAATATTGCCCAGATCGTGCGGACGACCGTGCAGGCCAACGTCCCAGGCCCACGCCGGGTGCGTGACGGCCTGCCACATGCGCCGCATCGGCCCGTTGGCGCCGCTCATGCCCGAGTGCGCATCGCGGTAGCGAGCGCCGGGCACCGGCATGTCCACGGTGAAGATCAGCGTCTTCACCCCGGCGGCGCGGGCGCGCTCCAGGGCGTTCTTCATGAAGCCGCGGTCCTTGAGCACATACAGCTGAAACCACATCGGCCGGGTAATGGCCGGTGCGACCTCTTCGATGGGGCAGACCGATACCGTCGACAGGGTGAACGGAATGCCCTTGGCATCCGCCGCCTTGGCCGCCTGCACCTCGCCACGACGGGCGAACATGCCGCACAGGCCGATGGGCGCAAGCGCCACCGGCATGGCCAGAGTCTCGCCGAACAGCTGGGTTTCCAGGCTCAGCTCGGACATGTTGCGCAGCACCCGCTGACGCAGGGCGATGTCCGCCAGGTCACTGACGTTGCGTCGCAAGGTGTGCTCGGCGTAAGCGCCGCCGTCGATATAGTGGAACAGGAACGGCGGCAAGCGGCGCTGCGCCGCGGCGCGATAATCGGTAGAGGCAGAAATGATCATGGGCGCGCCATCTCCCGGACGTGAAGAACGGCGCAGACTGAACTGTTCGTTGGCATGGGTCGGATTCCCTGATTGTTGTTGGAGATCTGCCGGGAGCAAGCTGAATTGGTAATACCAATTTACAATGTATTGGCTACAGATTAAGAGTGGCACAGGGCGTCTGTCAATTTGCCCGGCTGTGTAGCGGTAAGGAGAGAGGAACGCTGGCTGCGGTTGTCTATGACCTACCTACTTGAATGCCAGGCTCTTATTCGAATGAACACTCCCCGCATCGGCTTCGCCTGCCAATACCGACACGCGATCCGCGCCCTGACCCTCGCCGAATTGAAGCTCATCGAGGGCGCCTACAACCCCCGCACCACCACCTTGCGCTGGATGAACAGCGTCGCCACGCAAGTGGCTCACGAAAAGCTTCAAGAGGTCGTCCGCCACAACCTGCAGGCGCAACTGCAACTGCTCGACTATGTGGCGCAACTGCCCGAAGCCATGCGCATGCTGCGCCTGAGCAGCGACCTGCTGCCGTTCTACAGCCACCCGCAGGTGGCGGCGTTCTACCAGCAGCCCGAGCGCCAGGCGTGGCTGGCCGAACGCTTCGCGGCCATGGGCCAGTTGGCACGCGATTCAGGCATCCGCCTGTCTTTCCATCCCGGCCAGTTCTGCGTGCTGGGCTCGGACAAGCCACCGGTGGTGGAAAACAGCCTGGCGGAATTCGAGTACCACGCCGACATGATCCGCATGATGGGTTACGGTGTGCAGTTCCAGGACTTCAAGTGCAACGTGCACATCGCCGGTCGCCTTGGCGCCGAAGGCATCCGCGCGATCTGGCCGCGCTTGTCCAGCGTGGCGCGCCACTGCATCACCTTCGAGAACGAAGAGAAAACCTACGGCGTCGACGACTGTTTGCAGCTCGCCGACTTGGCGCCCGTGGTGCTGGATATCCACCACTGCTGGATCAACGAGAACGACTACATCGACCCGAACGATCCCCGCGTGGACCGCATCATCGACAGCTGGCGCGGCGTGCGCCCGGTGATGCATTACTCGCAGCCCCAGGAGCGCCTGCAGGAACTGGGCTTCAGCGCCGAGCAGAAGCTGGAGATGCAAACGCTGCTGCAGGTGGTGTCCAAGCGCGACCTGTATGGCCACAGCGAGCTTATGTGGAACCACTGGACCAACCTCTACGCGCTGCAGTTTCTCGAGCGCTTCGACATCATGTTCGAGGCCAAGCACAAGAATCAGGCCACCCTGGAGTTCCATCGGCGTTACATGATGTAACCACTGCGCACCCCCCAAGAGGCCGAACCTAGAGCCTCGGCATGGGTCTGCATTGAGGACTATCGACGCCTGCACACTCGAGGAATCCTTGCATGACGCTTACGCCGGTTACCGCTCTCGCCCCGTTGCACGCTCGTGGGCAACGCCCATGAAGGATCGCCCGACCCATTCCCTGGCCTTCGACCATTTCGACCTCGACGACGAACAGCGCCGCGAAGCGCTGTTCACCCTGGCCAACGGCGTGATCTCGTGGCGCGCCTGTTCGCCCGAGGCCTGCGCCGTGCCACAGCCCGAAGGGCATTACCCCGGCCTGTACCGGGCGGGCTGGTACGACGATGCCGCACGCCAGGTCAACGGCACCACCACCCATACCGCGGCGTTGGTCAACCTGCCAGACCCCTTCGGCTTGACGCTGTCGCTCAATCACCAGCCGTGGTTAGAGCTTGGGCCGGACACCCTGCAGTCCTATCACCAGCATGTCGACATGCAGCGCGGTGTTCTGACCCGTCGGCTGTCGTTGCTGCTGGACGATGTTCCGGTCGAACTCGTCGAGACCCGTTTCGTCAGCCTCGCCAATGCACAACTGGCGGTGCTGCGCTGGGAGCTGCGTGCCCAGAAACCGCTGACCGGCCTGCGCGTGCGTACGACGCTGGACAACAGCCGCAGCAATTATCTGATCGAACGCGACCGTGACTACGAAGGGCGCCGTTTGCACAGCCATCGCTGGGAACACCTGGTAGATGGTCGGGCAGGGGTCGTGGCGACCCTCGATGACTCGTCGCGCAAGGTCGCCGTGGCCGTGCAGACCTGCGCCCCGTGCCAGTGGCAGGGGCAAGTGGCGGACGACCGTCTGGTGCAGGAAGCTGATGTCGAGTGGCCCGAGCACGGCCCGCTGGTACTGGAAAAGCGTGTCATCGTTCAAGTCGACGACGAGTTTCACGGACTGTCGAGCAGCATGGCGGCACTGCCCGACGCCAGCCATGCGCAATTGCTGGCTGCCCATGAGCAGGCGTGGCAGGACACGTGGGAATACGGGCGCATCCGCGTTGCCGATCCGGCTGTCGACCACCCCCTGCAGTTCGCCGGCTGGCATATCCAGCAGACGGTTTCTCCACTGAGCATGAGCCATGACCTGGGGTTTCCGGCGCGCGGCTGGCAGGAGGGCTACTTCGGCCAGGTGTTCTGGGACGAGCTGTTCGCCTTTCCGTTGTTCGCCACCCACCGTCCGCAGCTGGCCAGCTCGTTGCTCGACTATCGCCATGCGCGTCTGCCGGCAGCGCGGCGCCGGGCCGCTCGGCTGGGCTGTTCCGGCGCAATGTTTCCGTGGCGCAGCGCCCACGATGGCGAGGAACAGACCCCGCCGTTCCAGTACTACCCACTTTCCGGCCATTGGGTGCCCGACCCGACGCACCTGCAGCGTCACATCGGCTCGGCCGTGGCCTATGACGCCTGGACGCTGTACCTGGCCACCGGTGACGAACAGCAACTGGCCGGAAAGATCGGCGACCTGATCATCGAGGTCGCGCGCTACTGGGCCAGCGTGGCGCGCTTCGACGAATCCCGGCAGCGCTACGTCATCGAAGGCGTGATCGGCCCCGACGAATACCACAACGCCTATCCCCATGCCGAGCAACCGGGCCTGGACAACAACGCCTACACCAACCTGATGGCAGTGTGGACGCTGTGCCGTGCACTGGACGTGCTGCAGCGATTGCCGACGGCGCTGCGCGAAGACCTCGTCGAACGCCTGGCACTGCGTCCCGACGAGGCATCGCACTGGGAACATGTCAGCCGCAACATGTTCTTGCCATTCACTGCCGACGGTGTGCTCGACCAATTCGAGGGCTTCGAACGATTGCAGCCCGCCCCGGATGAGTGGAAAAGCGAGGACAACCCACGCCTGGACTGGATGCTCGAAGCCCGCGGTGATCATTGCGACCACTATCAGGTCAGCAAGCAGGCCGACACCCTCATGCTGTTCTACCTGTTGTCCAATGAGCAGTTGCACGCCCTGTTCGCCCGCTTGCGCTACCCGTTCGACGACGACATCGCGCGGCGCACCATGGACTATCACCTGGGCCACGTCTTTCATGAGTCGAGCCTGTCTAAAACCGTCTGCGCCGGTGCGCTGGCTCATACCGACAGTGATGCCTCGTGGATGTACTACCAGCACTGCCTGCGCACCGATCTGGACGCCAAGCCCGACAGCGGCGTGCGCGAAGGCGTCCACCTGGCAGCCATGTCCGGCGCCTTGGACGTCATGCAGCGACATTACCTGGGTGTGTGTCCGGCCGTGGAAGGGCTGCGGGTGTTCCCGGCGCCACCGCCCGGTCTGGGCGACGTCAGCCTGGCAGTGCAGTTTCATGGGCAGTGGGTGGATGTGACGCGTATCGATGAAGTGATCACCGTGCACTTGCGTGAGTTGTCGACCCGAGCAATCACCTTGATCCACGCGCTGGGCACGGAACAGCTCGACCCCGGCTCGTCGGTCAACGTCAGCGGCTGAGTTCAGCAGGCGGCGAGCACGGCATCAGGACGCCTCATCAATGGGCGCAATCAGCTCCGCACCCTGGTTGCGCACATTGCCAACGGCCTTGCTCACCGTATGCCATCGGAAGTCGGCCACCGGCCGGCCTTCATGCTGGGCGATCTCCAGACTGCGCTCGGCACTCACGTCGGCTTCCAGCCATTCCCGCGCCTGCTCCGGTGCCAGCACCACGGGGCGGCGATCGTGGATATCGACCATGCCTTCATTGCTGGCATCGGTGATGATCACGAAGCCATCACCTTCACCAGGCTCAAGCCCAGGCGTGACCTGCGCCAGGGCGGCGAAGAACATCGGCGTCTCGTCCGCAAGATGAATGAACCACGGCTGCTTCTTTTTCGGGTCGTCGGCATCCTTGACCCACTCGTACCAGCCGTTGGCCGGCACCAACACACGCCCATTGGGCCACAGTTGCTTGAAGAACTTGCCGGTGGCCACGGTTTCGACCCGGGCGTTGATCGGGGCAGGGCGCTTGCCCTGAGCCCAGAACGGCGCCCAGCCCCATTTCACCGAATCGATCAGCAAGCCTTGCTCAGTACCCTGCAGTACCAGGGCGCGCTGCGTCGGCGCAATGTTGTAGCGTGCCTGCGGCTGTGGGTCGACATAGCTGATGACCTGCTGACGCGGGGCCAACTCGCGCAGATAGACCTCCATCGCTTCGTACATCGAGTAGCGACCACACATGGTGTTCTCCGTCAGATTGTCGCGGTCTTTGGTTGACCTCGAGGTTCTTACAAAGTTAACTGTATATTCGTACAGTATCAATACCAGGCAATCCCATGATCACCATTCTTGGCCCGCTCGCCCAGGGCAGCACCGCGCATCCGCTGTATTCGTTCAAGGTCCCGGCCGGTTTTCCCTCGCCTGCGGCCGACCACATGGAACAGCGCATCTCGCTGGACGAGCTGCTTGAAATCCGCGCACCGCACATCTATTTGGTGCGCATCCAGGGCGACAGCATGCAGGGCGCCGGGATTTTCTGCGGCGACCTGGTGATCGTGGATCGCTCGATCGAGGCCGAGCACGGCCATGTCGTCATCGCGGCGGTGAACAGCGAACCGGTGTGCAAGCGCCTGCACAAGCGCGGTCGCGAGGTGATCCTCAAGTCGGCCAATCGCGATTACCCGCCGCGCTACATCATGGAAGGCGACGAATTGCTGATCTGGGGCGTGGTCACCTTCAGCGTACGCGCCCATGAAAAGGAATGAGCCGGTCTTCGCCCTGATCGACTGCAACAGCTTCTACGCCAGCTGCGAGCGGGTGTTTCGCCCGGACCTGGCGAAGACCCCGATCGTGGTCCTGTCCAACAACGATGGCTGCGTGATCGCTCGGTCCGCCGAAGCCAAGGCGCTGGTGAAAATGGCCTCGCCGTATTTCCAGATCAAGAACCTGCTGCGCCAGCATGGCATCGTGGCGTTTTCCTCCAATTACGCGCTATACGGTGATATCAGCGAACGGGTGATGTGCATCATCGAGTCCATGGTGCCGGCCCTTGAGGTCTACAGCATCGACGAAGCGTTCGCCGACCTCACCGGCATGCATCAGGACCTGGACGCCCTGGGCCGAGACATTCGCGAACAGGTCTACCGGCGCACTGGCATCCCGGTAGGCGTGGGTATCGCCGGTACCAAGACCCTGGCCAAGCTGGCCAATCATGCCGCGAAGAAATGGCATAAACAGCTGGGCGGCGTGCTCGACCTGCGCGAGGCGGGACGCCGCGATCGTCTGTTGAAAGTCACCCCGGTGAGTGATGTGTGGGGCATCGGGCGCAAGATGAGCGCACACCTGCAAGGCATGAACATCGCTACCGCCTGGGACCTGAGCTGCGCCGACCCTGCGCTGTTGCGCAGCCGGTTCAGCGTGGTGATCGAAAAGACCGCCCGTGAACTGGGCGGCACGCCCTGCCTGGCGCTCGAAGACCCCGATCCGCCCAAGCAGGAAATCTGCTGCAGCCGGATGTTCGGCAAGCGCCTGACCGAGATCGCGCCGATCCGCGAGGCGGTGGCCAGCTACGTGATGCGCGCTTCGGAAAAACTGCGGGCGCAGCATTCGTTGTGTCGGCAGCTGCGCGTAAGCGTGCGCACCGGCATGCTCAACCCGCTGGAAGCCAAGTACGCCAACGGCGTGGTGGTGCAGCTGCCATACCCCACCGACGATGTACGCCTGTTGACCAAGGCGGCGGTGCAGGGCTTGGAATTCATCTTTCGCAGCGGCTTCACCTACAGCAAAGCGGAAATACTCTTGCTGGGCCTGTGTCAGCGCGGCGAGTTCACCGACGACCTGTTCGCCAGCGCGCAACCGGCCGCCGCCGAGCGGCTGATGCAGGTGCTCGACCAGGTCAACGGTCGCTGGGGCAGGGGCACGCTGCGCCCAGCAGCGGTGCCGACCAACCCGGACTGGGGCATGCGTAGGGAGATGATGAGCCAGAGCTATACGACGCAGCTCGAGCAGCTGTGGACGGTCAGGGGGTGAGCGTTCCATCGCGCCTGTAGTTGGGCGCGGCAAACGATGAGGTGGCCGGTGTCGTTCCTAGACGCGCCGAACGCTGACACCCAGCCGAGCCGCAAGCCTTGCCAGATTGGCGCGATCCAGGCCGAGGCTCTTGGCAGCAGCGGTGATATTGCCTCGGTGCTGCATCAATGCGTTTTCCAGGAGCTCTTTCTTGTAGTCATCAACGGCGGCCTTGTAGTCGAGGGGCATCGACCGAACGGAATCGCTTGAACGCGCGGGCTCGGTTTCCAGGACTCTGGCGGTGGTCGGAAGGTCGAAATCGTCTGCCAGCAGAACGAGCATGTCTTTACGGGCTGAACCGGAACCCCGCTTTTTCGCCTTCAACACGGCCCTGGCGATCTGGTGCTCCAGCTCGCGAACATTCCCCGGCCAGGCGTATTGCCCGAGCGCCTGTTTGGCTGGGGCGGCGAACCGCACCGGAGGCAGTGCCATGCGGTACCGGTTTTCCTCGGCGAACGCGCCTGCCAGAAGAAGGATGTCCTCCTTGCGCTCTCGCAGTGGCGGCACGCGCAACGGGTACACGGTCAGACGATGATAGAGGTCGGCACGAAATCGACCTGTCCGAACCTCTTCGGCCAAGTCGCGGTTGCTCGCGGCCAGCAAACGAATATCCACCACGTGTGAACGGTCGGAGCCCACGCGCTGCACATCACCGCCTTGCAGCACCCGCAGCAGCTTGGCCTGCACCGACAGCGGCAGCTCGCCGATTTCATCGAGGAAGAGCGTGCCCCCACTGGCCATCTCGAATTTGCCGAGGCGGTTCTCGACGGCGCCTGAAAACGCGCCTTTGACGTGACCGAACAGTTCGCTTTCGACAAGGTGTTCCGGCAAGGCGGCGCAGTTGACGCTGATCATCGGCTTGTCGGCACGGTGAGAGTGGCTGTGGAGCCGACGCGCCACCAGTTCTTTGCCAACGCCCGTTTCACCAGTAATGAGTACGGTCAGCTCGCTGGGCGCCACCAGGTCGATTTCTCCCAGCAACTGTTTGAATGCCTCACTGGTACCGATCATCCGTTGAGGTCCGCCCTGGTGGGCCAGTCGGTAGGCATCGGCTCGCTTGCGTTCGCCCTCGAGAGTGCGCATCAGCTCGTCGAAATGCCCGGCGGCCACCACCGTAGCGGCGGCCAGGCGCGCGAAGGTTTCCACCGTCTGCAGATCGTCCTCGGAAAATTGACCCACGTTCAGCGCGTCCAGGGTCAGAACACCCCAGATTTTCTCGTTGATGCGCAGGGCGCAGCCCATGCAGTCGTGCACAGGCAACGCGCTGGCGCCGATCAGGCCGTCGTAGGGGTCCGGATAAGGACAGTCGGGCGCAAACAATATCGCTCCCGGTGCCTCGACGATCGCTTTCAAGCGCGGATGGCTGTCCACCGGGTACCGTCGCGCCATGGCATCCACCGCCAGCCCATGGGCGGCTTCGGGTATCAGAACGTGATCTTCGAGGCGCAGGATGGCGACGGCATCGGTGGGTACCAATTCGCGAAGCGCATCGAGCACACGCTGGTAACGGTATTCTGCGCTGATCTCCGCAGTGAGATCGCTCAGCAGCGGGAGAAGCGCCTGGAGAGCCCGTGATGACTGAGTCGAAATGACCTTGCCTTTCATATTTGGGTCTTTTTAACCGAGTCTAAAAGACTCTTAAGAATAGATGAAGGACTGATTTTATTGGATTTTCTGTATGGCATAGCGGTTGCTATGAAGATAGCACCCATCTGCATCCGGAGTTCACATGCTCACTCAAGCTCAGCGCGACATCATCAAAGCGACCATCCCCCTGCTGGAAACGGGGGGTGAGGCACTGGCTACGCATTTCTATAACATCATGCTGGATGGCCATCCAGAGGTCAGGCCTTTGTTCAATCAGGCGCATCAGGCAAACGGCTCGCAACCTCGGGCGCTCGCGAACGGTGTGCTGATGTATGCCCGCAACATCGATCGTCTGGAAAACCTGGGACCGCTGGCAAGCCAGATCGTCAACAAGCACGTTGCGCTGCAGATTCTTCCCGAGCACTACCCGATCGTGGGTGCTTGCCTGTTGCGCGCGATTCGTGAAGTGCTGGGTGAAGAAATCGCCACTGATGAAGTGATAGCAGCATGGGCGGCAGCCTATCAGCAGTTGGCCGACATTTTGATCAGTGCTGAAGAACAGGTGTACGAAAACGTCGCCGCCGCACCCGGTGGGTGGCGCGGCGGGCGCATGTTCCGGGTCGCCGGCAAGGTGCCTGAAAGCAGCGAGATCACCTCGTTCTACCTGGAACCGGTCGATGGCGAACCCGTCATTGCGCATGAACCGGGCCAGTACATCAGCCTGCGCCTGAACATCGATGGGAACGAGTGCCGGCGCAGTTACTCGCTGTCGGCGCCATCCTCGGGGGTGGGGCTGCGCATCAGTGTCAAGCGCGAGCCCAGTGGTGTGGCTTCCAATTATCTGCACGACCAGATTATCGCTGGGTCAGTGCTCGAGCTCTTTCCACCTTCCGGCAACTTCACGCTTGCAGAAGGTACCAAGCCATTGGTGCTGATCAGTGGCGGGGTGGGTATCACGCCGACGATCGCTATGGGTGAAACTGCGCTGCAGGCAGGTGATCGTCCTGTGGTATTCATCCACTATGCAAAAAATGCCCAGGCTCAAGCGTTCAGAGACCAGCTTCGTGAATGGCAGCAACGTTTCCCGCAGTTCAGGGCCTACATCGTTTACAACGAGGCCAGTACCGATGCAGGGGCGCAGCCTGATGCCGTCGGCATGCCTTCGATAGAGCAGCTGCAGCAATGGTTGCCCGCTGACCGCAACGTGGATGCCTACTTTCTCGGCCCCAAACCGTTCATGGCATTCATGAAGCGAACGCTTCGAGACATGGGCGTACCGGACGGTCAGGCGCATTATGAGTTTTTCGGACCTGCAGAGGCGTTGGTCTAGCACTGGTCAGGTCGGATCGCTAACCGGCACGACCAATCGAGAGGAGGGATGAGAAATGCCGAAACCCGACATGCTGTCCGAATGGGGGATCACGCATCCGATCGTTCAAGCGCCCATGGTAGGTGTCTCGACGCCGCAATTGGCAGCAGCTGTTTCCAATGCCGGTGCATTGGGCTCCATCGGTCTGGGGGCCAGTACGCCAGAGCAGGGGCGTGAGTTGATCCGGCAGACCAGGGCGCTCACCCACAAGCCCTTCAACGTCAACATGTTCTGCCATCGCCCGGCTGCGTTCGACCACGCCAGAAACGATGCGTGGCTGCAGTATCTTTCAAGTTTCTTTCCCGAGTTCGACGCTGCACCTCCGCCGGTCTTGAAAGAAATCTACAAAAGCTTCGTCGATGATCGAGCCATGCTCGAGATGCTCGTCGAAGAAAAACCGTCGGTCGTCAGCTTTCATTTCGGCGCGCCGCCTGTGCAGTGGATCGATGAGCTCAAGTCGGCGGGTATCTGCGTCATCGGTTGCGCAACGACGTTGGCCGAAGCACAGCAGCTGGAGCGCGCAGGCGTTCAGGCCATCATTGCCCAAGGGTACGAAGCCGGCGGGCATCGGGGGGTGTTCGATGATGGGTTCGGACAAGACCAGCAGATGGGCCTGTTCGCGCTGTTGCGCATCATCGTTGAAACCGTGGATCTGCCGGTCATTGCCGCCGGCGGGATCATGGATGGTGCCGGGATAAATGCAGCGCTGATGCTCGGCGCAAGTGCTTGTCAGCTGGGAACGGCTTTCATTTTGTGTCCGGAGTCGTGTGCAACCCCAGAGCACCGGCAGGCGCTGAAAAGCGCGAAGGCGAGTCAGACACGGGTTACCAGCTATGTATCGGGCCGACCGGCCCGCGGGATTCCGAATCGCCTGTACCTGGAGTCCGGAACCGACAGCGTTCCCCTGCCAGCCGAGTATCCGTTGGCCTACGATGTTGCCAAAGCCCTGCATGCCGCGGCCAGCGCCAAGGGATGCCACGATTTTGCAGCCCAGTGGGCGGGTCAGGGCGCACCGCTGGCCAGGGAGCTGCCTGCGCAAAGGCTCGTTCAGGCCCTTGTCGAAGAAATGCAGGCGGCCTCTCGATTCAGCCACTGATGATGTTGTCGGCAAGAGTGACGCCGGTAGCCTGCGCGCGTTGAACACGTTGGCCATCCATGAAAAAACCGGGCAGGTGCCCGGTTCTTTCGTTGCATGCTGCCAAGCCTAGCGAAAGGCCGGCACTACCTCATTGATGAACAGCTCCAACGACTTCTTCTTTTCTGCATGGGGCAGGCTGTTGTCGCACCAGAAGCTGAACTCGTCGACGCCCAGTTCCTGGTAGTACTTGATGCGCGCGATGATTTGTTCGGGCGTGCCGATCATGGTGTTCTTGCGGATGTTCTCCAGTTCGAACTCGGGGCGCTCGGCGAACTTGGATTCCGGGCTGGGTTCCAGGAAGCCGTTGACCGGGGTGGTCTTGTTGCCGAACCAGGCGTCGAAGGTGCGGTAGAAGCGCGAGATCGCCGTGGCGCCGACCTTCCAGCCGTCGGGGTCGTCACTGGCGTGAACGTGGGTGTGACGCAGCACCATCAGTTGCGGGCGAGGTACGTCCGGGTTGTTCGCCAACGCCGTTTCGAACTTGTTCTTGAGATCGACCACTTCCTCGTCGCCCTTCATCAACGGCGTGACCATGACGTTGCAGCCGTTGGCGACGGCGAAGTTGTGCGAGTCGGGGTCGCGCGCGGCGATCCACATCGGTGGCGTCTTGATCGGCTTCGGCACGCTGGTTGAGGTGGGAAACTTCCAGATCTCGCCATCATGGGCGTAGTCGCCTTCCCACAGTTTACGCACCACCGGCACCATTTCGCGCAGGGCGTTGCCGCCACTGCTGGCCGGCATGCCACCGGCCATGCGGTCGAATTCGACCTGGTAGGCGCCGCGAGCCAGGCCGACTTCCATGCGCCCGTTGCTGATCACATCCAGCAGTGCGCATTCGCCTGCAACACGCAGCGGGTGCCAGAACGGCGCGATGATGGTACCGGCGCCCAGATGGATGGTGGTGGTCTTGCCGGCCAGATACGCCAGCAGCGGCATGGGGCTCGGGGAGATGGTGTACTCCATGGCGTGGTGCTCGCCGATCCATACCGTGCTGAACCCGCCTTTTTCGGCCATCAGGGTCAGTTCGGTCAGGTCTTCGAACAGTTGCCGGTGGCTGGTCTTGTCGTCCCAGCGCTCCATGTGTACGAACAGCGAAAATTTCATCTTGCCTACCTCGGATCTGTTGGCGGTGATTCGTCCCGGCCGGGGGCTTGCCGCAGCCTGGGTATGGGAGTGTCAGGCGAAAGCGGGAAGGGCGCCCATTTTGCCGCGGCAGTAGACCAGCGGGCTTTGCGGGGCGCTGGGTACCAGCAGATTCTTCACCGCGCCAACCATGATTGCGTGGTCACCACCCTCGTACTCGCGCCACAGTTCGCACTCGATGACCGCAATGGCATTCTTGAGTACCGGATTACCCAGAGCGCTCATGCTCCACTCGATCCCGTCGGCCTTGTTCTTGCCTTTGCTGGCGAAGGCGTAGGCTTCGGCCTGCTGGTCGCTGGAAAGCAGATGGATGGCGAAGCGCTTGCTGCGAATCAAGTGGGGGTAGGAGTCGGCTTTGTAGTTGGGGCAGAACAGCACGAGGGCCGGATCGATCGACAGCGAGCTGAAGGCACTGGCGGTCATGCCGACCAGTTGGCCTTCGTCGTCCAGCGTGGTGATCACGGTCACGCCAGAGGGAAACGAGCCCATGACTTGTTTGTAGATTTCGGCATCGATCATCAAAGGCACCTCTCGTTTATTCGAATATTTGTTGGTCTGATGGTATACCAAAGAAATGTTTGTGCAACCCTGAATTTCAGTCGCCAGATACACAACTGGCAACGGCTTGGGGTGGCGGGACTGAGCGATCCACTTGCCTTTTCTTGGTATACCGTAATATGGTCTGTCTATCAGAAGCGGGTCGTTGCATCGATCCGGATTCCTACAAGAACAACAACAGACTCGAGTGAAAAACTATGTCCGAGCGTACATCGCAAGACCCATTGATCGAGAGCTACACCGTCGAGCAGGTCCCTTCCACCGAGCGCCATGGGCGGGCTCGGGACCTGTTCACACTGTGGTTCAGCACCAACATTGCGCCCCTGCCGATCGTGACCGGCGCCATGGTGGTACAGGTGTTCAACCTCAACCTCGCCTGGGGGTTGCTGGCCATCGTGCTCGGGCACTGCCTGGGTGGGCTGGTCATCGCCTTGTCCTCGGCCCAGGGGCCGCGGCTGGGCATTCCGCAGATGGTCCAGAGCCGCGGACAGTTCGGCCGCTTCGGCGCGCTGCTGATCGTGTTTTTCGCCGCATTGATCTATGTCGGCTTCTTCATCTCCAACATCGTGCTGGCCGGCAAGTCGATCCACTCGATGGTCGAGCCGATCTCCCTGCCCGTAGGCAGCGTGATCGGCGCCTTGGCCGCCACCGCCATTGGTGTGCTGGGCTACCGGTTCATCCATACCTTGAACAAGATCGGTACCTGGGTGATGGGCGGCGCACTGCTCGCCGGATTCGCCTATGTGTTCAGCCAGCCGTTGCCGGTCGACTTCCTTACCCGTGGTGGCTTCACCCTGGCGGGGTTCATCGCCACGGTGTCGTTGGGAGTGATCTGGCAGGTCAGCTTCTCGCCCTACGTGTCGGATTACTCGCGCTATCTGCCGACCGATATCGGCATCGCCAAACCGTTCTGGGCCACCTATGCCGGTGCCACCCTGGGGACCATCCTGTCGTTCAGTTTCGGCGCGGTGGTGGTGCTCGCAACGCCGCCGGGCACCGAAGCGATGACTGCTGTGGCGCAGGCCACCGGGGCGCTGGGCCCGCTGCTGATGCTGCTGTTCCTGCTCAACATCATCAGCCACAACGCCCTGAACCTGTACGGCGCGGTCCTGGCCATCGTCACCGCCGTGCAGACGTTCGTGGCCCACTGGACGCCCAGCGTGAAAGTACGCATCGTGCTGTCGGCGCTGGTGTTGAGTGGCTGCTGTCTGGTGGCGGTGGGCGCCTCGGGTGACTTCATCCAGGACTTCATCGGCTTGATCCTGGCACTGCTGCTGGTGTTGGTGCCCTGGGCGTCCATCAACCTGATCGACTTCTACCTGATCAAATACGGCAACTACGACATCGAGTCGATCTTCGCCGCCGACGGCGGGCAGTACGGGCGCTTCAACTGGCACGCGATCATCGCCTACGCCTGTGGCATTGCCGTGCAGCTGCCGTTCGCCAACACCGCCTTGTATGTCGGCCCCTACGCCCACCTGGTCGAAGGTGCCGACCTCTCCTGGCTGGTCGGCATCGTGGTGACCTGCCCACTGTTCTACTGCCTGGCCACGCGCAAGCAACAGCGCGCAGAGCGGGTACGCGCCGGATACGCCAAGTAGTTCGAACCGACAGAAACAGCACCTGCAAAAAGGCCCCGATCACTCGGGGCCTTTTGCGTTGCGGGGTAGAAGGCGCGTTGCAGGCTCAGTGCGCGCCAGCCGCCTTGTTGAGGTCAGCGTCTTCCCACTGGGTGTACACGCAGGCATCCGCCGCTGCCCAGCGCACCTGGACCTGCTCACCGGCCTGCAAGGGCATGCCGGCTGCAGACAAGGCCTTGACCGTCATCGGCGTGCCACCCTGGGTCACGACGCTGCAGGTCTGGCTCTCGCCGAGAAACAGCGTCTCGGTGACCGTGGCGGCGATCTGGTTCCAGCCCGGCAGCAGCGGTTGCTCTGCAGCCTGCGCGGCGCTCAATGCCTGGGCTTTCTCGGGACGTACCATCAGCAGTACCTGCTGGCCCGTATTGGCGCCGGGTGTCAGGCGCATGCCCAGGCTGGCGCCTTCGAAGCTGCCGGAACCGTTGCTGGTGGTGGTCAGCTTGAGGAAGTTGGAGTTGCCCAGAAACGAGGCCACGAAGGCATTGGGCGGGTTCTGATAAAGGTCGTAGCCGCTGCCCAGCCCGACAATCTTGCCGTGGCTGAAAATCGCGATACGCTGCGACAGGCGCATGGCCTCTTCCTGGTCGTGGGTCACGTAGACGATGGTGATGCCCAGGCGCCGGTGCAGCTGGCGCAGCTCATCCTGCAGGTCTTCGCGCAGCTTCTTGTCCAGTGCGCCCAACGGCTCGTCCATGAGCAGAATGCGCGGCTCGTAGACCAGGGCGCGAGCGATGGCAACGCGCTGCTGCTGGCCACCGGACAGCTGCGAAGGGCGACGGTGTGCGAAGGCCTCGAGCTGCACCAGCTTGAGCATTGCGTCGACCTTGCGATCACGCTCGGCGCGGCCCAGCTTGCGGATGTCCAGGGGGAAGGCAATGTTGTCGCGCACCGACAGGTGCGGAAACAGCGAATAACGCTGGAACACCATGCCGATACCGCGCTTGTGCGGCGGCACGTTGACCAGCGACTGGCCGCTGACCAGGATCTCGCCGGAACTGGGTGTCTCGAAGCCTGCCAGCATCGACAGGGTGGTGCTCTTGCCCGAGCCACTGGAACCGAGGAAGGTCAGGAACTCGCCGTTCTTGATGTCCAGGTCGATATTGTCGACCGCAGCGAAGTCGCCGTAATGACGGTTCAGGCCGCGGAGGCTGACCAGGGTGTCGCCGGCCTGCACGGCCTGTTGTTTGATCACAGCACTCATGTCCAGCTCCTAGGCGTTGACGGGGTTACGGCGACGAATGATTTCGGCAGCCACCATGACCAGCACCGACAGGGCGATCAGCAGCGTCGAGGCGACGGCGATCACCGGCGTCAGGTCCTGGCGCAGGGTGGTCCACATTTTCACGGGAAGGGTCTGCAGGGTGGGGCTGGCCATCATTACGCTGAGGACCACTTCATCCCAGGAAACCAGGAACGCGAACAGGCCGCCGGCGACCATGCCCGGACGAATGGCCGGGAACGTGACCTTGAAGATTGCCTGCAGGCGGGACGCACCACAGATCACTGCGGCATCCTCGATGGACTGGTCGAACAGCTTCAGCGAGTTGATGATCGAAATGATGGTGAAGGGCAGGGCGACGATCACGTGGCTGACCACGAACGAGAACACCGTGCCGGTGTAGCCCAGCTTGAGGAACAGCGCATACACGGCCACCGCGATGATCACCACTGGCACGATCATCGGCAGGGTGAATAAGGCATACAGCAACTCGCGGCCCGGAAACTTGCCACGCACCAGCGCGAAGGCCGTCGGCAGGCCCAGCAGTACCGCGAACACAGTGGTCAGCGCAGCGACTTTCAAGCTCGACCAGGCCGCTGCCATCCACTCGGGGTTGGCGAAGAACTGCAGGTACCACTTGGTGGTCCAGCCCGGTGGTGGAAACACCAGCCACTGGGATGAGCCGAACGACAGCAGCACGATGAAGACGATCGGCAACAGCAGGAACAGGCCGATCGACCCCGTGGTGAGGTACAAGCCCACGCGCAGGCGTCGACTCATGGCATTGGGGGTAAGAAGCATGATGACTTACCTCGAATTGCTGGAGCCGACCGGGGATTCCGGTTGCAGCTTCAGATAGAAATAGAACAGCACCAGGGTGATCAGCACCAACAGTGCGGCAGCAGCGCTCGCCAGACCCCAGTTGAGGAAGGATTGCACCTGTTGCACGATGAACTCGGGCAGCATCATGTTCTGCGCGCCACCCAACAGCGCCGGAGTCACGTAATAGCCCAGCGACATGACGAACACCATCAAGGCACCGGAGAACAGTCCCGAGCGGCACAGCGGCAGGAATACCCGGAAGAAGTTGGTCCACGGACTGGCGCCGCAGATGGCGCCGGCCTGCAGCACCATCGGGTCGATGGCCTGCATGGTGGCCTGCAGCGGCAGAACGATGAACGGAATCATGATGTAGCTCATGCCGATCACCACCCCGGTCAGGTTGTGCACCATCTCCAATGGCTGGTCGATGATGCCCAGGGCCATGAGCAACTTGTTGACCACCCCCGACGCCTGCAGCAGCACCAGCCAGGAGTAGGTGCGCGCCAGCAGGCTGGTCCACATCGACAGCAGCACGATGCTGAAGATCCAGCGGCCCCAGCCCCGTGGCACCAGGGTGATAACCCAAGCCAGTGGAAAGCCCAGCAATACGCTGAACAGGGTCACCAGCCCGGCCACCGAAAAGGTGTTGAACAACACCCGCGCATAGGCCGAGTTGGCGAACAGTTCGCGGTAGTTGTCCAGCCCCGGTGTCGGCTCCAGCACGCCGCGCAGCAGCAGGCCAATGAGCGGGGCGAAGAAGAACAGGCCGAGAAACACCAGCGCCGGGATCAGGTTGCTCGACCCGCGCCAGCGCTGGATCAGGCTCGGGCGCGGCTGGGCGGCGTGCAGCGCACCAGGGCCGCCGGCGGCGCCCCCGGTGCTGCCGAGGGCGGAGGGCGAGGACAGCTTCACTTGACCAGCCATTCGTTCCACCGTGTCGCGATAGAGGGGCCATTCTTGGCCCAGTAGGCGAAGTCCAGAGTGATCTGGTCGTCAACGTGCGCGGTCGACAGGTTGGGCGCCAGAACCGAGTCCAGGCGCTGCACGCTTTCAGTGTTGACCGGGGCGTAGGCCGTCAGATTGGAGAAATCGGCCTGGCCCTTGGCACCGGTGGCGTTGGCCACGAAGCGCATGGCTGCCTCCTTGTTTTTCGAGCCCTTGGGCACGACCAGGAAGTCGGCCATCGCCAGGTTCTGCTTCCAGCTCACGCCCACCGGAGCGCCATCCTGTTGCAGGGCGTAGACCCGACCGTTCCAGAACTGACCCATGGTGACTTCGCCCGAGGCCAGCAGCTGCTGGGACTGGGCGCCGCCGCCCCACCAGACGATGTCCTTCTTGATCGAATCGAGCTTCTTGAAAGCGCGGTCGAGGTCCAGTGGATAGAGCTTGTCGGCAGCGACGCCGTCGGCCAGCAGGGCGATCTCCAACACGCCTGGGCTGGGCCACTTGTACAGTGCGCGTTTGCCGGGATAGGCCTTGGTGTCGAACAGTGCAGTCCAATCCTGGGGTTTGCCGGCGCCGACCTTGCCTTCGTTGAAGCCCAGCACGAATGAGAAGTAGAACGAGCCCACGCCGTAGTCGGAGACGAAGCGCGGGTCCAGCTTGGTGCGGTCGATGACCTTGAAGTCCATGGGTTCGAGCAGGCCTTCGCTGGCCGCACGCAAGGCGAAATCGGCTTCCACGTCGACCACGTCCCACTGCACGTTGCCGCTCTCGACCATGGCCTTGAGCTTGCCGTAGTCGGTGGGTCCATCCATGACCACCGCTGTGCCGCTGCTCTTGCTGAACGGATCGGCCCACGACGACTTCTGCGCGTCCTGGGTGGTGCCGCCCCAGCTGACGAAGCTCAGCGTCTCGGCTGCCACGGCAGTGCCTGCCGTGAACGCCAGCGTCGCTGCGGCCAACGCCGCTATCGCACGTTTTTTGAATACCATCTTGTACGCCCTCATTTGTCATTGTTTGAGCGGGCTGTTTCCACACCCGCGTATCGGGAGCAGTCAGGTCGTGGCGACCTGGGCGATCGTTTGTTTCAGATGCCGTTGCCGTCCATGGCGGATGCATCCGGTCCGGGTGCCTGGAATGCGATGCTTTCGACCACTTCGAGGTCGTAGCCCGTGAGACCTGCGTACTTGAGCGGCGGGCCCAGGTGACGCAGTTTGCCGACGCCCAGATCCTGGAGGATCTGCGCGCCGGTACCGACTTCCGAATAGATGCGTGTCTGCGTACTCGAATAAGGGCGCACCGGCTGGGTCAGGTGCGGTACGCGCTCGAGCAGGGCCTGGGAAGACTCGTGATTGGCCAGCACCACCACCACGCCCGTACCGTGCTCGGCGACTTTCTGCAGCGCCGCCCACAGCGTCCAGTTGGCGGGACCTGTGTACTCGGCGCCGACCAGGTCGCGCAGCGGGTCGATGACGTGCACCCGCACAAGAGTCGGATCTTCGCGGCGGATGTCGCCCATGACCATGGCCATGTGCACGCCGCCCTGGATGCGGTCTTCATAGCTGACCAGGCGGAACGTGCCGTGCACGGTAGGCAGCTCGCGCTCGCCCATGCGCGTCACCGTGTGCTCGGTGCTCAAGCGGTAGTGGATGAGGTCGGCGATGCTGCCGATCTTGATGCCGTGACGCGCAGCGAACAGCTCCAGATCCGGACGACGCGCCATGGTGCCGTCGTCTTTCATGACTTCGACGATCACCGCGGCAGGGGTGAAGCCGGCCAGCCGCGCCAGGTCGCAGCCGGCTTCGGTATGCCCGGCGCGGGTCAGCACACCGCCTTCGCGGGCGCGCAGGGGAAAGATGTGGCCCGGTTGCACCAGGTCGGCGGCAACCGCCTGAGGCGCCACTGCGGCGGCAACGGTGCGCGCCCGATCGGCGGCGGAGATACCGGTGGTGACCCCGCTGGCGGCTTCGATGGAAACCGTGAACGCGGTGCCGAACCCGCTGCCGTTGCTGGGTACCATCTGCTCCAGCCCCAGCCGCTGGCAGCGTTCCTCGGTGAGGGTGAGGCAGATCAATCCGCGTGCTTCGCGGGCCATGAAACTGATGGCCTCGGCCGTGCAGCGGTCGGCGGCGAGCAGCAGGTCACCTTCGTTTTCGCGGTCTTCGTCGTCCACCAGCAAGACCATCTTGCCTTGACGAAAGTCCTCGATGATTTCTTCGATGCTGTTGAACGCCATGCCTGCACTCTCTGGGATGACTGGTCTGGGATAACTGGCCTAATCGTGGTATACCATAATACGTACATTACCCCCTGTCGAGTTGAAAATGAAGGCTTATTGGATTGCTCATGTAGACGTTACCGATCCTGCGCAGTACGTGCTTTACACCCAGCGCGCGCCGGCGGTTTTCGCCCAGTTCGGGGGGCGCCTGCTGGCCCGTGGGGGGCGTTCGCAAGCCATGGAAGGCAGGGCCACGCCGCAGCGCAGCGTGGTGATCGAGTTCGATTCGTACGCCCAGGCGCAAGCCTGTTACGAGTCCAGGGAATACCAGGAAGCAGCCGCCCTGCGTGCGGGCGCCGCGAAGGCCGAAGTGATCATCGTCGAAGGTTGCGAGGCGGTCGCCGGCTAGCGCATGAAGTGGATGCGGCCGGTATCGTCGTTGCCCATGTAGATGCCGTAGGTACCGGTCGCACGCTCCTGGATGTAGCGCTCCAGGATCTGCCGGATGGCGGGGTAGTAGATACTGTCCCAGGGTATGTCCTGCGGCGCGAAGAACTGCCGTGCGGCAGTTTCCGGGCCGAACTCGTCGGTGATCTCCAGGGCCATCGCGCGAAAGATGATGTACACCTCGCTGATCCGCGGGACGCTGAAGATCGAGTACGGCGAGAGGATTTCGGCGCGCACTCCGGCTTCTTCCCACAGCTCGCGCAGGGCGCCTTCCTCGGTGGTTTCTCCGCTTTCCATGAAGCCTGCGGGCAGCGTCCAGGTGCCGGGGCGCGGCGGGATCGCGCGCTGGCACAGCAGGTACTTGCCGTCGGTTTCGACGATGCAGCCGGTGATGACCTTCGGATTGACGTAATGGATGTGGCCGCAACCGGAGCAAAAGGTCCGCTCATGGGTATCGCCCGCAGGGATTCCGAGGCTCAGGCCGCAGGCACCGCATTGGGGGCAAAACCGTGGAGTGGCCATGTCGGTCAGCGTCCGATGCGCGGTTCGTTGAGGGCTATGGGCGCGGCGATGTCGCGCACCTTGTGGTCGTCGTTGCGCTGCTGACGCAATGATTCCAGGGCCACCTTCGCAGCGGCGCGGACGTGATCGACGGACGCCTGGTGCGCCGCCATCGGATCGCCGCTCTTGATCGCGGTGACGATGCGTTCCATTTCGTCGCTACTGACGCCGCGGCGGTTTTCCTGCGACACCGAGGTGGCGCGCAGGTAGCTGATGCGGGCCTGCAACTGGCGCAACTGGGTAGCGGCGACCTGATTGCCCGAGCCTTCGAAGAGCACGTCGTAGAAACCCTGGACCGAGCTCAGGACGTCGGACAATGCACGCTCTTCGAGCGCCTTGCGGTTGACCGCCAACGCTTTTTCCAGGGCACGGATGTCCCGGGCCTTGGCATTGAGGGTGAACAGCTGGACGATCAGGCCTTCGAGCACGCAACGCAGCTCATAGATGTCGCGGGCGTCTTCCAGGGTGATGATGGCCACGCGTGGACCCTTGGCGTCGGCGAATTCCACCAGGCCTTCGGATTCCAGGTGTCGCAGCGCCTCG
The DNA here is from genome assembly GCF_014842235.1 of Pseudomonas sp. CFBP 13710. Taxonomy (NCBI): domain Bacteria; kingdom Pseudomonadati; phylum Pseudomonadota; class Gammaproteobacteria; order Pseudomonadales; family Pseudomonadaceae; genus Pseudomonas; species Pseudomonas sp. CFBP 13710. Next base: position 823,921 of record NZ_JACYVJ010000001.1, on the reverse strand, counting down.
CGCACCGAGGTACGGCTCACGCCCAGGCGCTCGCACAGATCACGCTCGACCAGGCGATCGCCCGGCAGGAGCTGGAAGTTCATGATGGCGCTGCGCAACTTGTCGAGCACGATTTCGCGCAGGGTGACGGGGTTGCGATTGACCTTGAAGCTGTCGTCGAGGGGCAGGCGTTTCATCGGGTCCGCTCTGTTGAAAAGGCAAAAAAACAGCGGCGAGTCTAGCACGCCCCCCGGCCTTGCTGCCCAACGGCGACAGGCCAGGTGCCCAGGTGCGGCTGGCCGAATGGGTCAGCGCAGGTCGATCATCCCAGGGTCGGCAATGCGCCCAGTTTGCCGCGGTGGTAAAGCATGGGCGTCAACGGCTCGCTGGGCAGGATCAGGTTCTTCACTGCACCGACGATGATCGCGTGATCGCCACCGTCGTACTCGCGCCACAGTTCGCACTCGATGATGGCCGTGGCTTTCTCCAGCAGCGGGTTGCCCAGCTCGCTGAGGTGCCAGGCGATGGCCCGCGCCTTGTCCTTGCCCTTGCTGGCAAAGGCGTAGGCCTCCGCCTGCTGGTCTGCGGACAGCAAGTGAATCGCGAAGCGCTTGCTGTCACGCAGGATAGGGTAGGTGTCCGACTCGTAGTTGGGGCAGAACAATACCAGCGCCGGGTCGATCGACAGCGCACTGAATGCACTGGCAGTGATGCCGACGATGCCGCCTTCCGGGTCCAGCGTGGTAACCACCGTCACGCCGGATGGGAACGAAGCCATCACTTCTTTGTAGATGCCGGGTTCGATCATTTCAAATTACCTCAACGCATCACGAATGGGTCGGGCATGGGGGCCTGGGACAGGTTGATCCATACCGTCTTGAGTTCTGTGTAGGCCAGTACCGAATCGATGCCGCTCTCGCGGCCATAGCCACTGTTCTTGAAGCCGCCGATCGGCGCCATGGCCGATACCGCGCGGTAGGTGTTGACCCAGATGATACCGGAACGCACGTCACGGGCCAGGCGGTGGGCACGGCCCAGGTCGCGGGTCCAGATGCCGGCGGCGAGGCCGAACTGGGAGTCGTTGGCCATGGCCAGCGCTTCTGCTTCGGTGGAGAAGCGGATGACCGACGCCACCGGACCGAAGACTTCCTCCTGCATGATCTTCATGGAGTGGTTGTCGCATTCGAACAGGGTCGGCTGGTAGTACCAACCGTCGCTGTCGGTCTGTGCGCGCTGACCGCCCATGCGCAGGGTAGCGCCTTCTTCCAGCGCCTGCGCGACCAGGCTTTCGACCACGGCCAATTGCTGGGCGGTGGCCATAGGGCCCATTTCGCTGGCTTCGTCCTGGGGGTTGCCGATCTTGATGCGCTTGGCGCGCTCGACCAGACGCTCGACGAACTCGTCGTAGATCTCGTCCTGCACCAGCAGGCGCGAGCCGGCCACGCAGCTCTGCCCCGAGGCGGCGTAGATGCCGGCCACCACGCCGTTGATGGCGCTGTCCAGGTCGGCATCGGCGAAAATGATGTTCGGCGACTTGCCGCCCAGCTCCAGGGACAGCTTGGCGAAGTTTTCGGCGCTGCTGCGTACCACATGGCGCGCGGTGGCGGCACCGCCGGTGAAGGCGATCTTGCGCACCAACGGGTGGCGGGTGAGGGCAGCGCCGGTGCTCGGGCCGTAGCCGGTGACGACGTTGACCACGCCCGGCGGAATGCCGGCTTCCAGAGCCAGGCGCGCCAATTCCAGCAAGGTGGCGCTGGCATGCTCGGAGGGCTTGAGAACGATGGTGTTGCCGGCCGCCAGGGCCGGCGCCAGCTTGATCGCCGTCAGGTACAGCGGGCTGTTCCAGGGAATGATCCCGGCAACCACGCCGATCGGTTCGTGCACCGTGTAGGCGAACAGGTCGGGCTTGTCGAGCGGCAGTGTGCCGCCCTCCAGCTTGTCTGCCAGGCCTGCGGTGTAGTGGAAAAATTCGGGCAGGTAGCCCACCTGGCCGCGGGTTTCGCGGATCAGCTTGCCGTTGTCACGGCTTTCGAGCTGAGCCAGCGCTTCCTTGTTCTCGCCGATCAAGTCGCCCAGTCGGCGCAGCAGCTTGCCCCGGGCGGTGGCGGTAAGCCCGCGCCATGCCGGCGCCTCGAACGCCCGCTGTGCGGCCTGCACGGCGCGGTCGACGTCGGCCTCGTCGGCGTCGGGCAACAGCGCCCAGGGTTGGGCCAGGGCCGGGTTGTGACTCTCGAAGGTCTTGCCGGACAGCGCATCGACCCACTGGCCGTCGATGCACATCTGAAAGCGTGAAAGGGTCATGCGACGATCCCCTGTGCCTGGTTGTCCAGGCGCTGGGCCCGGGTGAGAAAATCCAACAACATCTGGTTGACCAGCCGGGGTGATTCCACCGGCATCATATGCCTTTGCTCGTGGAGTATCGCTACCTCGGCGTGGGGAATGCGCTCGGCCATTTCCCGGGCCATCTGTGGCGTGGAGCCCGGGTCGAGCTCACCCGTGGCGATCAGCGCCGGCGCCGCGATGCTGCCGAGGTCATCGGCGCGGTACATGTCCTGGGTGGCGAACAGCTCATAGGTGGTTAAGTAGCCCTGAGGATCATTGCTGGCCAGGGTCTCGCGCAGCGCGGCGATCTGCGCCGGGTTGGCCGCCTGATACTCGCGGCTGAACCAGCGCGACAACGCCGCCTCGGCGTTCGCGTTCGGGCCATGCTCGGCAGCCTGCCCGGTGCGCGCTATCACCCCGGCGCGCTGTTCGGCGCTGCGGTTGAACACGCTGTTGAGCACCACCAGGGCCTGCAGGCGTTCGGGGTAGTGCAGGGCGAACGCCCGTGCCACCAGCCCGCCCATGGAAAAACCGATGACCGTCGCTGCGGGCACCTGCAAGTGGTCCAGCAGTTCGAGCAATTGGTCGGCATAACCGAGCAACGCCGTGCCTGGCGCAGGCAACGCACTGGCGCCATGCCCGAGCATGTCGTAGGCGATGACCCGATAGTGCGGCAGCAGCCCGACGAACTGGCCTCCCCACATTTCCTTGTTCAAGCCCACTCCATGGATGAACACCACGGGCGGGCCGTCACCCGCGGCCAGGTAACTGGTACCGGCCGCAGTGCGTTCAGCGGTAAGCCGAATCATGGAGCGCTCCTGAGTCAAGTGGGTCACTGGGCCTTTTCGGCAGCCAGCTCTTCCAGGTCGATGTAACGGTTGCCGATCCGCGGGTGCAGGCGCCCGCCGTTGGCGCAGCCCAGGACGACGACGATCTCGTCGGCGCGCGGCGAATCCTCGATCTGCATTTCCAGGGTGACGTAGTGGGAGCGCAGGCCTTCGTCGTCCTTGTGCATCATCGGGATCTGGATCGAGGTGCCAGGGCCGCCGCGCTTGTTGGTGAAGCTCAGGTAGCTCTTGGCTTGCACCGCCTCGCGGTAATGGTTGCCGAAGCGCAGGGTGTGGATGACGGCCGAGGCGTGCTCGATTTCGCCGTCGGCACCGACCACCGCCGCCTTGCCGTAGGCCTCGATCTTGTCCGCGCCACCGATGCTGGCCACCAGGCGCTCGACCATCAGGGCCCCGAGGTCCGAACAGTTGGCCTTGATCTCCGGTTTCAGGTCATCGACGAAGCCGCGGCCCAGCCACGGGTTCTTCATGACCACCGCGAGGCCAACCATGGTCACGGGACTGTCGGTGGCCTTGCCGCCTTCGATGAGGGTCTCTTCGGAGTAAGTGACGATTTTGCGGATCTCGAAGCTCATGCCTGTTTCCTTCTTGGAGGGTTTGTATCTGGTATTATGGTATACCAAGAACGAGCTTCGGCAAGTGTTTTTTTGTGGCACGGTCGGTCTCGTCTGACTGCCCGTAGAACTGGGGATAGAACCCGGCCGAAAAGCCAACCATGCTCGGCGCGCGTGGCGCAGGTGATCGGATTTAACCTCGCGTTGTTGTCGGGAAGCACGGTTGGCGGTGCATCGGCGTGAACGACGCGGGCACGTTTGTGCGCCGTGTCATGCCAATAGAGAATGAATGAATGTGCTTATTTATCGCTTTTTCTATTTCGCGCAGCTGGCCAAGATTGACCATCGAACAAACATAATAAAGGAACGCTCATGGTCGAATTAGCCCACACCGAGGCCGCCGCTCGGTCGGCCAGGTCGAAGTATCGCTGGATAGTGCTGTCGGTGATCGTCGTGGTGTACATGCTGGCCGCTGCCGATCGCGCTAATATCGGCATCGCTCTGCCGTATATTCAGAAGGAATTTGGCGCCAGCAACGCGCAGGCTGGCATGCTCGTCAGTGCGTTTTTCCTGTTCTATTCACTGGGTCAGATTCCGGCAGGCTTCATCATTAGCCGGTTTGGCGTGCGGCTCGTCGCGCCGGTGTCGATCACGCTGACGTCGATCGTCACCCTGTTGATCGGAACCGCGCATAACTTCGGCATGATCAAACTCTATCGGTCCGCCTTGGGCATCGCCGAAGCCGCACTCCCGCTGTCCATGCTCAGCACCATCAATCGCTGGTTTCCAGCGGGTGAGAAGGGCTTGGCCACGGGCGCATTCCTTTCTGCCGCCAAGATGGGCGCCGTCATAGCCCCACCCGTGGGCGCCGCCATCATCATGCTTTACGACTGGCGCACCATGTTCATCGTCTTCGCCATCCCCGGCCTGCTGCTGGCATTGATCTGGTGGTGGGTAGTGCCAAACGATCCCCGTGCCTGCAAGCGGGTCAACGGTGCCGAAGCCGATCATATCGAAGATCAGACCCCGGCCGAGAGCGGGCCCAAGCGCCGTCAGCGAGATTTCGGCGCGTTGGACAAAGTGCTGCGCTACCAGCGAGTGGCACCCCTGGCTTCCTCTAAATCGGTATTTGCCTCCTGGAACATCTGGGGCTGTGGCCTGGGTTATTTGCTGATGACAGGCGTGGTCAATGTGCTGCTGGCCTGGCTACCCAAGTACCTGAGCGAAGTGAAGCACTTCGAACTGATGCAGGTTGGCTTCATCGCCGCACTGCCGTTTGCCGGTGGAGTACTGGGTAACATCGTCGGCGGCTGGTTCTCGGACCGGATTCTGGACCGTCGTCGCAAGCCCACCATGATGATCAGCGCGGTGGCCACTTGCGTGATGATGGTGGCCTTGGTTTATGCGCCCAACGGGCTGTTGGCAGTAAGCTTGCTGTTGTTCGGCACGGGCTTCCTGCTGAACATCGGTTACTCGTCGTTTTCGGTCTATTCCATGGGCCTGACCAGCCGCTCCACTTACCCGGTTGCGGCCTCGTTGGTCAACAGCGCAGGGCAGGCGGGCGGAGCAATAGCACCCCTGGTCACCGGCTTTCTGCTGGACAGCTACAGTTGGACAGCGGTCTTCATTTTCCTGGGGATCTGCTCGCTGGCGGCCCTGGCCTTCGTGCTGACCATTGCCGAACCGGCTGATCAGGTCGAGCCCGCCGCGCAATGACAACGTTGCGTTGATCCTGGTAATACGCAATGGGGCGCCGAATGCACGGTGCCCCGGGCTCATCGTTGCAACTGGCGAGTGAAGTCGCACAGCTCTACTGCCAGCCCCGACACCTCGGTCATGAACGCTGAAGGGCGATCGTTTCGATACATCGCCTTGTAGGGCACTGGGGGTAATGTGGGGGTTGTGCGGATGATGTTAAGTTTGCCCTCGTCCACCAATGGCCGAAAGCATTCCAACGGCAGATAAGTCACACCCAAGCCTGCGGCTGTCAGTCCGAGCATGGCGGTCAGACTGTCCGAGGACAGCGTCTTGGGCAGGTCGACGCCCAAGGTACGCAGCCATTTGTTCACGAACAGTCCCGAGCCCGATTTCTTGCCTTGAACCAGCATTGGGTATTTCGCCAGTTCCGCGAGGTCCAGCACCTCATCGTGGCCTATCAGGCCCGGTGCGGCCATCCAGGCATTCTCGACCTCGCCCAAGGCGACAGAGGTCACTTCCGGCGCGGTAAAGGTGTCGGGAATGATGATCAGGTCGATCATGTCGTCCATGAGCTTTTCATGGAGGTTGCGGCTCATGTCGACCTCTGGCTCGATAATGAGTCCCGGATAATCGGTTACCAGCCGCGTCACCAATCGCGGCAGCCAAGTCCATGCGGTCAGTTCGGTCACACCCAACCTTAGCCGGCGCTTCACCACTTGGGTACCGTCCTTGAGGGAGTCGATGCGCTCGGCGAGCCCGAGCATTTCCCGCGCTATCACTAACAGTTCCTCGCCAGCGCTGGTCAACCGGGCGCCGCGTTGCGAACGGTCGAACAGCTGCATTCCGGTCGACGCCTCGAGTTCCTGAACGCGTTTGGATATGGCGGACTGAGTGGTGCTCAGGTGCTCTGCAGCGCGCTCGAAAGTTCCGAGCCGCTCTATCCAGTGTAAAGCAAGCAATTGGCGCAGGGTGATCATGTCCATTCCTTAATAGAATGATTGGATATTGAATAATATCGCTTTTTCTATTTCATAGCCTGTTTATGCTGGTGTTATCTGCCATCGGAGAACTGTCTATGACTGCCGTACTCGCCTCATCCGAACGTGACGAACTGGTAACCGCATTTGCCCGCACCTCCACTTCGATCATCAGTGACTGTCTGGATCGTTTGCCGGGCGCAGCGTTGCGCCCCTTTCACAAGATCGAAGGGACCATGGCTGGTATCGCTTTGACGGTAAAAGTAGCCAATGGCGATAACCGAGCCATTCATCAGGCCCTTGAACTGCTCGAACCTGGCCACGTACTGGTGGTCGATGGCGGCGGCGATGTCAGCCGTGCATTGATGGGCGACATCATGGCGGCGATTGCTGAAAAACGTGGCGCGGCGGGTGTGGTGATTGACGGCGCGATTCGCGATCTGGCAACCATTGGCAAGGGTATGTTTCCGATGTTCGCGCGGGCCGGCATTCATCTGGGCCCCTACAAGAACGGACCTGGTGAGATAAACGTTCCAGTGAGCATCGATGGGATGATCGTGTCGCCGGGCGACTTCGTCGTCGGTGACCACGATGGCATCGTCGCCTTCGCCGCATCGCGCGCGGCCGAGCTGTTGAGCGCCTGTCATGCGACCGAACAAAAGGAAGCGGAAATGATGGCGCAGATCGCCGCAGGCACTTACAAGGGCGCCTACGCCGCTCACTGATTGCAGGAGATACAGCATGAAAATCGGAATTATCGGTGCAGGCGAAGTCGGACTGACCTATGCAAGACCCTGGGCGGCAGCTGGGCACGAAGTCGTTTTGTGCGATCTGAAGCCGTCCGCTGCTGCGGCGGCCTTCGCTGCGCAGGCAGGCAGCGATATCTGTACATCGGTTGCAGATATCGCGCCAAGCTGTGACGTACTGGTATCGTGCGTGTTTGGTACGGTGTCGCTGTCCGTCGCCGAGCAGGCGCTCGCGCATATGGCCAAGGACGCTTTATATGTGGACATGACCACTGCCGATCCCGCATTGATCAGGACGGCGGCGCAACGTGCCGCAGAATTCGACGTGAGTTATGTCGATGTGGCCATCCTCGGTGCGATTGCGCTGACGCACGAAAAAACCAACTTGCTGGGCGCCGGCACTGGTATCGAGCGCGCCCTGACGTTGTTCGCCTTCGCCGGCGCGCCGCTCAAACCAGTGGAGCACGGCGCAGCCGGTGATGCGGCGGCCCTGAAGATCCTCAGAAGCGTATTCACCAAAGGCTTGGAAGCCCTGACTATCGAATGTTTCATGGCCGCGGAGAAGCAAGGCGTCAGTGACAAGTTGCACGACGCTTTGAGCGACATTGATCAGGCAAGCCTGCGCGATTTTCTCGGTGCCCTGATCCGCACCCATGTACTGCATGCGCCGCGTCGCTTGAAGGAAGTCGAAGAAGCTGAGCGGCAGTTGCGTGCCGCTGACATGCCGGTCGCGGTGCTGCCGGGGGTCAGGGATCTCTTCCAGCGCACGACCGACCAGATCGCCGCGAATCCGATCGATGTGGCAACACCCACGCTGCCGCAGGCATTCGAGTGGTTGTTCAAGGTCAACGAAGTATCCAGATGACTGCGCGGTGACGTAGCTTGTGTTCCCTGTGGGAGCGGTCATCGGCCGCGAAAAGGGCCCCGTAGTTTGCCTGATGCTCCGTGGCGTCTGGTTCGTGGCCGCGGACCGCTCCTACAGGGCATTTGCGCGTTTTGAAGGGGGGTGGGGGTATCATGGCCTGATCACAGGCGAGGTATCCATGTTCGATTGGGAAGATCTGAGGCACTTTGCGGCCTTCGTGCGGGCGGGCTCGTTGACGGCGGCGGCCAGGGCGCTGGCGGTGGACCATGCCACCGTGGCGCGGCGCATTGCGTCACTGGAAACCGCGCTCAATCTCAAGCTGGTCGATCGCCGCTCGCGTGCCTACGTGCTGACCCACCAGGGGCTGCGGATTGCCGAGTTCGCCGAGCAGATGAGCACCTCTTCGTTCGCCCTTGAGCATTACGCGGGCGCCGACCAGCCGGACGTGCAGGGCGAAGTGGTGCTGTCGGCACCGCCCGTATTGCTGGGCAGCCTGATTGCGCCCCACGCCGGTACCCTGCTGGCGCAGCATCCGGCGTTGTCGCTGCGCCTGGTGGGCACCAAATCGCGCACCTCGCTGGCGCGCCGGGAGGCAGACGTCGCCGTCAGCCTGGCCCGGCCGCTGGAGTCGACATTGGTGGCGAGTCTGCTCGGGCACCTGGACTATGCGCTGTACGCCAGCCCTGCCTACCTGGCGCAGTCAACGAAGCCGCGCTTCATTGGCTACGACGCTTCGCAGGCCAAATCCCTTCAGCATCGCTGGCTGGTCGAGCAGGCCGAGGACGGCGAATTCGTGCTGTGCAGCAACGACCTGCGCGTGCAGGCACTGGCTGCCGCCGGTGCGGCGGGTGTCGTCTGCCTGCCGGCGTTCATTGCCGCCGAACATGGCCTGCAACGGGTCGACCCGGAAGCGGCCACCTTGAACATCGAGGTCTGGATGGCGTTCCACGAAGACGTGCGCGCAACGCCACGCATCCAGGCGGTCAGCGAATTCGTGCGGCACTGCATGGCAGTGCTGCCACGCTTGTGAATTTCTGCATAGCTCAGGTGCGATGCCTGGGGGTTATGTCCGATAGGAGTGGGCGCTAAGGTAAAGGCATCGGACCGGCATGTCGCGCGGTCCTCCGCAGGAGCCTCTCCATGAACTACGTCAAGCTGGGCAACACCGGCCTGGACATCTCCCGCCTGTGCCTGGGCTGCATGACCTTCGGCGAGCCCGATGCCGGCACCCACCCCTGGACCTTGGACGAGGATGCCAGTCGGCCGATCATCAAGCATGCGGTGGAGCAGGGCATCAACTTCTTCGACACGGCCAACAGTTACTCGGCCGGCACTTCCGAAGTCATCGTCGGCAAATTGCTCAAGGAGTTCACCCGTCGCGAGGAAACCGTGATCGCCACCAAGGTGTTCTTTCCGGCCAACATGTGGGAAGGCTCGAAAAAGCCCAATGAGCAGGGCCTGTCGCGCAAGGCGATCATGGCCAGCATCGATGCCAGCCTGCAGCGGCTGGGCACCGACTACGTCGATCTTTATCAGATCCATCGCTGGGACTATCACACGCCCATCGAAGAAACCATGGAAGCCCTGCACGACGTGGTGAAAGCGGGCAAGGCGCGCTACATCGGGGCCTCGTCGATGTACGCCTGGCAGTTCGCCAAGGCCCAACAGGTCGCGGCCAGCCACGGTTGGAGCCGGTTCGTCTCGATGCAGAACTACCTCAACCTCATCTATCGCGAAGAAGAGCGCGAAATGATTCCCCTGTGCCTGGATCAGGGCGTCGGCCTGATGCCCTGGAGCCCGATGGCCCGCGGCCGGCTGACGCGCCCGCACGGCATGCAGACCGAACGCACCCGCACCGACATTTCCGGGCAGTCGTTCTATGCTGCCACCGAGGTCGAGGATGGCAAGGTGATCGACGTGGTCGAGCAGATCGCCAAGGAACGCGGCGTGCCCATGGCGCAGGTGGCGCTGGCGTGGGTGTTGAACAAGCGCGGCGTGTCGGCGCCCATCGTCGGTGCTTCCAAGGCCGTGCAGTTGGACGATGCCCTGGCTGCACTGCAACTGTCGTTGAGCGAAGAGGAAACGGCGCGCCTCGAAGGCCCCTACGTGCCACACGTGGTGACCGGTTTTGCCTGACAGCGCTGGGCGCAGGTGGGTCGCCGAAGAATCGCGCGGATGCTATCGTTGCTGGGCGATCCACTGCCCGAGTTGAACATGACCCACCCGTTTCCCTTTTCCCGAGAGGGCATGAGCGAGAAAGTACGCTGTCACGACTGGGCCGCGACGCCGCTGGGGCCGATCCACAGTTGGCCTGCCGTGTTGCGCATTGCCGTCGATATGCTGCTGGCATCACGCTTCCCCGGCTGTCTGGCCTGGGGGGACGAGCGCATCACCCTGTACAACGATGCGTTCGAGCCCTTGCTGGCGGGCAAGCCGCCGGCGCTCGGGGTGCCGATGCACATCGTCTGGAACGAAGTGTGGGACGACATCGAGCCGATAATGACGCGCGCCTTCCAGGGCGAAGCGACCTTCATCGAGGACTTCCCGCTGGTCATCCAGCGCAACGGCAGGGCCGAGCAGGCGTATTTCACGTTCTGCTACAGCCCTGTACGCGACGAACATGGCACCATCGTGGGCATGCTCGACACGGTCATCGAAACCACCGCGACATTGCAGGCCAGGGACAAGGCCGAGCAGGCAGCCGAAGGCTTCGAGCGTGAAGCCATGGCGCGCACGGTCGAACGCAACCGCTTCTGGGACCTTTCATCCGACATCATGTTGGTGGCCAGCCGCAGGCTTGAAATCACAGCCATCAATCCGGCCTGGTCGCGGGTGCTGGGCTGGAGCGCCGAGGACCTGGTTGGCCATCACGCCATCGACCTGATCCACCCCGACGATCATGAAGCGGTAGCGGTTGCGATGGTGCCGCTGTATCGCGGCGAACGCCTGCATGACATGACCTGCCGCCTGCGCCACCGCGACGGCAGTTACCGTTGGATTGCCTGGGCAGCGGTGCCTGCCGAAGACTCATTCCACTCCGTAGGCCGCGACGTGACCGAAGAGCGCGAGCGTGCGCTGATGCTGCAGCAGGTCGAAGAACAACTGCGCCACAGCCTCAAGATGGAAGCGGTCGGGCAGTTGACCGGCGGGCTTGCCCACGACTTCAACAACCTGCTGACCGGCATCAGCGCCAGCCTGGAACTGCTGCGCCAACGTGTCGAACAGGGCCGCATCGGCGAGCTCAAGCGTTACATCGACGCTGCACAGGGGGCCTCGGCCCGGGCCGCCACCCTGACTCATCGGCTGCTGGCGTTCTCGCGTCGTCAAACCCTGGCGCCACGGGCTGTCGAGCCCAAGGCCCTGATCGCCGACCTCGAAGACCTGGTACGCCAGACGCTGGGCCCGAGCATCGAGTTCAGTGCCCAGGGCGACGACGATGTCTGGTGGGTGCGCGTCGACGCCAACCAGTTGGAAAGCGCATTGCTCAACCTCTGCATCAACGCCCGTGATGCAATGCCGGGGGGCGGCAGCCTGTGGTTGCGCGCGCGCAATCACCATCAGTTCGCCCGAGCCCGCACCGAGAACGATCTGCAGCCGGGCCAGTACGTGTGCCTGAGTGTGACCGACAGCGGCACCGGCATGGATCCGCAGACCATCGCACGGGTATTCGATCCGTTCTTCACCACCAAGCCATTGGGTCAGGGCACCGGCCTGGGCCTGTCGATGGTGTACGGCTTCGTACGCCAGTCGGGCGGGCAGATTCGCGTCGATTCCTCACTGGGGCAGGGCACCGCAATGCACCTGTTCCTGCCGCGACACACCGGCGAGATCGGTGCGACGCTGCCGGTACTGACCGGAGCCCTGATAGACACCGAAGCCACCGGTGAAACCATCGTTTTGATCGACGACGAAGGAACGTTGCGGCAGATGGTGGGCGAGGCGTTGCGGGAGAAGGGCTATCGAGTGCTGGAAGCGGCCAATGGCGTAGAGGGCCTGTCACTGGTGCAAGGCGGCTTGAAGGCCGACCTGTTGATCACCGACATCGGCCTGCCGGGTGGGCTCGATGGTCGTCAGGTGGCGGATGCTGCCTGGGCGATGGAGCCGGGTCTGAAGGTACTGTTCATTACCGGCTATGTGGATCAGACCGCAGCCATGGACGAGTTGCCCGAAGCTGTTGCTCATGTGCTGACCAAGCCGTTCAGCCTGGACCACCTGATCCACACCGTGCGCTCGATGTTGGTCAGGCGTTAGCTCATACCGCTATCCGGCGCCGCTGCTGGCGCCCGACTCGCGGTTTTTCTCGATGGTTCGGGTGCGTTTCTCCAGCACCAGGTACACCACGCAGGCAATAGCCAGCGGCAGCAGGAAATACAGCGCCCGGTAGGCGATCAATGCGGCCAGTAGCGCACCTTTGGAGTATTGCCCTTGCAGCAGGGTGATGAAGATGGTTTCCAGCACACCGAGGCCGGCTGGGATATGGGTGATCACACCGGCAATGCTGCTGATCAGCAGGATCGCCAGAATGGTCGGGTAGCCGACCTTCTCGGGCAGCAACGACCACACCAGCAAGCCCATCAGGCTCCAGTTCAACGCGCCCAGACAGGCTTGGGTCAGCGCCATCTTGAACGACGGCAGAAGAATCTCCTGCTTGCGTATCGTCCAGGTGCGTTTCTTCGAGAAGCGGCAGGCCGCCAGGTACGCCAGCCCAAGCAGGATGATCACTACGCCGATGATCTGCAGCCCGGTACTGCCGATCTTGAAACCTTCGGGAAGTGCCGGCAGGCCCATGGCGAACAGCGTACCGGCCACGAACAGGTAGCCCAGCCAGTTGGTGATCAGACACAGGCTGAGAATCTTGGTAATGGCCGGCACATCCAGACCCAGCTTGGAGTACAGGCGATAACGCAGGGCAATCCCGCCGACCCACGAGCCCAGGTTGAGGTTGAACGCATAGCACACGAAGGCCAATGGCAGCACCTGCCGACTGGGCACTTCGTGGCCGATATAACGCTTGGCCAGCAAGTCATAGCTGGCGAACGTCAGGTAGCTGGCTGCGACGATGCCGGCACCGATCAACAAGGTACTCATCTTGTAGGAGCTCAGCGCATGCTTGACCTCCTGCCAGTCGAGGTTTTTCACCAGCATGAACACCAGCACCGGGACCAGGATGAAGCACAGCACGGTCATGATGCGCTTGGCCCATACCCACTTGCTGGATTTCGGCGAGGCCTTCGGCGCGCTCTGCGATGAAGTCGTCATACCGTCTCCTTGTGATCCAGCGACGGCGCCTGGCAATGCTGCGGCTCAACGTCGATCAGCGGTACCAGCTTGGGCGAGTGCGCTGGAATGAACCCCACCATGGCCGGAAAGTGGCGCAGGAAGTGGAAGGTGAGGAAGATGATCGGCGCGCGCCACCAGTACCCACGCAGAACCCGTTGCAGGCTGATCGACTTGCAGGTGCTTTCGGCCAGTTCCTGCAGGTGATCGTGCAGCCGCTGGTTGAAACGGCGGTCCTTGATGATCAGGTTGCCTTCCAGGTTGAGCGACAGGCTCAGCGGGTCGAGGTTGCTGGAACCCACGGTCGACCATTCCCGGTCCACCACCGCGACCTTGCCATGCAGCGGACGCTGGCAGTACTCGCGGATGACCACGCCGTCACGCAGCAGATAGTTGTAAAGCAGGCGCGAGCACAGGCGCACCAGCGGCATGTCGGGCATGCCCTGCAGAATCAGAGTCACGTCGACGCCGCGCCGGGCCGCATTGCGCAGTTCGCGCAGAAAACGGTAGCCGGGGAAGAAGTAGGCGTTGGCGATGATGATCCGTTCACGCGCACCACGAATCGCCTTGAGGTAGTGGTCCTCGATATCGGTGGTGTGTTCGTTGTTGTCGCGAATGGTCAGCAGCAGCCGCGCGCTGGCGCTGTCGGCATCGGGCGACGGGCTGCGCGAGCGCCATGGCGCACGGTCGCGCACGACCTTGCTGGTGCGGTCGAGCAGTGCCAGGGTGGCTCGGTGCAGGTCGGCCACGATGGGGCCTCGTACACGCACGGCATAGTCCTGCTTGGCCATCGGATCGCCGGAGTCGGCCAGGTGGTCGGAACTGTAGTTGATGCCACCGACGAAACCGATTTCGCCGTCGATGACCGCAATCTTGCGGTGCAGCCGACGAAACAGGTTGGTGCGTACGCCCATTACCCGCGGCTGCGGGTCGAAGGCCAGCAGTTTCACGCCCGCATCGGACAGTTCGCGCAGGAACTGCGTGCTCAGCTCCGCCGTGCCGTAACCGTCCACCAGCACTTCCACACGCACGCCACGTTGCGCCGCTTCGATCAGCACCCGCTGCAAATCCTTGCCTACTTCATCTTCATAGATGATGAAGGTCTCGATCAACACTTCCTCTCGAGCCTGGCCGATAGCCTCGAACACCGCCGGGAAGAACTCCTCGCCGTTGATCAGCAGCTGGATTTCATTGTTGTCACGCCATTGCTCGCTCATAAGCGAACCTCCACTGCGAGGGGCACATGATCGGAAAGATGGGACCAGGGTTTGCGCGACAGCACCTTGGGCAGGTGGGCTGTCGCGTTGCGAATGTAGATGCGGTCGAGCCTGAGCAGTGGCAGTCGGGCCGGGAATGTCTTCGCCGCGCTGCCGAAGGCTTCGACGAACACTTCGGTCATGTGGCAGCTCGCCAGGGCTTCGTCGGCACGCACGCGCCAGTCGTTGAAATCGCCGGCGACGATAACGGCAGCCTTCGGATCCAGGCTGTCAAGTAGCCGACACAGCAACTTCAGTTGCTGCTGACGCTGGCTTTCGCTCAGCCCCAGGTGCACGCAGACGGTGTGCACTTCTCCATGCCCCGGTACGGCCAGCACCGAATGCAGCAGGCCACGCTCCTCGGTGCCATTGACGCTGACATCGAGGTTTTCGTGGCGCACGATGGGAAACTTGGACAGCAGCGCGTTGCCATGGTCGCCGTCCGGGTACACCGCGTTGCGGCCGTAGGCGTACACCGGCCACATGCTGTCGGCGAGAAATTCGTATTGGGGAACGTCCGACCAGTTGTCGTAGCGCTGCCCATGGGAGCGATGCATCCCGAGCACTTCCTGCAGGAACACCACATCGGCGCCCAGCGTGCGAACAGCCTCGCGCAACTCGGGCAGCACGAAGCGCCGGTTCAGCGGGCTGAAGCCCTTGTGGGTATTGACCGTCAGAACATGCAGGGAAGTTACCGCCACAGCGTCCTGGGGTAACGGCTGAGGATTGGGGGTGGTCATTCTGAAGCTCCTGAGGGGACGACAGGGGCACTTTGGCCCCTATGGTCCGACTCGGAAGCGATTGTGAAGGTTCAACGGTGCCATCATTGGAGACCAGGCCCATGCCGGAGCGACCTGATGCTGTAGAAAATGCGTTTCACAGACGTGCTCAGGTCCGCTCAGGGTGCTGGTGCGAGGCGAGGTCATGTGGACTGTATGTGACCTGAAAAATCATAAATCCAATAAGTTGTGGCATAAGTCGATAAAATTGACATAACCAACAGCATAAGGGATTTAAATTTTACCTTGGATGCATGCCCATCCTATAATGTGGGTCACTACGCCAGACAGTCCCCGAGGTTTCGCAATGTTGGATTTATATTTCAACAAGCCAGCCGAGATCGCCAAGCGCCTTTGCGGGCGCTTGCGCACCGAGCGGCTGGCACTGAACATGACCCAGGCCGATCTGGCGGCCCGCGCCGGCATAGGCACCAACACCGTTTCCAACCTTGAAGCCGGACGCAATGTCGGGTTCGAGAACCTGGTCAGGGTGGCGATGGCATTGGGTCGAGCCCAAGAGCTCGATGGCTTGTTCATGCCCAGGCTGGAAAGCATCGATGACATCCAGCGCTATGAAAACAGTGCCAAACGTCTTCGCTCTAAAAGGAAGACTGGCAATGCCTGAGCAGGTGAACGTTTTTTACGAGGGCTGGGGCGAGCGATGGCAGTGGGGCACGCTGGTGTCTACCACTGCCCTGACGGGTCGTCCGGTGATCGTGTTCGAGTACAGCAATGAAGCCAGGGAAAAGGGCTTTGAGCTGTCGTCTTACAGGCTGCCGTTGAAAGGTGCTCGATTGCGACGGGATTTTCCAGACCACCAATGGCATCTGCCAGGACCCGTCTACGACGCGTTACCAGACGGCTGGGGCATGTTGCTGATGGATCGCATGTTCAGGCGTCGTGGGCTCGGCACGGCGCGAATCGGTACGCTGCAACGGCTGGCCTACATCGGTAGCAATGCGATGGGCGCCATGACGTTCGAGCCGGTGGTACCCGAGGGGCAGGAGTCCGATGTTCATATTCCTTTGGAACAACTTGCAACCGAAGTGCAGGAAGTGCTCCAGGGAGACGGCGGTGAGTTCTTGCAGACCCTGCTTCTGGTGGGCGGCTCGCCTCAGGGTGCGAGGCCCAAAGCGCTTGTTCATCGCGACCCGGCAACGGGCGGATTCACCACGGCGGTGATGCCTGGTTTCGAGGCCTGGCTGGTGAAGTTTCCAGCCAAGGACGAACATGCGGAGGTGTGCGCCATTGAAATGGTCTATGCCGAGTGCCTGCGCATGTGCGGGATCGAAACGCCCGAGACCCAGTACTTCGGTCTGCCGGGCGGGTTGGCTGCATTTGCCAGCAAGCGTTTTGACCGCCGGGGTGGCCTGCGCATCCCGATGCAAAGCCTCGCAGCCTTTACCGGGGCCGACTATAGATCACCGGGCGTATTGGACTACGTCAACTTCCTGCGGGCGACGCATATGTGTACCAACGACGTGCGAGCGATGGCAACGGCGTTCGAGCGTGCGGTCTTCAATGTCGCGTTTAACAACCGGGACGATCACCCGAAGAACTTTGCCTACATCATGACGCGCGACGGTCAGTGGCGATTGTCGCCGGCCTACGACGTGACGTTCTGCGAAGGACCAGGCGGATACCACCAGATGGATGTGATGGGTGAGGCGCTGGCGATTTCACGTACGCAAATGCTGCGGCTTGCCGAGGAAGCAGAGCTCGCCCCGGCTGCCGCAAGCAAAATGATCGAGGGTATTTGTGATGTGGCCAGCCGGTTCGCGACTATTGCTCAGGACCTGTATCCGCAGCTCATTACTCAAGACACCTTGCGCATGATCCAGAACCGTATTGATGAGAACGTTGCTCGGCTGCGAGCAACAGTCAGCTGAATCACTTGGCAAACAGCTGGCTCATGTCCTTGAAGGCCTTGAACTCCAGCGCGTTGCCGCAGGGGTCGAACAGGAACATGGTGGCCTGCTCGCCGACCTGGCCCTGGAAACGGATGTAGGGTTCGATCACGAACTCGGTTCCGCGCGCCCTCAAGCGCTCTGCCAGGGCCTCCCACTGCGCCCATTCCAGAATGATGCCGAAGTGCGGGACCGGTACGTTGTGGCCGTCCACCGCGTTGCTGTGCACACTTTCCTGCGAAGCCGTCTTGGGGTGCTCATGGATGACCAGTTGATGGCCGTAGAAATCGAAGTCTACCCACTGTGCGCTCGAGCGGCCTTCGGCAAGGCCGAACACCTCACCGTAGAAGTGACGGGTGGCGGCCAGGTCGTACACGGGGATTGCAAGGTGGAAGGGCGAAAGGCTCACGGTGATTTCCTTTGGACTGGTTTTGATTTTTATCAATTCTTATCCGGAAATACCCCGAGTGAAAGCGCAAATCTTGGGTTCCGAGCTCCAATTATTCTGATGAATCAAGCGTTCGTTAAGCTTTATACCGCCTGCAGAACGCAGTCTCGAAACAGATTGAACAGTGGCGAATGCTTTTGTCGGTACTTGGCTACCAGCACGATTTCTCTGAAAAACGTCAGCTCACGCAGCTCCAGCACTCTCACGTTCTCCGAATGTTCGAGCCATAGACCCGCTTTGGGTACCAACGAAACACCCAGCCCACTGCGCACCATCTTTACAATTGCATCCAGCTCATCCAATTCCAGGGTTTGGCGAACGTGGATCTTTTGTTCCTTGAGAAACTGGGTGACCAGGCGGCCGCCGAACGATCCGCGGTCATACCGCACGAAGGGCTGTTCTGCGAGAAGCTTGAGCGGATCATCGCCTGCTACATCCTTGGCGGTGATCAGCACGAACGCCTCGCGCGCGATCACTTCGGCTTGCAGATCCTTGGGTAGCGAGAAGGGCGGTTTGATCATGATGGCCAGGTCCAGCTCACCTGCATCCACCTGACTGAGCAGGTTCAACGAAACACCCGGCACCAGGTGGGTTTCGATGAACGGCGCCTGTGATTTCAAGGTCACCAATGCCTGCGGCAGGATCCCGGTCTGAACCGTGCCGATGGCGCCGATGCGCAACGAGCCCTGGAAACCATTGGCACTGTCGGCCGCGCCCATTTGCTCGAACAGGCGCAGGATTTCTTCGGCCATTGGTATGGCGCGTTGGCCTGCCGAATTGAGGGTGGCCGAACGGCCTGTGCGGTCGAACAGCTTGACGCCGAGTGTTTCCTCGAGACCTTTGATCTGCGCGCTGACGGCGGACTGGGTCAGCCCGACCTGCTGGCCGGCGGCGGCAAAGGTGCCTCGCTGGGCTACGCAGATGAAGGTCTTCAGTTCTCGGATCATGGGGTGCCTTGGTGTGTTGACGGATAGGTGCGCAATGACGGGATATCCAGAAGCTGTCCGGATCCTCGAAAAGCACTTTACTTCTGGTCGGCGATTACAGCCTGAAAAACACCCTGTTGCTCCCAGTTTCGTCCCTCGCTTTCAACGGGTGTACCAGCGTACGCGAGTGGCTATTTCTGTTGCTTCCACTACCCGCGTTCGGCTTGCCTCACCTTGCGGCTCAGTCCAGGCGTTTTGCCGGTAATGCGTTTGAATGCGCGGCTGAACGCGGCCTGGGAGGTGTATCCCAAGCGCTGCGCCACCTCTTCGATCGGCAGCCTGTCCAAGGTTAGCCACTGGCTTGCAAGGCGCATTCGCAGCTCGGTCACGTAGCGCAGCGGCGTCATGCCAACCGTCACCTGGAAGCGCTCCGCGAAGGCTGAACGCGAGGTATTGCAGTGCTCGGCCAACTGCGCGACGGTCCAGTCCCGACCCGGTTGTTGATGAAGCGCCAGCAGTGCACCGGCCAGGCGTGGGTCGCGCAAGGCCGCGACGAGCCCAGAGGCATTGCCGCAGGCGCACTCGACCCAGCCTCGAACGACCATGGCAGCCACCACGTCGGCCAACCGCGCAAGGATACCGGCGAAACCGATACGGGCGGCGCTGACCTCGCGCTCCATGGTGGCCAGAATCGGCACCAGCCCCGGGTAACGCTGGCCGCCGGCATTGATCAGCATCAGCCCCGGCATCAGCCGGCCAAGGCCATGGAGGCTGCCCAGTTCAAACTCCATGCAAGCGCTGAACAATATTGTGCTTGGCGTGGCGCTGGCATCGGTTCCGGTATCCACTTCGCTGACGGTATCACCGAGCGGTGCGCTGTCCAGACGGTCGATGTCTTGAACTGGCGCGTGCGGATGAGAAAACAGCTGGTGGGCTGCGCCATGGGAGATGAACACGGCATTGCCGGCAGATAGCGCGTAGGTGCTGCCATCCTCCATTTGCAGCACCGCATCGCCGACGGCGATGAAGTGGAACCAGGCGTGCCCGGACTTTTCCGCGAAACCCAAACCGAAAGTGGGGCCCGCCTGGATACGCCGGTACTCGACGCCACGCAATCGCATGCCGCGCAACAGTTCGTTGATGAGATCCGAGGAAAGAGCAAACTGATCTGCAGACATCGTTCAGGTGTTTCGGTCAAAAACCAGAGATTCCAGATCATAGATCATCCAGATCTCGGCGCCTAGACTTCCGCTCGTAATCAAGATTGGGAGATCTGAGCAATGACTGAAGGTGTATGCAACACCGTATCCGACCGCCATACCGGTATCGACGCGGACCTAGAGCCTGCGACGCCGGCGTGGATGGCCGTCTTCTCGTTGGCAATGGGGGTGTTCGGATTGCTGACCGCCGAGTACCTTCCGGCCAGTTTGCTGACGCTGATGGCTACCGACCTGGGCGTATCCGAAGCGCTGGCTGGCCAGGCAGTAACAGTGACCGCAGTGGTGGCACTGTTCGCTGGCTTGCTGGTGCCAGGTCTGACCCGCAGCATCGACCGGCGCTGGGTATTGCTGGGTTTTTCTACCTTGATGGTCGCCTCCAATCTACTGGTCGCCGTGTCCTCCAGCTTCGCGGTGCTGTTGTCGATGCGCATTCTGTTGGGCGTCGCCCTGGGCGGGTTCTGGAGCATGGCAGCGGCGGTAGCGATGCGCCTGGTGCCGACTGCCTTGTTGCCCCGGGCGCTGTCGATCATTTTCAGCGGCATCGCTATCGGCACGGTCGTTGCGGTGCCGCTGGGCAGCTATCTGGGCGGGCTGTATGGCTGGCGCAGCGCGTTCTTTGCAGCGGCGGCGGTGGGCATGGTGACCCTGGCTTTCCAGTCGTTCACTTTGCCGCGGCTGGCGCCGCGGCGGCCGGCAAGACTGCGTACCATTTTAGAGGTGTTGCAGCGTCCGGGCGTTGCCATGGGGATGTTCGGTTGCGTGCTGGTGCACAGCGGCCACTTCGCGATGTTCACCTATGTTCGGCCGTTCCTTGAAGGCACGACCGGCATCGGCGCTCAAGGGCTGTCGCTGATGCTGCTGGGCTTCGGTGCGGCGAACTTCGTCGGCACGTTGTTGGCCGGCAAGCTGCTGGAACGAAACCCGCTGGCCACCCTGGTGCTGATGCCCGCACTGGTCGGCCTTGCAGCACTAGCATTGGTGTTGTTGCCAGCCTCGGTGCCGGGGCAGGCGGTACTGCTGGCAATCTGGGGCTTGGCCTTCGGTGGTGTGCCGGTAGCGTGGTCGAACTGGGTCGCCAGCGCGGTCCCTGACCAGGCGGAAAGCGCCGGAGGCATGGTCGTGGCTTCCGTGCAATCAGCCATCGCCACCGGCGCCGCCGCTGGCGGTGCGATGTTCAGCCTCGGCGGCAGCTCAGGCGTATTCGTAGCGGCGGCTGTGGTGATGCTGCTGGCTGCGCTGCTGATTGCGCTGCGGGTGCGCGTTCCTTCTCGCCGCGGGGTTGGCCAGCGGGAGTCTGCGCTGCATCTGTGATTCTGATCAGTCGTCCAGCAAATGCAACTGCACTTCCATGGCGTCATGAAGGAGTCTGACGACCTCGATCACATGGTCGTTTGCCACACGATAGAACACGATATGGCGAGGGCTTTTCACCGTTCCGTGGGTTTGTTTGGCCTGCTGACGCGAATAGATGAGGTGATAGCTTCGAAGGCCCGGTGCAAGCTCATCGCGGTCGCGGTCGCGGCTGCCAATGCGATGAGGCGTGTCGGCAAGCGCTTGCAGCGCCGCGAGGATCAGCGCTTGGTAACGCTGGCGTGCTTGATCGCCGAACTGCGTCTGGGAGAGCCTGAGGATGTCGACAATGTCGGCGCGCGCCGCGTTGGAAATTCGATACTGCGGCATGCTCAGCGTTTCTCACGCGCGGGGAGGGTGGCCTCCAGGCTCAAGTCCTCGAGGTAGTGATCCAGTTCCCCTTCGTTCACCTGAGTGAAGCGACCGTGCTCAAGGTCCATGATGCCGATCGAAGTCGCCTGACGCAGGGCCTCGATTTTGGCGGTGTCTTCGGCGACGCGCTGTTCCAATAGACGCAAACCTTCTCGCATCACTTCGCTGGCATTCTGATAACGGCCGGACTGCACCAGGTCATGGATAACCTGTTCCTGGTGAGGGGTGAGCACAACGTTTCGCGTCGCCATGATGAGCTCCAGCTTTCGATAAGAAGTTTTTTCCGCTCATTGGCATATTATGCCATTCTTCTTGCGAACACATGGCTTGAGGTTTGGAACTGACGAGCTGCGACGTATGAAGTCACGCGTTGCTTCATGCGCACGACCTCAAAAAAGGGTGGCGTAGGGGGCAAGGGTGATACCTGTCATTGGCAGTAGGCTGATCCTACTCAATCCACAATTCTTCGTAGTGTTCCTGGCCAGGCCGGTACTTTCGATCGCCTGTTCAACCAGGACAGCATTACTCTCTGTACGTTGTCGTCGCTATCGCCAAGCAGGCCGAAAATATGCTTCAACAGCCCCATGTTCTTCTTGCAGAAGCTGCTGAACACTCGGTGGCCGATCGGGTCAGCTTGGCGGACATAGTGCTCGATCAGGTCAGCACCACAGTATGGGACAAGTGCGCAGTCATCCGAACCATGGCCTCCAGATGTGCCTCATGTGGCTATCTACCAGGATTGCAGTGCCATGGTTTGTGGAAAGCAAAAAAATCATCAGATAAACAGCCTGCCCGACGACACCTAAAGACTGTCCGGATCCCCAAAAAACATTTTGACAGGGTTCTAGAACGGCAGTGCTTCCCTTATTTGGGCGCTGCACCAAGGGCGGTACTTGCTTCAAATGCCACCGGTCATGCATCGAACGTGAAAATCTCTTGAAAGGTATGGTTCCAGACGCCATTCCTCTAGAATGGAGGCTGGCAGAAGTAGCTTTCGCCCTGTCACAAACAGGTTCACGTAGCTAAGATTCTGATTAAGTGCAGATTCTGCACGCTCTGAGAACGTGGAGCGCGATATGAAAGCCAAACGAGTGTTGAGTGACGATCTGGTGAGTCGACTGGAGGATAAGATCCCGGTCATGGCTGAAGGCGCCATCAATACCGCCTATATCAACGCCCTGGCTGCCGGCCGCAGTGTGATGGAAGTCATGAACGGCATGCTTGTTGAAACGACTGCTGACGGTAAGCACAAAGTCATTCGGGTGGCCAAGCCCAAGCACAAAGTGACTCTGGGTGGCGTCATCAAGGTGCGCCGTTGCTCATGACTGTCCCTCGGTTGAGGGTCTTTGCTGGACCCAACGGCTCCGGCAAGAGCACGATGAAAAGTGCCATCCCTTCCCATCTGATCGGTATCTACATTAACCCGGATGAAATCGAGAAGGCTGCCAAAGACAGCGGTCGTCTGGAGTTCAGTGATTTTCAACTGGAAGTTGAGGGTGATGAGGTTCTCGGTTTCATTAGGGAGCATCGGCTGGTCAGGTCTGCCCGTCTCGATGAGGAGGCGACCAACATAGGCTTTAGCAGCAACGGCCTGAATTTCCAGACGGTCGCGATGAACTCCTATTTTGCCTCCGTGCTCTCTGACTTCATCCGGAACAAGCTCCTCGAAGACCAGTTGTCTTTCACCTTCGAAACGGTGATGTCTAGCGACGACAAAATCGCCTTTATGCTCAAGGCAAGAGAGTCTGGATACCGAACCTACCTGTACTTTGTGGCAACTGAAGACCCTGACATCAATATCAACAGGGTCAGGAACCGTGTCGCGGCAGGTGGGCACCCAGTTCCCACAGAAAAAATTGTACAGCGCTACGGCCGTTGCCTCAGCCTGCTGCCTGTGGCTATTGCTGCTTCGGACCGGGCCTACATCTTCGATAACTCCGGTGCCGATCTGGTGCTGCTGGCCGAAGTTACGGATGGGACGGACCTTGAGTTCAAGGTTGATGAGGTCCCTGACTGGTTCATGGATGCCTACGTTGAAAAGGTGTCCAACGGCTAGCTGAACGGCTAGCTGCCGGATTGGCCAAAGCTTGGAGCGCCACGCCTCCCTTATGTGGGCTCTATTCCTCGTGCGCTATCGATCCGTTCAGCTACCCGGTAAGCCGCTTCCAACTCCGAACAGCCATTCTCCTGCATCAGTGTCCAGCGTTCGGCTTTTTCCTCGGGCTCTGTCATGGCCAAGGCGAGGTAAAGACTGGGTGGCACGGCTCGAAACAGCGTCTCGAGCTTTTTCGACAGCACCACTCCCTCGGTGTATTTCCCCTGCTCTTTGCTGGGGGAGAGCAACAGGGCTTTCTGCGCAGGTGAAAGCTTCTTGAACCGTGCGATTTCTTCGATTTCCGCGGGCGGCATATTCAAACAAATCCACCATTCGATCATGTTGAGCATGGTCTGCGCAGCCGTGGGAAAATCAGCAAGGTTCTGCGTCGCCAGCCAGAACCAAGCGCCGAGCTTGCGCCACATATTCGTCCCCTTGACCACGAACAGCGCCAGCAACGGGTTCTTGGTGATGATATGACCCTCGTCGGTGACCATGATGATCGGTCGGCCCAGGTACTGGTCGCGCTCGGCGAGGTTGTTCACGGGTTCATCAAGCTGATGTGGCTGATGGACATCTGTTCTGCGCCGCATCGAGAATGCACTCGCGGATCAAGCTGCGATCGGCTCGACTCAGGCGCGCCTCTTCTTTGGCCTCGCCGCCGGTGATCATCAGACGGGCAGTGATTTCCAGTTCGCCGAGAACATCGCGCTGGTCTTCGTGACTGGTTACCACCTCATCGTCCAGCTCATCGATCGACAGACTCGCCACCTGATCCAGCTGCTCGACCAGGCGCCAAGCATCAGTGAACGGGGCGAGACTGACCGAGGCGCCAGGTTTCAAAGCCTTCGCCCTTGACCAACCCAGCGTCCATGCAACGATGCAGCACCTCTGAACAGCCAGCGAAAGAGATCGCTGCCCCGAGAGCCAGAGATACGCCAGGTTCAAATGGGCCTCTTGCCGCAGGCCAGATAGGGGAGCTACCTTTTCAACATAATCGGCCAGCAGCGGACGTTGAAGTGCTAGCTCTGATGAGGCTGCAACTCAGCACTCACCACCAGCACTCACTTGTCCACAGCGGGTGCCTTGCCCTTTTGCACAACCGGCATTGCGAGGCATGCTTAGAAAATCATCCCGCCTGCCACATCCAGCGTGCTGCCCGTCACCCAGGCGGAATCGTTG
The DNA here is from genome assembly GCF_014842235.1 of Pseudomonas sp. CFBP 13710. NCBI lineage: Bacteria > Pseudomonadati > Pseudomonadota > Gammaproteobacteria > Pseudomonadales > Pseudomonadaceae > Pseudomonas > Pseudomonas sp. CFBP 13710. The sequence continues at coordinate 799,120 of NZ_JACYVJ010000001.1, read as the reverse complement.
GAAACCGCGAACGCCACGGCACCGGCAATGTCTGCAGGTTTGCCGACACGCCCCAGCGGCGTTTTGGCGATGAAAAACTCATCCATTCCTTGTGCGGATTCTGCATTACCTTCGGTGTGAACGAAGCCCGGCGCGATGCCTATCACGCGAATGCCACGGGGGCCCAGTTCCATTGCCAGTGAGCGGGTCAGGGTGTTGACCGCGCCTTTGGTGGCGTAATACACATGGACTTGGGGGTAAGGGCTGTGGGCCATTCCTGAACTGATATTGACTATGGCTGAACCGGCTTCCATCACCTGGGCAGCTGCTTGCGTAGTTAACAAAGGCATCGCTGAGTTTTCGTCTGAAAACAACCCCATTATATGGGGGCATCGGTGGGGGCATCCTTTTCAAGGAATCGAAACTTGCCCCCAATTATGCCCCCATAAGTCGTAGAATCCATTGGATTTAGACAGGCGGCAGTGGACTAAAAATCTCAATAAGTAGTTGTTATGAAAGGACTTTATGGAATTCAGTGGAATTCCATCACAGACTGTCCGGATCCCCAAAAAACATCTGAATCCGCGACCTCAACCACCGCTCCCCAGGATCATTATCCTGTGACCCCCGCCAAGCCAGGTGCAGCTCGAACGAAGGCGTGTCCAGCGGCAGCGGCTCGGCGCGCACGCCGCCTGCAGCGGTCAGCGAATCGGCGGTGTAGTCGGGCACGGTGGCGACGATGTCGGTGCCGGCGAGCAGGGTGCTGAGGCCGTTGAACTGGGGCACGGCGAGCACCACGTGCCGTGTGCGGCCGTGCTTTTTCAACTCTTCGTCGATGAAGCCGCTCAGGTCGCCGGCGAACGACACCAGCGCATGGGGGCGGGCGCAGAACTCGTCGAGGGTCAGGTTGCCCGGCTTGGTGTCGGCGCGCAGCAGCATGGGGCGGTTGCGCCGCAGCACCTTGCGCTTGGCGTTGGCCGGCAGGTCATCGGTGTAGCTGACGCCGATGGAGATTTCCCCGGAGGCGAGCAGGGCGGGCATGAGGATGTAGTTGGCGCGACGGATCACCAGCACGATGCCGGGTGCTTCGGCGCGGATGCGCTTGAGCAGCATGGGCAGCAGGGCGAATTCGACGTCGTCGGACAAGCCGATGCGAAATACCGCGTTGCTAGTGGCGGGGTCGAAGTCGGCGGCGCGGCTGACGGCGGTGGAGATGGAGTCCAGTGCCGGCGACAGCAGGGCGAAGATCTCCATGGCCCGCGCCGACGGTTCCATGCTGCGCCCGGTGCGCACGAACAGCGGGTCGTCGAACAGGCCGCGCAGGCGTGAAAGGGCGGCACTGATGGCCGGCTGGCCGAGAAAGAGCTTCTCGGCCGCGCGGGTGACGCTGCGTTCATGCATCAAGGTTTCGAACACGATCAACAGGTTCAGGTCGACGCGACGCAGGTCGTTACGGTTCATCTATGGGCCCGCTGGAACATGAAGAAGAGGTGCAGGCGTGAATCTTAAGGGCAAAGGCTGCTACCCTGCACCGGAAAATTTCGGTTTGCGTCATCCGCGTGCCTGCCCCGCAGAGCGGCCGCAGGGTCGAATCAATGGCAAGCATGTCGACTATTAACAGGCGCTGATAGCTTAAGCGCGAATGCCCAGATAAAGTTCATGGCATTAGAGGTTTACAAGGCGAGGTTTGCGATGTCCCGCACGATCCGTTTTCATAAATTTGGTCCGGCGCAGGTCTTGACGTGCGAAGAGCATGCAGTGGCATCGCCCGCTCCGGGCGAAGTTCAGGTACGTGTCGAGGCGATCGGTATCAGCTGGTACGACGTGCTCTGGCGGCAGAACCTGGCGCCCTCGCAAGCGCGCCTGCCGGCGGGCCTCGGTCAGGAAATGGCCGGCGTGGTCACGGCGCTGGGTGAAGGGGTCGAGGGTTTCGCGGTGGGCGACAAGGTCGCCAGCTTTCCCGCAGAAAGCCCCAACGAGTACCCGGTCTACGGCGAAATGGTTCTGCTGCCGGCCACGGCCCTTACCCGTTACCCCGACATTCTCTCGCCGCTAGAGGCAGCGGTGCACTACACGCCGTTGCTGATCGCCTACTTCGCCTACGCCGAACTGGCCCGTGCCAAGCCAGGGCAGACTGCATTGGTAACCGACGCCAGCCACTGCGCCGGACCTTCGTTCGTGCAGTTGGGCAAGGCCTTGGGCCTGAAGGTGGTCGCCGCCACGCGCAATCCGGCCGAGCGCGATTACCTGCTGTCGCTGGGCGCCGAGAAAGTCGTGGTGACCGAGGAGCAGGACCTGCTCATGCAGATCGACAAGTTCACCGGCAATCGCGGCGTGGACATGGTTCTGGATGGGCTGGGCGGGCCGCAGATGTCGGTACTCGGCGACGTCCTGGCACCGCGTGGCAGTTTGATCCTGTATGGCCTGCAGGGCGGCAACCAGACGCCGTTTCCCGCGTGTGCCGCGTTCCAGAAGAACATCCAGTTCCATGTGCATTGCCTGGGCAACTTTCTCGGCAAGCCGGAACTGGGGATCGTCCAGGATGCCGAGGCCTTGCAGCGCGCGCTGCGTGATATCAACCAGATGACGGCTGACCGCGTGCTGGTGCCACAGATCGCCAAGGTGTATCCATTCGACCAGTTCGTCGAGGCGCACAAGGCCATGGATGAATGCCCCTGCGGCGGTCGCATCGCGCTGCAGCTGTAACCGGCCGACACGGCAGACCAGGCGTTCCTGCGCGGGACGCCTGGTTTTCAAAGCATCTGCATCGCTGATTCGCGCAGATTTGTAAGACCTTTCCACTCTTTTCTCAGACCTGTCCGATTGCGCCCGGCGTCGGCATGGGCGCCTCATGGTGCTCGTGCGGATTCGCCGTACGCCCGCCAATCTGCATTGTCCGTTGCCTGCTTTCTGTATCTTTTAATCGGAAAACGGCCCTTCATAATGCGCGCTCCATGCCCGTCTCCGGGGCTTTGCAAGCACGTTTCGAAGTGTGGCAGTCGTCCGGCGGGTTCTCGGCCAGTACTCGGAAAGCAGCCATGAGCGCAATGCACCAGCAAGCCATGAATCGCGTCTACCAGCAGGTGCTGTCGCGTTTGCTCGGTTCCTTTTCGCCAGCGCGGCGGGTGGCGGTACAGCCACTGATCCAGCGCTTGATGACCGCCGCCGGCGGCGCCCAGCGGCTGGGCGGCTATCGAGTCGTCTACAGGCTCTGCGGCAGCACGGCCGGCCATGCCGGTCTGGCGTTGCTGCGGGCAGCGCAACTGACCTTGGCTGCCCGTCATCAACCGACGTTTTTCATCCGTGCGGCGGTGAGCAGCCAGGCCCTGCTCGACGATGTCCGCAACGGCAATGTGCAGCGGGCCTGCAATGCGCTGTTTCTGCACGACGATCCGCGCATCGAACTGTTGACGTTCGCCGACGATGTCCTGCGGCCGTACGAGTATCGCCTTGCAGGCGTCGACGCCCAGCGCTCGAGTTGTCGCAGCGAATTGTTGAATGCTGCCCACGAATTCGCCCCCTCTGGATCCGCCGAGCTGCAGCATCGGGGCTATCGAACGATCGCGCGGGTTTATCAGCGACTGCTGGGCTACTCGGCCCCGGCCGATGCCATCGTGCTCGACCAACCGGTGTTGCAGCGGCGACGTTTCGTTGCCTGGGCAATGCGTGAGCGACGCCGGGCGGGCGCATCGCCCGCGACTCGCGACCATTGGCAGGGCAGTGGCTGTCTGCAAGGGCTGGGTGCTGCTGTCGTGGGTATGCCACGCGGCCAGCGCGTCGATCCTCTCGACAGGGCGCGATTGCTGGGTATGCATGATCTGCTCGGCGATCCGTCGGCGTCCGATGACGCCATGTGGCAGTTTCTGGGCTGCCAACCCGTGCGCCCGCTATTCGATCCACACGAAATCCGCCATCCGCAACTGGCCTGGCTGGCTTACCTGCACGGCCTGCGCAGCCAGTGCTTGCACGGGGGTAGCTTCGAGCAGGGGCTGAAGGCCTTCCGCAACACCGTGGGCCGAACGGCGGCGAACCAGGGCTGGCCTGCTACGCAACTGCCCAGAGCACTTGTGCAAGACGCCGCCGAGCAGATGCAGGCCCGCTTGACCACGTGGTACGGGATGACTCCAGCGGAGCTGAACTGTGCGGTGTACGCCCCGTTCAGCGATCGCGGGGCACGCCTGGAGGCATTCCTGACAGCGTGCCATCCGGGTATGCAGGTGGCTCTGCCCCACCTGCACCGCGCGCTGCGTGGTTCCAGGGTTGCAGCGCAGGTCTCGCAGTGGCTGGAATCGGTCAGCGGGCTGTCTTTGCCAATTCTGCAAGGGCTCTACCAGCGACCCAGGTTGCCATGAACGGCGCTGCCAGGGACAAGGCCGGCGCATTCGCTTACCAAGGTGTGTACCGCTACCTATTGCGTCTGATCGACGGGATCGAGCCAGGGCTGCGCGTCAAGCTCCCATCCCTCCGTGCGCTGGGGCGAACCCTGGATGTTTCGGTTTCGACCGTGCAGGCCGCCTACGGGCTGCTCGAAGCCGAAGGGCGAATCGAGCCGATCGCCAAGTCCGGTTACTACGCACGGGGCTCCACAGCCTTCGGGCCGGCGCTGGTCAGCCCCGATCTGCTCCAGCAGGTACTCGCCGGCGCCTGCCAGTCCAGTGTGGACGTATTCAGTGGCGCCGCACCACCGCCGCGTACCGATGCCCTGAAGACCCTGCTCAGGTTCGAAGTCGAACTGGCCAGGCGCTACCCGGCGGGGCTGGGGAGCATCGCCCAGCCGTGCGGTGAACTGGAGCTGCGCCATGCGCTGGCGGCGCGCTACACCCGCTGCCTGGACCACCACTGGTGCGCCGACGATGTCTACATCGGCGGTGACCTGCTCAGTGTGCTGCACATGACCTGGACCGCCATGCAGCTGCAAGGCGCGGTGGTGGTGGTATTGGTGCCGTGCGGCTGGCGCATTCTGCGCACCTTGCAGCAGGCCGGGGCGCGGGTGGTCGAGCTGGCGCTCGATGAGCGCGGCCGGGTGCCGATGCAGCGCCTGCGCGAAGTGCTTGCCAGGCGCCAGGTGCGTCTGATGGTGCTGGGCGCGTCTTTCCATGGCCCACACGGCACCTGCATCGGTGACGCCGACAAGCGCACGATTGCCAGCCTGCTGGAGCGGCACGGGGTGTGGGTGGCCGAGGACGACACCGAGGGCGACCTGTGCTTCGAAGCGGTGCTGCGTTTTCGCGAACTGGTAGCGCCGCAACGCTTGCTGATCTTCGGCTCGCTGCAACCCCTCTTTGGTGCCGAGGCGGCTTTCGCCTACCTGCTGTCGCGGCATTGGCCCAGCAGCCTGCAGCAGTACTGCCTGCAACGCGTGACTGCGGCGCCACCCTTGCGCCACAAGGCGCTCGCTCGGTTCATCGGCAGTGGCGCCTACGACGCTCACTTGAACCTGCAACGTGAAGCCCTGCAGCAACAGGTGACAGCCTTCACCACGCTCCTGCACACGCGGCTGAACGAACGATTGCAACTGACACGCAGCGCCGGTGGCGCCTGCGTGTGGGCGCGGGCGCGCTACCCGGTGGACATGCGCGGCGTCCACGAGGACCTGCGCAGGCAGCGTCTGCTGATCGCCCCGGGTGACATCTTCAGCCTGCAGGGCCATTGCCATCAACACCTGCGCCTCAATGGTTGCGGGCACTCGGCGATGCAGTGGGAGCGCTGCGCCGCAGCGCTGGCAGTGGCCCTGAAAGTGCACGAGGTGTAGTCCACCATCGGTCCATTTCCGATTGCCTTGGCTTTTTTCTGTATGTATAAACAGTGGCTTTCATGACACTGGTTTGGCGAAAACGTGGCATTTGCAGCGCTCGAAGACCCTTTCTATTACTTGGCCAATTTCCGTCGCGTACTGGCGTGGCTGGAGCAACGCTACCTGGACGTGCTGGATACCGAGGAGCTGAGCTTCATCCAGCGTTTCGACGCGCTGCCGCAGCCGTCCCAGGCGCTGTTGGTGCGCATGATCATGCGCAAGGGCGAGATGTTCCGCGCCAGTCGCCTCGAGTACGCCGAGATCGGTTGTCCAGACGAAGCAGCGCGACCGCTGCTGGCCAGCGGTTATCTCACCGATCAAGCCCCGCTGACGCTGCAGCAGGTGGGCGAGGTGCTGCTCAAGCCGGAAATCGTCAGCTGTTTCGCGACCCACCTCGCCAAGCCATCGTTGCCCAAGCCGCAACTGCTGCTGGCCCTTGCCGAACACGACTGGCCCGTGCAGCCGTTTCGGGGCTGGTGTCCAACGTTGGCCGACACGCTCTACTGCCTGACGGTGCAAGCGCTCTGTGACCGTCTGCGGTTGCTGTTCTTCGGCAATCTGCATCAAGGCTGGACCGAGTTCGTGCTGGCCGACCTGGGGGTGTATCGCTACGAGGCAGTACAGCTGGCGCCCGAGTCACGGGGGCTGACCCATCGCGACGACGTGGCGGCCGGGCTGGCGCTGCATGCATGCAGCGAAGCGATCGAAGCCGGGCTGCCGTGCGAAGACATTCACCGTCAACTGCTGGCGGTGACCACGGACAAATCCTGGTTGCAGAGCCGTCGGCAGAAGCTGCTGTTCCGCCTGGGCTATGCCTGCGAGCGTCAGCAGGATCTGCAGCAGGCCCTGGTGGTGTACCGCAGCTGCGCGTTTGCCCAGGCTCGTGCGCGGATCATTCGCGTGCTCGAATTGCGCGGTGAATACAGCCAGGCGCTGGAATTGGCCGAGCAGGCCAGCCTGGCCCCGCTCAATCCGGCCGAGGCGCAGCAACTGCCGCGCATGCTGCCGCGCCTGCGTCGGCATCTGGGTTTGCCTGCTCAACCCAAGCGCCAGGCCGCAAAAGTCGCGCGCCTGGACCTGACTCTGGTGCTCTGCGAACAGCGCCTGAGCGTCGAGCGGCGGGTGGCCGCGTCGCTGCATAGCGAAGATGCGCCGGTGCATTATGTCGAGAACACCTTGTTCAACGCCTTGTTCGGCCTGCTGTGCTGGAAGGCGATTTTCGCACCGTTGCCCGGCGCCTTTTTTCACCCGTTCCAGAACGGTCCGGCCGACTTGCATCAGCCCGACTTCCGCCAGCGTCGCAGTGCGCTGTTCGACGCATGCCTGGGCGAGCTCGACGATGGGCGCTACAAGCACACCATCCGCCAGACCTGGCGGGACAAGCAGGGCGTGCAATCGCCTTTCGTGCACTGGGGCATGCTCGACGAAACCCTGCTCGAACTCGCATTGGGCTGTATTCCCGCGCAGCACCTCAAACACTGTTTCGACCGGGTGCTGGAAGACGTCAAGGCCAACCGCACCGGTATGCCCGACCTCATCCAGTTCTGGCCCGCCGAAGGTCGCTACCTGATGATCGAGGTCAAGGGGCCCGGCGACCGCTTGCAGGATAACCAACTGCGCTGGCTGGAGTTCTGTGCCCGCCATGCACTGCCGGTGCAGGTCTGCTACGTGGAGTGGGCAGGACAGCCCGCGTGAGCTACACCGTGGCCGTACGGGCCTTGTGCGAGTTCACGGCCAAGGTGGGTGACCTCGACCTGCGCTTCACACCTTCGCCGTCGGCTCAGGAGGGCATGCTCGGCCATCGCCGGGTGACTCAGGGCCGCGAGGCCGGCTACCAGAGCGAAGTCACCCTCAGCGGCCAATACCATGAGTTGCAGGTACGCGGCCGCGCCGACGGCTATGACCCGGCGCTGAACCGCCTGGAAGAGATCAAGACCCACCGCGGCGACCTCGATCTGCAGCCCGACAATCATCGCCAATTGCACTGGGCCCAGGCCAAGGTTTATGCCTGGCTGATGTGTAAGCAACTGCAGCTGACGCGCATGGACGTTGCCTTGGTGTATTTCGATGTCGATTACGACAAGCAGACGGTGTTCAGCCAGCAGTGCCAGGCGCAGGATCTGGAAGCACATTTCGAACGGCTGTGTTCGCGCTTCCTGCAATGGGCGCGTCAGGAACTGGCCCGTAGCGCCGAGCGCGACGCGGCGCTGCGTGCACTGACCTTCCCCCATGCGGCATTTCGCGTCGGTCAGCGCGAATTGGCGGAAACCGTCTACAAGGCGGTCAGCACCGGGCGCTGCCTGATGGCCCAGGCCACCACCGGTATCGGCAAGACCCTGGCGACGCTGTTTCCGTTGCTCAAGGCGATGGTCCCGCAGCAACTGGACAAGATTTTCTTTCTCAGCGCCAAAAGCCCCGGTCGTGCCTTGGCGCTGGAGGCCGTGGCGCAATTGCATCGCCAGCCGGGGCTGCCCCTGCGTACATTGGAAATGGTCGCGCGGGACAAGGCCTGTGAGCACCCGGACAAGGCCTGTCACGGTGAATCCTGCCCATTGGCCAAGGGCTTCTACGACCGCCTGCCGGCAGCTCGCGAAGACGCCGTGCGCTTGCAGATCCTGGATCAGGCACAGGTGCGCCAGACCGCCCTGGCGCACCGGATCTGCCCCTACTACCTGAGCCAGGAACTGGCCCGTTGGGCAGACGTGGTCATCGGCGACTACAACTATTATTTCGACCTCAATGCCCTGCTGTTCGGTCTGGCTCAAGAGCGGCAGTGGCGTGTGGCAGTGCTGGTCGACGAGTCGCACAATCTGGTCGAGCGGGCGCGCGGCATGTACAGCGCCACCCTCGACCAGCGCACGCTGCAGGCGGTACGCGCGGCGCCGCCAAGCAAGCTCAAGAGTCCGCTGCAACGTGTGAATCGGGAGTGGAACGCGCTGCACGCCGAGCAATCGGGGCCATACCAGGCGCACGCGCGCCTGCCGGACAAGTTGATCCTCGCGCTGCTGCGCTGCATCAGTCTGATTGGCGACGAGATGAATGCGCAGCCCCAGGGCATCGACCCGCAACTGCTGGACTTCTATTTCCAGGCGTTGCAGTTCACCCGTGTCGCCGAGCTGTTCGATGAGCACTATGTATTCGACGTGACTCGCCGCGACGGTTCGGTCAAGCGCGTGCAGTCGCAGCTGTGCCTGCGCAATATCGTCCCCGCGCCCTTGCTGGGGCCGCGCATCGCCGCAGCGCGCAGTGCCATTCTGTTTTCCGCCACGCTCAGCCCGCGACGCTACTATGCCGACCTGCTCGGGCTACCCAAGGACCATGCGTGGATCGACGTGCAGTCGCCGTTCAGTGCCGAGCAGTTGGAGGTGCGCATCGTCGATGACATCTCCACGCGCTTCAACCATCGGCAGGCGTCGCTGGGGCCCATTGTGGAACTGATTGCCAAGCAGTACCTGGCGCAGCCGGGTAACTACCTTGCGTTCTTCAGCAGTTTCGATTACCTGCAGCAGGTCGAAGCACTGTTGGCCGAGCGCTACCCGAACATCGAGCAGTGGGCACAGGCACGCAAGATGGATGAAGGCGCACGGCGTGACTTTCTTGCCCGCTTCACCTCGGCCAGTCAGGGCGTCGGTTTTGCGGTGCTTGGCGGTGCGTTTGGCGAGGGCATCGATTTGCCCGGCAAGCGCTTGATCGGCGCCTTTATCGCTACCCTTGGATTGGCCCAGTTCAACCCGGTCAACGAGCAGATCAAGGGGCGCATGAATACCCTGTTCGGTTCGGGGTACGACTACACCTACCTGTATCCCGGTTTGTGCAAGGTAGTGCAGGCGGCAGGACGGGTGATCCGTGGTCAGGACGACAGGGGGGTGGTAGTGCTTATCGACGACCGCTTTGCCGAGGCGCGGGTCAAGAGCCTGTTTCCGCGATGGTGGGCGGTTTAGTGTTCGGCTATGTGGGAGCGGGCTCTGCCCGCGAAGAGGCCGCCACGGACACATAAAAAAACCCGCCGAAGCGGGTTTTTTCATGCAGCCTATCTTCAGCCTTTCACAACCACCGAACCCAACTGGAACCCGGCATGCTGCACCAGCTCCAGCAGCGGTTGCGGGTACACGCCCAGGAGGAAGGCGAGGGCGGCAATGGCCAGCAGCATCACGCCACCGGTGCGCTGTTCCCACTTCAGCGGGGCGTCGGTGCGACGCAGGTTCTTTTCCATCAGGAACAAGGTCACCATCACCCGCAGGTAGTAGAAGACGCCGATGGCGCTACCGATCACCAGCGCACCGGTCAGCCACCACAGTTGCGATTCCACGCCCGTGGCGATGATGTAGAACTTGCCGATGAAACCGGCGGTCAGCGGAATGCCCGCCAGCGACAGCATCATCACGGTCAGCACCGCCGTCAGGTACGGACGGCGCCAGAACAGGCCGCGGTACTCGTACAAAGCATCGGCGTCGCGGCCGTTGTACGGCGACGACATCAGGGTGATCACGCCGAACGCACCCAGGCTGGTGATCACGTAGGTCACCAGATAGACGCCGATGGCTTCCAGGGCCAGGCCCTTGCTCGCTACCAACGCGATCAGCAGGTAACCGAAGTGGGCGATGGACGAATAACCCAGCAGGCGCTTGAGGTTGCTCTGGGTCACCGCCAGCAGGTTGCCGATCAGGATCGACGCCACCGCAATCACCGCCAGCACATCGCTGAGCACACCGCTGCTGGCTGCCGGCGACAGCTGGAACAAGCGCACCACCACGGCAAACACCGCGACCTTGCTGGCAGTGGCCAGGAACGCAGCGACAGGCGCCGGGGCGCCTTCGTACACGTCGGGTGTCCACAGGTGGAAGGGCACCAGCGACAGCTTGAACGCCAGGCCCACCAGCATCATCGCCAGGCCCAGTTGCGCCAGCGCACTCGGCACGCCAGTGGCGGCCAGGGCCAAGCCGATGCCCGAGAAGCTCAGGCTGCCGGCATCGGCGTACAACAGCGCCATGCCGAACAGCAGGAACGCGGAGCCTGCGGCGGACAGCACCATGTACTTGATGCCGCCTTCCAGCGAGCGCTTGTTGAAGAAGGCGTACGCGATCAGTCCGTACGTGGGTACCGACAGCAGTTCCAGGCCGATGAACAGGCCGGCCAGGTGCTGCGCGCAGACCAGTACCAGGCCACCCAGCGCGGCCATCAGGATCAGCAGGTAAAGCTCTTCACGGTTGCCGGGATAGCCGGTGGCGCCATCACCCAGGTAGGCGTGTGCCAGGGTCACGCAGGCCAGCGTGGCCACTAGGATCAGCGCCATGTACAGCGCGGCGAAGTTATCCACCTGCAGCAACGGCGTCACGGTCATGGGCGTCAGCTTGAGCACCGGCAAAATCGACAGCAGCGCCAGGTTCAAGCCCGCACACGAGAGCAGGAAGGTTTGCGAATGGTTGCGCCGCCAAGCGATCGCCAGCATCACCGCAACGACGGTGACGGTGGTGATCAGCAGCGGCGCAAGCGCAATAAAGTGTTGAATCGTCAGGTCCATAGCGCTCTTACCGGGCCGAAGCGAGTTGAGTGAAGGCGGTGCCGAACCACTGCTGCACACCGGTCATGGTGGCGGCGGAGGTATCGAGGAAAGGCTGCGGGTAGACGCCGAGCAGAATCAGCAGGCCCGCAAGGCCCAGCACCATGATCAGTTCGCGATTGTCCATGCCGGCCAGTACCGCGTCCGACTTGGAGGGGCCGAAATAGGCTCGGTGAATCATGATCAGCGAGTACACCGAACCGAACACCAGCCCGGAGGTGGCGATGGCGGTGATCCACGGGGCGACGGTGAAGCTGCCCAGCAGGATCAGGAACTCACCGACGAAGTTGCCCGTGCCCGGCAGGCCCAGCGAGGCAGCGGCGAAGAACAGGCTGATGGCCGGCAGGTAGGCAATGCGCGACCACAGCCCGCCCATTTCACGCATGTCGCGAGTGTGCAGGCGCTCGTACAACTGGCCGCTGAGGATGAACAGCGCCGCTGCCGACAGCCCGTGGGCGAGCATCTGGATCACCGCGCCTTGCAGGGCCTGCTGGGTGCCGGAGTAGATACCGATCAGCACGAAGCCCATGTGCGAGACGCTGGAGAAGGCGATCAGGCGCTTGATGTCGCTTTGCGCGAACGCCAGGAAGGCGCCGTAGAAGATGCCCACCAGACCGAGGGTCATGGCGATCGGCGCGAACTCTGCCGAGGCATTGGGGAACAGCGGCAGGGCGAAGCGCAGGATACCGTAGGCGGCGGTTTTCAGCAGGATACCGGCCAGGTCCACGGAACCTGCGGTAGGCGCCTGGGCGTGAGCATCGGGCAGCCAGGAGTGGAACGGCACCACCGGCAGCTTCACCGCGAAGGCGATGAAGAAGCCGAGCATCAGCAGGTATTCGACATGTTCCGGCAACTGCGCCTTGAGCAGGTCGCTGTAGTTGAACGTCATCACGCCGGTGTTGCTGTAGTTGAACAGCACCAGGCCCAGGATCGCCACCAGCATGATCAGGCCGCTGGCCTGAGTGAAGATGAAGAACTTGGTGGCGGCGTAGATCCGGGTCTTCTTGCCATCCGAGGAACTGTGACCCCAGAGCGCGATGAGGAAATACATCGGCACCAGCATCATTTCCCAGAAGAAGAAGAACAGGAACAGGTCCAGCGCCAGGAACACACCGACCACACCGCCCAGGATCCACATCAGGTTGAGGTGGAAGAAGCCGACGTGGCGCTGGATCTCTTTCCACGAGCACAGGACCGAGAGAATACCCAGCAGGCCGGTGAGCAGGATCATCAGCAGCGACAGGCCGTCCAGCGCCAGGTGCACGCTGATGCCGAAGCGCTGGATCCAGTTGAGCTTGAACTCATAGGCCCAGACAGGTTCCGCGCCGGGTGCAGGCGCCAGGGTGTAGTCGCCATTGGCCCACAGCCAGAGGCCGAGCGCGAGTTCCAGGGACATGGTCAGCAATGCGATCCAGCGGGGCAGGGTAGCGCTGCTGCGCTCCGCTACCCAGCACAGAAGGCCGCCGATGAAGGGGATCAGGATCAGCCAGGGCAAAATCATGACGGGCTCGTTTCCTTTCGCAAAGTCACAGGATTCATATCAGACCGCCGCCAGCACGACGGCGCCGAGCACCAGCACGGCGCCAGCGGCCATCGAAGCGGCATACCAGCGCAACTGACCGGTCTCGGTACGGCTCATGGCGTTGTTGCCGCCCTTGGCCGTACGCGGGATCAAGCCAATCACCTGGTCAACCGGGTCCTTGCGCAACAGGTGGCTGATCAGCAGGTAGGGTTTGACGAACAGCTTGTCGTAGATCCAGTCGAAGCCCCAGGCGGCGAACCACCAAGCCGACAGCATCCGGCCGATGCCGCTGTTGGCCACGGCCGTGGCAACGCGGCGCTTGCCGAGGAACAGCATGGCTGCCAGCAGGATACCGGCCAGGGCAATGGCGCCCGAGGCGATCTCCAGGCTGTGCTTGGCCTCGCCGCCGGCATGACCGACGCTCTGCGGCAGCACGCCCGCCAATGGCGGATGGATCCAGGCACCGATGAAGGTCGACAGCACGATCAGCACGCCCAACGGCAGCCAGTGGGCAACGCCGTGGCCGGCGTGCGCTTCGGTCTTGGCTTCGCCATGGAAGGTGATGAAGATCAGGCGGAAGGTGTACAGCGAGGTCATGAACGCACCGACCAGGCCGGCGTACAGCAAGCCGTTGTTGCCGCTGGCGAAGGCTTCCCAGAGGATCTCGTCCTTGGAATAGAAGCCGGCCGTCAGCAACGGCAGGGCCGCGAGGGCAGAGCCGCCGACGATGAAGCTGGCGTAGGCCAACGGCAGCTTCTTCCACAGACCACCCATCTTGAAGATGTTCTGCTCGTGATGGCAGGCGACGATCACCGCACCCGAGGCAAGGAACAGCAGCGCCTTGAAGAAGGCATGGGTCATCAGGTGGAAGATCGCGCCGTCCCAGGCACCGACGCCCAGGGCCAGGAACATGTAGCCGATCTGGCTCATGGTCGAGTAGGCCAGGATACGCTTGATGTCGGTCTGCACCAGTGCAGCGAAGCCGGCCAGGACCAGCGTGACCCCACCGACCACACCGACCAGATGCAGGATGTCCGGGGCCAGGGCGAACAGCCCATGGGTCCGGGCGATCAGGTAGACACCGGCGGTCACCATGGTGGCGGCGTGGATCAGTGCCGACACCGGGGTAGGGCCGGCCATGGCGTCTGCCAGCCAGGTCTGCAGGGGCAGCTGCGCGGACTTGCCCACAGCGCCGCCAAGCAGCATCAGCGTGGCCAGCACGATCCAGAAGTCACCGACCTTGAAATGTTCCGGCGCCCGCACCAGCAGTTCCTGGATGTTCAGGGTACCCAGTTGCTGGAACAGGATGAACAGGCCGATGGCCATGAACACGTCGCCGATGCGGGTAACGATGAACGCCTTGAGCGCTGCGTTGCCGTTGTTGCGGTTGCCATAGTAGAAACCGATCAACAGGTACGAGCACAGGCCCACGCCTTCCCAACCGAAGTAGATGAACAGCAGGTTGTCGCCCAGGATCAGGAACAGCATGCTGGCAATGAACAGGTTGGTGTAGGCGAAGAAGCGCGAGTAGCCTTCTTCACCGCGCATGTACCAGGAGGCGAACAGGTGGATCAGGAAACCCACGCCTACCACCACGCCGAGCATGGTGATCGACAGGCCGTCCAGGTACAGGGTGAAGTTGGGTTCGAACCCGTCCACCGCCATCCAGCGCCACAGCAGTTGGGTGTACACGCCACCCTCGGGCGGCGCGACGTTGAACTGCCAGATGACGTAGGCGGCAACCACCGCCGACAGGCCGATGGAGCCGACGCCGATCAGCGCCGAGAGGTTTTCCGAGAAGCGCCCGCGCGAGAACGACAGCAGCAGGAAGCCGATCAGCGGGAATACGAAGGTCAGAAAGATCAGGTTCATCCGCGCATCTCACTGGCAGCGTCGATGTCGAGCGTGTGGAAGCGGCGATACAGCTGCATCAGGATCGCCAGGCCAATGGAGGCCTCGGCCGCGGCGAGGGTGATCACCAGGATGAACATGATCTGTCCATCGGGCTGACCCCAACGTGCGCCCGCCACGATGAACGCCAGGGCAGAGGCGTTCATCATGATTTCCAGACTCATCAACACGAAAAGAATGTTACGGCGGACCATCAGGCCGACCAGACCAAGGGTGAACAGGATGCCGGCGACAGCCAGGCCATGCTCGAGAGGGATAGCGGGCATCTGTTTACTCCTTTTCCGTACGGCCGAGGTGGAACGCCGTCACGGCTGCAGCCAGCAGCAGCATCGACGCCAGTTCAACCACCAGCAGGTAGGGGCCGAACAGACTGATGCCGACTGCCTTGGCATCGACTGTGGTCTGGCCGATACCGGCAGCGCTGGGGTTGGCGAACAGCACGTACAGCAATTCGAGCAGCAACAAGGCGCCGAGGAATACCGGGCCAGCCCAGATACCCGGCTTGAGCCACACGCGTTCCTGCTGCACCGAGGCCGGGCCCAGGTTGAGCATCATCACCACGAAGACGAACAGCACCATGATGGCGCCGGCGTAGGCGATCACTTCGAGCACGCCGGCGAACGGCGCACCCAGAGCGAAGAAGGTCATCGCCACGGCGATCAACGAGATGATCAGATAGAGCAGGGCGTGTACGGGGTTGGTATTGGTGATCACCCTGAGGGTGGACACCACCGCGATACCCGACGCGAAATAGAAAGCGAATTCCATCTTTCTTCCTTAAGGGAGCAAGCTCTTCACGTTGATCGGCTGGGCTTCGTTCTGCGCGGCGCCCTTGGGCTTGCCGGCTACGGCCATGCCGGCTACGCGGTAGAAGTTGTAGTCAGGGTTCTTGCCGGGGCCGGAGATCAGCAGATCTTCCTTTTCGTAGACCAGATCCTGACGCTTGAACTCGGCCATCTCGAAGTCCGGCGTGAGCTGGATCGCGGTCGTCGGGCAGGCTTCCTCGCACAGGCCACAGAAAATGCAGCGCGAGAAGTTGATCCGGAAGAAGTCGGGGTACCAGCGACCGTCCTCGGTTTCTGCCTTCTGCAACGAGATGCAACCCACCGGGCAGGCCACGGCGCACAGGTTGCAGGCCACGCAGCGTTCCTCGCCGTCGGGGTCGCGGGTCAATACGATGCGGCCGCGATAGCGCGGCGGCAGGTACACCGCCTCCTCGGGGTATTGCAGGGTGTCGCGCTTACGGAAACCGTGGCCGAACACCATGATCAGGCTGCGCAGCTGCGTGCCCGTTCCTTTTACGATGTCACCGATATATTTGAACATGGGTCAATTCCTCACTGAACCGTGCCGGCGGGCGTGTTCAACAACACGATCGCGGCGGTCACCAGCATGTTGATCAGGGTCAGTGGCAGGCAGAACTTCCAGCTGAAATCCATTACCTGGTCGTAGCGAGGGCGCGGGATGGATGCGCGCAGCAGTACGAACAGCATGATGAAGAACGCGGTTTTCAGTGCGAACCAGACGAACGACAGTTGCGGCAGAATTCCGAACGGACCGTGCCAGCCGCCGAAGAACAGCGTCACCAGCAAGGCCGAGATCAGGATGATGCCGATGTATTCACCGACGAAGAACATGCCCCATTTCATGCCGGCGTATTCGATGTGATAGCCGTCGGCCAGTTCCTGTTCCGCTTCCGGCTGGTCGAACGGATGACGGTGAGTCACCGCCACGCCGGCGACGAAGAAGGTACAGAAGCCGAAGAACTGCGGAATGATGAACCACAGGTTCTGCGCCTGGTACTCGACGATGTCGCGCATGTTGAACGAGCCGGCCTGGATCACGATGCCCATCAGCGACAGGCCCATGAACACTTCGTACGACACCGTCTGCGCGGAGGCCCGCAAGCTGCCCAGCAGGGCGTACTTGTTGTTGCTGGCCCAGCCGGCGAACAGCACGGCATACACCGACAGTCCGGCCATGGCGAAGAAGAACAGCAGCCCGATGTTCAGGTCCGCCACACCCCAGGTGGGGGTGATCGGAATGATCGCGAAGGCGATCAGCAAGGCACTCATGGCCACCACCGGCGCCAGGGTGAAGATCACCTTGTCGACGAAGGGCGGGTTCCAGTCTTCCTTGAAGAACATCTTCAGCATGTCGGCGGCAATCTGGAACATGCCGAACGGACCGACCCGGTTCGGGCCGTAGCGATCCTGCCACCAGCCCAGCAGGCGACGCTCGACGAAGCTGAGCAACGCGCCGCAGACGACCACCGCCAGCATGATGACCAGGGCCTTGACCACACCGATTATGATGTCGATCACTTCAGGGGTGAACCAGGTCATTGTGCTGCCTCCTGCAGGCCTTCGACGGATGCGCCGGCAAACGCCGGCGGGATGCCCGCCAGGCCAGCGGGCAGACCCACCAGGCCTGCGCCCAGTTCTTCACTGATGCGCAGCGGCAGGCGCAAGGCCCGGCCGGCGACGGTGAGGCTCAGCAGCGCGCCGTCGTTGACGCCCAGACGATCGGCCTCGGATTTGGCCAACGCGACGTAGGGAGCCGGAATCCGCTCCTGCACCGGTGCGGAGCGGGAAGAGTTTTCTTCGCTGCCGAACAGGTGATAGAACGGCACTGCCTGCCAGGTGCCGCGAGCGGGCGAGAAGGCCGCCGGTACGCTGGCGAACCAGCCCGGGCCGTCGCCCTGGCTTTCGATCAGGCGTGTGCCTGGGTCACCGGCACGCAGATGGCCGCCCACTTCGTCCTGGAACTTGTTCCAGGCCTGTGGCGAGTTCCAGCCTGGCGACCAGGCGAAGGGCACCTGCTGGCGCGGCTCGACCGAGCCCGAGTAGCCTTCCATGGAGAACGAGAAGGCGGTATCGGTATCCTGCGATGTCCGTGGCTCGTGCACGCTGATGTTGGCGCGCATGGCCGTGCGGCCGCTGTAGCGCAACGGCTCACGGGCCAGCTTCAGGCCCTTGATGCGGAACGAGGCCGAAGGCGCGGCATCGACGATGCGCGCCAGTGGTGCAGCGCTGTTGGCCACGGCAGCGGTCACGTGGTCGAGCTGGGTCCAGTCCACCGGCTGGTTCAGCAGCGTGCTGCGCAGCGCGTGCAGCCAGCGCCAGCCTTCGTGGATCAGAATGCTGGAATCCAGGTAGACCGGATCGAACACCTGGAAGAACCGCTGGGCGCGGCCTTCCTGGCTGACCAGGGTGCCATCGCCTTCGGCGAAGCTGGCCGCCGGCAAGACCAGATGGGCGCGCTCGACGGTACGGGTGTGCTGGTGATCGGCAACGATGACCACCTTGGCGGCGTTCAGCGCGGCGTCCACCTTGGCGGCATCGACACGGGTGTACAAATCGTTTTCCAGGATCACCAATGCGTCGGCATGACCGTCGATCACGGCTTGCAGCGCGTCGTCCACCGACTCGCCGCCGAGCATTGCCAGGCCCATGCTGTTGGCTTCCGGCACGATCAGGCTCAGCGAGCCGGCCTTGTCGCGACCCTTCAAGGCCTTGGCGATGTTGCCTGCCGCCTCGATTAGGGCGTTGCAGCCCAGCGAAGTGCCGCTGATGACCAGCGGACGCTTGGCGGCCACCAGCGCATCGGCAATGCGCTGGGCCAGCTCGAGGGCTTCGGTGTCCAGGCCGCTGACGGCGGGTGCGCTGGGATCGATCGCATGGGCAACGGCGAAGCCGATGCGCGCCAGGTCTTCGGGCGCGGCGTGCACGCATTCTTCGGCGACGTCGTCCAGCTTGGTGTCGGTCAGGCTGGCGATGAACAATGGATGCAGCTCATGTTGACCGATGTTCTTAACGGCAGCGTCGAGCCACGGTTGAACGCGCATGGCCTCGGCCATAGCCTCTGCCTTGCCCTTCACCGATTGACGCAGTGCCAGCGCCATGCGCGCGGCGGTCTGGGTCAAGTCTTCGCCCAACACGAACACCGCGTCGTGGTCTTCGACCTCGCGCAGGCTCGGGATCGGCAACGGGCTGTTCTGCAGCACCTGCAAGGCCAGGCGGATGCGCGACAGCTCGCCGGCTTCGATACCGCTGTAGAAGTGCTTGGCACCGACCAGTTCCAGCAGGGCGTAGTTGCTTTCCAGGCTGGCCCGAGGCGAGCCGATGCCGACGATGTTGCGGCCGCGCAACAGCTCGGCAGCCTTGTCCAGCGCCTCGTCGAGGCTCAGCTTGCGGTTGCCTTCGGCCAGCAGCGGTTGCCGTGGGCGATCGGTGCGGTTGACGTAGCCGTAGCCGAAGCGGCCACGGTCGCACAGGAAATAGTGGTTCACCGAACCGTTGTAGCGGTTCTCGATGCGGCGCAGCTCACCGTAGCGCTCGCCCGGGCTGATGTTGCAACCGCTCGAGCAGCCATGGCAGATGCTCGGGGCAAACTGCATGTCCCACTTGCGGTTATAGCGCTCGGAGTGCGTCTTGTCGGTGAACACACCGGTCGGGCAGACCTCGGTGAGGTTGCCGGAAAACTCGCTTTCCAGGGTGCCGTCCTCGACCCGTCCGAAGTAGACGTTGTCGTGGGCGCCGAACACGCCCAGGTCGGTGCCGCCGGCGTAGTCCTTGTAGAAACGCACGCAGCGATAGCAGGCGATGCAGCGGTTCATCTCATGCGCGATGAACGGGCCGAGTTCCTGATTCTGGTGGGTGCGCTTGCTGAACCGATAGCGACGCTCGTTGTGACCGGTCATCACGGTCATGTCTTGCAGATGGCAGTGACCGCCTTCCTCGCACACAGGGCAGTCGTGCGGGTGGTTGGTCATCAGCCATTCGACGACGCTGGCACGGAATGCCTTGGATTCGTCGTCTTCGATGGAGATCCAGGTGTTGTCGGTGGCAGGTGTCATGCACGACATGACGATGCGACCACGGGTGTCGTTCTCGTCGGTGTACTGCTTGACTGCGCACTGGCGGCAGGCGCCGACGCTGCCCAGCGCCGGGTGCCAGCAGAAATACGGGATGTCGAGGCCCAGCGACAGACAGGCCTGCAACAGGTTGTCTGCGCCATCGACCTCGAGCGCTTTGCCGTCTACGTGGATAGTGGCCATGGTTCAAGTTCTTCGTTGGCCCGTTGTCAGCGGGCGTGGCTAATGGAAATCTTGTCGTTCGCCCGGCGCAGCCGGAAAGGGCGCGTCAGCGGGCGATACCGGCGGCACGGGCCGCCGGGCGTGCTGTTGGTCAGGCGCCGGCCATGGTGGGTGTGGCCACCTGGGTCAGGCTGCCCGGCGTGACGGGCTTGATGCCCGCCTCGAACTCGGCACGGAAATATTTGATCGCGCTGCCCAAGGGCTCCACGGCGCCGGGCGCGTGCGCACAGAACGTCTTGCCGGGGCCGAGAAAACCGACCAGGCCCAGCAGGGTTTCGATATCCCCCGGCTGGCCGTTGCCGGTCTCGATGGCGCGCAGCAGCTTGACGCTCCACGGCAGGCCGTCGCGGCAAGGGGTACAGAAACCACAGGACTCGCGCGAAAAGAACTCTTCCATGTTGCGCAGCAGCGAGACCATGTTGACGCTGTCGTCCACGGCCATGGCCAGGCCGGTGCCCATGCGGGTACCGACCTTGCCGATGCCGCCGGCGTACATCTGCGCGTCGAGGTGCTCGGGCAGCAGGAAACCGGTACCGGCGCCGCCTGGCTGCCAGCACTTGAGCGTGAAACCGTCGCGCATGCCGCCGGCATAGTCTTCGAACAACTCGCGGGCGGTGATGCCGAACGGCAGTTCCCACAGACCGGGGTTCTTGACCTTGCCGGAGAAGCCCATCAGCTTGGTGCCGTGGTCTTCACTGCCCGGCATGGCCAGCGCCTTGTACCAGTCGATGCCGTTGCCGACGATGGCCGGCACGTTGCACAGGGTTTCGACGTTGTTCACGCAAGTCGGCTTGCCCCACACGCCCACGGCGGCGGGGAAGGGCGGCTTGGACCGCGGGTTGGCGCGGCGGCCTTCCAGCGAGTTGATCAGCGCGGTTTCTTCACCGCAGATGTAGCGGCCGGCACCGGTGTGCACGAACAGCTCGAAGTCGAAGCCCGAGCCCAGGATGTTCTTGCCCAGCAGGCCGGCGGCTTTCGCTTCCTGTACGGCACGATTCAGGTGCTTGGCGGCTGTGGTGTATTCGCCGCGCAGGAAGATGTAGCCGCGATAGGCCTTCAGCGCGCGCGCGGAAATCAGCATGCCTTCGATCAGCAGATGAGGCTGCTGCTCCATCAGCATGCGGTCTTTCCAGGTGTTGGGCTCCATTTCATCCGCGTTGCACAGCAGGTAGCGGATGTCCATGGATTCGTCTTTGGGCATCAGGCCCCATTTGACGCCGGTAGGGAAACCCGCACCGCCGCGGCCCTTGAGGCCGGAATCCTTCACCGTCTGCACGATGTCGTCCTGCGACATGTCGGCAAATGCCTTGCGCGCGGCGCTGTAGCCGTCCTTGGCCTGGTACTCGTCGAGCCAGATCGGCTCGCCGTCGTCACGCAGGCGCCAGGTCAGCGGATGGGTTTCAGCGGCGCGGGCAATGGTATTGGCCGGGCCGAACGAGGTGAGCTTCATACGTAGCCCTCCAGCAGTTGGGCCACGCCAGCGGGCTGGACATCGCCAAAGGTATCGTCGTCGATCATCAGCGCCGGGGCCTTGTCGCAGTTGCCCAGGCAGCACACCGGCAGCAGGGTGAAGCGGCCGTCGGCGGTGGTCTGGCCCAAGCCGATGCCCAGCTTGCTCTGGATTTCGCTGACCACCGATTCATGCCCGCCGATGTAGCAGACCATCGAGTCGCAGACGCGAATGATGTGGCGGCCCACCGGCTGGCGGAAAATCTGGCTATAAAAGGTGGCCACGCCTTCGACGTCGCTGGCCGGAATGCCGAGCAGTTCGCCGATCGCGTACAGCGCGCCATCAGGCACCCAGCCGCGTTCCTTCTGGACGATCTTGAGGGCTTCGATGGACGCCGCGCGCGGGTCCTCGTAGTGGTGCAGCTCGTGCTCGATGGCCGAGCGCTCGGTTTCGCTCAGGGCGAAACGGTCTGTCTGGATGAGCGTGCTGTTCATGCTTAACGGTCCACGTCGGCCATAACGAAATCGATGCTACCCAGGTACGCGATCAAGTCCGCGACCATGCTGCCCTTGATCACCGAAGGGATCTGCTGCAGGTGCGGGTAGCTCGGGGTGCGTATGCGGGTACGGTAGCTCATGGTGCCGCCGTCGCTCGTCAGGTAATAGCTGTTGATGCCCTTGGTCGCTTCGATCATCTGGAAGGATTCGTTGGCCGGCATCACCGGGCCCCACGAAACCTGCAGGAAGTGCGTGATCAAGGTTTCGATGTGCTGCAGCGTGCGCTCCTTGGGCGGCGGCGTGGTCAGCGGGTGATCCGCCTTGTACGGGCCTTCGGGCATGTTGCGCATGCATTGGTCGATGATGCGGATGCTCTGGCGCATCTCTTCGACGCGGACCATGCAGCGGTCATAGGCATCGCCGTTGTGCGCGAGCGGCACTTCGAACTCGAAGTTCTCGTAGCCCGAATACGGACGCGCCTTGCGCAGGTCGAAATCGCAACCGGTGGAGCGCAGCCCGGCACCGGTGACGCCCCACTCCAGGGCTTCCTTGGTGTTGTAGGCGGCGACGCCAATGGTACGGCCCTTGAGGATGCTGTTCTGCAGCGCAGCCTTGGTGTATTCGTCGAGGCGCTTGGGCAGCCATTCGACGAAGTCCTTGACCAGCTTCTCCCAGCCGCGCGGCAGGTCGTGAGCCACGCCACCGATGCGGTACCAGGCCGGGTGCAGGCGGAAACCGGTGATGGCTTCGATCACCGTGTAGGCCTTCTGGCGGTCGGTGAAGGTGAAGAACACCGGGGTCATGGCGCCGACGTCCTGGATGTAGGTACCCAGGAACAGCAGGTGGCTGGTGATGCGGAAGAACTCGGCCATCATGATGCGGATGGTGTCGACCTTCTGCGGCACCTTGATGCCGGCCAGCTTCTCGACGGCCAGCACGTAGGGCAGGTTGTTCATCACCCCGCCCAGGTAGTCGATGCGGTCGGTGTAGGGGATGAAGCTGTGCCACGACTGGCGCTCGGCCATCTTCTCGGCACCACGGTGGTGGTAGCCGATGTCGGGCACGCAGTCGACGATTTCTTCGCCGTCCAGCTGCAGGATGATGCGGAATGCACCGTGCGCGGAAGGGTGGTTGGGGCCCAGGTTGAGGAACATGTAGTCCTCGTTGGTCCCGGAGCGTTTCATGCCCCAGTCCTCGGGCTTGAAGCGCGCGGCTTCCTCTTCCAGCTGCTGCTTGGCCAGGGTCAGGCTGTAGGGGTCGAACTCGGTCGCGCGCGCCGGGTAGTCCTTGCGCAGCGGGTGACCTTCCCAGGTCGGCGGCATCATGATGCGCGACAGGTGAGGGTGACCGGCGAAGTCGATGCCGAACATGTCCCAGACTTCACGCTCGTACCAGTTGGCGTTGGGCCAGATACCGGTGATGGTCGGCAGGTTCAGGTCGCCTTCGTTCAAGGCCACCTTGAGCATGACGTCGCTGTTACGCTCGACCGACAGCAGGTGGTAGAACACCGTGAAGTCGCCCGCGCCGGGGATGGCGCGGCGATGGGTGCGCAGGCGCTCGTCCACGCCGTGCAGGTCGTAGAGCATGCTGTACGGCTTGGACACGTTGCGCAGGAACGTGAGGATCTCGACCAGCTTGGCACGGGCCACCCACAGCACCGGCATGCCGGTACGGGTTTCCTGGGCGAGGAACGCCTCGGGGCCAAAGCGCTGGTTCAGTTCGACGACCACATCTTGGTCGTCAGCCTTGTAGGGCGGGATATACAGAGCGGTGTCCGCTGTTGTCATGGTCTCGGTCGCTATCGGTCAACTACGGTGTGAAGCCAGGGGTTCTCGGCCTGCATCGGCAGGCGTGACAAACGCTGGATCAGACTTCGTCGGGGCTGCGCAGGTGGGTTACCGCAATACGCTGTTCGCGGCGCTGTTCCTTCTGCGACGGCATCTCGGCGCGGTAGACGCCTTGATCACCGACGACCCAGGACAACGGGCGACGCTCCTGGCCAATCGACTCCTGCAACAGCATCAGGCCTTGCAGGAATGCTTCAGGGCGCGGCGGGCAGCCAGGCACGTAGACGTCCACGGGGAGGAACTTGTCGACCCCCTGGACCACCGAGTAGATGTCGTACATGCCACCGGAGTTGGCGCACGAACCCATGGAGATGACCCACTTGGGCTCGAGCATCTGCTCGTAGAGGCGCTGGATGATCGGCGCCATCTTGATGAAGCAGGTGCCGGCGATGACCATGAAGTCGGCCTGACGCGGCGAGGCCCGAATGACTTCGGCGCCGAAGCGGGCGATGTCATGGGGTGCCGTGAAGGCCGTGGTCATTTCCACGTAGCAGCACGAAAGACCGAAGTTGTACGGCCACAGGGAGTTCTTGCGACCCCAGTTGACCGCGCCGCTGAGGACGTCTTCGAGTTTGCCCATGAAGATGTTCTTGTGAACCTGATCTTCTAGGGGGTCGGAAACAGTTTCCCTGGTGCCGATGGGATACTGCTCGTTGGGAGCATCGGGGTCGATCCGGGTGAGATTGTATTGCATTGCCAAAGCCTCATTGTTTCAGCTTCGCCTGCCGCTTGCGACGAGCTTCCGGTGCCCAGTCAAGGGCGCCCACTCGGAACAGGTAGACAAGACCTGCCAACAGAATTGCTATGAAAACGAGAGCTTCGACGAATCCGGTCCAGCCGCTTTCGCGGACGGACACAGACCAGGCAAAGAGAAAAAGGGCTTCGATATCGAAGATCACGAACAGCATCGCGACCAGATAGAATTTGGCGGAAAGGCGCAGGCGGGCGCTGCCGACCGGCAGCATGCCGGATTCGAAAGGTTCGTTCTTGCTGCGTCCGAAGGCTTTGCTGCCCAGCAGGCTGGAGAGCCCGAGCATGAACGCACACAGACCGGCAACACCGAGAAGGAAGATGGCAAAGCCCCAGTTGTGGGCGATGAGTCCTGTCGAATCGGGCATGCTGGTTTCCTTGGCAGGGGCCGGGGCCTCTGGGTTGAATGAAGTGTCGCAGTGACGATATGTCGCAGCAGAATCAATCGCGATGATTTTATGGGTAAAAGCCGGGCAAGTAAATTTCGGATCGCAAATTAATTCGTATCATTACGCACATAGGCTTATTCAATGTAGCTCACTGAGAGGATTTAGGTGGGTGAAACACGAAAATATCAAGCAGGCCAAGCTTTTACCGTGAGTACGCGAATATCTTAATGATAACTAATATCATTTAGCGTCTTGGATTGACCATGCAAGTTGGCTCAATTAACTGTGCGCAGTGTTTTACCCGCTTATTCGGTTGCCGGCATTGCGCTGGATCAATCGGACGCATAAAAAAGCCGCCGGCAACTGCATGCGGCGGCTTTGGATTCAACACCCATCCCTGTGGAAGCGACGATGACCCTGTGGGAGCGGGTTCTACCCGCGAAGGTGACGCTGCGGTCTGGCGGGTACACCGCACCGAATTCTTCGCGGGCAGAGCCCGCTCCCACATTTACCTTGCCGCACAGGCACCTCGTCCCACAGACGCTGCGCCCTCGCGAGAGCAGCTTGCCTGTGGGATCAGTGGAACTGCTCTTCCTCGGTCGAGCCGGTCAGGGCGGTGACCGACGAGGCGCCGCCCTGGATCACGGTGGTCATGTCGTCGAAGTACCCGGTACCCACCTCCTGTTGGTGAGCGACGAAGGTGTAGCCCTTTTCGGCATCGGCGAATTCCTGCTCCTGCAGCTTCACATAGGCCGTCATGTCGTTGCGCGCGTAGTCGTGCGCCAGGCTGAACATGCCATGCCACATGTTGTGGATCCCGGCGAGGGTGATGAACTGATGCTTGTAGCCCATCGCCGACAGCTCGCGCTGGAATTTGGCGATGGTCGCGTCGTCCAGGTTCTTCTTCCAGTTGAAGGAAGGGGAGCAGTTGTAGGAAAGCAGCTGGTCCGGGTACTCGCGCTTTATGGCTTCGGCGAAGCGGCGCGCCTCATCAAGGTCCGGCTTGGCGGTTTCGCACCAGATGAGATCGGCATAGGGCGCGTAGGCCAGGCCGCGGGCGATTGCCTGATCGAGACCGGCACGTACCTTGTAGAAGCCTTCGGGTGTGCGGGTGCCGGTCACGAACGGCTGGTCGTAAGGGTCGCAGTCCGACGTCAGCAGGTCCGCTGCGTTCGCATCGGTGCGCGCCAGGATGATCGTCGGCACACCAGCGACATCGGCGGCCAGGCGCGCAGCGGTGAGTTTCTGAACGGCTTCCTGGGTCGGCACCAATACCTTGCCGCCCATGTGCCCGCATTTCTTCACCGAGGCCAACTGGTCCTCGAAGTGAACGCCGGCGGCGCCCGCTTCGATCATGTTCTTCATCAGTTCATAGGCATTGAGCACGCCGCCGAAGCCGGCTTCGGCATCGGCCACGATTGGCGCGAAGTAGTCGATATAGCCTTGGTCGCCCGGATTCTTGCCAGCCTTCCATTGGATCTGGTCGGCACGTCGGAACGAGTTGTTGATGCGCTTGACTACGGTCGGCACCGAGTCCACCGGGTACAGCGACTGGTCGGGGTACATCGATTCGGCCGAGTTGTTGTCTGCTGCAACCTGCCAGCCGGACAGGTAGATGGCCTGGATGCCGGCCTTGACCTGCTGCACGGCTTGGCCGCCGGTAAGTGCGCCCATGCAGTTGACGAAATCCTTGTCGGGGCGGAATGAAGGCTTGGCGCCCTGGGTCACCAGGTCCCACAGTTTTTCTGCGCCCAGGCGGGCCAGCGTGTGTTCGGGTTGGACCGAGCCGCGCAGGCGCACCACATCGGCGGGCGAGTAGTTGCGCGTCACACCTTTCCAGCGCGGATTTTCGGACCAGTCTTTTGCAAGGGCCGCTTCTTGTTGTTCGCGTGTCAGTGCCATGGAGATAAACCTCGTGCATAGGTTCGATGATGGAGTTGCTGCGCCAGGCGCTGCTTGTGCCGAACTGCCGGTCGGCCTTCATCGTGCGGTGCGTTTGCCAGGGTGGCAAAGGCGCGGATCAGTGAAGGCGAGGCCATCATGCCCCATGGATTTTCTGCACGTCAAACGTTTTGTAGTGAAATATACGAAGCACTACATAAAGGCCAATTTCGCGACTGTGGAGTCATTTTTCGAGGCTGCGGTCGACGATTCCCGACAGGGGTGGCGCTGTCGTGCCTCAGGCTCAGTCAAGGGTGTCGACCTTTACTCGAACGGTAGTGTCGTTACGCCCCTGGGTGCTGTATTGCCGGGCGATGCCCTGTTGGTTGATGCTCGAATGCTCGTTCATGCCGGCCACCGTGATCCACTCGCCGAGCCGGCCGCTGAGGGTCGATTGCGTACTTTGCACGTTGACCACGTCGGCCCTTTCCTGGCTCAGTCGGTCGTTGTTTGTAGCGATGTTGAGGTGCACTACATCACCGGTCAGGCTGGCTGTTACGTAGAAACCCTGGGTGACATCGCGGTACTCGGTCTGCGCTTGCAGGCGGCCGTACGCGTCGGTGCCTGCAGTGGTCAGGGGTACGCTTTGGCCGATCTGGATCAGTGCCGGGCTGCCTTCGCTGGCCTGAACCTGCTGCACTCCGCCGCTGCGGTTGTCGGTGCCGTACTGGATGATGCGCGTGGTGCCACCGCCGTTGACGCGATAGCCGCGCTGGTTGGCGGTGTTGCTGTCGCTGGTGTCGACGCTGATCAGCAGGCGTCGCGCCGGCTTGTCCAATTGCTCGAGCAGCGCCGTGAGCTCGTCGAGCTTGTCGGGCTCGGCGTTGACCACCAGTTGGTTGCCGTAGGCTGCGACGCTGCCGTCTCGTCCCACCAGTTGTTGGGCGATGGGCAGGATATCGGCACTGGTGCGATAGTGAAGGGGCATGACCTGGGTAGCCGCTTGGGCACTGGGCATCAGGCACAACAGCAGGCTGGCGAGCAGAAGGTGCAGCGGCATGTCCGTGATCTCCGCATTGGATGTGCGGACAAGTATGGCATGCGCGCTGAATGTACAGGATGCAGCGTATCAGCCGAACCACGTCGCCGCTTTCGCGGCCGCTGACCGCCCAAAGGCGGATGCGAGCCTCCGTAGGAGCGGTCAGCGGCCGCGAAAGGGTCCCCGCAGTCCAGCAGGCGTATCACGATGCGCCGTTCGCGGCCGACGACCACGCTCACACGTGTCAGCTTGGACTGCGAATCATGTCCACATGGGGCAGGCCGGCTTCGAGAAACTCACCGCTGACGACGCGAAAGCCATGGTGTTCGTAGAACGTCGTGGCATGCACCTGAGCGCTGAGTTTCTGCTCGTGCAGGCCCAGTGCATTGGCATGGGCGATGACCGCTTGCAGCAACTTGTCGCCCACCCTCAGGCCGCGCCAGTCCTTGAGCACGGACACCCGGCCGATTTCACCGTCGGCGAGCAGGCGGGCAGTGCCCACCGCATAGTCGCCTTCGACAGCCAGGAAATGCACCGCGCTCAGATCGTCCTCGTCCCATTCCAGCTCGGCCGGAATCGCCTGCTCGGCGATGAACACCGCCTCGCGAATGCGCCGGATGTCGCGATTGTCCTTGTGCCAGTCAGCCACGCGCACGCCAATGCTATTCATCGATGGCGAACCCCAGGCTCCCTTGCTTCACCAGCTCGCAGAGCAGCGCGCGACCCTGTTCGTCGTGCATCCAGGGGCCCAGGTTGTCGATGTGCAAGGCGTCGGCCGCGCAGATCAGCTTCAACAGATCGCGCAGTTCGCCGGGCAACAAGCGGCTTTGGCCACTGGCGAACAACAACAGGTCTGCGTCGACTTCCGACCAGGCCAGGCGGGCGCTCGGGTTACGCACCAGCAGCGCACCCTGTTCCAGTTCGGCAAGCAGATCGGCCTCGGCCATGTCTTCGCCGGCGACCAGCTCCGGATAGCGCGGCTCGGTCATGAACTGGCCAAACCAGGTCAGCAACAGGCGCTCGTCGCTCATGTGCTCGGCCAGCAGGCGCTTGAGCCGATCCAGGGCGTCGTGCTGGATCTGGTGCGGGTCGGCCGCAGGCACGGCATCGGCGTCGCTGTAGCGCTCTTCGTCCGGCAGGAACTGGCTGAGGAAGTCGGTGAAGTGAGTCAGCACTTCGGCAGCGCTCGGTGCACGGAAACCGACCGAATAGGTCATGCAATCGTCCACGGCAACGCCGCAATGGGCCAGGCGCGGCGGCAGATAGAGCATGTCGCCGGGCTCCAGGGTCCACTCTTCGCTCTGCTGGAAGTCGGCCAGGATGCGCAGATCCGGATGATCGAGCAGCGGGCTCTGCGAATCGCACATCTGCCCGACCTTCCAGTTGCGCTTGCCCAGGCCCTGCAGCAGAAACACGTCGTAGTTGTCGAAGTGCGGACCCACACCGCCGCCCGGCGCGGCAAAGCTGATCATGACGTCATCGATGCGCCAGCTCGGCAGAAAGCGGAAGTGCTCCAGCAGCTCGGCAACTTCCGGGACGAACTGGTCCACGGCCTGGACCAGCAGGGTCCACTCGGTTTCCGGCAGCTTGCTGAATTCATCTTCGGCGAAGGGGCCGCGGCGCATTTCCCATGGCTGGGCGCCGTGCTCGATGACGATCCGCGACTCGACTTCTTCCTCGAGCGCCAGGCCAGCCAGCTCGTCGGCGCTCAGCGGGTTTTCGAAGTCGGTGAAGGCCTGACGTACCAGCAGGGGTTTCTTCTGCCAGTAGTCGCGCAGGAATTCAGCGGCAGTCAGGCCGCCCAGTATTTGAAGTGGGGTATTAGCTTTCATGTGTAACCTGCTGAATAATATTGCTTTTATAACTGGAATAAAAACGCCCGGCGAGGCCGGGCGTCAAAGCGTCGGTAGCGAATGTCAGACGCGCTTGGCCTGCGCTGCTGCATTGCCTATGTAGTTCGCCGGGGTCAGTTGCTTGAGTTCGGCCTTGGCTTCTTCAGGCATGTCCAGCCCGTCGATGAAGGTCTGCAGAGCTTGTGGGCCGATGCCCTTGCCGCGGGTCAACTCCTTGAGCTTCTCGTACGGGTTCTCGATGTCGTAACGGCGCATGACCGTCTGGATGGGCTCGGCCAGCACTTCCCAGCAAGCGTCCAGATCTTCAGCTATTTTCTGAGTATTGATCTCTAACTTGCTGATTCCCTTAAGACTTGCTTCGTAGGCGATCACGCTGTGGGCGAAACCGACACCGAGGTTGCGCAGCACGGTGGAGTCGGTCAAATCGCGCTGCCAGCGCGAGATCGGCAGCTTGCTGGCCAGGTGCTGGAACAGCGCGTTGGCGATACCCAGGTTGCCTTCGGAGTTCTCGAAGTCGATCGGATTGACCTTGTGCGGCATCGTCGAGGAACCGATTTCGCCAGCGATGGTGCGCTGCTTGAAATAGCCCAGGGAGATGTAGCCCCAGATATCACGATCGAAATCGATGAGGATGGTGTTGAAGCGGGCGATCGCGTCGAACAGCTCGGCAATGTAGTCATGCGGCTCGATCTGCGTGGTGTAGGGATTGAAGCCCAGGCCCAGTTCGTCTTCGATGAAGGCGCGGGCATTGGCTTCCCAATCGATCTGCGGGTAGGCCGACAGGTGCGCGTTGTAGTTGCCTACCGCGCCGTTGATCTTGCCCAGCAGGGGCACGGCTGCCACCTGCGCGATCTGCCGCTCCAGGCGGTACACCACGTTCGCCAGCTCCTTGCCCAGGGTCGTCGGCGAAGCCGGCTGGCCATGGGTGCGCGACAGCATCGGCACGTCGGCGAAGCGATGGGCCAGCTCGCGGATCGACCCGGCGATCTGGCGCATCAGCGGCAGCATCACATCGTCACGGCCTTCGCGCAGCATCAGCGCGTGGGACAGGTTGTTGATGTCCTCGCTGGTGCAGGCGAAATGGATGAACTCGCTGACCTTGGCCAGTTCCGGCAGCTTGGCCGCCTGCTCCTTGAGCAGGTACTCGATGGCCTTGACGTCGTGGTTGGTGGTGCGCTCGATTTCCTTGACGCGCTCGGCGTGCTCCAGGGCGAAATCACTGGCAAGCACATCCAGTACGGCGTTGGCCTCTGCCGAGAAAACCGGTACTTCGGCGATTTGCGGGTGCGCGGCCAGGCGCTGCAACCAGCGCACCTCGACCAGAGCGCGGAAGCGAATCAGGCCGTACTCGCTGAAAATGGTGCGAAGGGCCTGGGTTTTGCCGGCGTAGCGGCCGTCTACAGGGGAAACCGCAGTGAGCGAAGAAAGCTGCATGGGTATTCTCGGACAGTCGGGCTTTGAAAAGGGCGCGAATTATACATGAAAAAAGCCGATTGGGCGGCCCGGGCCAACCCTCCGGTCGTTCATCCGCGCATCAGGGGGTACAGCTCTCGCAACAGCTTGCGGCGGCTGATCACCAGCTGCCAGCGATGCCCGCCCAATTGTCGCCACAGGCGTGCGGCACGGATGCCGGCCAGCAGCAGGGCACGAATCTTGGAAGCGTTGTTGGGCTGCTGCAGGTGGCGCGTATCGCCATGCACCTGGATGCGTTGGCGCAGCGTGCTCAGGGTGTCCTGGTACAGCGCACCAGTGGCGGCGATGACGTTCTCATGGCCCTGGCCGAAGTGCTCGACCTGGTTCTGGATCTGCGGAATGCGCTTGCCGATGATCTCCAGCATCTCGCCGCGCTTGGCCAGCTGCCGCTCCAGGCCCAGCATCGACAGCGCGTAGCGCAGCGGCTCGCGCTGCAGGCTGCCGGGGTCTCGCTCCAGCGCGCTGGACAGCGCGCCATAACCTTCGCGCAGATGACTGTCGTCGCCACCGAACACTTCAAGCGTGTTCTGCGGATCGACCACCAGCAGGCTGCCCAGCAGGCAGGCGACGTCAGCCTCGGCGGCGGAACCGGTCTTGGCGATACGGTCGACCAGCACCGCCGCCTGGAACACCGCGCCCAGGGCTACCAATTGTTCCTGCAGGTTGTTCATGGCTGGCTCCAGGGCTCGGCGACTTCGATGACGCCGCCACCCAGGCAGATTTCGCCGTCGTAGAACACCACCGACTGACCTGGAGTGACAGCCCGTTGCGGCTCGTCGAATACCGCGCGATAGCCCTCGGCGGTGCGTTCCAGGGTGCATGCCTGGTCGCTTTGACGATAGCGAACCTTGGCCGTCAGGCGCCGCGGCTCGGCCAGGTCCACCGGGTTCACCCAGTAGATTTCCGAAGCGAGCAGGGCGCCAGAAAACAGCAGCGGATGCTCGTTGCCCTGGCCCACGATCAATTCGTTGGCGACCAGGTCCTTGGCCAGCACGTACCACGGGTCGTCACCGGCGTCCTTGAGGCCGCCGATACCCAGCCCCTGGCGCTGGCCGATGGTGTGGTACATCAAGCCGTGGTGCCGGCCGATGACCTCGCCGCTGGTGGTCTTGATCTCGCCTGGCTGCGCTGGCAGGTACTGCTTGAGAAAGTCGCTGAAGCGGCGTTCGCCGATGAAGCAGATGCCGGTGGAATCCTTTTTCTTGGCGGTCGCCAGGCCGTGCATTTCCGCGATGGCGCGCACTTCGGGCTTTTCCAGTTCGCCCACGGGAAACAGCGTGCGGGCGATCTGCTCACCGCCGACGGCGTGCAGGAAGTAGCTCTGGTCCTTGTTCGGATCCAGGCCCTTGAGCAGTTGCGTCTGCCCGTCGCTGTCGCGGCGACGCACGTAGTGGCCGGTGGCAATCAGGTCGGCGCCCAGCATCAGTGCGTAGTCCAGGAATGCCTTGAACTTGATCTCGCGGTTGCACAGGATGTCCGGGTTTGGCGTACGGCCGGCCTTGTACTCCTCGAGGAAGTGCTCGAAGACGTTGTCCCAGTATTCAGCCGCGAAGTTGGCGGTGTGCAGCTTGATGCCCAGCTTGTCGCAAACGGCCTGGGCATCCGCCAGGTCCTCGCGCGCCGTGCAGTAGTCAGTTCCGTCATCTTCCTCCCAGTTCTTCATGAACAGGCCTTCCACGTGGTAGCCCTGCTCCATCAGCAGAAGGGCGGACACGGACGAGTCGACGCCGCCGGACATGCCGACGATGACGCGCTGTTTTGCGCAGTGGCGGGGAGCTGGCTCACGCATAGGGATTCGATGGGGCCTCTGAAAAGGACGCGATTCTAACAGGGTGCGTCGGAAAACGCTCAGGTGCGAATCAGCTCCAGGCTGTGCAGCGGTCCGTTCAGGTAGTCGTCCAGGCATTGCATGACCAGCTCGCTGCGCAGTCGATGGCCCTGTGCGGCCAGCTCGTCGCGGGTCAGCCAGGTGGTGCCGCTGATGTCCGGATCCAGTTCGAGCTCGGGGTTGAGGTGCAGGGGGCGTGCACTGAAGCAGATGCGCTGGTAGGTCACGCCGTTGCTGGGCGCCGTGTACAGGTAGATGCCGACCACGCCGGTCAGCTCGACGTCCCAGGCAGTTTCTTCGAGGGTCTCGCGCAGGGCGGCTTGCATGAGGTTTTCGTCAGGCTCGAGATGGCCGGCAGGCTGGTTGAGCACCAAACGTCCGCCTTTCATTTCCTCGACGAACAGAAAACGCCCGCTGTCCTCGATGATGGTGGCGACAGTGATATGCGGTTGCCAGGTCATGATGGAATCTCCCATTGATGGACCCCTCGTAGGAGCGGTCCGTGGCCGCGAACCAGGCGCCGCGGTGCATCAGACAGTTCGCGTTGCTCCTTTCGGGGCCGATGACCGCTCCTACGGGCGCATGCGATCTTCCGTAGGAGCGGTCCGTGGCCGCGAACCCGGCGCCGCGGTGCATCAGACAATACGCGTTGCTCCTTTCGCGGCCGATGACCGCTCCTACGGGCGCATGCGATCTTCCGTAGGAGCGGTCCGTGGCCGCGAACCAGAGGCGCCGCGGTGCATCAGACAATTCGCGTTGCTCCTTTCGGGGCCGATGACCGCTCCTACGGGAGATCGCCTGCGCTTAAAAAGTCAGCCCCGGCACAGGGCCAGGGCTGGGGGTGTTACCGGTTCAAACCTTACACCAGCGAAGCGATCGCGGCGTTCAGGGTTTCGCTGGGGCGCATGGCCTTGCGGGTCAGTTCGGCATCGGCATGGTAGTAGCCGCCGATGTCCACTGGCTTGCCCTGCACGGCGTTGAGCTCG
The DNA here is from genome assembly GCF_014842235.1 of Pseudomonas sp. CFBP 13710. Classification (NCBI taxonomy): domain Bacteria; kingdom Pseudomonadati; phylum Pseudomonadota; class Gammaproteobacteria; order Pseudomonadales; family Pseudomonadaceae; genus Pseudomonas; species Pseudomonas sp. CFBP 13710. The sequence goes on along the minus strand of NZ_JACYVJ010000001.1, from coordinate 765,263 downwards.
GCGACGATCTTCGCCTCGTTCTCGGCCAGGGTCTTGGCCAGCGGCGCGAACTGTGCCTGCAAGGCAGCGTCCTCGTTCTGCTCGGCCAGGGCCTGGGCCCAGTACAGTGCCAGGTAGAAGTGGCTGCCGCGGTTGTCGATGTTGCCGACCTTGCGCGATGGCGACTTGTTGTTGTCGAGGAATTGGCCGGTGGCCTTGTCCAGGGTCGCCGCCAGTACCAGCGCCTTGGGGTTGTCGTAGGTGCTGCCCAGGTGCTCCAGCGAAGCGGCCAGGGCCAGGAACTCACCCAGGGAATCCCAGCGCAGGAAGTTTTCTTCGACCAGTTGCTGCACGTGCTTGGGCGCCGAACCGCCAGCGCCGGTTTCGAACAGGCCGCCGCCATTCATCAGCGGCACGATCGAAAGCATCTTGGCGCTGGTGCCCAGTTCCATGATCGGGAACAGGTCGGTCAGGTAGTCGCGCAGCACGTTGCCGGTCACGGAAATGGTGTCTTGCCCGGCACGAATGCGCTTGAGCGAGAAAGCCATGGCATCGACCGGCGACATGATCTGGATGTCCAGGCCATTGGTGTCGTGGTCTTTCAGGTATTTCTGCACCTTGTCGATCATCACCGCGTCGTGGGCGCGTGCCGGGTCGAGCCAGAACACGGCAGGGGTGCTGCTGGCACGGGCGCGGTTGACGGCGAGCTTGACCCAGTCCTGGATCGGCGCGTCCTTGGTCTGGCACATGCGGAACACGTCACCAGTCTCGACCTTCTGCTCCATGAGCACGCGACCATTGCTGTCGCTGACGCGGACCACGCCGTCGGCGGCAATCTGGAAGGTCTTGTCGTGGGAACCGTATTCTTCGGCTTTCTGCGCCATCAGGCCCACGTTGGGCACGCTGCCCATGGTGGTCGGATCGAATGCACCGTGCTTCTTGCAGTCTTCGATGGCGGCCTGGTAGATGCTGGCGTAGCAGCGATCCGGGATCAGGGCCTTGGTATCCTGCAGCACACCTTCGGTGTTCCACATCTTGCCCGAGTCGCGGATCATGGCCGGCATCGAGGCATCGACGATGACGTCGCTGGGCACGTGCAGGTTGGTGATGCCCTTGTCGGAGTTGACCATGGCCAGGGCAGGGCGCGTGGCATAGACGGCCTGGACGTCGGCTTCGATCTGCGCCTGCTGCTCGGCGGGCAGCGACTTGATGCGCGAGTACAGGTCACCGATGCCGTTGTTCAGGTTGAAACCTACCTGCTCCAGCACGTCGGCGTGCTTGTCCAGCGCCTCCTGATAGAACTCGGCGACGATCTGGCCGAACATGATCGGATCGGAGACCTTCATCATGGTGGCTTTGAGGTGAACGGAGAACAGCACGCCCTGTTTCTTGGCGTCCTCGATCTCGGCGGCCACGAAGGCGCGCAGGGCTTTTTTGCTCAGCGCGGCGCAGTCGATGATCTCGCCAGCCAGGACCTTGGTCTTTTCCTTCAATACGGTGGTGCTGCCGTCGCTGCCGACCAGCTCGATCTTGACGCTGCCGTCGGCTTCGATCAGGGCACTTTTCTCGCTGCCGTAGAAATCGCCGCTGCTCATGTGCGCAACGTGGGACTTCGAGTCGGCGGCCCAGGCGCCCATCTTGTGCGGGTGCTTGCGCGCATAGTTCTTGACCGACAGTGGTGCACGGCGGTCGGAGTTGCCTTCACGCAGTACCGGGTTCACGGCGCTGCCCTTGACCTTGTCGTAGCGGGCGCGGGTGTCCTTGTCGGCATCCGACTCGGCGCTGTCTGGGTAGTCGGGCAGGTCGAAGCCTTGGTCCTGCAGCTCTTTGATCGCCGCCTTCAGTTGCGGTACCGAAGCGCTGATGTTCGGCAGCTTGATGATGTTGGCTTCAGGCGTGGTGGCCAGGGTGCCCAGCTCGGCGAGATCGTCCGGCACGGGTTTGCCGGCCTGCAGACGCTCGGGAAAGCTTGAAAGGATGCGCGCCGCCAGGGAGATGTCGCGGGTCTCGACGGCGATGTCCGAAGAAGCGGTGAAGGCTTCGATGATCGGCAGCAGCGAATAGGTGGCCAGGGCTGGCGCTTCGTCGGTGAAGGTGTAGATGATCTTTGAGCGGGTGGGCATAATCGAATTAACTCTCTTCTTTGCTGAGCGTGCACAGAATCTCGAGATGCGCAGGATAGGCGCTTTCGCTCGTTGTCATCAATGAGGCGAAAAATCGAGCATTGGTCGCGGTGATGTGGGATGCATCAGTAGAGCGTCAAGCGGTCGACCGGCAACAACGGCCCTCTCGCGACTCGCATGGGCGGTGCACGCGGGCGGACCGGTCCGACCAAGGTGACCCTGCGGTCACTGCGGCAGTATACCACTGGTCGCGGCGATGAATACTGTGTAGGGGGCACAAAGCTGGGCGGGTCGGCAGCTGCCGGAAACGAAACAGGCCATCCGTGTGGATGGCCTGTCCGGGTGCACATTCGCAGCAATGACGGCGAGCAAGCGCTCACGTTGCCCGGCATGCGCCCGAGGAACGCTTGCTCGCGATCACTGTTCCTGCGACGCGATCATGCGTTCGCGGACTGCCTTGCCTCTTCTTTGGTCGTCGCAGCGCTTGCTTGCGTGACTTCGGCCTCTACCGTCTTGATGGCCACGGCGTGCAGCCCCTTGGGTCCCTGTGAGATCTCGAAGGAAACGGCCTGGCCAGCCTTCAGCGTCTTGTAACCCTCCATGGCGATGGCGGAGAAATGGGCGAAAAGATCCTCGGTCTGACCGTCTTCGATAATGAAGCCGTAGCCCTTGGCATTGTTGAACCACTTGACTTTACCACTGCGCATACCCATATCCCTCTGCAAAGGACTCCAGCTCTGGAGTATCATCCACTTCGTGCGCAACACAACCGATTGAAAAAATTTGGTTGACTGCGCGGACCTTTCTTCCCCAATGTGGGTTCTACTGTTTGTAACACCGTTTTGCCGATAGTCAAGGTCATGCGGCGACCGAGTCAAAATTCGGTCACAAGGTCAACCCACCACTTCTATTCGCTCAACGATGAATCTTCTTTCCATGCATGCATTCAGTCAGATTCGACTAACCTTCAATCAAGACCGCCCGCAGTCGCACGAGGACGATTCGGCAGGCATTGCCGTCCAGGAATCCAAGCCTGCATTGCAGGCCCCACCGATGTATAAGGTGGTTCTGTTCAACGACGACTACACCCCGATGGATTTCGTCGTCGAGATCCTCGAGGTTTTCTTCAATCTGAATCGTGAGCTGGCGACCAAGGTCATGCTGGCCGTCCATACAGAAGGACGGGCAGTATGCGGATTGTTTACCCGAGACATCGCCGAAACCAAGGCCATGCAGGTCAACCAGTACGCCAGGGAAAGCCAGCATCCGCTACTCTGTGAAATCGAGAAGGACGGTTAACGCCGACCACTTGGGTATGAGGTGAAGCTATGTTAAACCGCGAGCTCGAAGTCACGCTCAATCTTGCCTTCAAGGAAGCGCGCTCCAAGCGTCATGAGTTCATGACCGTGGAACACCTTCTTCTGGCGCTATTGGACAACGAGGCAGCCGCCACCGTATTGCGCGCGTGCGGCGCCAATCTCGAAAAACTCAAACACGACCTGCAGGAGTTCATCGACTCCACCACGCCGTTGATCCCCGTGCATGACGAGGATCGTGAAACCCAGCCGACGCTGGGCTTCCAGCGTGTGCTGCAGCGTGCCGTGTTCCATGTACAAAGTTCGGGCAAGCGAGAAGTCACCGGGGCCAACGTGCTGGTGGCGATCTTCAGCGAGCAGGAAAGCCAGGCCGTGTTCCTGCTCAAGCAGCAGAGCGTGGCGCGCATCGATGTGGTCAACTACATCGCGCACGGTATTTCCAAGGTCCCTGGTCACGGTGACAGCTCCGAAGGCGAGCAGGAAATGCAGGACGAAGAAGGCGGTGATACCTCTTCGTCGAGCAACCCGCTGGATGCCTACGCCAGCAACCTCAACGAGCTGGCTCGCCAGGGTCGCATCGATCCACTGGTCGGTCGCGAGAGCGAAGTCGAGCGCGTCGCGCAGATTCTCGCTCGTCGCCGCAAGAACAACCCGTTGCTGGTAGGCGAAGCAGGCGTGGGCAAGACGGCGATTGCCGAAGGCCTGGCCAAGCGCATCGTCGATAGCCAGGTGCCTGATCTGCTCGCGAACAGCGTCGTGTATTCCCTCGACCTTGGCGCACTGCTGGCCGGTACCAAGTACCGCGGCGATTTCGAGAAGCGCTTCAAGGCGTTGCTCGGCGAGCTGAAGAAGCGTCCGCAGGCGATCCTGTTCATCGACGAGATCCACACCATCATCGGTGCGGGTGCTGCGTCGGGCGGGGTGATGGATGCGTCCAACCTGCTCAAGCCGCTGCTGTCCTCCGGTGATATCCGCTGCATTGGTTCGACCACCTTCCAGGAGTTCCGTGGCATCTTCGAGAAAGACCGCGCCCTGGCACGTCGTTTCCAGAAAGTCGACGTGTCCGAGCCTTCGGTGGAAGACACCATTGGTATCCTGCGCGGCCTCAAGGGGCGGTTCGAGCAGCACCACAACATCGAATACAGTGACGAGGCCCTGCGTGCGGCCGCCGAGCTGGCGTCGCGCTACATCAATGACCGACACATGCCCGACAAGGCCATCGACGTCATCGACGAGGCAGGTGCCTACCAGCGCCTGCAGCCTGAAGCCAATCGAGTCAAGCGTATCGAAGTGCCTCAGGTCGAAGACATCGTGGCCAAGATCGCGCGGATTCCGCCGAAGCACGTAACCAGTTCCGACAAGGAGCTGCTGCGTAACCTGGAGCGTGACCTCAAGCTCACTGTGTTTGGCCAAGACGCTGCCATCGACTCGCTGGCCACGGCCATCAAGCTGTCGCGCGCCGGGTTGAAAGCGCCGGACAAGCCCGTGGGTTCGTTCCTGTTCGCCGGCCCTACCGGTGTTGGCAAGACCGAGGCTGCGCGCCAGCTGGCCAAGGCCCTCGGCGTGGAGCTGGTGCGTTTCGACATGTCCGAGTACATGGAGCGTCACACCGTATCGCGTCTGATCGGTGCGCCACCGGGTTATGTCGGGTTCGACCAGGGCGGTCTGTTGACCGAAGCCATCACCAAGCAGCCGCATTGCGTGTTGCTGCTCGATGAAATCGAAAAGGCTCACCCCGAGGTCTTCAACCTGCTGCTGCAGGTCATGGATCACGGCACCCTGACCGACAACAACGGACGCAAGGCGGATTTCCGCAACGTGATTCTCATCATGACCACCAACGCGGGTGCCGAAACCGCTGCGCGGGCCTCGATCGGGTTTACCCATCAGGACCACTCATCCGACGCCATGGAAGTGATCAAGAAAAGCTTCACGCCGGAATTCCGCAACCGCCTGGACACCATCATCCAGTTCGGTCGCCTCAGCCACGAAGTCATCAAGAGCGTGGTCGACAAGTTCCTCACCGAACTGCAGGCGCAGCTGGAAGACAAGCGTGTGCAGCTTGAAGTCACCGATGCCGCGCGCGGCTGGCTGGCGGCAAGTGGCTACGATGTGCAGATGGGCGCGCGTCCCATGGCGCGCTTGATTCAGGACAAGATCAAGCGGCCGTTGGCGGAAGAGATCCTGTTCGGCGAGTTGGCCGAGCATGGCGGGGTGGTGCACATCGACATCAAGGACGGCGAGCTGACCTTCGATTTCGAAACCACGGCTGAGATGGCATAACGGCTCGACGCGGCTTGCGCCGCTGCTACAGGGGTTTGTACGGTCTCTGCAGCAGCGGCGCAAGCCGCGCAGCTTTTGGTGTCCAAATCCCACGCACACAAAAACGCCCGGCAATGCCGGGCGTGTTCATGTGTCTCGGTTCAGCGAGCGCGGTAGGTGATGCGCCCTTTGCTCAAATCATAGGGCGTCAGTTCAACACGCACCTTGTCACCGGTGAGAATACGAATGTAGTTCTTGCGCATCTTGCCGGAGATATGCGCGGTTACGACGTGCCCGTTTTCCAACTCCACGCGAAACATGGTGTTGGGCAGGGTGTCGACGACAGTGCCTTCCATTTCGAAGCTGTCTTCTTTCGACATGCAGTAAAACCCTCGGTATCCAGTTGATGGCCCGGTGCAACTGCGCCAGGCAAAAGCGGCGTGCATTGTGCCCGAAAAAGGGGGCTCAAGCCAAGGGGTTCAGTTAAGTGTTACCCATCTCTGGTTGATAAGCAGCTCGATGGGTCGATATTGCGTCTTGTAATTCATCTTCTGGCAGTTCTTGATCCAGTAGCCCAGATAGACCGCATCCAGGTTCAATCGCCGTGCTTCCTCGATCTGCCACAGGATCGCCAGACGGCCCAGGCTGCGCCGCTCTTCGGTCGGCTCGTAGAAGGTGTACACGGCGGACAGCCCGTTGGGCAGCAGGTCGGTCACGGCCACCGCCAGCAGCCGGCCTTCCAGGCGAAATTCGTAGAAACGCGAAAACGGCAGGTCTCGGACCAGAAATGTCGAAAACTGATCACGGCTGGGCGGAAACATGTCGCCATCGGCGTGGCGCTGCTCGATGTAGCGCTGATAGAGGTCGAAATACTCTTCGCTGAAGCGGGGGGTGGCACTCGTCACCTGGACGTCGTGATTGCGCTTGACGATGCGTTTCTGCTGGCGCGAGGGGGTGAAGCCTGCCGTGGGAATGCGTGCCGGCACGCACGCGTTGCAGCGCTGGCAGTGCGGCCGGTAGAGGTGGTCACCGCTGCGGCGGAAACCCATTTCCGAGAGGTCGGCGTAGACGTGGACGTCCATCGGCTGGCTCGGATCGAGAAACAAGGTCGTGGCTTGCTCGTCGGGCAGGTAGCTGCACGAATGGGGTTGAGTGGCATAGAACTTCAGGCGCGCCAACTCAGTCATGATGAACCCTCGGAATGAAACCATTGCATCAAGTGTAAGCCAGTGCCGGAGAACTCGCCTAGCGCTGCCATGTCGCGCTATTGGGTTGGTCGAGGTATTGGCTCAGATAACCGGCGAACTGATCTCGGGCGATGCTTCGTGCGCCCAAGCTGTGCAAGTGCTCGGTGGGCATCTGGCAGTCGATCAGCACGAAACCGGCCTGCTGCAGATGCTCGACCAAAGTCACGAAGCCAACCTTGGAGGCGTTGTCGGTGCGGCTGAACATGGATTCGCCGAAGAACAGTTGGCCCATGGCCAGGCCATAGAGCCCACCTACAAGCGTCTCGCCGTCCCACACCTCGACCGAGTGCGCGTGCCCTTGCTCGTGCAGGGTGAGGTACGCGCGTTGCATGTCGCTGGTTATCCAGGTGCCGTCGGTGTAATCGCGCGGCCCTGCGCAGGCAGCGATGACAGCGGAAAAGTCCTGGTCGAAGGTTACCGTGAAGCGTTGCTGGCGCAGTACCTTGCGCAGGCTGCGTGACACGTGCAGTTCGGCGGGCATCAGCACGGTACGCGGATCCGGCGACCACCAGAGAATCGGCTGGCCGTCCTCGAACCAGGGGAAGCAGCCGTGCCGGTAGGCCTGCACCAGCCGCTCGGGGCTGAGGTCACCACCGGCTGCCAGCAGCCCATTGGGCTCGCGCATCGCCTTGCTCAGGGGAGGAAAGACCAGTTCGTTTCGTTTGAGCCACGTCAGCATGATTGTTCGCTACGGCAGGGGAGGGTGGTACCGGGGGCAGTGAGTTCATCCTGCCACGATCCGGTCGGCACGCCAATGCATGGCAGCAAGGCCGGGCAGCCAGGGCGACCGAGCTTTCATGTAACTTTTTCAGGCAATTGCAGTCCCATGTCACTGTTCTTCAAGATTGGCTCGTAAGGCCTTGTCGGCAAACACAAAGCACCGCTGAATCGCATTTCGTGCGTCGCCCGATTCGGAGCTGAATGGCGCACGGCAAGCGACGCTTATATTGCAGATGCGCGAATTGCCGACAAAGCCGTACAATGCGATCTTTGCAGGGCCCGTTGTCCACCGATAGTGGCCATTTGCTGTATTTTTTGTCATCCATCAGTTGCGTGCTTCGACAGGCGCAGGAAATCAAGCGTTTTGAAGAAATCCACTGCCTCATCCGCTCCCGCATCGGTGCCCGTCTGGCGCCAGCAAATGCATTATCGCCTCAAGGAAGGCGCACTGATCGCCATGGGCGCGCTGTGCCTTTATCTGTGGATGGCGTTGTTGACCTACGATCAGACCGATCCCGGCTGGAGCCATACCAGCAGCAACATGGACCAGGTCCAGAACGCTGCCGGCCGGGCCGGTGCATTCGCCGCCGACATTCTGTTCATGGTCCTGGGCTATTTCGCCTACATCTTCCCCCTGCTGCTGGCCGTCAAGACCTGGCAGATCTTCCGTCAGCGCCACGAGCCCTGGCAGTGGAGCGGCTGGTTGTTCTCCTGGCGCCTGATCGGGCTGGTGTTCCTGATCCTCTCCGGCGCGGCCCTGGCCCATATCCATTTCCATTCTGCCGGCAGCCTCCCGGCGTCCGCCGGGGGCGCGCTGGGCCAAAGCCTGGGCAACCTGGCGCTCAACGCGTTGAACATCCAGGGCAGTACGCTGCTGTTCATCGCATTGTTTCTGTTCGGCCTGACCGTGTTCACCGACCTGTCCTGGTTCAAGGTCATGGACATGACCGGCAAGATCACCCTCGACCTGCTCGAGCTGATGCAGGGCTCGGCCAGCCGCTGGTGGGCGGCGCGTGCCGAACGCAAGCAACTGGTTGCCCAACTGCGTGAAGTGGACGAACCGGCCTACGCTGCGCCCAGGGTCAGCGAGCCGCGCGATGTCGCCAAGCCCAGGCCGGTGCGGCCTGCGCCTGTGGAACCGACCCTGCAGAGCCGTCCGGTGGCGCCCATCGCGCCGGTCGCAATGGCGGCGCCGGTCGCGGCCAGCCAGCCCGTGCGGCCTGCAGTACCGATCAAGCCGTTGAGCGAAGAAAGTACCCAGGGCGCACCCAGCGGCAAGCCGCCCGAACAGAGCGCGCGGGTGCAGAAGGAGAAGCAGGCTGCATTGTTCGTCGACAGCGCCGTGAAGGGCACCTTGCCGCCGATTTCCATTCTCGATCCCGCCGAAGAGAAGAAGGTCAACTATTCGCCGGAGTCGCTGGCGGCCGTGGGCCAGTTGCTGGAGGTGAAACTCAAGGAATTCGGCGTGGAAGTGACCGTCGATTCCATTCACCCCGGCCCGGTGATCACCCGTTACGAGATCCAGCCGGCGGCCGGCGTCAAGGTCAGCCGCATCTCCAACCTGGCCAAAGACCTGGCGCGTTCGCTGGCGGTGCTCAGTGTCCGTGTGGTCGAAGTCATTCCCGGCAAGACCACCGTCGGTATCGAGATTCCCAACGAAGACCGGCAGATCGTGCGTTTCTCCGAAGTGCTGTCCTCGCCCCAGTACGACGAGGCCAAGTCGCCTGTGACCATGGCGCTAGGCCACGATATCGGCGGCAAACCGGTGATCACCGACCTGGCCAAGATGCCTCACCTGCTGGTTGCCGGTACCACCGGTTCCGGCAAGTCGGTGGGGGTCAACGCGATGATTCTGTCGATCCTGTTCAAGTCGGGCCCGGAAGACGCCAAGCTGATCATGATCGACCCGAAGATGCTCGAACTGTCCATCTACGAGGGCATCCCGCACCTGCTTTGCCCCGTGGTCACCGATATGAAGGACGCGGCCAACGCGCTGCGTTGGAGCGTTGCCGAGATGGAGCGACGCTACAAGCTGATGGCGGCCATGGGCGTGCGCAACCTGGCAGGCTTCAATCGCAAGATCAAGGACGCCGAAGAGGCCGGGACGCCCCTGAGCGACCCGCTCTACAAGCGCGAAAGCATTCACGACGAGGCGCCGCTGCTCAAGACCCTGCCGACCATCGTGGTAGTCGTGGACGAATTCGCCGACATGATGATGATCGTCGGCAAGAAGGTCGAAGAGCTCATCGCCCGTATCGCGCAGAAGGCCCGTGCCGCCGGTATCCACCTGATCCTCGCTACCCAGCGACCTTCGGTGGACGTCATCACCGGCCTGATCAAGGCCAACATCCCCACGCGCATGGCGTTCCAGGTATCGAGCAAGATCGACTCGCGTACCATCATCGACCAAGGCGGTGCCGAACAGCTGCTGGGTCACGGTGACATGCTCTACATGCCGCCGGGCACCAGCCTGCCGATTCGCGTGCACGGCGCCTTCGTTTCCGACGAAGAGGTGCATCGCGTGGTCGAGGCGTGGAAGCAGCGTGGTGTGCCCGACTACAACGAAGACATTCTGGCCGGCGTCGAGGAAGCCGGCAGTGGCTTCGAGGGCAGCAGTGGTGGCGGCGATGGCGACGACAGCGAAAGCGACGCGCTCTACGACGAGGCAGTGAACTTCGTGCTGGAAAGCCGTCGTGCGTCCATCTCGGCGGTACAGCGCAAGCTCAAGATCGGCTACAACCGCGCGGCGCGTATGATCGAGTCCATGGAAATGGCCGGTGTGGTCACGCCGATGAACACCAATGGCTCGCGCGAAGTGATCGCGCCGGGCCCGATGCGCGACTGATGCAACGCTCGCGCCTTACCTTAGAACGAGGATTCCCATGCGCCTGATTCGCATGCTGTTGGTTTCTGCCCTGGCCCTGGCCAGCCTGTCGGTACACGCCGACCAGAAGGACGTGGCGCGCTTGACGCAACTGCTGGAGAAATCCCAGACATTGACCGCGCGTTTTTCCCAGCTGACCCTGGACGGCAGCGGTACCCAGTTGCAGGAGACCGCCGGGCAGATGGCCCTGCAGCGGCCTGGCCTGTTCAACTGGCACACTGACGCGCCGCAGGAGCAGTTGATGGTCTCCGACGGCAAGAAGGTTTCGCTGTGGGACCCGGACCTGGAGCAGGTCACCATCAAGACCCTCGACCAGCGCCTGACCCAGACCCCGGCGCTGCTGTTGTCCGGTGACGTGTCGAAGATCAGCCAGAGCTTCGACATCAGTGCCAAGGAAGCCGGCGACGTGATCGATTTCGTGCTCAAGCCCAAGACCCGCGACACCTTGTTCGATTCGTTGCGCCTGTCGTTCCGCAAGGGTGTGATCAACGACATGCAACTGATCGACAGCGTGGGCCAGCGCACCAATATCCTGTTCATGAACGTCCGGGCCAACGAGCCGATCGCCGCGAACAAATTCCAGTTCGACATCCCCAAAGGCGCGGACGTGATCCAGGAATAATTCGAGGTCGATTGTCGCCCCATGGACCTGTTTCGCAGTGATCCCATTGCCCAGCCGCTGGCCGCGCGTCTGCGCGCCAGCAACCTGGACGAATACGTCGGCCAGGAGCATCTGCTCGCCCGCGGCAAGCCGCTGCGCGAGGCACTGGAGCAGGGCGCCCTGCACTCGATGATCTTCTGGGGGCCACCGGGCGTGGGCAAGACCACCCTGGCACGGCTGCTGGCGAAGGTGTCCGATGCTCACTTCGAAACCGTGTCGGCGGTACTCGCCGGGGTCAAGGAGATTCGCCAGGCGGTCGAGGTGGCCAAGCAGCAGGCGGGCCAGTATGGCCGTCGCACGATTCTGTTCGTCGATGAAGTGCACCGTTTCAACAAGTCCCAGCAGGATGCGTTTTTGCCCTACGTGGAAGACGGTACGCTGATCTTCATCGGCGCCACCACCGAAAACCCTTCGTTCGAGCTCAACAACGCCTTGCTCTCGCGAGCCCGCGTGTATGTGCTCAAGAGCCTCGACGAGGCGGCGCTGCGGCGTCTGGTCGACCGTGCGCTGAACGAGGAACGCGGCCTGGGCAAGCGCCGACTGCGCCTGGGCGACGAGGCCTTTGCCATGCTCATGGCCGCTGCCGACGGTGACGGACGCAGGATCCTCAACCTGCTGGAGAATGCCTCCGACCTTGCCGAGGACGGCGAGGAAATAGGCGTCGAGCTGTTGCAGAGCCTGCTCGGCGATACCCGCCGACGCTTCGACAAGGGCGGCGAGGCGTTCTACGACCAGATATCGGCCTTGCACAAATCGGTGCGCGGCTCCGATCCGGATGCGTCGCTGTACTGGTTCGCACGCATGCTCGACGGCGGTTGCGACCCGCTCTATCTGGCGCGGCGGGTGGTGCGCATGGCCAGCGAAGACATCGGCAATGCCGATCCGCGGGCGCTGCCGCTGTGCCTGTCGGCGTGGGATGTGCAGGAGCGCCTGGGCAGCCCCGAAGGCGAGCTGGCGGTGGCCCAGGCCATCGTTTATCTGGCGTGTGCACCCAAGAGCAATGCCGTGTACATGGGCTTCAAGGCGGCGATGCGCGAGGCGGCCGAACATGGCTCGCTGGAAGTACCGCTGCATTTGCGCAACGCCCCGACCAAACTGATGAAGCAGCTGGGCTACGGCGACGAGTACCGCTATGCCCACGATGAGCCCGACGCCTATGCGGCCGGCGAAGACTACTTCCCCGAGCAGTTGAGTCCACGCCACTACTATCGCCCCGTGCCGCGCGGCCTGGAATTGAAGATAGGCGAAAAGCTCAAGCACCTCGCCAGCCTGGACGACAGCAGTCCACGGCGGCGGAGAAAGGCGTGATCCCGACCATTGTCGCGGTATCCCTGGGTGGGGTGGTCGGCACACTGCTGCGCCTGTTCACCGCGACCTACATCAATGCGAACTGGCCACGTCTGTTCTATACCGGTACGCTGGCCGTCAATATCATCGGGTGCCTGATCATTGGCTACCTGTATGGGCTGTTCATGATTCGCCCGGACATTCCGGTCGAGATCCGTTCGGGATTGATGGTGGGGTTCGTGGGTGGCCTGACCACCTTCTCGTCATTTTCGCTGGACACCGTGCGCCTGCTCGAAAGCGGCCAGGGACTGGTTGCCATGGGCTACTGCGCTGTGAGCGTATTCGGCGGCCTGCTGGCCACCTGGGCCGGCCTGGCACTGACTAAAATCTGACCAATACTGATAAACGAGAGACCGACATGCTCGATTCCAAACTGTTACGTAGCCAGCTTCAGGACGTAGCGGATCGCCTTGCCAGCCGTGGCTATGTCCTGGATGTGGCGCGCCTCGAGGCGCTGGAAGCCCAGCGCAAGACCGTGCAGACCCGCACCGAACAGCTGCAGGCCGAGCGCAATGCGCTGTCCAAGTCCATTGGCCAGGTGATGAAAAGCGGCGGCGATGTCGACGCGCTGAAAGCGCAGGTCGAGTCCATCGCCGAGGAGCTGGGGCGCGGCAAGGCGGAGCTGGAACAGCTCCAGGGCGAGCTCGACGGTATTGCCCTGGGCATTCCCAACCTGCCCCACGAATCGGTACCGATCGGCGAGGACGAAGACGGCAACGTCGAGGTCCGCCGCTGGGGAACGCCGACCACCTTCGATTTTCCGGTGCAGGACCACGTTGCCCTCGGTGGCAAGTCGGGTGGCCTGGATTTCGAGACGGCTGCCAAGCTGTCCGGTGCACGTTTTGCCATCATGCGTGGGCCGATTGCGCGCCTGCATCGCGCACTGGCGCAGTTCATGATCAACCTGCACGTCAGCGAACACGGCTACGAAGAAGCCTACACCCCGTACCTGGTGCAGGCCCCGGCCTTGCAGGGCACCGGTCAGTTGCCCAAGTTCGAGGAAGACCTGTTCAAGATCAGCCGTGAAGGTGAAGCCGATCTGTACCTGATCCCCACGGCCGAAGTGTCGCTGACCAACATCGTGGCCGGCGAAATCCTCGATGCCAAGCTGCTGCCACTCAAGTTCGTCGCCCACACGCCGTGCTTCCGCAGCGAAGCCGGCGCGTCGGGCCGCGATACCCGCGGCATGATCCGTCAGCACCAGTTCGACAAGGTCGAGATGGTCCAGGTGGTCGAACCGTCGAAATCCATGGAAGCCCTCGAAAGCCTGACTGCCAACGCCGAGCGCATCCTGCAGGCGCTGGAGCTGCCGTACCGCGTACTGGCCCTGTGCACCGGCGACATGGGCTTCAGCGCGGTGAAAACCTACGACCTGGAAGTCTGGGTGCCGAGCCAGGACAAGTACCGCGAGATATCCTCGTGTTCCAACACCGGGGATTTCCAGGCGCGGCGCATGCAGGCCCGCTTCCGCAACCCTGAAACAGGCAAACCCGAGCTGGTTCATACCTTGAACGGTTCGGGCCTGGCAGTCGGTCGCACCTTGGTGGCCGTGCTGGAGAACTACCAGCAGGCCGACGGCAGCATCCGCGTGCCCGAAGTACTCAAGCCCTATATGGGCGGCCTCGAGGTCATCGGCTAAATGGAGTTTCTGCCGCTGTTCCACAAATTGCGCGACAGCCAGGTGCTGGTGGTGGGCGGGGGCGAGATCGCCCTGCGCAAATCGCGCCTGCTGGCCGAGGCTGGCGCGGTGTTGCGCGTGGTCGCTCCGAGCATCGACCCGCAGCTTGCCGATCTGGTGCGCGGCAGCGGCGGGCAGATGCTCGACAGGGGTTACCTGAGCAGCGATCTGGACGGCTGCGTGCTGGTGATCGCCGCCACCGATGACGAACCGCTCAACGCCCAGGTGTCGGCCGATGCCCGCGCGCGCTGTGTGCCGGTCAATGTGGTCGATGCGCCAGCACTGTGTACGGTGATCTTTCCGGCCATCGTCGACCGCTCACCCTTGGTGGTGGCAGTGTCCAGTGGCGGCGACGCGCCGGTGCTGGCGCGGCTGATCCGCGCCAAGCTGGAAACCTGGATTCCATCCACCTATGGCGAGCTGGCCGGCCTGGCGGCGCGCTTTCGGCAGAAGGTCAAGGCGCTGTACCCGGATGTCACCCAGCGCCGTGCATTCTGGGAGGAAGTGTTTCAGGGCCCGATCGCCGATCGCCAGTTGGCCGGGCAGGGCGCCGAGGCCGAACGCATGCTCCAGGCGAAGGTCGACGGTGCACCGCCCCATGCCCCCGGTGAGGTCTATCTGGTGGGCGCTGGCCCCGGTGACCCGGACTTGCTGACCTTCCGCGCCCTGCGCTTGATGCAGCAGGCCGATGTGGTGCTCTACGACCGCCTCGTCGCGCCGGCGATCCTCGACCTGTGTCGTCGCGACGCCGAACGTGTGTATGTCGGCAAGCGTCGCGCCGAGCATGCCTTGCCGCAAGACCAGATCAACCAGCAACTGGTGGCCTTGGCCAAGCAGGGCAAGCGCGTGCTGCGTCTCAAGGGCGGCGATCCGTTCATATTCGGCCGGGGCGGCGAAGAGATCGAGGAATTGGCGGCCCACGGCATCCCATTCCAGGTGGTACCGGGCATCACTGCAGCCAGCGGCTGTGCGGCGTATGCCGGCATTCCCCTGACCCACCGCGACTATGCGCAATCTGTGCGTTTCGTCACCGGGCACTTGAAGAACAACACCAGTGATCTGCCGTGGCACGATCTGGTGTCCCCAGGGCAAACGCTGGTGTTCTACATGGGCCTGATCGGCCTGCCGATCATCTGCGAACAGCTGATTCGCCACGGTCGCGGCGCGGATACACCGGCGGCGTTGATCCAGCAGGGCACCACGGTAAACCAGCGGGTGTTCACCGGCACCCTGGCGGACCTGCCGCGGATGGTCGCCGAGCATGAGGTGCATGCACCTACGCTGGTCATCGTTGGCGAAGTGGTGGTGCTGCGCGAGAAGCTCGCCTGGTTCGACGGCGCGCAGTATCGCTGACAGGCGACAGCCATTACTTGGGAATGGGCTGGATGTCCTGAATCACCGCGTTGCTGCGTCGGACCAGTACGAAGTTGTCGCCGATCTGCACCCACTGGCTGTCCGGGTCGGGTTGCTTGAGCCCCGAGGATTTCCACCCGATGAAAGCTGAATCGGGTTGGGCATAGGCTGCCGGAACACGGTCGCCCTTGCCCAGGGAAACCAGCTCGGTGGCGTCGCCGGGCGGGCGGAATACCTCGATGGCAAGCGTGACAGGCGATGCGGCCGACAACAGCGCGCCGGTGATGCACAGCGAAGCGAACAGCATGCGGGTCATGGGGGAACTTCCTCTAATCAACCTATTGGCCAAGCTGCAACGATCAACGCGGAACCAGAGGCCACGCAATGTGGTGAACAGGTTCCGAAGAGACGGCTAAGCTTGACGTCTTCCAGTCTGAGATCTCGATTTTTTCAACCGAATCAACCGTAGTATGCCAATTGTACAGCATGCCAAGCGTATTTGAGAAAGCTTCGACGGCAAGTAAGAAAATGCGCTAAGGCAACGCACGCAAGCTCCCATCTGCTCCAAAAATGTAACTTTGCATTACATTGGCGAAGCATGGGAAATTTCCTCTATTTTTCTCCGCCTTGCGACGATTAAAGTTGTTGAAAAATAAATGCGTCATTTTGCGTGCGTGTCATGTATGGAATACAGGATGCCAGTGAGTACTGAATTTCGTCGGTTTTAAATATTGGTGGGCGGTTGAAATGGCTATAAAAAACAAAATTCTACAATGCTCTGGGCTGGCGTGGATGTTTGTGATGCCGCAGGATGTTATTGCTCTATCTGTCAATGGCCCTGATCCGTTGAATTTTAATATTCCCTTTAGTCCGACTATCGGGAATGGGTTGAATGTCGGTACGTATGGGTACGGACGAGTGAATATTACAAACGGCGCAAAAGTGACAAGTCATTCAGTGGGAGCTGGATCTGGTCAGCTGGGTGTTGACGCCGGTTCTGAGGGAGTGGTGGTTGTTTCCGGATCAGGTTCTCGCTGGAATAGTACAGGAGACACCAAAGTGGGGGTCAATGGTAAAGGCCTCCTGGTTGTAGATAGCGCGGCGCGTGTTTCTGTAGGTGAGTCGCTCGAGGTCGGAGTAGAAGGGAATTCGATCGGTAGCGTAGTGGTAAGTAATGGCAGCTCTCTATCTGTCGAGAACACGCTAGATGTCGGTGGGGAAGACTTTTCGCAGGGTAGCGTAAGCGTTACTGGAGGGAGCGTTATAAATGTTGTGGGGGCAGGTGTAGGCTCTATAACGCTCGGTAGAGCAAGCAACTCGGCTGGGGAGTTACTTGTTTCGGGGGGCGGCTCGTCCGTGAATGCGGCTGAAGTTACGGTTGTGGGTAAAGGTGGCAGTGGCATGCTCACGCTTCAGAATAAAGGTGAGCTAAACACCAATAAGCTGGTTTTGGCGGATGCCGCTGGTTCAAGCGGAGTGCTTTACATAGGTTCTTCAAACACTGACGCTCCGGCCGAAGCGGGTTCGCTGAACTCAACCGAGGGCGTTTGGCTCGGTGCCGGCGATGGCAGTATTGTTTTTAACCACACGGCATCGGATTATGAGTTTGCATCGGCTATTAAAGGAGGCGGTTCAGCGTTGATTGCAAATGGCCGAACGATATTGACCGGTGAGAGCACATACAGTGGGTTGACTAAATTAGTGGGTGGAGTGCTTGAGGCAGGAGGTATGAATGTCTTCAGTAAGAACTCTGATTACACTGTATTTGAAGGCGGGGCCTTATCGCTCAATGGATACGGTCAAACGTTGGGAGGGTTGACCAATAGTGGTGTTGTTTCGTTGCAAGGGCCGCGTGCTGGTGCGGTACTCACAATTGATGGGGATTATACAGGAGGCAATGGATTATTGATTTTCAACTCAGTGCTAAATGGCGATGAATCCGTGACGGATCGCTTGGTAGTCTTGGGCGATACTTCTGGTCTTACAAAAGTTAGCGTGAATAATTTGGGCGGATCAGGTGCCTCGACACTGAACGGGATAGAACTTATCACCGTCCAGGGCAATTCTTTAGCTCAGTTCGAGCAGGCCGGCCGAATTGTAGCCGGGGCTTATGACTATCGTCTCGTAAGGGGGGAAGGCTCCAATAGTGGGAATTGGTATTTGGACAGTGGGGCTTCTGAGGTGCCAGAAATACCTCAGTCGCAAACTATTCGGCCTGAGGCGGGGTCTTACTCTGCAAATCTCGCGATGGCAAATGCTTTGTTTGAAACCAGGTTGGAGGATCGGCCCGGCTCGCGAGATTACACTGATCCACTGAGTGGCGAGCAAAAGACAACGCGTTTGTGGATGAAAACTATCAGGGGGTATGCCCAGGGCGTAGATATCAGCGGTCAGCTGAGTACTCACTCCGACCGTCAGGCTGTGATGATAGGTAGTGATATCGCATCAGGCGCGACAGGGAAAGGAGGAGGGTGGCGAGTAGGCGCATTGGCAGGTTATGGCAGCGGCACCAACGACACTGCATATAAACTTAATTCATACGACTCAAAAGGGCGAGTTTCAGGCTACTCAATAGGCGTTTATAGTACTTGGTACGAAGATGCCGTAGATGAAATGGGTGCTTATATCGACGGTGTATTTCAGTACAGTTGGTTCGATAATTCGGTAAAAGGTGAGGGTCTAAGTGGCGAGCAGTACAAGTCCCGTGGTCCCGTTGCTTCGGTAGAAGTTGGCCGTGTGATGGAGGTTTCCAAGTTCCGCGGTTTTTCATTCTACATTCAGCCCAAGGTGAAATTGGCTTGGTCCAACATAAAAGCTGAAGATCACATTGAGCGGAATGGAACCGTGGTGAGATTTGGTAATGAGAGCGGTATTTACACTCATTTGGCAGTGAGAGCATTTCTGAAAAATTTAGATCGCGGCTCATCAGCAGGGACTGAGATCAAGCCCTACGTAGAGGCGGGATGGATTCACAGTGACAAGGTATATAGTGTCAATATGGATCGTGTGAAAATCTCCCAGGATGGGTATCGGGATGTTGGAGAAATAAAGCTGGGTGTGGAGGGCGAAGTAACTTCTCGACTTGGCCTGAGCGGGGCAGTTGGCCATCGATTCGGTGGCCGAAATTACAGCGACAGTGTTGCCGAGGTGAGTTTGACCTACGGGTTTTAGGTAGGTCGAACTACACCAAGGCTGAGCGTGCCAGTCTCCATCCATTCACCACACACTGGCCAGTGCGTGTTGCCTGCTGCCGGATCAGTCTCGCGCCAGAGCCAGGGCTACACCTTGCCCACCGCCAATGCACAGGGTGGCCAGCCCCTTGCTGGCATCGCGACGCAGCATCTCGTGCAGCAAGGTGACCAGTACCCGGCAGCCGGAAGCCCCTATCGGGTGACCCAGGGCAATGGCGCCGCCGTTGACGTTGACCTTGTCGGCGTCCCAGCCCAGCACTTGGCCAACCGACAGCGCCTGCGCCGCGAAGGCTTCGTTGGCTTCGATCAGGTCCAGTTGCTCGAGGCTCCAGCCGGCCTTCTCCAGGCAGCGGCGAGTGGCCGACACCGGAGCGATGCCCATCACCGCCGGATCCACGCCGGCATTGGCATAGGCGGCAATGCGCGCCAGCACCGGCAGGCCCAGTGCCTGGGCCTTGGTCGCACTCATGAGCAGCACGACCGCAGCGCCATCGTTGAGCGACGACGCATTGCCAGCGGTGACGCTGCCGTCGGCTTTGAAGGCCGGCTTGAGCTTGCCCAGGCTTTGCGCCGTGGTGTCGGCACGTGGCTGCTCGTCTACAGCGAACTGCACGGGCTCGCCTTTGCGCTGGGGCACGGCAATGGGGGTGATTTCATCGACGAAACGACCCGCTTCGATGGCAGCCACGGCCTTTTGCTGGGACTGCGCAGCGAACGCATCCTGGGCTTCGCGGCTGATGCCGTACTGTTCGGCCAGGTTTTCTGCGGTAATGCCCATGTGATAGTCGTTGAAGACATCCCACAGGCCGTCCTTGATCATGCTGTCGACCAGCGCGGCATTGCCCATGCGCAGACCGGTGCGTGCGGCCGGCAGCAGGTAGGGCGCCAGGCTCATGTTCTCCATGCCGCCGGCGATGATCACCTCGGCGTCGCCGCAGCGGATGGCCTGGGCGGCCAGGTGCACGGCCTTGAGCCCTGAACCGCAGACCTTGTTCAACGTCATGGCCGGTACGGCGCTGGGCAGGCCGGCGAACATCGCCGCCTGGCGCGCGGGGTTTTGCCCGGCGCCCGCGGTAAGCACCTGCCCAAGAATGACCTCGTCGACCTGTGCAGGATCCAGATCGGTCTGTGCGATCAGTCGGCGAATCACCGCAGCGCCCAGCTCGACGGCGGGAACGCTCGCCAGCGAGCCCTGGAAACTGCCGACGGCGGTGCGTGTGGCGGCAACGATAACGACGTCTTGCATGAAGGAGTCCTCGGTAGTGTGGCCGGTGGCCTTGTTCTTGTAGGAAGCGGATGGCACCGCTCAACGTACCGGACACACAGCGACGGCACAGAGTGATTGTCGGCCCTGTGCACTGATTTGATAAGTTGCATTTTCAAACGGGTTTATAAGAAAAGCGGAACAATGCCACAGACCAGCGCCCGCACTCAGCCGCCAGTCATGTTCATGAAGCGCACTACCTGCACGTCATCGTCGAGGCGAAAGTTGTGGCTCCACGGCTTGAGCTGCATGGCCTGAATAATCGCCTGCTCGAGCAGCTCGGGTTGGCCGGGGTGCTCGCGCAGCACGCTTTTCAAGTCTGCCGAATGCTCGTTGCCCAGGCACAGCAGCAGACGGCCTTCGACGGTCAGGCGCACGCGGTTGCAGGTCGCACAGAAGTTGTGGCTGTGCGGGGAAATGAAACCGATGCGCGTGCCCGGCGCCTGGGGGATGCGCCAGTAGCGCGACGGGCCCTGGGTGGAGTCGGCGGACGGCAGCAGCTCGTAACGCTCGGCGATGCGTGCGCGTACCTGATCACTCGAGTAGAAGGCTTCGGCGCGGCTGTGCTCGCTGATGGCCCCCAGGGGCATCTCCTCGATGAAGGAAATGTCCAGGCCGCGGTCGATGGCAAAGGTCACCAGGTCGACGACTTCGTCGTCGTTGCGACCCTGCATGACCACGCAGTTGAGCTTGGTATGGTGGAATCCGGCCGCGTTGGCCGCGTCGATGCCGGCAATTACCTTGTTCAGGTCGCCGGTACGAGTGAGCTCACGAAAACGCGCTGGATCGAGGCTGTCCAGGCTGATGTTCAGGCGCTTGACGCCGGCGTCGAACAACGGCTGGGCCAGGGCTTCCAGGCGCGAGCCATTGGTGGTCATGCACAGTTCCTGCAGGCCGGGCAGGGCGGCAATGCGTCGGCACAGGTCGACGATGCCCGAGCGCACCAAGGGTTCACCCCCAGTCAGACGGATCTTGCGAGTCCCCAGGGCGACGAAGCTTGCGGCCACCTGCTCGAGTTCCTCGAGGCTGAGGATCTGCTGGCGCGGCAGAAACGTCATGTCTTCGGCCATGCAGTACACGCAGCGAAAATCGCAGCGATCGGTGACCGACAACCTCAGGTAATCGACTTTGCGGGCGAAGCCATCGTGCAGGGTGCGCTCAGGGGTGTGCATCGGGGGTACCAGTAAAGGGCATGACCATTTCGACTGCCAACGCCATGCAGGCGTTGCAAAAAAAATACAGACCTTGAAGGTACGCGCCACACCGGGGTCAAGCCAATCGCTTTTTTCAATGCGGTCATCGACAGGATTGATCGGCCCCCGGTGCACTGCCCGATCATGGCATCTGCGGCAACTCGTTGGGGCGCAGGTCGAATACCAGCACCTCGGCGTCGACCCCGTTGGTCAACCGCAGCACGGTTTCCTCGCGCAGGCGCACGCCATCCCCTTCATTCAGACGCTGGCCGTTGAGTTCGACGCTGCCCGTGGCGACGTGCACATAGGCGTAGCGGTTGTCCGCCAGCGTCAGCGTGGCCTGTTCCGCGCCGTCGAACAGGCCGGCGTAGACCCGCGCATCCTGGCGCACTTCAAGCGAGCCTTGCGCGCCATCGGGCGAGATGATCAGTTGCAGGCGGCCACGTTTCTGCTCGGCCGAGAAGTGTTCCTGCTGGTAGCGAGGCTCGGCGCCTGCTTGCTCGGGCACGATCCAGATCTGCAGGAAATGTACGGGGTCGACATCGCTGTGGTTGAACTCGCTGTGGGCCACGCCGTGGCCAGCACTCATCAGCTGCACGTCGCCCGGGCGAATGACCGAGCCGGTGCCCAGGGTGTCCTTGTGCGCCAGCGCACCTTGCAGCACGTAGGAGAAGATCTCCATGTCGCGGTGCGGGTGCTGACCGAAACCCTTGCCGGCGCTGACCCGGTCGTCGTTGATCACCAACAGGTCGGAGAAGCCCTGCTCCTGTGGGTTGCGGTAGTGGCCGAAGGAAAAGGTATGGAAGGATTGCAACCAGCCATGGTTGGCGAGACCGCGGTCCGAAGCTTTGCGAAGTGCGAGCATGGTGTTCTCCCGATTCTGGTGGGGGCGCAGCGTTGGAGGTGCTGTGCGATGGGTAAAGATTATGCGTTCGCCGCGCCGGGATAAATCGTTCCGGCAGCGCAGGACTGTCGCGCTCAAGTTGACAGTCATGAAGTGCAGGCTTGCTTTGCGTGATCGAGTGGCGGTTATAAGCTAATGCTGCATAGTTATAATTGGCTATATCAGAAATTGTTATCCTGCCGCCCGGCTACCGCTCCCGCGATGCTGAATCTGATGTGTAGGACGTAAGAATGGACGTAGGTACCTGGGGTTTCACCGTGGCCGGGCTGGTGGTCGGTTTCATCGTCGGCATGACGGGTGTAGGCGGCGGCTCGCTGATGACGCCCATCCTGCTGTGGTTCGGCATCAATCCGGCCACGGCCGTCGGCACCGACCTGTTGTACGCCGCCATCACCAAGGCCAGCGGCGTCTGGGTGCATGGGCGCAACAAGAACATCGACTGGAAGATCACCGGCTGGCTGGCGCTGGGCAGCGTGCCCGCAGCGGCGCTGGTGCTCTGGTATCTGAAAAGCCTGGATGCCGAACCGCAGGCCATGGGCGCGGTGATCAAGCAGGCATTGGCTGCGGTGCTGTTCCTGACCGCGTTCGCCATCCTCTTCAAGAAGCGCCTGCAGGCCTTCGCCAGCCGCCATGCCGGCGACCGCTACAACCTCAGTGCCAGCACCCTCAACGGGCTGACGGTGATCACCGGCGTGGTCCTTGGTGTGATGGTTTCGCTCACGTCCATCGGCGCCGGTGCGCTGGGCACCGTGGCCCTGTTCCTGCTGTATCCGTTCCTGGCGACGCGGCGCCTGGTCGGCACCGAGATTGCCCACGCCGTGCCCCTGACCCTGGTGGCGGGCATGGGCCACGCCAGTATGGGCAACATGGACTGGTCGTTGCTTGGCCATTTGCTGCTTGGCTCGCTGCCGGGCATCTGGCTGGGCAGCCATCTGTCCGGGCGGGTGTCGGACGACATCCTGCGGCCTTGCCTGGCGGTGATGCTGCTGCTGATCGGTTTCAAGCTTGCTTTCTGAGCCCCTCATACCGGCGCGGGTTATCTCATGTGCGGAGCAGATTCCATGAACGCGGTAGACATTCGCCCAGTGCAATCGAATCAGGTCGCTGCGACCCTGGATTACGTCATGGCTGCGCGGGCCTCGATCTTTCCGCAGCTGGATGCCACGCAGGTGCCGGATGACCTGGCGCGCTTTGCCGAGGTTTACCTGGGCTCCGCCCAAGGCTGTTTTCTGCTGGCCTGGCAGGCGGGTCAGATCGTAGGCAGCATCGGTTACCTGCCCTACGACCAGCGCTTCAATCAGCTGCAGCTGCCGCTCGAAGCCACCGTCGAAGTCGTCCGGTTGTTCGTTTCGCCCAGCTGTCGTGGCGCCGGCGTGGCCAAGGCGCTGTATGCAGCGCTGCTGGCGCAGGCGCGTGCGGCAGGTGTGCGAACCCTGTACCTGCACACTCACCCATTCCTGCCCGGAGCCATCGCGTTCTGGCAGAAACAGGGGTTCGAGGTGCTCGACGTCGAGTCCGACCCCGTATGGCAGACGACGCACATGCGCTGCGCCGCTTCAGGCTGAACCAACGGCCAGGGGCGCCGGTCGGTGATAGACATACCGAAAGCCTTGGAGCCGCCAATGAAGCCCTACGTGATCTGCCACATGATGTCCTCCGTCGATGGTCATGCCCTCACCGACGGCTGGGCGCGGCCGTTCAAGAACGCCGCTGGTGAGCTGTACGAGCAGTTGGCCAAGCAGTTCGAGTTCGATGCCTGGGCCTGTGGTCGCGTGACCATGCAGGAGATCGCCCACGACGAGGGTTATCCGTCCGGCCTGGCCACCGGGCCGATTGCGCGTACGCCGTACTTTGCCGATCGCGCCGCGAGCGCCTATGCCATTTCCATCGATCCGAAGGGCAAGGTCGGTTGGAAATCCAACACGGCGCTGGACTCGCACATCGTCGAAGTGCTGACCGAAGGCGTCAGCGACGACTACCTGGCCTATCTGCAGTCGATCCAGGTGTCCTACATTTTCGGCGGCCAGGACACCCTAGACTTGAGTCGAGTGCTGGACATTCTCGGCCGTGAATTGGGCATCAAGCGCCTGGTCGTCGAAGGCGGACCGCACGTCAGTGGCTCCTTCGTGAATGCAGGGCTGGTCGATGAAATCAGTGTCCTGCTGCTGCCCTTGGTAGACGGCCGCGGCGAGCACCCGGCGTCGTTCGAGATCGACGCCGGGCAATGGCAGCAGCCGACCTACCTGGCCCTGGACAGTGCCGAAGTGCAGGAGGGCGGTGCGGTGTGGCTGCGCTACCGGCAGCAAGCACTGCCGGGCTGAAGGCCGGACGCGCTTAGCTAGGCCAGGGTCTGAGCGGGGACGCGTACCCAGCCCTCCATTAGGACTCGCGCGCTGCGGCTCATGATCGCCTTGGTCACTTGCCACTGGCCCGCGACTTCGTTGGCCTGGGCGCCGACACGCAAGGTGCCCGAGGGATGGCCGAAACACACCGTACTGCGCACGCCACCCCCGGCCGCGCGGTTGACCACGGTGCCGGGGATGGCCGCGGCGGTACCGATGGCCACCGCCGCAGTGCCCATCATCGCGTGGTGCAGCTTGCCCATCGACAGGGCGCGTACGGTCAGGTCGATATCGGCCGCGGCAACGGGTTTGCCGCTGGACGCGAGGTAGTCGGCCGGTGGCGCGACGAAAGCGACCTTCGGCGTGTGCTGGCGGGTCTTTGCATCCTCCAGGCGACTGATCAGGCCCATGCGCAGCGCGCCATGGGCGCGGATGGTTTCGAAGCGAGCGAGGGCCTGTGGATCGCCGTTGATCGCCTCCTGCAGTTCGCAGCCGTTGTAGCCCAGGGCGGCGGCGTCGATGAAGATGGTTGGAATGCCCGCGTTGATCAGGGTCGCCTCGAAACGACCCACGTTCGGCACGTCCAGCACGTCGATAAGGTTGCCGGTGGGAAACATCGCCCCCGCCGCGCCCTCGGCCTCGGCAGCCGGATCGATGAACTCCAGTTGCACCTCGGCGGCCGGGAACGTCACGCCGTCGAGTTCGAAATCACCGGTTTCCTGCACCACACCGCCGCTCATGGGCACATGGGCGATGATCGTCTTGCCGATATTGGCCTGCCACACGCGAACCGTGGCGATGCCGTCGTGGGGGACGCGGGAAGGATCGAGCAAACCAGTACTGATGGCAAAGGGGCCGACGGCCGCGGACAGATTGCCGCAGTTGCCGCTCCAGTCGACGAACGCGCTGTCGATGGACACCTGGCCGAACAGATAGTCGACGTCATGCCCCGGCTGGCTGCTCGGGCTGACGATCACCGTCTTGCTGGTGCTCGAGGTGGCACCGCCCATGCCGTCGATCTGCTTGGCGTACGGGTCCGGGCTGCCGATCACCCGCAGCAGCAGGGCGTCACGCTGCGGCCCTGGCTGGCGCGCCGGCTCGGGCAGGTCGGCGAGGTTGAAGAACACGCCCTTGCTGGTGCCGCCGCGCATGTAGGTGGCGGGAATGCGAATCTGCGTCATGGAGCTGTCCTCAGTGAGCGCCGGCGGCATGGGGAGCAGGCGCGGTGGCCTGCAGGAAATCCTGGGCGAAGCGCTGCAGCACACCACCGGCTTCGTAGATCGAGACCTCTTCGGCAGTGTCCAGTCGGCAGGTCACCGGCACTTCCAGGCGCTCGCCATTGCGCCGTTCGATGATCAGCGTCACCTGCGCCTGGGGCGTCAGTCGGCCGATCACGTCGAACACCTCGGTGCCGTCGATACCCAGGGTCTTGCGGTCGGTGCCGGCAGCGAACTGCAGCGGCAGCACACCCATGCCCACCAGATTGGTCCGGTGGATGCGCTCGAAGCCCTCGGCGGCAATTGCCTCGACCCCGGCCAGGCGTACGCCTTTGGCCGCCCAGTCGCGCGAGGAACCCTGGCCGTAATCGGCCCCGGCAATGATGATCAGCGGCTGCTTGCGCAGCATGTAGGTTTCGATCGCTTCCCACATGCGCATCACCTGGCCTTCGGGTTCCAGGCGGGTCAGCGAGCCTTGGCGAACCTTGCCGTTTTCCACCACCATTTCATTGAACAGCTTGGGGTTGGCGAACGTCGCGCGCTGGGCAGTCAGGTGGTCGCCGCGGTGGGTGGCGTAGGAGTTGAAGTCTTCTTCGGGCAGACCCATTTTGGCCAGGTATTCGCCCGCAGCGCTGTCGAGCATGATCGCGTTGGACGGCGACAGGTGATCGGTGGTGATGTTGTCCGGCAGCACGGCCAGGGGGCGCATGCCCTTGAGCGTGCGCTCGCCGGCCAGGGCGCCTTCCCAGTAGGGCGGACGACGGATGTAGGTGCTCGCCGGGCGCCAGTCGTAGAGAGGCGCGACCTTCGGCCCGGTGTCCTCGTGAATGGCGAACATGGGGATGTACACCTGGCGGAACTGCTCCGGTTTCACCGACGACTTGACCACGGCGTTGACTTCTTCGTCGCTGGGCCAGATGTCCTTGAGCCGAATGGGTTGACCCTGCGGGTCGAACCCGAGCACGTCTTTTTCGATGTCGAAGCGGATGGTGCCGGCGATGGCATAGGCGACTACCAAAGGCGGTGAGGCGAGGAACGCCTGCCGGGCATACGGGTGGATGCGCCCGTCGAAGTTGCGGTTGCCCGAGAGCACCGCCGTGGCATACAGGTCGCGTTCGATGATCTCTTGCTGGATCACCGGGTCCAGCGCGCCGGACATGCCATTGCAGGTGGTGCAGGCGAACGCCACGATGCCGAAGCCCAGGGTTTCCAGTTCCTCGGTCAGGCCGGCTTCGTCCAGGTACAGCGCCACGGTTTTCGAGCCCGGTGCCAGGGATGACTTCACCCAGGGCTTGCGGGTCAGGCCCAGGCGGTTGGCGTTGCGCGCCAAGAGGCCGGCGGCGATCACGTTGCGCGGGTTGCTGGTGTTGGTGCAGCTGGTGATGGCGGCGATGATCACCGCGCCGTCCGGCATCTGCCCTGGCACGTCGGTCCAGGGGCCGGCGATACCTTGGGCGGCAAGGTCGCTGGTCGCCACCCGCGCGTGGGGGTTGCTCGGGCCGGCCATGTTGCGCACCACGCCCGACAGATCGAAGCTCAGGTCGCGTTCGTAGACGGCGGCGTCCAGGCTGTCGGCCCACAGGCCGGTGAGGCGCGCGTAGTCTTCGACCAGCTGCACTTGCTGCTCTTCGCGACCCGTGAGGCGCAGGTAGTCGATGGTCTGCTGGTCGATGGCGAACATCGCCGCCGTGGCGCCGTATTCCGGAGCCATGTTGGAAATGGTGGCGCGGTCGCCCAGGGTCAGCTCGCGTGCGCCTTCGCCGAAGAATTCCAGGTAGGCACCGACGACTTTCTGCTGGCGCAGGTATTGGGTCAGGGCCAGCACCATGTCGGTGGCGGTGATGCCGGGTTGCAGCTGCCCGGTCAGTTCGACGCCGACGATCTCGGGCAGGCGCATCCACGAGGCGCGACCGAGCATGACGCTTTCGGCTTCCAGGCCGCCGACACCGATGGCAACCACCCCCAGCGCGTCGACATGGGGCGTGTGGCTGTCGGTACCAACACAGGTGTCGGGGAAAGCGACACCTTCACGAACCTGAATGACCGGCGACATCTTCTCCAGATTGATCTGGTGCATGATGCCGTTGCCCGGTGGGATGACGTCGACGTTCTTGAAGGCCTTGCGCGTCCAGTCGATGAAATGGAAGCGGTCTTCGTTGCGACGGTCTTCGATGGCGCGGTTCTTCTCGAACGCCTGGGGGTCGAAGCCGGCGCTTTCTACCGCCAGCGAGTGATCGACGATCAATTGGGTCGGCACCACCGGGTTGACCAGCGCCGGGTCACCGCCCTGGGAGGCAATCGCGTCGCGCAGGCCGGCGAGGTCGACCAGCGCGGTTTGGCCGAGGATGTCATGGCACACCACGCGCGCCGGGTACCAGGGGAAGTCCAGGTCGCGCTTGCGCTCGATCAGCTGGCGCAGCGAGGCGTCGAGTGTGGTGGGGTCGCAGCGTCGCACCAGGTTCTCGGCGAGTACGCGGGAGGTGTAGGGCAGGGTGGCGTAGGCGCCAGGCTGGAGGGCTTCGACGGCTTCTCGGGCGTCGTAATAGTCCAGTGGCGAGTTCGGCAGGGACTTGCGGTGTTGTGTGTTCATAAGGTCGGCTCACGGTGCAAGGCATGGTCAGGCATGGCAAAAGTTCGGCGGGGCGGCCTTCGCGGGCAGAGCCCGCTCCCACATAAAACCCAGCTCCAGATTCGGAGGATTGTGGGAGCGGGGCGGGCGGCGAGCCATCTACCCGCGAAGAGGCCCGCCAGGTCAGCGACGATCCAGGGGCACGAATGCGCGCTGTTCCACGCCGACATACTCCGCGCTGGGCCGGATGATCCGGTTGTTCGCGCGCTGCTCGAATACGTGCGCCGCCCAGCCCGTCACCCGCGAGCAAACGAAGATAGGTGTGAACAGTTCGGTGGCGATGCCCATGAAGTGGTAGGCCGAGGCATGGTAGAAGTCGGCGTTGGGAAACAGCTTCTTCTGTTCCCACATGGTCTTGTCGATGGCCTCGGACACCGGGTAGAGCACCTTGTCGCCGGCTTCTTCGCTCAGCTTCTTGGCCCAGCCCTTGATCACCTCGTTGCGCGGATCGTTGTCCTTGTACACGGCATGGCCGAAACCCATGATCTTGTCCTTGCGCTCCAGCATGGCCAAGGTGCCGCGCACCGCCTCCTCGGGCGAAGCGAACTTCTGGATCATCGCCATCGCCGCCTCGTTGGCGCCGCCGTGCAGCGGGCCGCGCAACGAGCCGATGGCGGCGGTCACGCATGAATACATGTCCGACAGGGTCGATGCGCAGACGCGGGCGGTGAAGGTCGAGGCGTTGAATTCGTGCTCGGCGTAGAGAATCAGCGATACGTCCATCACCTTGCTGTGCAATTCACTCGGCGACTTGCCATGCAGCAGGTACAGGAAGTGCCCGGCGAACGTCTCTTCGTCGCTGCTGCAGCTGATACGCACGCCATGGTGGCTGTAGCGGTACCAGTAGCACATCATCGCCGGGAACGCCGCCAGCAGGCGGTCGCTCACGTGTTCCTGCTGGCCGAAGTTGCGCTCAGGCTCCAGCGTGCCGAGGAACGAACAACCGGTGCGCATCACGTCCATCGGATGGGTGCTCGACGGAATGCGTTCGAGCACTTCCTTCAACGGCTGCGGCAGGTCGCGCAGGCTGCGCAGCTTGCCCTGGTAGGCAGCCAGTTCGGCAGGCGTGGGCAGCTCGCCATGCAGCAGCAGGTAGGCGACTTCCTCGAACAGGGCATGTTCGGCCAGTTCGCGCACGTCATAGCCACGATAGGTCAGCCCGGCACCGGGCATGCCGACGGTCGACAGGGCGGTCTGTCCGGCCACTTGGCCACGCAGGCCAGCGCCACTGAGTACTTTTGCTTCGGCCATGGGTTTTCTCCGATCTTGGATTTGTTATTGGAATGCAGTGATCATTTTTTCTGCGCAAACAGTGCGTCCAGCTTGCGCTCGAAGTCGTGGTAGTCGATTGCCTCGTACAGCTCCATGCGAGTCTGCATGGTATCGATGACATTCTGCTGAGTGCCGTCGCGGCGTATCGCGGTGTAGACGTTCTCGGCCGCCTTGTTCATGGCACGGAACGCAGACAGTGGGTAAAGCACCAGGCCCACGCCAACGCCACCCAGTTGCTCGGTGGTGAACAGCGGGGTGGCGCCGAACTCGGTGATGTTGGCCAGAATCGGCGCCTTCACCCGGCTGGCGAACAGCTGGTACATCTGCAATTCGGTGATGGCTTCGGGAAAGATCATGTCCGCACCCGCCTCGATGCAGGCGGCGGCGCGGTCCAAGGCAGACTCCAGTCCTTCCACCGCCAGGGCATCGGTGCGCGCCATGATCACGAAGCTGTCGTCAGTGCGGGCATCCACGGCCGCCTTGATACGATCGACCATTTCCTGCTGTGAGACGATTTCCTTGTTTGGCCGATGGCCGCAGCGTTTGGCGCCCACCTGGTCCTCGATGTGCATGGCCGCCGCGCCGAACTTGATCATCGACTTGACGGTGCGCGCAACGTTGAACGCCGACGAGCCGAAACCGGTGTCGACATCGACCAGCAACGGCAGCTCGCAGACGTCGGTGATGCGGCGCACGTCGGTCAGCACATCGTCCAGGCCGGTAATGCCCAGGTCAGGCAGGCCCAGCGAACCCGCCGCGACGCCGCCTCCGGAGAGGTAGATGGCCTTGAAGCCGGCCCGCTGCGCGAGCAGTGCGTGGTTGGCGTTGATGGTGCCGACCACCTGCAGGGGTGACTCTTCGGCGAGTGCCTGGCGGAAACGTTGGCCGGGGCTGGACGGCTGATTCATGGTTGGGCTCCTGGGGTGTTGTTGTGGTTGGGTTCCAGGTAATGGCGCTCGATGTTGCGCTTGGACGCGGCGATGTGCCTGCGCATGAGCAACTCGGCCAATTCGCCATCGCGCTCGGCGATGGCGTCGAGAATACGGTGGTGTTCGGCAAAGGCCTGATGGGGGCGGTTGGGCGTGGCCGAGAACTGGATCCGGTACATGCGCACCAACTGGTAGAGGTCGTCGCACAGCATCTGCACCAACGTGCTGTTGCCGCTGCCCTGGATGATCCGGTAGTGGAAGTCGAAATCGCCTTCCTGTTGGTAGTAGCCGACGCCGGCCTGGAACGCGGCATCGCGCTCATGGGTGGCCAGCACCTCGCGCAGTTCGTCGATCTGCACCTGGCTCATGCGCGTGGCGGCCAGCCGGCAGGCCATGCCTTCAAGCGATTCGCGGATTTCGTAGAGTTCGATGAGTTCGGCGTGGTTGAGCGATACCACCCGCGCACCGACGTGCGGAATGCGCACCAGCAGGCGTTGGCCTTCGAGGCGGTGGATGGCTTCACGCAGGGGACCGCGGCTGATGCCGTAGGTGCGTGCCAGTTCGGGCTCGGAAATCTTGCTGCCAGGGGCTATTTCGCCGTTGACGATGGCCGCCTGGATACGCCGGAAGACGTTTTCCGAAAGCGTCTCGGTTTCACCCGCAACACTGGAAACGTGCGGCGCGTCATTGTTGGGCAGGACGTGCAACGAAACAGACGTGGCAGACATATTGTCGACACCTGGGCAGGTAGTGACAAAAAAATAGCCCTGTTTAAGCGGCTAGTCAATACGTCATAGGCGAAGTGTCGACAATCCTTGGTAGTGACCGGGGGCACTGGCCCCCGATACCGTGCTGCGCTCACTCGGCTGTGGGGTAGTCCACGTAGCCTTCGGGCCCCTGGCTGTACCAGGTTTCCATCACGTCCTTGTTTAGCCGCAAGCCTTCGGCGAACCGATGGGGCAGGTCAGGGTTGGCCAGGAACGGTCGGCCGAAAGCGATGGCGTCTGCTTCACCGGCGTCCAGCGCGGCCTGCGCTTTCTCATGGGTGTAATCGGAGTTGAGCACCAGTGTGCGGCTGAAGGCCTTGCGGATGACCGGATGCACGGGCGGGCGGTCGGCCTTGCCGAAGGTACCGTCGAGCGGTGGCTCACGCAGTTCCAGATAGGCGATGCCGATCGTGTCCAGCGCAGCGGCAGCAGCGGAGAACAGGGTTTCCGGATCGCTGTCGTTGACCCCCTGCGAATCGCCGTTGGGCGACAGGCGCACACCAGTACGTTCGGCACCGATGGTGTCGACAACCCGCTGTGTAACCTCTGTCAGCAGGCGGATGCGGTTTTCTACCGAACCGCCGTAGGCATCGTCACGGAAGTTGCTGTTGTCGCGCAGGAACTGATCGATCAAATAACCATTGGCCGCATGGATCTGCACGCCATCGAAGCCGGCACGCATGGCGTTCTTCGCGGCATGCTCGTAATCGTCCAGCAACCGTGGAATCTCGTGGATCCCCAACGGACGCGCCTGCACATAGGGCTGCTTGCCATCGTAGGTGTGGGTCTGACCTGGCGCAGTGGTCGCCGACGAGGAAACCGGCTGCGCGCCACCGAGGAAGCTGGGGTGAACGATGCGGCCCATGTGCCACAGTTGCAGGTCGATGCGGCCACCGACCTCGTGCACCGCAGCGGTGATCTTCTTCCAGCCCTCGACCTGCTCGTCGCTCCAGATGCCTGGCGCGTATGGCCAGCCCAGGCCTTCCTGAGTGATGCCGGTGGCTTCGGTGATGATCAGCCCGGCGCTCGCGCGCTGGGTGTAGTACTCGATCATCAGATCGGTGGGTACATGGTTGCGCGTGGCACGGCCGCGGGTCAGCGGCGCCATCAGGATGCGATGGGGCAGCTTCTGCGCGCCGACCTGGATCGGGTCGAATAAAGAAGGCATCTGGTCTCCCTGGTCTGTGGGTTGAAAGGCGGCTCAGGCGGTGGCGAGGGCTTTGATGATGGCGTCATTGAAGGCCGGGATATCCTTCGGGTTGCGCGAGGTGATCAAGGTCCAGCCGTTGGCACCGCACTGCTTGACTTCTTGATCCACCCAGTCAGCGGCACCGGCGTTGGTCAGGTCGAGGCTGACGCTGGGGTACGAGGTCAGGGTTTTGCCGGGGATCACGCCAGCATTGATCAGCAGCCATGGACCATGGCAAATGGCAGCCACGACCTTGCCAGCCTCGGCGAATGCTTTGACCAGTTGCTGGGCATCGGTGTCCTGGCGCAGGGTGTCGGCGTTTACGGTGCCGCCGGGAATTACCAGGGCGTCGAAGTCGCTCGCGTTCAGCCCCTGGATCTTGCCGTCGGATTCAACGGTACGGTCTTTCTCGGTGTCCTGCTGGAAGGTCTGCACGGTGCCGCCTTCGCTCGAAGCGTGGGTCACGGTGGCGCCTGCTTCGCGCAGCGCTTCGAGAGGCTTGAGCAGTTCATCGCGTTCGATGCCGGTGTTGGCAGTGATGAACAGGACTTTCTTGCCTTGCAGTTGGGTACTCATGAAGGTCTTCCTCGGCTCAGTGGGTGCCTGGCACGCCAGGCGATCAGGAAATCTGAGCGCGGAGGAAAATGGAAAGTTCAGGCGGATTCTTCTTCGGTGCGGCGGGCGGGCAGGCCCGATTGCAGGCCTGCCTTTGCGTTTGCCGGCTCAGTAGCCTGCGGCAAGACCAGTGTTGCGGCGGGGATCGTTGGCGCCGTAGAAACGGTTGTTGGCCACCGGTTTGGCGCCCAGTGCCGGCGCGCCTACCAGGATCGCGGCCAGGTGATTGGCGTCCTGGGGCTCACCGAACTTGTGCCCCCAGCTTTCAAGAATCTTGCGGGTGTCAGGGCTGATGGCGAAGTTTTCCAGGTTGGTGACGTCGGGCATCCACTGCTGGTGGAAACGCGGCGCATTGACCGCCTGCTGGATGTCCATGCCGTAGTCGATGACATTGAGCATGGTCAGCAGGGTGGCAGTGATGATCCTGCTGCCGCCGGGCGTGCCGAGCACCATGACTGGCTTGCCGTCCTTGGTGACGATGGTCGGGCTCATGGAGGACAGCGGCGTCTTGTACGGCGCGATGGCGTTGGCCTCGCCCTGGACCAGCCCGTACATGTTGGCCACGCCGACCTTGGAGGTGAAGTCGTCCATTTCGTCGTTGAGCAGGATGCCGGTACCGCTGGCCATGACCCGCGCGCCGAACCAGCCGTTGAGGGTGTAGGTCACCGACACCGCGTTGCCCCATTTGTCGACGATGGAGTAATGCGTGGTGTTGCTGCCCTCATGGGGTGCCACACCGGGCTTGATCTCGGCCGAAACGCCGGCCTTGTTCGGTGCGATGCTGTCGCGCAGCTTGGTCGCGTAGTTGGCGTCGAGCAGGTGCGCGATGGGGTTCTTGACGAAATCCGGGTCGCCCAGGTAGCTGTTGCGGTCCACGTAGGCGTGGCGCATGGCCTCGATCTGGTAGTGCATGCCCTGCGCCGAGCCATAGCCCAGCTCGGCCATCGGGTAGCCCTGGAGGATGTTCATGATCTGGCAGATGACCACGCCGCCGGAACTGGGCGGTGGCGCGGACACCACATGGTAGCCACGGTAGTCGCACTCGATCGGGTCCAGTTCGCGGGTCTTGTACTTGTCGAGGTCGGCCTGGGTGATGATGCCCTTGCCCGCCTGGCTCGAATCGACGATGGCCTTGGCCACCCAGCCTTGGTAGAACCCGGCGTTACCCTTCTCGGAGATTTCCCGCAGGGTCCGCGCCAGGTCCTTCTGCACCAGCTTCTCGCCGGCCTTGAACGGCTGGCCCTGCTTGAGAAAGATCTTTGCCGAATCCTGGCTGTCCTTGCGGAAGTCCTCGGTGGCGGTTTCCAGCAGATCGATGTCGCCCTGGGCCAGGGTGAAACCTTCGTCCGCCAGTTTGATGGCCGGCGCCAGCAGATCGGCGCGTTTGAAGGTGCCGTACTTCTGCAACGCCAGCTCCATGCCCGACACTGTGCCGGGTATGCCTACCGACAAATGGCCATCGGTGCTCAGGCCCTCGATGACATTGCCGGCCTTGTCCAGGTACATGTCGGCGGTGGCGGCCAGCGGTGCCTTCTCGCGGAAGTCGAGGAAGGTCTTGCGGCCATCGGCCATCTGCAGGGTCATGAAGCCACCGCCGCCGATGTTGCCCGCAGCCGGGTAGACCACGGCCAGGGCATAGCCTACGGCCACGGCGGCATCGACGGCATTGCCGCCGTCCTTGAGCACATCCACGCCAATGTGGGTGGCCAGTTGCTGCGCGGTGACCACCATGCCGTTTTCGGCAGCGACGGGGGCGGGAGAGGAGGCGAACGTACAGGCGGGCACCAGCGCGAACGCAAGGGCGATCAGCGACTTGGGCAAGGGTTCGAGTTTCAAGAGGTGGCTCTCTTCTTCTGCGGATGGGGAGCAAAAAAGCGAATGGCTTCGCCAATCGCAAGAATAGCCGTGTTTCTCAATGTTGCTGGCGGCCGGCGGCCAACGCCGTCAGCTGCTGGCCGGCAGCATCGAAGTTATCCGTCGCCAGCCACCGCTCGAAGGCTGCGCGCAGCGCCGGCCATTCGCTGTCGATGATGGAAAACCAGGCCGTATCGCGGTTGCGACCCTTGTACACCAGCGCCTGGCGGAAGATGCCTTCGAAGCTGAAGCCAAGCCGTGCCGCGGCCTTGCGCGAGGGCTCGTTGAGGGCGTCGCACTTCCATTCGTAGCGGCGGTAACCCAGTTCGTCGAACACCCGGCGCATCAATAGGTACTGGGCTTCGGTCGACAGCGGGGTGCGTTTCATCAGCGGCGAGAACGTCACATGGCCGACCTCGATGACGCCATTGGCCGGGTCCATGCGCATCAAGGCCAGGGTGCCCACCGCGCGCTGGGTGCGCAGGTCGATCACCGCCCAGTGTTGCGGATCCTGGCTGGCTGCCGCGTGTTGCAGGTGACTGCGGTAGCTGTCCAGGTCGGCAAACGGGCCGACCGGCAGGTAGGTCCAGTCGCTGCCATCGGTCTGTTGGCAATAGCCGCTGAACAGGTCTCCGGCGTGGGCCGCAGCGTTCAGTGGCTCGAGCCGGCAATAGCGTCCTTCGATGACGTCGTGGGCCGGGCGAGCGCGGGGGCTCCACTCGGGAAGGGCGTGACCGACAGGCTGGTGGTGCTCGTTGCGGCTGTTATCGTTGCTGGGCATGACGACTCCTGATGAAGTGAGCGGGGAGAGGCAGAAGGGTGGCGCCGAACTCAGCGTGGGTCCAGGACGATGCCGAAGCCGCTCTTGGCTTCGCTGACGATACGCAGGTGCTGGCGCTCGCCGGGCTGCGCCTGCAGGCGCAGTTCGCGGTTCAGGCGGCCTTTGCTGCACAGCAGGCCACCCTGCTTGTCGGTGGTGATGCCGACGATGTGTTCGCCCGGTGGCAGGTGAAAGGTCGCCACTTCACCCACGGCCAGCAGCGCGGCGGGTTCACGGTCGATCAGCAGTGCCACGTAGCAGCCGCCGCCCAGCATGCCGATATCACGGTCCACCACCAGCTCGCTCGATGGCGACAGCGTTTGTTGCCAGGCCGACAGCCGTTCGGCCGGCACGGCTTTCAGGTGCTCCGAATCAGCGCGAAACGAGGTACAACCCGACAGGCTTGCCGCGGCCAGCATCATCCAGAACACACGCATCGTTCGATTCCTCATAGGGCACTGTGCTCCCACTCTAGCTCAAGCGAGAAGGGGTGCCGAACACTCGCAACGTGGCCAGCTTTAGAAAAGTTTTGAAACAGGTTCCCGCCAGGGTCCGCGATGGGCAAGAATGGTTGGGCTTATCCGTACGGACTGACCTGAACCTGTGGAGGTACCGTGGCACCTAGAGACCTGATGTTGGCCCTGGTCGTGATCGTTGTCTGGGGTTTGAATTTCGTGGTGATTCGCTACGGTCTCGATGGCTTGCCGCCGATGCTGCTGGGCGGCCTGCGCTTCACTTTGGTGGCGATTCCCGCGGTGTTCTTCATCCGCCGGCCGAACCTGCCACTGCGCTGGCTGATTGCCTATGGCGCGACCATTTCCCTGGGCCAGTTCGCGTTTCTGTTCGAGGCCATGGCCAATGGCATGCCCGCCGGCCTGGCCTCGCTGGTGCTGCAATCCCAGGCCTTCTTCACCTTGTTCTTCGCTGCGCTGTTCATTGGCGAGCGCCTGCGCGCCGCCAGCGTGGTGGGCTTGCTGGTGGCGGCTGGAGGACTGGCGATGATCGGCCTGGAAAGCGATCAGGCCACGCCGTTGATGGCGGTCTTGCTGACCCTGTGCGCAGCGTCGATGTGGGCGATGGGCAATGTCATCACCCGCCGCTTCGGCAACATCGACCTGGTCGCTCTGGTGATCTGGGGCGCATTGATTCCGCCCTTGCCGTTCTTCGCCTTGTCGCTGTGGCTGGAAGGTCCGGCACTGATCCAGCAATCGCTGTTGGGCATCGGCTGGAAATCCATCGGTAGCCTGGTCTATCTGGCTGCCGTGGCTACGGTGCTTGGCTACAGCTTGTGGAGCAAGCTGTTGTCGCGCTATCCGGCCGGCAAGGTAGCGCCGTTTTCATTGCTGGTGCCGGTGGTGGGCTTGAGTTCTTCGGCCTGGATCCTGGGCGAGCGCCTGGGTGCCCTGCAGTGGTGGGGTGGAGCGCTGGTCATGGTCGGGCTGTTGATCAACGTGTTCGGCAGCAGCCTGTTCAGCCGCCTGGGCACGGGTCGCACCGAGGCGAAATCTCTGCAATGATGAGGCCATCGATACGTCAAGGAGATGCAGCATGATGATCCGGTCGCTGACCCTCGCCACACTGTTCGCGTTCGCGGCGCCCTTGCTGGCCGCCGATGGCGACAGCCCTCTGGCCCAGGACCGCGGGAGGGCCCGGCCGCTGGTGGTCATTGCTCCCAGCTCGGTGGATCCCAACCTGCTGAAGCTGCGCAAGGCGCTGGAAGAACCCGCCAACCGCGACGGCTTCAAACAGCGCGGCATGGTCCTGTACACCGTGATCAATACCATCGGCCAGCGTGACGGCAAGGATCTCGACCCACAGGCCACCATGTCGCTGATCCGCGACTTAAAACTGGGTGCCGGGTCCAGCCAGAAGTTCGTGCTGTTGGGCAAGGATGGCGAGAAGAAGCTCGAACAGGCGGGTTACGTCGAGCCTTCACAGCTGTTCAGCACCATCGACCAGTTGCCGGCAGCGGAAAAGGACGCCAGTGCACCCGCGGCGGCAGTGCCTGCTGCACAGGAGCCCGCCAGCAAGCCGGGCAAGGCGGCCAAGCCGAGCAAGGCGCCGCAGCCGCTCGACGATTGATCCGTCAGCGCTCTACGCCGCGTTGCGGCCTCGGATTCCTGCGTTCAAACCATGTTGAGGCGCTGCTTGCGCAGGGGTGGTGGGTAAGCGGCATCCAGCGAGGCTAGATCTGCTTCGTCGAGCTTCACCTGCAGTGCCCCGGCATTCAGCCTTACATGCTCGGGCGTGGAAGCCTTGGGGATCGCGATCACGTTGTCGTGGCGCACCACCCAGGCCAGGCATGCCTGGGCCGGCGTGATGCCGTGACGCTCGGCTACCTGGCGCAAGGCGGGTTGGTCTAGCAGGCGACCGCCCTGGGCAATCGGACAATAAGCCATCAATGGCATCGCCTGCTTCGCGCACCACGGCAACAGATCGAACTCTATGCCGCGCTCTTCCAGGTTGTACAGCACCTGGTTGGTCGCGCATCCGGCGTCGTCCAGCTCGGTCATGTCATCGACATCGAAATTCGACACGCCCCAACGGCCGATCTTGCCCTGGGCCTGCAGCCGCTCGAACGCTTCCACCGTTTCGCTCAGGGGATACTGGCCGCGCCAGTGCAGCAGATACAGGTCGATGCGTTCGGTGTTCAGACGCTGCAGGCTGCGCTCGCACGCCTTGATCACGCCCTGGCTGCTGGCGTTGTGCGGGTAGACCTTGCTGACCAGCATGACTTCGTCACGACGCCCTTGGATGGCTTGCCCGACGATTTTTTCGGCGCCGCCTTCGCCGTACATTTCAGCGGTGTCGAGCAGGGTCATGCCCAGGTCGATACCTTGCTGCAGCGCGGCGATTTCCTGTTGCGCACGGGCAGGATCCTCGCCCATGCGCCAAGTGCCTTGGCCGATTCTCGCGACCGGCCTGCCGGCCAGGCTGATGCTGTTCATCGCAATGCTCCGTGGTTGATAACATGGTAAACGCGCCATCGCTGCAGGATTGGGCAGTGCGATGAAGCTGCGGTTCAACCCAGTCGGCGCTGCGCCGTGTGCTCCAGCAGCACCTCCATCAACGCGTGCGCGGCGGCCGACAGCTTGTGATCGGGCAGGCGCATCAGGCCGATGCGCCGTTCGATGCGCGGTGACTCCAACGGCACGCAGCGCGCACCCAGTTCATGCATCTGCTCGACACACAATGCCGGCACCGCGCTCACCCCCAGGCCGTGGGCAACCATGCGGCCGATGGTGCTTAACTGGTGGCTCTCGAATGCCACCGCAAGCTTGCCGTGCTGCTCGCTGATGGCGCTTTCCAGCAGCAGGCGAACCGCAGAAGGGCGCTGCAGGGCAATGAAATCATGAGCGAGCAGGGTCTCCCAGGTGAGCATCGGTTGCTCGGCCAGCGGTGAATCGGCCGCCACCACCGCCACGAACCGATCGGTGTAGAAGGGGGTGAACACCAGCGACGAGGTGCTTTCCGGCTCGAAGCCTATGCCCAGTTCGACCCGCCGATGGCGGACCATCTCCACCACGTGCTCGTTGATCACATCATGCACGGCAACATTGACCCTCGGGTGCCGGTCGCGAAAGATCCGCAGTGCTGCCGGCAGCAGGTTGCCGGCGAACGACGGCATGGCCGCGATGGACACTTTGCCCAACTGCAGGGTGAAGTGCTGGCGCAGCAGCTCTTCGGTATTGTCCCAGTCCGCCAGCAAGCGGCGGGCCAGTGGCACCAGCACCTCGCCTTCCGGCGTCAGGCTGACGCTGCGCGTGGTGCGGATCAGCAGCGCGCCGCCCAGGTCTTCTTCCAGGCCTTTTATCGTCAAGCTCAGGGCGGGCTGCGAGAGATGCAGTTTTTCACCAGCCTGGGCGAAGCTCAGGGCTTGGGCGACGGCGAGAAAAGCGCGCAGTTGTTTGACGTTCATCTATTTGCAAAACCAATCAATCCCCAAGAAAAACAAAATTAACAAATTACCATCGTGGGGAGAAGATACCGTCACGCTTGCCGTTGCCGACGTGACGGCGCCATAACAAACAAAACAAGGCGAACAATCATGGCTGGACTCGATAAACGAGTGGCAACCTATGCCCAGGCACTCGAAGGCCTGCGTGATGGCATGACCGTACTGGCCGGTGGGTTCGGCCTGTGTGGCATTCCGGAAAACCTCATTGCCGAAATCAAGCGACTGGGTGTCCGCGACCTTACGGTGGTGTCCAACAACTGTGGCGTTGATGGCTTTGGCCTTGGCGTGCTGCTCGAAGACCGGCAGATTCGCAAGATGATCGCCTCCTATGTCGGCGAGAACGCCCTGTTCGAGCGGCAGTTGCTCGATGGCGAGCTGGAAGTCGAACTCACCCCTCAAGGCACCCTGGCGGAAAAGATGCGCGCAGGCGGCGCCGGCATCCCCGCGTTCTTCACGGCTACCGGCTACGGCACACCGATAGCGCAAGGCAAGGAAATACGTGAATTCAATGGCCGCCAGTACATTCTGGAGCAGGCCATCACCGGCGACTTCGCCATCGTCAAGGGCTGGAAGGCCGACCATTTCGGCAACGTCATCTATCGTCACACCGCACAGAACTTCAACCCGCTGGCGGCAAGCGCCGGGCGCATCACCGTGGTCGAGGTCGAAGAAAT
Organism: Pseudomonas sp. CFBP 13710; assembly: GCF_014842235.1. Classification (NCBI taxonomy): domain Bacteria; kingdom Pseudomonadati; phylum Pseudomonadota; class Gammaproteobacteria; order Pseudomonadales; family Pseudomonadaceae; genus Pseudomonas; species Pseudomonas sp. CFBP 13710. Next base: position 724,875 of record NZ_JACYVJ010000001.1, on the reverse strand, counting down.
CGTCGAACCCGGCGTGCTCCTGCCCGAGCACATCCACACGCCAGGCATCTACGTCGACCGAGTGATCCAGGGCACCTTCGAGAAGCGCATCGAAAAGCGCACCCTCAAGGCCTGATTGCTCCCATCTGCTCCGCTACACAAGAGGTATTCCAAATGGCACTTACTCGCGAACAGATGGCCCAGCGCGTGGCGCGCGAACTGCAAGACGGTTTCTACGTGAACCTGGGGATCGGCATACCTACCCTGGTGGCCAACTACGTGCCGGCTGGCATCGACGTCATGCTGCAGTCGGAAAACGGTCTGCTGGGCATGGGCGAATTTCCCACCGAGGCTACCGTCGACGCCGACATGATCAACGCTGGCAAACAGACCGTGACGGCCCGCGCCGGCGCGTCCATCTTCGACTCTGCGCAGTCGTTTGCGATGATCCGCGGCGGCCATGTCGACCTCACCGTGCTCGGTGCTTTCGAAGTGGACGTACAGGGCAACATTGCCTCGTGGATGATCCCCGGCAAGCTGGTGAAGGGTATGGGTGGGGCGATGGACCTGGTGGCCGGGGCAGAAAACATCATCGTCACCATGACCCATGCCTCCAAGGATGGCGAGTCGAAACTGCTGCCGTTGTGCACGCTGCCGCTGACCGGTGCCGGGTGCATTCGCAAGGTACTCACGGACCTGGCCTACCTGGAGATCGAAGACGGCGCGTTCATTCTCAAGGAGCGTGCGCCTGGTGTCAGTATCGATGAGATCAAGTCGAAGACGGCCGGCAAGCTGATCATTGCCGATGACGTCGTTGAAATGAGCTTCTGAGCACCTGCTGCACCATCCATAGCCGATCTCATACTTATAAGAACAAGGGAAACACCACCATGTCTGCACAACTTGAAGAGAGCCGCTACGCTCGCTTCGCCCTGCGCTGTTCGAGCTGGGCCGAGCGCTGGTTCCCTGATTCCTACGTATTCGCCGCCGTTGCGGTGTTGCTGGTGGCACTGGGAGCACTGGCCATCGGCGGCACGCCGACCGCAACGGCAACAGCCTTTGGCGACGGATTCTGGAGCCTGATCCCGTTCACCATGCAGATGGCCTTCGTGGTGATTGGTGGCTACGTGGTCGCCAGTTCGCCACCTGCGGTGAAGTTGATCGATCGCCTCGCGCGCATCCCTCGCAATGGCCGCTCGGCCGTGGCCTGGGTGGCGTTGATATCGATGGTCGCTTCGTTGCTCAACTGGGGGCTGTCGCTGGTATTCGGCGGGCTGCTGGTGCGGGCATTGGCACGGCGGACCGACCTGCGCATGGACTACCGTGCGGCCGGTGCGGCAGCCTACCTGGGGTTGGGCGCGGTATGGGCGCTCGGGCTGTCGTCCTCAGCGGCTCAGTTGCAGGCCAACCCGGCCAGCCTGCCACCGTCGATCCTGTCGATCACGGGCGTGATTCCCTTCACCCAGACGATCTTCCTGTGGCAGTCGGGGGTATTGCTGCTGGCGTTGGTGCTGGTCTCGCTGGTGGTGGCCTACGCCACGGCGCCGGGCCCCAACTCTGCCCGGGACGCCCAGGCCTGCGGCATCGACCCGGCCTTCAGTCTGCCGCCACTGAACAAGCGCAGCCGGCCTGGCGAATGGCTGGAATACAGCCCGCTGCTCACCATCTTTCTGGTGTTGCTGGCTGCGGGGTGGCTGTTCCACGAGTTTTCCACCAAGCCGGCGATCACCGCCATCTCCGGGCTCAATACCTACAACTTCCTGTTCATCATGCTGGGCCTGCTGCTGCACTGGCGTCCGCGCAGCTTTCTCGATGCAGTGGCGCGTGCAGTCCCGACCACTACCGGTGTGCTGATCCAGTTTCCCTTGTACGGCTCGATCGCCGCGATCATGACCACGGTCAAGGGTGGCGATGCACAGACCCTGGCCCACCACATCTCAACTTTCTTCGTACAGATCGCCTCGCACGATACCTATGCGCTGTTGATGGGCGTCTATTCGGCAGTGCTCGGGTTCTTCATTCCGTCGGGCGGGGGCAAGTGGATCATCGAGGCGCCCTACGTCATGCAGGTGGCCAACGAGCTGCAATATCACCTGGGCTGGGCCGTGCAGATCTACAACGCTGCCGAAGCCTTGCCGAATCTGATCAATCCGTTCTATATGCTGCCTCTGCTCGGCGTGCTGGGCTTGAAGGCGCGTGACTTGATCGGTTTCTCGTTCGTACAGCTGCTGGTGCATGCGCCCCTGGTGCTGTTCCTGCTTTGGGCGCTGGGCACGACCTTGGCCTATGTGCCTCCCGTTGCACCCTGAGACAGGCGTGATCTGCGCGCGACGTTGATCGGGAATATGCTCCCGCCGAGCGATTGTTTGCGTAGTGGCTATTGCGAAGTAGCCAGCGCTCGGGGTACACATCTAGGTTGAATGGGGTATGGGCTGGACGCCCACCCATCGTGAACCGATGAAGGGAGATCTTGAAATGCTTGATAACGGCGCGGGCGGGGGTCCGGACCAGGGTGAACAGGTCAGTCGGATCATTTCCCAAGAAATACGCAACCTGCATACCGCAGCGTCCAGGGACCTGGATCAGGCAGCGGTGCAGATCATTGGCAAGGTCGAGGGTTTCAGGGAGCAGGGTCTGATCAGTTCGGAGGTCGCTCGGCAACTGATATTCGACGTGCGCAACGAGCGCAGCCGTATCAGCCGCTGAGCGAACGGTCAGCCGAGGTGGCGGCGTGGGTCAGCCGCCTGCTGTGTCGATATCGGCGTCGGTTTCTTCGTCGTCCGCACTGCCGGGGTCGACTTCAGGGTCCGATTTGAAATCGGGACTGAAGCGATTGCCTTCAGGGGTGGTTGGATCCCCGGCATCGTCAGGCTTGGGGTCGAGTGCCGGGTCGTTGGGGTGGTTGTTCTGCGAATCGTCGGTATCACGCTCGACCGTATTCGGTGCAGGTGTGTGTTCGCTCATGGTGTTCTCCCGAGGTGGCTGGATGCGTGGCCGATCAGCGCTTGCCGCCTTCGGACCCGGTGCCGTCGCCACCGTCCATGGTGCCCGAACCAGGCTTGGTCACCGCGCCGCCCATCGAACTGCCTTCGGGGTTGCCGGTGTTCTGCGGCTTGATGTCGGTGCTGGTGCCGTTTCGCGGCGCGGCAGTGCCGTCGGTATTACGATTGGTCATACCGCTATCGGTCCCCGCCGGCACGCCTACCGCTGAAGGTACGGTGCCCTTGGCGGCTGGGTTGGTCGGACCGGTGCTGTTGTCGGCCATGGCCGGTACGGCTGCAGCAGCCAACAAGCCTGCGAGCAACGCTGTGGTGATGTATTTCTGGCTTTTCATGGAGCTCTCCTTGTTCGTGAATGCTTCATGCATTGGGCTATGAGGGAGGCCAGGAGGTGCCCGCATGCCGACGAACGGCATGCGGGCAAACTTGGTGGGGGCGGCCGTCGGCCGCTCACAGGGGGGAAGGGGCGATCAAGCGAGCAATTGCATGCCCAGCTGGAACGCGACCCATACGGCGAGAATGGTGGCGAAGCCCAGCGCGATGTTTTCGAACCAGTTGTTGCGATATTTACCGAGCAGCTTCTTCTGGTTGGACATGATCAGCAGGCCAAGGGAAATCACTGGCAGGCCAATGATGTTCAGCGCATTCACGCCAATGGTCAGGGTCACGAAGTCGGGCATGCCTGGCAGCGACCACACCAGCGGCGTAACCAGGATGAACAGCATGAACCATTTGTGCATCGGGTCATGATGGAACTCCTTGCCGTACTTCTCGCGACGCTCCGGACGGATGTGCTGGAAGGCATCGGTGATCAGCATCGGGAAGGCAGTGGTCTTGCCAGCGATGCTGGCGAACAGCGTGGCGAACACGCCGACGAAGAAGATCAGCCAGCCGCCGGTGCCGAAGAACATCTGCAGTGCCGAGCCCAGGTCGTCCAGGGTCTTCACTTCGATACCGTTGGGACGCAGGATTTCCGCACCCACCACCCAGATGGCCAGGTTGATGATGATGCCGACGAACACCGCGAACAGCAGGTCGTTACGCTGGATGCGCTTGTGTTCAGGGCCTACCCAGCCTTTCTGGCGCATTACGTAGGGGTGGACGAAGTTGGCGATCGAGCCGGCCACCGCACCGATGACCGATACCGCGACCAGCAGCGCGCCATGCACGCCTTCATCCGGTGGAATGCTGAAGCCGATGGTCCCGGCCAGGATGCCGCCCACGTCCGGTTTGGACATGATCGCCAAGGCCATGAACGCCAGGGTCATCAAGGCCAGCAGACCTTTCATCACGCCTTCGATCAGCGAATAGATGTTGCGCCCCACCAGCAGCCACACACCCAGGACCACGGCAAAGGATGCCAGCAGGGGTTGATTGATGTGCAGCAGGGTGGCCAATGCTTCGCCAGCGCCCTTGATCATGTAGGCGTTGGTCAAGTGGCCCATGATCAATGCGTAGCCCAGCATGAACCAGGCGAAGAAAGGGTGCAGTTGTGCATAGCCCTGCAGGATGGTCATGCCCTGGTTGTTGCACAGCTGGAAGCGGGCAATGATGTTGACGATGAGGAATCTGAGCAGCAGCGACACTGCCAGCACCCACATCATGGCATAGCCGTAGTTGGCGCCCGCTACGGAGGAGGTGATCAAGTCACCGGCGCCCAGCCATGACAACACGGCGATAATGCCCGGTCCGATGATCTTGGCAAGGCGGCCCATGCGAGTCGTGGGAGCGGCCGCCTTTTTTTCGAGCGAGTGGGTACTCGTCATTGGGTGAATTCCCTTTGTTGTTTTTGTGGATGGATCAGGGGGTCATTCAATCATGAGTTAGGATGTCATATGACCTGACAAGTTGCAAAAAGGTGTAAGGGGATATTTCACATTTTTACGCTTTTAGTGACCGCACCCGCCGGTCGGTTGCGCTGAACCAATCCCGCCGCAGGCTTTCCGATGAGCCTTACCGCAAAAGGAATGCAGCCATGTCGCAGATCATCGTCGATGACATTCAGACGCCTGCCAAAGCCGACGCGGCAGCCGATGTGCTGATGTTCGGCAGCCCCAAGGATCGCCTGGACTTCTACCGCAAGGAGATCCAGTACGAAACCTCCATTCTTTCCAACCGCACCGACGCCTATCTGTCCGCACAGTCTTTCCTGGTCATTGCCTATGCCTCGTCCATGGCCAACCTGAACCCGGAGTGGGGCAAGCTGTTCACCTTGGTCGTGCCGCCGCTGCTGGCGCTGTTCGGCCTGGTCAGCTCGCTGCATGCCTGGCCGGGCATCCGCTCGGCCTACGACATCATCGACCATTGGCATTTCAAGCAGAGCCAGTTGTTGGACAGCGAGCCGGCGATGGGCGCGGCCTATGACGAGTCGCCGCTGTTCAGCGAGCGCGAGTCGAGTGAAAAGCGCTGGCGCGGAGCGTTGCTGTTCTCCATGAGATCGCCGTTCCTGTTCAGTGTGCTGTGGGTGTTGCTGGGTGTGTTCGCGGTGTATGCGCAGTACACCAATCCGGGCGGTTAGAACGAAAAAGGCCCCTGCATGTGCAGGGGCCTTCGGGTGATGCGGGGGTAGATCAGCGCACTGAACTGAAAGCCTCCTGGCGACTGCGCTCATACGCCTGCGAGTCCACTGCAGCGGCGCCTGGCTTGCCCAGCTCGTTCAACGGGATGCGATAGGTCTCCTTGGCACAGAACGCTGCCAACGCTGCGATGCAGCACACACCCAAGGCCAGTGAACCCACTACCATGGGGATGTTGGCGGAGCCCGGTGGAGCCATCGCGGCGAACAGCACCGGAAGCATGGCGGTGATCAGCGTGCCGACATTCTGCGAAATGGCCATGGCCGAGACGCGGTAGCGGGTTTCGAAAAGCTCAGGGTAGAAACTTGGAAACACCGCGTTGTAGCCCTGGTAGAACACGCCCCACATCAGAATCGACATGCCGATGGCCAGCGGTACGTTATGCACGCTGATCGCATACAGGTAGAAGAACGACAGGATGCCGGAGCTCAGTGCGCCACCGATGATCATCGGACGGCGACCGATCCGGTCCGAGAGGTTACCCACGAACGGGATCACGCATACCGCCACGATGTTGCCGATCACCGGGATCCACAGGTACACGCTCTTCGCGAAACCGATGCCGTAGGCCGGTTGCACCGCGTACGCGGCGCCGAAGATGGTCGCGACCACCGGGATCACGTTCATCAGCGCCATGCACATGACCAGACCCATGTTCCGCCAGCTGTGCTTGAAAGCCTCCAGGACCGGCGACTTGGTGATGGTGGCGCGCGCTTCCTGAGTTTCGAAGGCTGGGGTTTCATTGACCTCGCGGCGAATGATGTAGCCGGCGATCAGCACCACGGCACTGAGCAGGAACGGAATACGCCAGCCCCACGAGTTGAACGCTTCGTCTGGCATGAAATAGGCCAACGGCAGGAAAATCGCTGCGGCAAAGATTTGTCCGGCCTGCACGCCCTGCAAGGTGAAACTGGCGTAGAAACCTCGCCGTCCGAACGGCGCGTGTTCCAGGACCATGGAACTGGCTCCGGATATCTCCCCTGCGACCGCGAAGCCCTGGATCAAGCGCAGTACCACCAGCATGGCCGGTGCCCAGAGGCCGACCTGGCTGTAGGTCGGCAGCAGGCCGACGGCCATGGTGGCGAAGCCCATCAGGAACATGCACAACAGCAATACGTTCTTGCGGCCGCGGGTATCGCCCCAGTGGCCGAGGAAGAACGCGCCGATGGGGCGTGCAACGTAGCCTACGCCGTAGGTGGCCAGGGAGGCGACGATGGCGACCTTGGGGTCGGTGTTGGGAAAGAAGATTTGCGGAAAGATCAACGCCGCGGCCTGGGCATAGATGAAGAAGTCGTAGTATTCCAGAGCGGAACCGACCCAACCGCTGGCGGTGGCCTTCTTGGTTTGCTGCGAGCCGTGCGATTCTGACTGAGCATGCGCCATGCTGTGTCTCCGTTGTTTTTATTATGAAGCATTGGAACCGTTGGCTTCGTTTTCACCCCATTGCAGGCGACGCTGCGTGCGCTGGAGTGAGGCAAAACTAACTGGGTAGTTAATGTTTAGCAGTGGTGCCGAATGGGTGTCAATACGGCTGCATGCCAGGGTTGGAGCGGTCCGTGGGCCGGGGTGCATGCAAGACTGCCCCAAGTGGGTTCGGGTTTCAACCGACAGTGCCGGAATAGAGCCTTGCATAGGTGCATGAGATGGGTCACTCGCGGCCGCGATCGGTGCCTAGCTTGCTTGCTATTGTAGCCGCTGATCGCACACATTTGGTTTTGATTCAGCCCGATCTGCAGCGCTCCCGGACGCGGCTTGCGCCGCTGCTACAGGATCCGGGTTCCACCGCATCCCCGATCGGCCAAGAACCCCAATCCCCCGTAGGAGCGGTCAGCGGCCGCGAAGAAGGCGCCGCAGTACGTCGTTCAATGCACGGTGTGTCATTCGCTGCAACTGCTTGCGCGCCCGGCTCAGGCCAACTCGCGGACCAGATTGCCCAGCGTCTGCATGGCGGCCAACTGAACCTTGCCCATCGGCGAGCCGTAGTTCAAACGAATGCAGTTGCCGAATCGGCCGCTGGCGGAAAAGATCGGGCCCGGCGCAATGCTGATGCCTTGCGCCAACGCCAGGCGAAACAGCTGCAGCGAATCGACTCTCGTCGGCAATTCGAGCCACAGGAAGTACCCGCCCTCGGGACGACTCACCCGGGTGTCCTCGGGAAAATAACGCGCGATGGCTGCCATCATTGCGTGCTGCTGGCCCTGCAGTGCACCGCGCAACCGATGCAGGTGTCGATCATAGCCGCCGTGTTGAAGGTAGTCGGCAATGGCCGCCTGACCCGGCACCGAAGCGCAGATCGAGGTCATGATCTTCAGGCGCTCGACCTTCTGCGCAAAGCGTCCGGCAGCGACCCAGCCGATCCTGTACCCGGGTGCCAGGCTTTTGGCGAACGATCCGCAATGCAGCACCCAGCCATCGCTGTCATAGGCCTTGGCCGGGCGCGGCGCGTGCTGGCCGAAGTACAGCTCGGCGTACACGTCGTCTTCGATCAAGGGCACCTGGTGTTCATGCAGCAGCGCTACCAGTTGACGCTTGCGCGCCTCTGGCATGCTTGCACCGATCGGATTCTGGAACGTCGGCATGCACCAGCACGCCTTGATCGGCAGGCGCTGCAGGGCCTTCGCCAAGGCATCCACGTCCAACCCGTCGCGCGGATGGGTGGGAATCTCCACCGCCTTGAGCTTGAGCCGCTCCAACACCTGCAGGCAGGCGTAGAACGCCGGTGCCTCGATGGCCACCATGTCACCTGGCTCGGTCACCGCCTGCAGGCACAGGTTCAGGGCTTCCAGTGCACCGTTGGTGATCAGCAGTTCGTCGACCGGCAGGTTGATGCCGGCGATGTTGTAGCGCAAGGCGATCTGCCGGCGCAGCTCGGGGCTGCCCGGCGACAGATCGGTGACCGTTTCGCGCGGGTGCATGGCTCGGCTGGTACTGGCCAGCGAGCGCGCCAGGCGCGGCAATGGAAACAGGTCAGGGCTGGGAAAGGCAGACCCCAGTGGCACCGTGTTCGGATCCTTGATCGAATCGAGGATGGAAAACACCAGCTCACTGACGTCGACATCGGTCGACTCGGCCAGCATCTGCGAGGTCGCCGAGGGCTCCTCCAGCGATCGTTCGGCCAGCGCATTGACGAAGTACCCGGAACGCGGCCGGGCTCGGATCATTCCGCGTCGCTCGAGCAGGTAATAGGCCTGGAACACGGTAGAGGGGCTGACACCCTGAGTCTGGCTGGCATGCCGCACGGAGGGCACGCGCTCGTCGGGCTTCAGCACGCCGGTGCGAATGAGCTCGGCGATGTGGTGGGCAAACTGCTCGTAGCGTTTCATGACCGGCCTGGGTCCATGGGCGAGGGCCGCACTATGCCACAGCGGTGCGCACAGCCGGCAGGCCATGCGCACATGGCTTGCCGGTGACCAGTGCCGGGTTCAGGCCTGGATCGGCGCAGGGTCGATGGGAGGATCGACAATCGGGGTGGGTGGCACGGTCGGTTGCACCGGGACACCGTCCGGATCGTCTTGAGGCACCGTGGGTGGCACGTCCGGCAGGGGAGGATTGTCGATGTTCGGATCCGTTGATTCAGGCGGAAGAGGAAGGTTCATGGGGCGGCCTCTGGTAGGTAATGGACATATGCCTGTGGTAGACATCGTTTACAACGATTTCGGTCCGTCCAAGCGCGTTGCAACGTGTAAAAGCATATGAACTTTCCCTCGAGGCTTGGCTCCGAACCTAAGCGAAAGACAAACCCGGTTCACTTCACCGCTTGCACAAGCACAACAGCGTCCAGGTGACGCACAGGAGCGAGGCTCGATGACGGCTGATCAGACTTTCCAAGCGGACCAGAACGCGACCGACGAACAGACGCCAGACCACGTGCTGAGCCTGTCCCGGGCGCTGCTGCTGCCTCGGATCGTGATCGAAGACACGCAGCCTGTTGTTGACGGTGGTCAGTTTGCCGTCAAGGCCATCGTCGGCCAGACGGTCACGGTCAGCACCAAGGTCTACGCTGACGGTCACGACAAGCTGGCCGTGGTCCTGCGCTGGCATGAGGCGGGCACCGACACCTGGCACAGCACTGCCATGCGCGAGCTGGGCAACGACAGCTGGGAAGCCGAGCTGGTCGTCGACAGTGTCGGCACCCATGCCTATTGCATCGACGCCTGGATCGACCAGTTCGCCAGCTACCGCTACGAACTGGAAAAGAAGTACGCCGCTGGCGTGACCATCGACCTGGAACTGGAAGAAGGCCGCGTGCACCTCGAGCAGGCCGCCAGCCGCAGCCAGGATACCCTGGCACGCCAACTGCGCCAGTTGCACGACGAATTGCAGGGGCTGGATCAGGACGCCAAGGTCGCGCTGCTGTTGCAGCGTGACACCCAGGCCCTGATGTCCCTGGCGGACTCGCGCGCGTTCCTCTGCTCCAGTGTCGAATATGCCCTGGACGTAGAACGCGAACTCGCGCAGTTCGCCAGCTGGTACGAGTTGTTTCCGCGCTCGATCACCGATGACAAAGCTCGTCATGGCACCTTCAACGACGTGCACAGCCGTCTGCCGATGATTCGCGACATGAACTTTGACGTGCTGTACTTCCCGCCGATCCATCCAATCGGACGCGCTCACCGCAAGGGCCCGAACAACTCCCTGACCGCCGGCCCGGACGATCCAGGCAGCCCTTATGCCATCGGCAGCGCCGAGGGTGGGCACGAGGCCATTCACCCGCAGCTGGGCACGCGGGAAGACTTCCGCAGGCTGGTGGCCGCGGCGGCCGAGCACGGTCTGGAAATCGCGCTGGACTTCGCCATCCAGTGCTCCCAGGACCACCTGTGGCTCAAAGAGCACCCGGGCTGGTTCAGCTGGCGCCCGGACGGCACCATCCGCTATGCGGAAAACCCGCCGAAGAAATACCAGGACATCGTCAACGTCGACTTCTACGCTGCCGACGCAGTGCCGGGCCTGTGGACCGAGCTGCGCGACGTGGTGTGGGGCTGGGTCGAGGAAGGTGTGAAGATCTTTCGCGTCGACAACCCGCACACCAAGCCGCTGCCATTCTGGCAATGGCTGATCGCCGATATCCGCAGCAAGGACCCCAGCGTGATGTTCCTTGCAGAGGCGTTCACCAAGCCAGCCATGATGGCGCGCCTGGGCAAGGTCGGTTACTCGCAGAGCTACACCTACTTCACCTGGCGCAATACCAAGCCGGAGCTGACCACCTATTTCACCCAGCTCAACCAGGCACCGTGGGCGCACTGCTACCGGCCGAACTTCTTCGTCAACACGCCGGACATCAACCCGTTCTTCCTGCACGACAACGGCCGCGCCGGGTTCCTCATCCGCGCGGCGCTGGCGACCATGGGCTCCGGCCTGTGGGGCATGTATTCGGGTTTCGAACTGTGTGAATCGGCGCCCATCCCTGGCAAGGAAGAGTATCTGGACTCGGAGAAGTACGAGATCCGCCCGCGTGACTTCACCGCCCCCGGCAACATCATTGCCGAGATCGCCCAGCTCAACCGGATTCGCCGTCAGAACCCGGCGCTGCAAACACATCTGGGCGTCGAGTTCTTTCAGTGCTACAACGATAACGTCCTGTATTTCGGCAAGCGGACCGCTGACCGCAGCAACTATGTGCTGGTCGCCGTGAGCCTCGATCCACACAACGTCCAGGAAGCCCATTTCGAGCTGCCGCTGTGGGAGTTGGGCCTGGACGACGATGCGGCCACCAACGGCGAAGACCTGATGACCGGGCATCGCTGGACGTGGCACGGCAAGAATCAGTTCATGCGGATCGACCCTGCCTATCAACCGTTCGGCATCTGGAGGATCACCCGCGTACAGCCGTAGGCAAGTGCCACGTCGTACGTCGCACTCGGTGTCTCACGCTGCTCCAGGCGATGTCCAGCCGCTCCAGACACGCTGCTCACTACAGGGAATCCACAATGGCGAAAAAGCCTCGGTCGCAAGCGTTCATCGATGATCCGCTCTGGTACAAGGATGCGGTTATCTATCAGGTCCACGTCAAGTCGTTCTTCGACTCCGACAACGACGGCATCGGTGACTTTCCGGGGTTGATCGCCAAACTCGATTACATCGCCGATCTGGGCGTCAATACCATTTGGCTGCTGCCGTTCTACCCGTCGCCACGTCGCGACGACGGCTACGACATCGCCGAGTACAAGGCGGTGCACTCGGACTACGGCACGTTGGCCGATGTTCGCCGCTTCATCAGCGAGGCGCACAAGCGTGGCTTGCGTGTGATCACCGAGCTGGTGATCAACCACACTTCCGACCAGCACCCCTGGTTTCAGCGCGCGCGCAAGGCCAAGAAGGGCTCCAAGGCTCGCGATTTCTACGTGTGGTCCGATAGCGACGAGAAATACGACGGAACGCGAATCATCTTTCTCGATACCGAGAAGTCCAACTGGACCTGGGACCCCGTCGCAGGCCAATACTTCTGGCACCGTTTCTATTCGCACCAGCCGGATTTGAATTTCGACAACCCGCAAGTGATGAAAGCGGTCATCGACGTCATGCGCTACTGGCTGGACATGGGCATCGACGGCCTGCGCCTGGATGCCATCCCGTACCTGATCGAGCGCGACGGCACCAACAACGAAAACCTGCCCGAGACCCACCAGGTGCTCAAGCAGATCCGTGCCGAGATCGATGCCAATTACCCGGACCGCATGCTGCTGGCCGAGGCCAACCAGTGGCCAGAGGACACCCAGCTGTACTTCGGCGATGCCCACGGCGACAACGGCGACGAATGCCACATGGCGTTCCATTTCCCGTTGATGCCGCGCATGTACATGGCACTGGCGCAGGAAGACCGCTTTCCAGTCACCGACATTCTGCGCCAGACGCCTGCTATCCCAGCCAACTGCCAGTGGGCAATCTTTCTGCGCAACCACGATGAACTGACCCTGGAAATGGTCACCGATCGTGAACGCGACTACCTGTGGAACTACTACGCGGCCGACAGCCGCGCGCGGATCAACCTCGGCATTCGTCGTCGCCTGGCGCCGCTGCTCGAACGTGATCGCCGCCGGGTCGAATTGCTCAACAGCCTGCTGCTGTCCATGCCCGGCACACCGACCCTGTATTACGGTGACGAAATCGGCATGGGCGACAATATCTACCTGGGTGACCGCGACGGTGTGCGCACGCCCATGCAGTGGTCGATCGACCGAAACGGCGGCTTCTCGCGCGCCGACCCGGCCAGCCTGGTGCTGCCGCCGATCATGGATCCGCTCTATGGCTACCAGTCGGTCAACGTCGAAACCCAGGCCAACGACCCGCACTCGCTGCTGAACTGGACCCGGCGCATGCTCGCCGTGCGCCGTCAGCAGAAAGCGTTCGGCCGCGGTACCCTGACCATGCTCACGCCGACCAACCGCCGCATCCTGGCCTACGTGCGTGAATACACCGGCAGCGATGGCAAGACCGAGATCGTGTTGTGCGTAGCCAACGTCTCGCGTGCCGCCCAAGCGGCTGAATTGGATCTGTCCCCGTACGCCGGCATGGTGCCGGTAGAGATGCTCGGCGGCAGCGCCTTCCCACCCATCGGTCAGCTGAATTTTCTGCTGACCTTGCCACCCTACGGCTTCTATTGGTTCCTGCTGGCCAGCGAAACCCAGATGCCGAGTTGGCACGTCGAACCGGCCCAAAGCATGCCTGACTTCCAAACCCTGGTTTTGAAACAACGGATGGAGGAGTTGCTCGACGAGCCGTCGCGCAGCACTCTGGAAAACACCTCTCTGCTGCAGTACCTGCCCAAGCGGCGCTGGTTCGGCGGCAAGGATGTCGCCATCGACAACCTGCGCATCGCTTACGGCGTGCGCTTCGGCACGCCGCAAAGCCCGGTGCTGTTCAGTGAGCTGGAGGTCACCGCCGGTGGCCAGACCAGCCGCTACCAGTTTCCGTTCGGCTTCATTCCCGAGGAGCACAGCGGTTCGCCGCTGCCCTTGCAACTGGCGCTGTCGCGCGTTCGTCGCGGCCGTGAAGTCGGCCTGATCACCGACGCCTTCGTCCTGGAAAACTTCATCCACTCGGTGATCGAAGGGCTTCAGGTCGAGAAGACGCTGGCGACCGGCGAAGGCGAGATCCGCTTCCAGGCCACCGAGCATCTGACGGCCCTGAATCTCGACCAGACTTCGGTGATCCGCTACCTGTCGGCCGAGCAGTCCAACAGCTCGGTCGTGGTTGGCGGTAGCCTGGTGCTGAAGATGATTCGCCGCGTCAGCGGTGGCATCCATCCAGAGCTGGAAATGGGCGACTACCTGACCGCCGCGGGCTACGCCAATATCTCGCCGCTGATGGGGTCCGTCAGCCGTGTGGATGCCAGCGGAACACCGCACTTGCTGATGATTGCCCAGGGTTACCTGAACAATCAGGGCGACGCCTGGGAATGGACCCAGAACAACCTCGAGCGCGCGATTCGCGACGAGATGGCCTTCGCCCATTCCGAACAAGGCCAGCGCTACGACGCACTGGGCGAGCTGGCAGACTTTGCCGGCATGCTCGGCCAGCGCCTGGGCGAGATGCACGTCGCCCTGGCGGCGTCCGGCGCCCAGGCCGATTTCCTCGCCCGGGTGAGCAACCAGAAAGATGCCCAAGGCTGGGCTACAAGCATCGCCAGCCAGGTCGAGCGGGCGCTGGGCCTGCTCGAGCAGCGCCGCGCCGAATTTGCCGAGCAGGACCAGGCTTTGGTGGCCGAGCTGCTGGGCCGACGCGACGAGTTGCTGGCCCAGGTCGAGCGCCTCAGCGCGCAGGCCACTGGCGGTCTGATCATGCGGGTCCACGGTGACCTGCACCTGGGCCAGATGCTGGTGGTGCAGGGCGATGCCTACCTGATCGACTTCGAGGGCGAGCCTGCACGGCCACTCGAAGAGCGCCGCGCGAAATACAGTCCTTACAAGGATGTAGGGGGCGTATTGCGTTCGTTCGACTACGCTGCGGCCATGGCGATCCGCAATGTACAAAGCACCGATGCCTCGGAGGAAGCGGCATCGGCGCGCCAGCGCGTGGCCCAGCGCTACCTGGCCGAGGCCCGCCATGCGTTCATCGGCGCCTACGACCTGGCGACCCAGGCCGTGCCACATCAGTGGCAGGACCCGGACGGCGCGCGCGCGGCACTGGATTTGTTCAGCCTGGAAAAGGCTGCCTACGAGATCGCTTATGAAGCGGAGAATCGCCCGAGCTGGTTGGCCGTGCCCTTGCACGGACTGTTCGGGCTCTTGAGTACGAGGGAGAATAAGCAATGAGTGCGCACAGCGAACATGGCAAGCGCGATTCCGGCGCGTTGCCGGCAAAAGCCGATATCGAGGCGCTGATCCGTGCCGACCATTCCGATCCGTTCTCGGTTCTGGGTGCCCATAGCGATGGCGGCACAGGCAGCTACATCCGTGCCTACCTGCCGACGGCCCTGAGCGTGCAGGTATTGGCCAAGGACGGGGGGCATCCACTGACGACCCTCGACCAGGGCGACGTGCCCGGGTTGTTTACCGGCCGTATCGAGCAAAGCCAACCCTACCTGCTGCGCGTGCAGTGGGCCGGGGGTGTGCAGGTCAGCGAAGATCCGTACAGCTATGGCAATCTGCTCGGCGACATGGACATCTACCTGTTTGCAGAGGGCAAGCATCGCAACCTGGGCAGCGTCTTCGGCGCCCAGTTCATTGAAATCGAAGGCGTGCAGGGCGTGCGCTTCGCCGTCTGGGCACCGAACGCCAAGCGGGTTTCGGTGGTCGGTGACTTCAACGTCTGGGACGGTCGCCGTCATCCAATGCGCCAACGCTTCCCGGCCGGCGTCTGGGAGTTGTTCATCCCCGGCCTGCAGCCTGGCGAACCGTACAAATACGAGATTCTTGGCCAGCACGGCATTCTGCCGCTCAAGGCCGACCCGATTGCCCTGTGCACCGAGTTGCCGCCGTCCACCGCCTCGCGGGTGGCCAAGCCGATGCAGTTCGCCTGGGACGACAACGCTTGGCTGGATATCCGCGCCGAGCGCCACGCCCTGGGTGCACCACAGTCGATCTACGAACTGCATGCCGGTTCTTGGATGTGCGAGCTCGACGAAGCAGGCGAGGTGGTTCGTCCCTACAACTGGCATGAACTGGCCGAGCGCCTGATTCCGTACGTACAGAAGATGGGCTTCACCCACATCGAGCTGCTGCCGATCATGGAGCACCCATTCGGCGGTTCGTGGGGTTATCAACCGCTGTCGCAATTCGCGCCGTCGGCCCGCTATGGCACGCCGGAGGACTTCGCGGCGTTCGTCAATGCCTGCCACAAAGCTGAAATCGGTGTGATCCTGGACTGGGTCCCGGCGCATTTCCCCACCGACGAGCATGGCCTGGCGCGTTTCGACGGCACTGCGCTGTACGAATACGACAACCCGCTGGAGGGCTTCCATCAAGACTGGAACACGCTGATCTACAACCTGGGCCGCACTGAAGTGCATGGCTTCATGATTGCCTCCGCGGTTCACTGGCTCAAGCAGTTCCATATCGACGGCCTGCGCGTCGATGCCGTGGCGTCGATGCTGTACCGCGACTATTCGCGCAAGTCAGGGGAATGGGTGCCCAACGAGTACGGCGGCCGTGAGAACCTGGAAACCATCGCGTTCCTGCGTCACCTCAATGACGTGGTGAAACAGGAAGCACCGGGGGCCATGGTGATAGCCGAAGAGTCCACCGCATGGCCGGGCGTGACTCAGCCCACACAGGAAGGCGGCCTGGGTTTCGACTACAAGTGGAACATGGGCTGGATGCATGACACGCTCAACTACGTCCAGAACGATCCGATCCACAGGCCGCATCATCACGGGCAGCTCAGTTTTGGTTTGGTGTATGCCTATTCAGAACATTTCGTGCTGCCGATTTCCCATGATGAGGTCGTGCATGGCAAACACTCGCTGATCGACAAGATGCCCGGTGACCGCTGGCAGAAGTTTGCCAACCTGCGTGCCTACCTGAGTTTCATGTGGACTCATCCGGGCAAGAAGCTGTTGTTCATGGGTTGCGAGTTCGGCCAATGGCGGGAGTGGAACCACGATCATCAGCTGGATTGGTACCTCACCGAGTACTCCGAACACAAGGGTGTTCAGCAGTTGGTCGCCGACCTCAACAGGCTGTACCGCGAAGTACCGGCACTGCACCAGCAGGACTGCCAACCTGAGGGCTTCCAGTGGTTGATCGGCGACGACGCCACCAACAGTGTCTTTGCCTGGCTGCGCTGGAGTGCCAATAACGAGCCGGTGCTGGTGGTTGCCAACTTCACGCCGGTTCCGCGCGAGGCCTACCGCGTAGGCGTGCCGTTCGGTGGCGAGTGGGAAGAGCTGCTCAACAGCGACGCCGAGCAGTACGCTGGCTCCAACTACGGCAACGGCGGCAAGGTCTTCGCCGAAGAGGAGGGCAGCCATGGCCAACCTCACGCCATCAGCCTCAACCTGCCACCGCTGGGTGTATTGATCCTGCGTCCTACGCGGGCCGATATCCAGGGCTGACGGTAATGAAAAGGGGCTCCTTCACGGAGCCCCTTTTTTTCGACTGAGTATCAAGTCTGCGTGTTCCAAGGGTCAGCGCAATCCCTCGTGCTGAGCGACGGTCGTCGACTCGCAGCTCCACAGTTCCAGTAGAAAATCACCCTCCCTGTGTTCCACCAGCCGGTGCATGCCCAATTCCGCGTGCAGCTGTTCGTGGACCTGCGTGGCCGTCTGCGGCGCACCCTCGATGCTCGCCAGCCAGTGACAAGCAACCACTTGGCCTCCGGGGTTCAAGCAAGCACGAGCTTTCTCGATGACCTGGCTGAGGTCGGTGCGACTCAGGTAGTAACCCAGTTCATTGAGCACGATGAGGTCGAAGCGCTCGCTTGGCCAGTCGGCGGGCAGGGCGGCCTGTCGCGCCTGGGCGTGGGCGATGTCGCTCAGGCGCGCCTGGGTCAGGCCCACCGCGCGGGTGTTCATGTCGCAGCTGAGCAGGGCGTCGCAGCGCGTGGCCAGTGCCAGGCTGGTCTCGCCGTTGGCACAACCGGGCTCGAAGATCGCGCCATAGCGCTCCTGCGGCAGGCAGGCGAGCAGCAATGCCCGCTTGCGCCGCTCGTACCAGCGATGCCGCATGGCCCAGGGGTCGTCGTTGCCCTCGTAGAGCTTGTCGAAATACTGGTTGTCGACGCTTTGTCCGCTCATAGAAACACCACCTCGAACGGCTGCAGCAACCGCTCCAGTACGTAGGGGGGCAGCACAGGCGCCAAGCCTATCTGTGGATCGCCTTCCAGCTGACTGGCGAAGGCATGCACCGCATGGCTCTTGCGCGCCACCATCACCTTGTCCAGCGGCAGCTTGCGCGCGCGCGACCACGGGATCCGATCGTCTTCGGGCTGCGCCCAGTGCCAGGTCCAGATCGGCAGTTCATGATGGCTCGCGCCAGCAGCCGCGGCCGCCGTTGCGCCCGCACGGCCTACCGCCTCATGGTCGGTGTGGCCATCGTTGCACCAGGTGCTGAACACCACATCGGTGGGCTTGAGGTAACGCTGAATGAACTCGGTCAGGCGTTGCTCCTCGTGCGCCACACCGCTGTCGGCAAAGCCTCCGCGAATCCATTGCAGGCTGTGCAACGGCAGGCCCAACCGGTGCAGCGCCTCGGCGCTCTCCTGCGGGCGCACTGCACTGAGGCGTTCGGCCGGCCACGTCTGCGAGCCCGGATGGCTGGCGCTGCCGTCGGTGACGGAGATGATCAGGATCTGCCGATCCAGCCCTGCCAGCAATTGCAAAAGCCCACCACAACCGAGCACTTCATCGTCCGGATGCGGGGCGATGATCACCGCCCGCGAGCCGGCCGGTACCAGAGTCTGGGCGTCGATCAATGGCAGTTCGGCCAAGTGCCGCGAGCCGCGCCAGGCCTGCAGGGGCGTGCCCTGGCCTACGATAGGGTTTTCTTTCATAAACTCCAGGTCCGCGTCGTGGGGGCGCCGAGCAACTGGCCCAGCGCAGCGAGGTCGCGCTCGGCATGGCTCTGTCGCAGGTATACCGGCAGATCGGCGATCAACCGGGCGAAATGAGGATCCTTGCAGTACGGGCCCGCGCCCAGGGCTCGGCCGACATGGCTGATGACGGTGTCGGCGGTGTGTTCAGCCACCGCGCGGCACAGTCGCGCCGAATGCTCGAAATGGCCATCGGGCTGCTGGTCGGCAGCAATCGCGGCCGAGCGCAGGACGGCAATGCAGGCCGCCAATGCTCGATCCACTGCGCCCAGGTGCGCCAGTGCATGAGGTTCGGGCCGGGCATGGCAGTGCTGGGCCAGATAGCGCCCAAGCTCACGGGCGGCACCGAACCAGCACGCGGCGATGCCGATGCCGCCCAGCCAGAAACCGGGGCGGTTGAGGTAGCTTCCTGCGGTTCCGACGCACCAGCCCTCGGCGTTTTCCAGCAGGATCTCGACGCTGCCGGTGTTGGCCATGCCCACGGCGTTCCAGCCGTCGTCGGTGACGCACAGGTTGGCCTGGTCCATCGGCACCGCGACCAGTTGTTGCTGGCCATCGTCATCCCAGGCCGTGAGCAGGCCATGGGTGACGACGCTGGCGCCCGAACACCAGGCCTTGCGGCCGCTGAGCAGCACGCGGTCACCTTCGTGGCGAACCATCACCCGTGCCTGGGGCGGCTCCGAGGCCCAAGTGCCCCAGATCGAGCCCTCGGGCGCGGGATCGGCGCCCAGTTCCTGCATGATGGCCAACGCGTCAGTGTGGCCTTCGTACAGTTTGCACAGGCCCAGATCATGCCCGGCCACGGCCGCCAGGCACTGCCAGCGCTGCAAAGTGTCGCCACCGGCGGGCAGCGGCAGGCTGTCCAGGCCCGAGGCGCACAGCCGCCGCAGTTCCTTGCCCAGCGCTGCAGTGTCGGCGTAACCCTGCGCCGGCCAGGTCAGAGCCTCGGTCAGGGTCGGTTTCATTCTTCGACATCCCGGTGCAGTTCGAACATCAGCATCGAGCGACCGGTCACCTGGAATTCGCTGCCGAATTCCAGACGCTCATGCTCGCCCAGGTCCGGGCGGTTGGTGTCGATGCGGCAATTCCAGTATTCACCTTCCGGTACTTCGGGAAGGGTGAAGTTGACGACGTCATGGTGAGCATTGACGATCAGCAGCAGGGTCGCATCGGCGCCCGGTTTGCGAATGCCACTGGGCTGCGCGCGGCCATCGAGCATCATCCCCAGGCAGCGGCCATGGGCGTCTTCCCATTGCTCGGCGGTCATCTCGTTGCCCAGCGGGTCAAGCCAGGTCACGTCCTTGACGCCGATGGCTTCGTTGTACTCGCCGACCAGAAAGCGATTGCGGCGCAGGATCGGGTAGCTGTTGCGCAGCTTGATCAGGCGTTTGACGAAACGCAGCAGGCTCTTGCCGTCTTCGTCGAGCTCCCAGTTGACCCAGCCGATCTCGCTGTCCTGGCAGTAGGCATTGTTGTTGCCACCCTGCGTGCGCGAGAACTCGTCGCCGGCGACGATCATCGGCGTACCCTGGGAGAACAACAGGGTGGTAAAGAAGTTGCGCATCTGGCGCAGGCGCAGTTCGATGATTTCCGGATCGTCACTGGGGCCTTCGACACCGTGGTTCCAGGAGACGTTGTTACTGGTGCCGTCCTGGTTGTCTTCGTCGTTGTCTTCGTTGTGCTTGTCGTTGTACGACACCAAATCGCGCAGGGTAAAGCCATCGTGCGCGGTGATGAAGTTGACCGAAGAATAGGGCCGGCGACCGCGCTGGTTGAACATGTCGCCCGAGCCGGTCATGCGCGCGGCGAAGTCGGCAAGCTGGCCGTCGTCACCTTTCCAGAACGCCCGTACGGTGTCGCGGAAGCGATCGTTCCATTCGGCCCAACCCGGCGCGAAGCCGCCCACCTGATAACCACCGGGGCCACAGTCCCACGGCTCGGCGATGAGCTTCACCGAGCGCAGCACCGGGTCCTGGCGACAGGCAACGAGGAAGCTGTGACGTTCCGAGAAGCCGTCGTGGTAGCGGCCGAGGATGGTTGCCAGGTCGAAGCGGAAACCGTCGACGTGCATTTCCGAGGCCCAGTAGCGCAGCGAGTCGGTGACCATCTGCAACACACAGGGATGGCTCAGGTCCAGCGTGTTGCCGGTGCCTGAGTCGTTGATGTAATAGCGCTTGTTCTCGGGCATCAAGCGATAGTAGGAGGCGTTGTCGATGCCGCGCATCGACAGCGTCGGCCCTTGCTCGTTGCCTTCGGCGGTGTGGTTGTAGACCACGTCGAGAATGACTTCCAGGCCGGCGTCGTGCAGGTGCGCGATCATCTCCTTGAACTCGGCGATCTTGCCGCTGGCGATGTAGCGCGAATGCGGCGCGAAGAACGCGATGCTGTTGTAGCCCCAGTAGTTGTTGAGGCCTTTCTGCAACAGGTGCTGGTCGTTGACGAAGCCATGGATCGGCAGCAACTCGATCGACGTCACCCCCAGGTTCTTCAGGTGGTCGACCACTTCCGGCACGGCGAGGCCGGCGAAGGTCCCGCGCAGGGACTCAGGCACGGCAGGGTGCTGCATGGTCAGGCCGCGCACATGTGCCTCGTAGAAGATGGTCTTGTCCCACGGCACACTGACGCGATGGTCGCGGCCCCAGGTGTAGGCCGGGTCGATGACTTTGCTCTTCGGCACGAATGGAGCGCTGTCGCGTTCGTCGAAACTGAGGTCACCATCGGGATGGCCGATGGTATAGCCGAACAGGGCCTCGGACCACTTGAGTTCGCCTACCAGCTGCTTGGCGTAGGGGTCGATCAGCAGCTTGTTGGGGTTGAAACGGTGGCCGTTCTCGGGGTCGTAAGGGCCATGCACACGGTAGCCGTAGATCAGCCCTGGGTGGGCGTCGGGCAAGTAGCCGTGGTAGATCTCGTCGGTGTACTCGGGCAACTCGATGCGCTCGATTTCCTCTTCGCCACTGGCATCGAAGATGCAAAGTTCGACCTTGGTGGCATTGGCGGAAAACAGTGCGAAGTTCACACCCAGACCGGTCCAGGTGGCGCCAAGCGGGAAGGGCAGGCCTTCGCGAATACGCGACGGTTCGGTCGGTTCTGGCGCGGGTGCAGCTTTCTTGTGCGGACTCATGGTCGATCCTTGCTCTTGGTTTGCACGCATACGGCGCAGGCAGATGTCATAGCATCATCGGTGTCTTCAGAGTCGGGGGGTGCTGAGGCAGGCAACGGGTCGGTGAACGTGCCGTCCGGGTGACGGGCACGTGAAGTTCGGTAACTGCAGCCGTCCAGCCCTGGGGCTGGACCGACGGAAGATGTGCCCGCGTGCCAGGTAGCGGCAGTACGCGGGCGGGTGTCACTTTGCAGCGGGCTTTTTCGGTGGACGCGGCTTCTTCGGTGCCGGTGGCTTGCCAGCACCGTCGGCCTTGGCGGCGGGATCCGCTGCTGCATCGGCTGGCTCAGCAGCCTTGCCCGGGGCCTTGGGTTTGGCAGCAGGACCCTCGCCAGCTGGCTTGGGCTTGGGCTGAGCGGCCGCCTTGGGCTTGGCCGCAGCTTTGCCCTTGGCCGGCTTGGAAGGCGCTAGCGCCTCAGCCTCGGCCAGTTTGCGTGCCATCTCCCAATGGCGCTCGTCCTGCCCTTCGGGCTGACCTTCGGATTCCCAGATCTGATAGGCGAATTCGCGGACTCGTTTATCGTCGGCACTCATTTCAACGCTCCTTATTACAGCTCACTTTGTAGGAAGAGATTGACGGGAAACTCTTTCAGCGCAGTGCTCACCAACAATTCCTTCTCTGCTGTGACTGCGTGGTCGGAGAAAAGTCCCTTCAATGTAGCCCCGGATTGCACCGATGGCAAAACGACACGGGTGTCGCCCCAAGCGCTGGCATCGATCAAAGGCGTCTGTGCATCGGCCAACAGGCCGCTGGCCAGACGGGGCACGATCACTATGGCCGTCGTGCCGTCCAGTACGCGAGCGAACGCGTGAATGCGATCGGCATGCACACCCTGGACGTCGAGCTTCTGGTAGCTGCCGTCCCGGAATAGCGCCGGGTGTGCGGCACGAGCCTGAAGCGTGCGCTGGATCATGGCCTGCTTGATGCGACCATCGTGCCAGTCTTGCAGCAATTCGCTGACCGCAGGGCGGGCATCGAGCGAATGTTCGCGTGCGGCGTAATCTACCGGACGACGGTTGTCCGGATCGACCAGGCTGAAATCCCAGTACTCGGCGCCCTGGTACAGATCGGGGATGCCAGGCACGGTCATGCGCAGCAGGGTCTGCACCAGGCTGTCCAACGCGCCGCTGGGCGCAATGGTGCGACTGGCGGCGGCAATGGCATCGCGCAGCGGGCGACCCTTGTCGCTCAGCAGCAATTGCTCGAGAAAGTCGCGGCAGGCTGTTTCGTAGGCTTCGTTTGGCGCACTCCAGCTGCTGATCAGCTTGGCTTCGCGCAACGCCTTCTGCTGCCATTGGTACAGGCGCTCGGCGTAGGCGGTCAGGCCTTCGACGTCGTCACTGCGCAAGTCCAGCGGCCAGCTGCCCAGCAGTGCCTGGTAAAGCATCAGCTCGTCGCCACCACTCGGTGCATGGCCGTCGCCGAAGGCACTGCGCAGGGGCGCAGCCAGCTCCAGCCATTGCTGCACTTGCTCGACGTACCAGGGTGCGCGCTCGCTGAGCACGGCCAGGCGCGTACGGGTGTCTTCGCCCCGCTTGTGGTCGTGGGTGGCAGTGGCCAGCAGATTGTCCGGGAAATGCTCGAGGCGCTGCTGACAGGCCTGGTCGAACGCTTCCGGGGTGCCGGCGAACAGTTCGGTCTCGAAACCGACGTCGTTGCGCGAAAGCAATACGGCAGAGCGGTAGAATGCAGTGTCCTCGACAGCCTTGGCCGCCGCCGGCGATGTCAGTTGCTGGAAGCGCACGCAGGCGTGGCGAATCAGCTTGCGTCGACGCCCGATGGGCAGCGCGCGCCAGCGTTCGCCACCCAGCCAGCGCTGCAGGTAATCGAGTACCGGCCAGTCGGCCTCGCCCAAGGTACCGCGTGCGCCGTCCATGGCCTTCTGGAAGAAGGCTTCGTCTTCAGCCGGGCGTCCGCACGGGTTGATATAGGTACGGTACACCGGGAAGTGCACGATCAGTTCTTGCAGCGCTCGGCGGATGGCGCCCAGGGTCAGGTCGCGGCTCATCAAGTCGCCGCGGGCCACTTGCAGCAAGGCCTGGGCCACGGACTCGAAATCGCCGGCGAGGGAACCGTTGAGTACCAGGTTGCGAGCCACGTGGGCTTCTTCGATGAACTCGCTGGGGCGGCCACTGACGCGGCTCCACAGCTCGCCCAGTGGCTGCTCGCCGTCAGGGTCATGTTGCAGCAACGACACCTGGTTCATGAACTCGTAGCCGGTGGTGCCATCGA
Organism: Pseudomonas sp. CFBP 13710; assembly: GCF_014842235.1. Lineage (NCBI taxonomy): Bacteria > Pseudomonadati > Pseudomonadota > Gammaproteobacteria > Pseudomonadales > Pseudomonadaceae > Pseudomonas > Pseudomonas sp. CFBP 13710. Next base: position 700,959 of record NZ_JACYVJ010000001.1, on the reverse strand, counting down.
CCTGCCAGTCACGGTGCAGTGTTTCGCCTGCACCCAGAATCTTCTCGACGTAGATCGGTACGTGATCGATGCACGCGGACTCCGGGCGCTGCTGCAACAGGGCGTTGACCCGACGTCGCAGTTTGCGCGAATAGCCACGCGGGTCGGCCAGGCCGTCGATATGGTCGATACGCAAGCCGTCCACCAGGCCTGCGCCGATCAGTTCGAAGATCTTCGCATGGGTCGCTTCGAACACCGCCGGCCGCTCGACACGCAGGCCGCCCAACTCGTTGACGTCGAAGAAGCGCCGCCAGTTGATGTCGTCACCGGCGGTGCGCCAGCTTGCCAGGCGATAGGATTGTCGCTCCAGCAGCTCGTGCAGGCGGTTGAAGCCTTCGTCGCTGGTGGCATCGAACTGGGCGAGGGAGGCTTTAATGCCATCGTTCAGGCCGCCGCTGGCAACACGGGTCGCCAGATCGGCTTGCAGCGCGCGAGCCTCGCCGTACGCGTCGTCGCTGCCATGCAGGTTGGCGAAGCGCGCGCCCAACTCGCTGACCGGTGCATTGCCCGACGCCGCCAGGATGTGCGGGTAGTCGATCGGACAGATCGGAAAGCGATGCTCGTAGTGCTCAACGAAAAAGCTGCCTTGCTCGGCGTCGAACTTGAGCACCAGTTCACCGCCCTGCAGGGCTGCGCCGTAGTCACTGCCGAGAAAGGGCAACAGCAACTGGCCTTCGAGCAACGGGTCGGGCGAGTGCCACTGAATGTCGAAGAACTCCGAATACGGGCTGCGACGCCCCCACTCGAGCAGGTCGAGCCACCACGGGTTGTGCGCACCCCCCACGGCCATGTGATTGGACACGATGTCGAGGATGAAACCCATGTCCTGCTCGCGCAGCGCTGCGATCAGCCGCTCCAGCGCGGGCTGGCCACCCAGTTCGGGGTTGACCTGGGTCGGGTCGACGACGTCGTAGCCGTGCATCGAGCCGGGGCGGGCCTTGAGAATGGGAGACGCGTACACATGGCTGATGCCGAGCCGGGAAAAATACGGCACCAGGCGAGCGGCATCATCCAGGGTGAAATCCTTGTGCAACTGCAGCCGAACGCTGGCCGTCATTTTTTTCATCGGTAACGCTCACTGGCTTGTTGGCGGGCGCAGGCCAGCAGCTCTAGGCGTCTGGCAGCGTCTTCATCGTCGAGAAGATTCTGGGCATGGGCGCTGTAGCGGCGGCGCCAATTGGGATGACTGTCTATGGTGCCCGGCAGGTTGGCCTGTTCCTCGATACCCAAGGCATCGTCGATCGGCAGCAATACCAGCGGAGCAGGGGTCTGGCCAAGGAAGCGGGTACTGGCGTCGATCATCGCATCGATGTCGTCCACGCCCTCCACCTGACTCTGCTGCAGCTCGTGTGCAAGCACCTGGCGCAACGCGCGACGCTCGTGCTCGCGGGTCTCGCGCCAGTGTTTCTCGGTCGGCTCGTCGATCAGTTCCAGGTCGCGGTTCCAATCGATGTCACGCCCGCGCCACCAACCGTTGAGGGTCGGCAGGTCGTGGGTGGTCGAGGTGGCCAGGGCGTTATCTGGCCACGCTTGATTCTCGATGAACACGCCGTCGTTCTGTTCGAACAGCAGCACGCGCATCCCCAGCATCTGCCGGGCTGCCAGCTTCTCACGCAAGCCATCGGGCACCGTGCCGAGGTCTTCGCCCAGCACCACGGCCTGGTGACGGTGGGATTCGAGCGCGAGCAGGCGCAGCATGTCGTCGATGGGAAACTGCAGGTAGGCACCTTCGCCGGGCTTGGCGTCGGCCGGAATCAGCCACAGGCGCTGCAGGCCCATGATGTGATCGATGCGCAGGCCACCGGCGTGGGCGAAATTAGCCCGCAGCATCTCGATGAATGCGCGGAAGCCATTGCGCTGCAGACCCTCGGGCGAGAATGCCGAGATGCCCCAGCTTTGCCCCGAGCGATTCAGAATGTCGGGCGGCGCGCCCACGGTCAGGTCGGCGAGCAACTCGTCCTGACGGCTCCAGGCCTGGCTACCGGCGCCGTCGGCACCCACGGCAAGGTCGGCGATCAGACCGATCTTCATGCCGCTGCTGCGCGCCGCTTGTTGCACCTTGGCCAAGCAGCGGTCGATCAGCCATTGGCAGAATGCATGGAAAGCGATCTCATCGCCGTGGGCTGCAGCGAACTCGGCTACGGCCGTGCCGCGCGGGTCATGCCACTGCTGGGGCCACTGGCGCCAGTCCAGGCTTTCACCGCGAGCCTTGAAGTCGGCCTGCAAAGCCTCGTAGCGGCAGTGATTCTCCAGCGCTTCGCCACCGGTGTGGCGGAACGCGTTGAAATCCGCATTGAGGGGGTGTTCGTTCTGGCAGAAGCTGTCATAGAGCGCACGCAGCAAGCGCTGCTTGGCCCCGGCGGCAGCTGGCCAGTCCACCAAAGGCAACGCTTCCAGCGCGTGCAGGGTATCGCCCAACCCGGAAGTTTCGATAGCGGTGCGCACGGCGTCTTCACCGAGCACCGCGGCAGGTGCCGCGTACAGGCTGTTGAGAAACAGCCGGCTCGAAGGCGAGTAGGGGCTGTAGCGCGTGTTGTCGCTGCTGCTCATGGCGTGCATGGGGCTGATCGCCAAGGCATCGGCACCGCGCTCGCCGGCACTGCGCACCAGCGTTTCCAGGGCTTGGGTGTCGCCGAAGCCGCCATCACCGCTGCGGCGCACTGCGTACAACTGAACACTCAGCCCCCAGGCGTGGGCCGTGTCCTGGCCATAGGCGTCGGCTACGCTGAAGCAGCGTGGTGGCGCTACAGCCAGGGTGAAATGCTGCTGCTCGATGTGCACGTCCTGATAACCGACGGGCAACAGGCCGGGCAGGGCGCCGTTTTTGTCCAGGCTCAGCGACAGCGTACTGCCGTCTTCCAGCTTGACTTCGCAGGCCGTACCCGGCTCGAAGAACCGCGCAAGATCGAGCGGCTGGCCGTGTTCGACCGTCAACAGTGGGGGCAGGCGATGCGACTGTGCCGTCTTGCGCAACTCGTCCAGGCTTTGCTCGACCTCTTGCACTGAATCGGCAGGGTGGCCCAGGCCACGCAGCACCTTGCGCAGGACACCGTCGGCAACCGTCTGCGGCTTGCCATTGGCATCGGTCCAGTCGACGGCGATGCCGGCGCGCTCGGCAAGATCGTGGAGTTGGCGTTGTTCGGTCATACCGCTGTCTCCGAGTCACCCGCCGGAATCAAGCTGACCAGAGCGGTAAAGGCGGGCAGTCCTTGGGTCAGTACGGTGGTGGTGTCGTTCTGGGGCCGGCTGTCGAACAGCAGGTGTTCGGTCTGCAGATGGGCCGGCACGGTCGCCTCGCTCAGGTTCAGATCGATGCGCAACACGCTGCCATCGCCCATTCGCCATTTTGCCGTCACCGCCTTGTCGGCCAATACCTGCGCACCCAGTGACTGGGCACCATCGAGCCGCGGCACGATCTCGTCGCGGCGCAAGGCCAGCAACTGGCGATACAACTGCACCCAGGCCCCGTCCTGGCGGAACTGGAATTCGGCGAAGTCCGGCCGCGACGCTTCGAACGTGCTGGCAGCGTTCGGATCGGGAATCTTCGCCCGGGTTGCTTCGTTGGCGAAGGCGTCGAACGCGGCAAACTCGGCGCGACGCCCCTCGCGGACCGCTTCGGCCAATTCGCCGTGGTGATCGGTGAAAAACAGGAACGGCTCGTCGGCGGCCCACTCGTCGCCCATGAACAGCATGGGAATCATCGGCGACAGCAACAGCAAGGCAGTGGCGGCGCGCAGGGCCGGTTCGCTGCACAGCAGACTCAGGCGCTCACCCATGGCGCGGTTGCCGATCTGGTCGTGGTTCTGCAGAAACAGCACGAAGGCAGTGGGCGGCAGATGACCGCTGGGTTCGCCACGCGATTCGCCCTTCTGGTTGGTATCGCCCTGATAGATGAAACCCTGACTCAGGCAACGCGCCAGCTTTTCGGTCGACTGTTCGCTGAAGTCGGCGTAGTACGCCTCGTCTTCACCGGTGAGCAGTGCATGCAGCACGTTATGACCGTCGTCGTTCCACTGCGCGTCGTAACCTTGCTCGAGCAGATGAGCCTGGTTGTGCTCGTTCTCCAGCATCAGCCAGACGTGTCGATCGGCGCCGACCTGCTCGCGCAGGGTGGTGGCCATCTCCTGCAGGAAGGTCGGGTCTTGAATGGCATGCACGGCGTCGAAGCGCAGGCCGTCGAAACGGTATTCGAGCAGCCACATGGCCGCGTTATCGATGAAGAAACTTCTTACCTCATCGCGACGGAAGTCGATGGCATCGCCCCACGGGGTTTTCTTGTCGTGGCGGAAGAAGCCCTTGGCGTAGCGGCCGAGGTAATTGCCATCGGGGCCGAAGTGGTTGTAGACCACATCGAGGATCACCATCAGGCCATGGCCATGGGCGCAATCGATCAAATGCTTGAGCTGTTCGGGTGTGCCGTAGGAGGCTTCCGGAGCATACGGCAGGACGCCGTCGTACCCCCAATTGCGTTCGCCGGGGAATTCGGCAATGGGCATCAACTCGATCGCGGTGACGCCAAGGGCTGCCAGGCGTGCCAGGTGGGACTCGACACCAGCGTAACCGCCCAGCGCACCCACGTGCAGTTCATAGATGACCGCCTGGGACCATGGCCGGCCCAGCCAGCTGGTGTTCTGCCAACTGTAGGCCAGCGGGTCGACCACGAGGCTGGCTGAATGCACGTCGTCCTGCTGGGCGCGGGACGCCGGGTCAGGCACTGCCATCTCGCCATCGATATCGAAGCGGTAAGCGGTACCGGCCGCGCACTTGTGTTCCAGGGTGAACCAGCCGTCGTTGCCGGCGAGCATGGGCAACGATTCGCCGTCGGCGATCTGCAACCCGACCGAGAAAGCGTCCGGTGCCCACAATGCAAAGTGAGTGAGCCCGGAGTCCTGCATTACTGCACCGTGGGACCAGGTTTCAGTTTTCCGTGAAGGCATCGATGAAACCTCTTCCATTTATTGATTGATCGCCGTTATTTATGATTCGCAGAAGTCTTGCTGCCATGGACCAGCGCCTGATAAAGCTCGGCGTAAGGTTCCACCGCCTCGCTCCAGTTGAAAGGCTGGGTCATCGCGCGGCAGCGCATGGCATTCAACAGTTCAGGCTTGCCGAAGACATAGAAGGCGCGCGCCAGGGCGGCCTTGTAGCTCTCGATGGTTGACTCGCCGAACAGAAAACCGGTTACCCCGTCCTCGATGGTGTCGGCCAGGCCGCCGGTGTTGCGCGCCACGGGCAGCGAGCCGAAGCGTTGTGCATACATCTGGCTCAGGCCGCAGGGCTCGTAGCGTGACGGCATCAGCAGGAAGTCGCTGCCGGCGAACATGCGTCGCGCATCGGTTTCGTTGAAGCCGATGCGTACACCCACGCGACCGGGGAAGCGCAGGGCGAGCTCGCGCATGGCCTGCTCTTCCTCGGGCTCGCCGCGGCCGATGATGATCACCTGGCCACCGTTTTCGACGATGAACTGTGTCACGCCTTCGGTAAGGTCCAGGCCTTTCTGGTAGACCAGGCGGGACACCACGGCGAACAGGGGGCCATCAGATTCTTCGATTTCGAACAGCTTGCGCACGTGGGCCGCATTGACCGCCTTGCCTTCCCAGTCGTTCAGGCTGAACGGGCAGACCAGGTGCGGGTCGGTGGCCGACTCCCAGCTGGCGTCGATGCCGTTGGGAATGCCGCTGAGTTTGCCTTGCTGGGCCTTGCTGCTGAGGAAGCCTTCCAGGCCGCAACCGAATTCGGGTGTGGTGATCTCTTCGGCATAGGTCGCGCTCACCGTGGTGATGTGGTTCGCGTAGGCCATGCCGGCCTTGAGAAACGACAGCTTGCCGAAAAACTCCATGCCGTCCTGCTGCATCGCATGGTTGGGAACGCCCAGCTCCGGGCAGCAGCCACGGCTGAACACACCCTGGTAGGCCAGGTTGTGGATGGTGAACAGGGTAGGCGTACGCAGACCGCGCCAGTGCATGTAGGCAGGCGCCAGGCCGGCAGGCCAATCGTGGGCGTGCACCAGGTCAGGCTTCCAGTGCACCATGCCCTGGCCTGCGGCGATGTCGGCGGCTGCCAGGCCCAGGCGGGCGAAGCGGATATGGTTGTCCGGCCAGTCGCGGCCGTTGTTGGCGCCGTAGGGGGTGCCGTCGCGCTCATACAGTTCTGGGCAGAGCAACACGTAGATGACCAGCCCGTCGGGCATGTCCATGCGGCCGATCTTGCACGGTGGCAGGGCGGCATGGCCGCTTAGTTCGCCGACCACGTGAATCGGGTTGTCGCTGTTGAGCACTTGCGGGTAGCCGGGAATCAGTACGCGAACGTCATGTACCTGACTCATGGCGCGTGGCAGCGCCGCCGACACGTCACCCAGGCCGCCGGTCTTGACCAGGTCGGCAATTTCCGATGTCACGAAAAGAACTTTTTGTTTGTGGGCGCCAGACGGCGTCTGCAGTGCTTTGCTGGTAGGCGTGGGAACCTGCAAGTGGGCGGGTTCCGCCGCTTGCCTGTTGAAACGCTCTCCGTGGTTTTCGACAGCGGCACTGATCATTGTTCTCTCCCGTGCATTACGTACTTGTATGGCAGATCCTGACTCTAAAAAAAGCGCTGATCGATTAGCGCTTCCCGCTGACACACGCACAGGCGCCGCAGGCAACGGCGTTCCTGCCGCAGGCTGCAATGATTCACGGGATGGCAGGCTTGGCGGACAAGAAACATCAAATAACCTGCTCCCTATCCTGACCTGTCTGATTTGCAAAAAGTTTCGAGTTTTTTGCATCGGATTTCCAAGCGATACATCGCCTGTGGCCTGAGTGTAGGAGATCCGCCATTTTTTTGGGCCAGGCGCGCGACTGACGGCCGATAATTATTGGCACACTCGTACTACAGGCCTCTGCCAGAGGGCTTCCAGCGCACTTTGGCTGTGCGCCGAAAGCGCTTTTGCGCGGTCGTCCATGCCTGCCTCGCAAACCGTTGCGATTTGTGTCGGATCCCAGGTATGAACGTTGATGAAATCGACAAAAAAAGCCAAGTTTTGCCCAGCGTCGCAATCGACCAAAGGTATACTCGGAAACTTACCGGTATCGTCCGGGACTAACTTGGAAGCTCGATCGGGCAATACCCGTACAGGCTTTCAGGACAACACCGTTCAAGAAATATCTTCTTCAAGCAACATAGAGTGGAGCTCTCGCATGCAACTGGGAATCATTGGGCTGGGCCGCATGGGCGGCAACATCGCCAGAAGGTTGATGCGCGCGGGTCATCAAACGGTGGTCTTCGATCGCAATCAGGATTCAGTGCATGGCCTGGCCGGTGAGGGCGCCATCGGGGCCGCCGATCTAGCCGATCTGGTGAGCAAGATGGACACGCCGCGCGCGGTCTGGGTCATGCTGCCCGCCGGCGCTCCGACCGAGGCGACCATCGCCCAGTTGGGCGATCTGCTCGAGCCGGGCGACGTGATCATCGACGGGGGCAACACCTTCTACAAGGATGACATCCGTCGCGCACGCGAGCTGGCTGCACGCCAGTTGCACTACGTCGACGTCGGCACCTCTGGCGGCGTGTGGGGCCTGGATCGCGGCTATTGCATGATGATCGGCGGCGAGCCGGACATCTTCGAACGCCTCGACCCACTGTTCGACTGCCTGGCGCCGGGCATGGGCGACATCCCGCGTACCCGTGATCGCAACAGTTCGGACGATCGTGCCGAGCGTGGCTACATCCATGCAGGTCCGGCCGGTTCCGGGCATTTCGTCAAGATGATCCACAATGGCATCGAGTACGGCATGATGCAGGCCTTCGCCGAGGGCTTCGATATCCTCAAGACCAAGTCCAGCAGCGAGCTGCCGGAAGATCAGCGTTTCGACCTCAACCTGGCCGATATCGCCGAAGTCTGGCGTCGCGGCAGCGTGGTGTCGTCGTGGTTGCTCGACCTGACGGCCGATGCCCTGGCCAGCGATCAGCAGCTGAGCCAATATTCCGGCGTGGTGTCGGACAGTGGTGAAGGCCGCTGGACCATCGACGCGGCGGTCGAGCAGGCCGTGCCGGTACCGGTGTTGTCCAGCGCCTTGTTCGCGCGCTTCCGCTCGCGTCAGGACGCGACCTACGGTGACAAGATCCTCTCGGCGATGCGCTTCGGCTTCGGCGGTCACGTCGAGGTTCCCAAATGAGTAGAGCGACCTCGAAAGTAGATGCCGCTCCACCGTCAACCCTGTTTCTGTTCGGCGCCCACGGCGACCTTGTCAAACGCTTGCTGATGCCGGCCTTGTACAATTTGAGCCGGGATGGCCTGCTGGACAACGGCCTGCACATTGTCGGGGTCGATCACAATGAGGTGAGCGACGCGGACTTCGCCGCCAAGCTCGAAGCCTTCATCATCGAACAGGCGCGCGCCAAGGGCATCGACGAGCCGGAAAAAGTGCTGGATCCGGCGCTCTGGGCCAAGCTGCGCAAGCGCATCAGCTACATTTCCGGCGACTTCCTCGACGACGCCACCTACCAGGCGATTGCCGCGCGCATCGAAGTCAACGGTACCGGCAATGCCATGTTCTACCTGGCCACCTCGCCGCGCTTCTTCAGTGAAGTGGCGCAGCGACTGGGCAGCAGCGGGTTGCTCAAGGAGCAGCCTGACGCCTTTCGCCGGGTGGTGATCGAAAAACCCTTCGGTCACGACCTGGCGTCCGCCGAAGCGCTCAACGCCTGCCTGTTGAGCGTGATGAGCGAGAAGCAGATCTATCGCATCGATCATTACCTGGGCAAGGAGACGGTGCAGAACATTCTGGTCAGCCGTTTCTCCAACGGTATTTTCGAAGCCTTCTGGAACAACCACTACATCGACCACGTGCAGATCACTGCCGCTGAAACGGTCGGGGTCGAAACCCGTGGCAATTTCTACGACCAGACCGGTGCGTTGCGCGACATGGTCCCCAATCACCTGTTCCAGCTGTTGGCGATGATTGCCATGGAGCCCCCGGCGGCCTTCGGCGCCGACGCGGTCCGCGGCGAGAAGGCCAAGGTGATCGGCGCCATTCGCCCCTGGTCCAAGGCCGATGCCTTGAAGAACTCGGTCCGTGGCCAGTACACCGCGGGGCAGGGCGACAAGCCCGGCTATCGCGAGGAGCCCAAGGTCGACCCGCAGAGCAGCACCGAAACCTACGTGGCGCTCAAGGTCATGGTCGACAACTGGCGCTGGGTCGGTGTGCCGTTTTATCTGCGCACCGGCAAGCGCATGAGCGTGCGCGACACCGAGATCGCCATCTGCTTCAAGCCGGCGCCCTACGCGCAGTTCCGCGACACCGAAGTAGACCGGCTCAAGTCCAACTACCTGAAGATCCAGATCCAGCCAGACGAGGGCATGTGGTTCGACCTGCAGGCCAAACGCCCCGGCCCGGCAATGGAGCTGGAGAACGTCAAGCTGGGCTTCGCCTACAAGGACTTCTTCCAGATGCAGCCGTCCACGGGCTACGAGACGTTGATCTACGACTGCCTCATCGGCGACCAGACCCTGTTCCAGCGCGCCGACAACATCGAAAATGGTTGGCGCGCCGTGCAGCCGTTCCTCGACGCCTGGCGCGAGGGCGGCAGCATTGCCACCTACGCGGCGGGCGAAGACGGTCCGGAGGCGGCCGACGAGTTGTTGGCACGCGATGGCCACCACTGGCATCGACTGGGATGAGTGCGGCTTCGGAACACCTCATCCAGTTCGTCCTCAGCGACATGGACGGCACCCTGCTGATGCCCGACCACAGCCTGAGCCCAGCGGTTATCGAGGCGGTGGCGCAGCTGCGCGAGGCAGGGGTGCGGTTTACCCTGGCGAGCAGCCGCCCGCCGCGGGCCATGCGCCAACAGATCCAGACCTTGGGAATCGACCTGCCGACCGCTGCATTCAACGGTGGCGTACTGGTCAATCCCGACGGCAGTGAGCTGCAATCCCACTGGGTGGAGCGCGCGGCGGTCGATATTTGCCTGGCGTTGTTTGCCCAGCACCGGCTGGACGTCTGGGTGTTCGCCGACGACCAGTGGCTGGCACGCGACCGCGACGCTCACTATTTTCCCAAGGAGCTGCACGCTCTGGGCTACGAGCCGTTGATCGTCGACGATTTCACGCCCTATCTGGACCGCGTGCACAAGATGGTCGCCACCTCCAGCGACTTCCAACTGCTGATCGATCTGGAACGGCAGCTGCAGGGGCCGCTGAGCGGCAAGGCGATTGCGGCACGCTCGCAGCAGTATTACCTGGACATCACCGCGGTGTTGGCCAACAAAGGCGAAGCCCTGGCAACCTTGGCTGCCGGTTTGAGCATTGACCTTGCCAACACCGCCGTATTGGGTGACGGCGCCAACGATGTGGCCATGTTCAAGCGGGCCGGTTTTTCCGTGGCCATGGGCCAGGGCGAGCAGGCGGTGCGCGACCAGGCCGATGCAGTGACCGCCAGCAATGCGGCGGACGGCGTGGCGCAAGCCATTCATGAGCTGATATTGCCCCGCGCTCGACGTTGATACAGTTTTCCGGCGTGGCACCGACTTCCGGTCCGCGCCAGTGGTCATGAGGGTTCCATGCCGGCACTGATCGAAGACTATGCCCTGTTGGGCAACTGCCGTACCGCTGCTCTGGTTGACAAGTCGGGTTCGCTGGATTGGTTGTGCTTTCCTCGTTTCGATTCCCCTGCCTGTTTCTCGGCCCTGCTGGGTGACAGCGAAAACGGCCGCTGGCGTATCTGCCCCAGCGATGCCTTGACCGCTACCGAGCGCCGCTACCGCGACAGCACGATGATCCTGGAGACGGTGTTCCATACCGAGCACGGCAGCGCCATGCTCGTCGACTGGATGCCGGTGGGTGACCAGGACTGCGTAGTGCGCACGGTCGTCGGGCTGAGCGGGAAGGTCGCTTTCGACATGGAGCTGGTCATGCGCTTCGACTACGGCAGCAGCGTGCCCTGGGTCGAGCAGGCCCATCCCCGGACCCTCACTGCGGTGGCCGGCCCCGACATGCTGGTGTTGCGCAGCGCGTCCGACCTGCACGCGGTGGACCACCGCACCGGCAGCCGCTTCACGGTCGCCGCCGGCGAGCGGCTGTGCTATCGCCTGAGTTTCCAGGCCTCGCACCTGCCGCTGCAACCGGCCGTGGATGCCGACCGCTGCCTGGCCGAAACCGAGCGCTACTGGCATGAGTTCGCCGAGCGCTGCCCCGACGTGGGGGCATGGACGCCGCTGGTCAAGCGCTCGCTGTTGACCCTCAAGGCCATGACCTATGCCCCCACGGGCGGCATCGTCGCTGCGGTCACCACCTCGCTGCCCGAGCAATTGGGCGGCGAGCGCAACTGGGATTATCGTTACTGCTGGCTGCGCGATGCCACCATGACCTTGCTGGCCTTCATGAACCTGGGCTACTACGAAGAAGCCGCTGCCTGGCGCAAGTGGTTGATGCGTTCGGTTGCCGGCAACCCCGAGCAGATGCAGATCATGTACGGCCTGGCCGGTGAGCGCCGATTGCCCGAGCAGACCCTGCCATGGCTGGCGGGCTACGAGGGTTCGGCGCCGGTGCGCATCGGCAACGGCGCCGCGACCCAGCGGCAGCTGGATGTCTACGGCGAAGTGGCCGACGCCATGAGCCAGGCCATCCGCGCCGGGCTGCCGCGACACCCGCGTGGCGCTGCGATTTTCCGCGTCATACTGCCGTACCTGGAAAGCATCTGGGAGCAGCCGGACGAGGGAATCTGGGAGATTCGCGGTGCGCCGCAGCACTTCACCCATTCCAAGGTCATGGCCTGGGTGGCTTTCGACCGTGCGGCGAACCTCGCCGAGCCCACAGAAGAGGGGCGGGAACAGGCCGCGCGTTACCGCGCCGTCGCCGACCGCATCCATGCCCAGGTCTGCAGCCGGGGCATCGATGCGCAGCTGGGGCATTTCGTTCAGGCCTATGGTTCGACCCATACCGATGCCAGCCTGCTGCAGATTGCCTTGACCGGTTTCCTGCCGCCGGACGATCCGCGGGTGGTGGCGACCGTGGCACGTATCGAGAGCACGTTGATGCGCGACGGTCTGCTGCTGCGTTACGACACCGCCCACGGGGTCGATGGCCTGGACCCTGGCGAAGGGACTTTTCTGGTGTGCTCTTTCTGGCTGGCCGATGTCTATGTGCTGCAAGGCCGCATGGCCGACGCCGAACGGCTGTTCGAGCGCCTGGCCGGTCTGTGCAACGACGTTGGCCTGCTGGCCGAGCAGTACGACCCACAGGCGGGGCGCATGCTGGGAAATTTTCCCCAGGCGTTCAGCCAGTTGGGCATCATCAATACCGCGCTCAACCTGTACCGCGCGCAGAACCCGGCCCAGGCCCGCGCTGCCGCCGCCGTGGGCGCGCGCGTGGAATGATCGCGCGGAGTTGCCAAACGAGGATTTGATTCGATGAGTGAACGCTGGACCACAGCGGTGCTCGATACCGCACAACCCGGTGGCTGGGCCGTGGCTCGCAGCAGCCAGGGATTTCTCTGCAACGCCCAAGGCGTACTGTTCGAGCGTGACTGGCTCAAGCAGCGACCCATCGATGTCCTGACCGAACACGGCATCGGGCATTTCGACGGCCGGCCGGTTTACCTTCTGGAGCTGCGCAGCCCGGACGCACCGGACGGCTGCCACTGGCAGGGCCTGCGGCAGTTCATGCTCGAAGGCGATTTCCAGGTCTACCGCATGCTCGGCTATGCCGCGCAGATCGGCACCTGGGCGCGTGAGCATCGGTTTTGCGGCAGTTGCGGCGGCCCGACATTGCAGGTGCCAGGTGAACGTGCGATGCATTGCGCGCGCTGCGAGTTGCGCAGCTATCCGCGGATCTCGCCGAGCATGATCGTACTGGTCACCCGCGGCGATGAAGTCCTGCTGGCTCGCTCTCCACGGTTCGTGCCGCGTGTCTACAGCACGTTGGCCGGCTTTGCCGAGCCGGGCGAGTCTGCCGAAGACTGCCTGCGCCGTGAGGTGATGGAAGAGGTCCAGGTGAGCGTACGCAACATCCAGTACATCGGCAGCCAATGCTGGCCGTTTCCGCATTCGATGATGCTGGGTTTCCATGCCGAATACGCCGCCGGCGAGATCGTGCCGCAGCTCGACGAAATCGAAGACGCCCAGTGGTTTCGCATCGATGCATTGCCGGCCCTGCCGGCCGGGCGCTCGATTGCCCGGCATCTCATCGACCTGTACGTGGCGCGCCGCTCAGGCCTGCCCGAACCAGTGCTGCCAGGCTAGCCGCACGGTCAGGGCCAGCACGATGGTAATGAACACCGGGCGGATGAACTTGGCGCCGCCGCCGATCGCCGTGCGTGCGCCGAAGAACGCACCCACCGTCACTGCCAGGCCCATGCTCAGGCCGATCAGCCAGTCGACCTGACCGCTGATGATGAACACCGTGAGTGCGGCGATGTTGCTGACGAAGTTCATGCTGCGCGCCACGCCGCTGGCGCGGACCAGATCCAGTGGGTACAGCAGCATCGTGCTGACGGTCCAGAAGGCCCCGGTGCCGGGGCCTGCCACGCCATCGTAGAAGCCCAGCGTCAAGCCTTGGGGCAATTGCCATTTGCGCTTGATTGGCGCGTGGCTGTCCAGGGGCGCCTTGGGTGTACCGCCGAACAGCAGGTACAGGCCGCAGGCGAAGACGATCACCGGCAGCATCCGGTTCAGCCATTCGGCGGGCATGTAGTGCGCCGCACCTGCACCGAGAAATCCGCCGACCAGGGTGCCCAGCAGGGCATTCTTCCATTGCCGCGGATGGAACAGCTTGCGTTTGTAGAACGTATAGCTTGCAGTCGCGGCGCCAAAGGTCGAGCTGAGCTTGTTGGTGCCCAGCACCAGGTGCGGTGGCAAGCCTGCAGTGAGCAGGGCAGGCGTGGTGAGCAGGCCGCCACCGCCAGCGATGGCGTCGATGAACCCGGCCACGAATGCGACCAGCACGAGAATGAGCAGGACGCTCGGCGTGACGCTGAGATTGGACAGAAGATCGAAAGACATGGGGTCGGCTTCACGGCAGGGTGCATGCGAAAGGCGCAGGCGAATGCAGCCATTCTAGCCGGTGCGCGGCGCTGCATGCATCCGTAGGAGCGGTCTTTGGCCGCGAATGGGACGCCGCGGAGCCGCCGATGGACCGCGCCGGCCGTTTCGCGGCCAAAGACCGCTCCTACACAGGAGCCTGATACCGTAGGAGCGGTTAGCGGCCGCGAAAGCAACGCCGCGGAGTTCCAGATTCAACGCGCCGCCGAGATGGGGCTAGCCGATCTGCTCTTTCGCCAGCTTCACCACATTGTCCACGGTGAACCCGAACTTGGCCTGCAGCTTGTCGATCGGCGCCGAGGCCCCGAAGCTGTTCATCACCACCTTCGCACCGGTGGCACCCACGTAGCGATCCCAACCCAGCGGTCCGGCCTGCTCGATGGCCACGCGCGCAGTCACCGCAGCCGGCAGCACCTGTTCGCGATACTGCGCATCCTGCTCCTCGAACAACTCCCAGCACGGCAGGCTGACCACGCGAGCCGCGATACCTTGCTCGTGCAACTGCTCATAAGCCTGCACGGCAAGGCCCACTTCACTGCCAGTGGCGATCAGAATCACCTGCGGATTCTCGCTGTCGGCCAACACATAGCCGCCACGGGCGACGCCCTCGGCACTGCCGAAGCGCTCGCGATCCAGGGTCGCCATAGGCTGACGCGACAACACGATGCACGACGGCCGATCGGTCTGTGCCAAGGCAATCTTCCATGCCTGGGTGGTTTCGTTGGCATCGCCTGGGCGCAACGTCAGCAGCCCCGGCGTCGCGCGTAGCTGGGTCAGGTGTTCGATGGGCTGATGGGTCGGGCCGTCCTCACCGACACCGATGGAGTCGTGAGTGAAGACGAATACCACCGGCAGCTCCATGATCGCCGCCAGGCGAATCGGCGGTTTCATGTAGTCGCTGAACACCAGAAAGGTCGAGGTGTACGGACGGATGTAGCACAGCGCCAGGCCATTGGCGATCGCGCCCATGGCGTGCTCGCGGATGCCAAAGTGTAGATTGCGCCCCTCAGGCTGGGTTGCCGAAAAACTGCCGGCACCGTCGAACGTCAGGTTGGTCTTGGTCGACGGCGACAGATCGGCCGAACCGCCCAGCAACCAGGGAATCTTCTTGGCGAACGCGTTCAGCACCTTGCCGCCCGCGGCACGCGTCGCCACACCCTTGGCGTCGGTGTCGAAGGCTTCCAGTTCGGCCTGCCAGCCTTCGGGCATTTCCCCAGCGCGCATGCGCCGCAGTTCCTCGGCCAGGTCGGGTTCGCGTTCTGCCAGTGTCTGCAACTGCTGTTCCCACTGCGCATGGCGTTCACCATGGCTGCTCAGCAAGGTGTCACGCAGATGATGAGCCACGCTGTCAGGCACCGAGAAGCTGCTGTTCTCATCCCAGCCGTAGGCTTTCTTGGCCAGCTTGATCTCATCGTCACCCAGCGCTTCACCGTGGGCAGCGGCGGTGTTCTGTTTGTTCGGCGCGCCATAGCCGATCACGCTGTCGACCATGATCAAGGTCGGCGCGTCGCGGTTCTGGGTGAACTGCTCGAAGGCTTTGGCCAACGCTTCGGTGTCGTTGGCGTCGGTGACGTGCAAGGTGTTCCAGCCGTAGCCCTTGAATCGGGTCAGCACGTCTTCGCTGAACGCCAGTTCGGTGTGGCCTTCGATGCTGATCGTGTTGTTGTCGTAGATCCAGCACAGGTTGGCCAGCTTCAAATGGCCGGCCATCGACGCGGCCTCGCTGCTGACGCCTTCCATCATGTCGCCGTCGCCGCAGATCGCGTAGACGTTGTAGTCGAACAGCTTCAGGTCGTCGCGGTTGAAGCGCGACGCAAGCCAGTGCTGAGCCATGGCCATGCCAACGCTGTTGGCGCAACCTTGGCCCAGCGGCCCGGTAGTGGTCTCGACACCGGTAGTGAAACGGTATTCGGGATGCCCGGGAGTCTTGGAGTCCATCTGCCGAAACTGCTTGATGTCGTCCAGGCTGACTGCAGGCTGGCCGGTCTTGGTCCCGTGCGCGTCGATTTCTTCGACGCCCGCCAGGTGCAACAGCCCGTACAGCAGCATGGAAGCATGGCCGGCGGAGAGCACGAATCGGTCGCGGTTGGGCCAGTCGGGATGCTCGGGGTGGTAGCGCAGGAAGCGGCTCCACAGGGTATAGCCCACCGGCGCCAGGGCCATGGGTGTGCCGGGATGCCCGGAATTGGCTTTCTGCACGGCATCCATGGCCAACGTGCGCAAGGTATTGATGCACAGCTGGTCGGTGGCGGTGGAACTGGCTGGATTGGAAACCTGATTTGTCATATTGATTCGATCCCACATTGAGTTCGCGAGGAAATCGCGGTGAAGATGTCGTCAGGGTTGACCCTTGAGCGGCCGGGTAAGTTGCGTTGCAAGGCCGTGCTCTGCACTTCAACCAATTGTTACCTGCCGTGCAACTCAGCTTTATCGAAATCCGGTTTGCCCGGCGCCCGTCTCCCGGCCTAAGCTTGCCCGTTCGATGCCGTACGCCCTTATCAGTGGAATCCATGATGCCCAGCCAGTTTCCTTCCGCCAGGCCGCGCCGCCTGCGCCGCAACGCTTCTTTCCGCGATCTGTTCCAGGAAGCCGAATTCAATCTTGGCGACCTGGTGCTGCCGATTTTCGTCGAAGAAGAGATCGACGACTTCGTGCCCATCAACAGCATGCCGGGAGTCATGCGCATTCCCGAGTCGAAGCTTGCGGGCGAGATCGAGCGCTACGCGCGTGCCGGCATCAAATCGGTGATGACGTTCGGCGTGTCTCACCACCTCGATGCCGATGGCAGCGACACCTGGAACGAAAACGGTCTGGTGGCGCGCATTGCCCGTATCTGCAAGGACACCGCTCCCGAGATGGTGGTCATGGCCGACACCTGTTTCTGCGAGTACACCTCCCATGGTCACTGCGGGGTTCTCCACGGTGAGCATGTCGACAACGACGCCACCTTGATCAACCTCGGCAAGCAGGCCGTGGTTGCGGCCCGCGCCGGTGCCGATTTCATTTCGCCGTCGGCGGCCATGGACGGTCAGGTCCAGGCGATCCGTGCTGCGCTGGACGAAGCCGGTTTCTTCGACACGTCGATCATGGCCTATTCGACCAAATTCGCGTCGTCGTTCTACGGCCCGTTCCGCGAAGCCGGTGGCACGGCCCTCAAGGGTGATCGCAAGACGTACCAGATGAACCCCATGAACCGTCGTGAAGCCGTGCGCGAATCGCTGCTCGACGAGCAGGAGGGCGCGGACGCCTTGATGGTCAAGCCTGCAGGGGCCTACCTCGACATCATTCGCGATATCCGCGAGGCGTCGCGCCTGCCGCTGGCTGCGTACCAGGTCAGTGGCGAATACGCGATGATCAAGTTTGCCGGCCAGGCAGGCGCGGTGGACGAGCAGCGTATCGTCCGCGAGAGCCTGGGCGCGATCAAGCGCGCTGGCGCCGACCTGATCTTCACTTACTTCGCCATGGACATCGCCCGCGAAGGCATCTGACTCGTCGATTCACTCGCCCTGGCGCATCGGCATGCGGTCGATGGTGCTGAACAAAGCCTGCGGATCGACGGGCCCCGGTTGGTCGACCTTGATGCCGCCGTCCTTGCCCACCAGCAAGACCCGGGCCTGGGCATCGGCCGGGTGCCTGAGCGCCTTGAGCAGCGCCGCGCTGGACTCATTGCTCAACGGCTGGCCATTGCGGCTGGCCCGGCCGCCGACGATTTCGTAGAGCACCATCTCGCGTTCGACGAACGCCTCGCGGTTGACCGGCCTGGCCAGCGCGGTGCGCAGGTCGACCAGGGTGGCATCGCGTGCATCAGGCGCAATGACGATCAGTGGACGACTCTGCCAGCGTTCGGCAACCAGCGGGTTGCCGTCGCTGGCATGGGCCAGGGACGCGCCCAGCGCCAGGGCTGTGATCAGGTTTTTCATGTTCCATCTCCTTTCAACGAGCAGGGTCTGGCCCGACAGGGGCATTCTCGACAATGGCATTCCCGGTAGAACTTGGGCAGGTGCGGTGGGTTCCAAGCCGTATCGTTCCTGCGCAATGGGTAATGCAATGCCACTTAGAATCCAGCAACACGATATAGAACAAACCAATCTGCGCACCGTCAGTGAAATATGGCTAGCGGGCCCGGCGTGTACGTTCAGTGCAGAAAGCGAGATCGACACCCTGTGTTTCTGGCGTGGAAGGCCCGTTGTCAGCCACGAAATGCTCAGTGAGGGCACTCACGAGCAGAACCTGCAGCGGCTGTGGCTGGTCGTCGCTGACATTTGCGACAACCCTGCCGTTGCGACACTGGAGGCCAGGCTGCGTACCGCGCTGGACAAGCAGAACATGGAAGGTGAGTTCTATCCTGCGGAGCAGAAAAATACCACTCGTCACTAGTCAAGCTCGTTTGCGTTACAGAACAATGCAGAAAGCCCGGTCAAGCGTTGACGGTTCGGGCAAACTGCATGAGTCCAAGTTTAGGTTGGTTACCTAAACTTATGATTTTAAAAGCTATTATTTTTATCCTGCGTGGCACGCGTGGTGCAGTGTTCTCCCCGCAAGCATTTCGTGAGCGATCACACACGTTGAACCTGCTAGGAGCACGACAATAATGATGACCCCTGCCGACCACCTTCCTCCTGCCGCGCTATCCGCTTCGACGGACAGTTCCAATCACTCGGGTGTTTCCTGGGCCGCGATCTTCGCCGGCGCAGCGGGTGCCGCCGCCTTGTCCATGATCCTGGTGGTGCTCGGCTTCGGTCTTGGCTTTTCGGCCATATCGCCTTGGGCCGACAAGGGTGTGAGCGCCACTACGCTCGGCGTCTCCACGGTAATCTGGCTGACGTTCACGCAAATTGTCGCCTCCGGAATGGGCGGCTACATTGCCGGCCGCCTGCGGGTGAAGTGGGCCAACATACACGGCGACGAGGTGTACTTCCGCGATACCGCGCACGGCTTCCTGGCGTGGGCAGTGGCCTCGCTGGTCACTGCGATGCTGGTGTTGGGTTCGGTCGGCAGTGCGATCGGCGGCGGCGTGCAGGCCGGCGCCAGCGTTGCCTCCAATGCCGCCGTGGCAGCGGGCAGTTCCGCGAATGACAACGCCAGCGACCCGTATGGCTACTTCGTCGACATGCTGTTTCGCGACAACCGCCCGGTAGCGGTCAGCGATGACGCAGCCCATGCCGTGGTGACCCGTATTTTCGCCCGGACTGTGAGCAACGACGGTCAGCTCGCCGGTGAAGACCGCGCCTACTTGGCGCAACTGGTCAGCCAGCGTACCAACTTGACCCAGGCTCAGGCCGAGCAGCGCGTTGATCAGGTCTACGGTCAGGCGTTGAAGTCGGTCGAAAACGCTGAAATGGCCGCCCGCCAGGCCGCCGATACCGCCAAGAAGGTTGCTGCCGCCACGGCGCTGTGGACGTTCGTCGCCTTGCTCTGCGGCGCGTTCTTCGCCAGCTTCGCGGCGACCTTCGGTGGCCGCAGCCGGGATGCCGTAGTCTGGCATGAACGCGACCGCACCCGCACTCACGCACCCACTTCGATTCGCTGATCAAGGAGTACTGCCATGCGCTCGATTCTCTTGTTTTTCCTCGGTGTGCCTATCCCGATCATCATCTTGATCGCGCTGTTCATGCACTGATTCATCCAGCAGTTGCATGACAAAAAACGCCCCCGGCGCAATTCCATTGCCCGGGGGCGTGTCGTTTGGGCCTGCTGTAATGCAATCGCGCGGTCGAAAATTTGTTGTCCTGATGTTTCATTTGTCATGGATGGCGCCCCGAGTCCTGTGTGCTTGGCCATACTGGGGTCTGCCATCTTCGTGGGAAATGTCTTCCCGACTCGCGTGAAAACCCTGAGGGGCTACTCCATGCCGACCCGCCGCCAATTCGTTCAGTACACTGCCATGTTGAGCGCAGCCGCCAGCTGGGGCTCGCTCATGTCACCCCTGGCATTCGCCGCACAACCCTTGTTGCAGCGCAAGATTCCCGCCTCCGGGGAACAGCTTCCGGCCATCGGCCTGGGTACCTCGCAGACATTCAACGTCGACCCTGCTTCGGCAGACATGGCGCCGCTGCGCGATGTGCTCAGGGCCTTCGTCGACGGTGGCGCCAGGGTGATCGACACGGCGCCCAGCTATGGTCGCGCCGAGCAGGTGACCGGCGACCTGGTGAACCAGGCCGGCGCGCGCGACAAGGTGTTTCTCGCAAGCAAGGTATCTGCGACCGGACGCGAGGCCGGCATGCGCCAGATCGAAGCCAGCTTCAAGGCCCTGCAGACCGACAGGATCGACCTCATCCAGGTTCATAACCTGCAGGACACCCGTACCCAGTTGGCATTGCTGCGTGAACTCAAGGCCCAAGGCCGTATTCGCTACATAGGCGTGACGCATTACGTGGAATCGGCTCACGACGAGCTGCTGGCCGTGCTGAAGAAAGAGCCGGTCGATTTCGTCCAGGTCAACTACTCGATAGGCGCGCGCAACGCCGAGCGTACCCTGTTGCCGTACTGCGCCGATCACGGCATAGCCACCTTGATCAACCGCACGTTCGAAGCTGGCCGGCTGTTCGCCAAGGTCAAAGGCCGCGCTCTTCCCGAGTGGGCTGCGGCCGAGCTGGATGCCAGTTCATGGGCCCAGTTGATGCTCAAGTTCGTGCTGGCCAACCCTGCGGTCACCACGGTGATTCCAGCCACCTCGCAGCCGCGCTATGTCCTCGACAACCTGTTGGCCGGCCAGGGCCGCCTGCCCGATGCCGGCCAGTTGCAACGCATCGCCGCCGAATTCGCCTGAGGTGCGCAAGCCATGATCAGCGTCAGCGTCAGCGCGCGTCTGCGTCAGGCGATCAATGCCCGACCCGATGAAGGGCGGGCAGCGCTGGCCGCGTTCGCGTTGTTTTTCTGCCTGTTCTGCGGCTATTTCATGCTGCGGCCGATCCGCGAATCCATGGGCATCCAGGGCGGTGTGGAAAACCTGCAATGGTTGTTCACGGCCACCTTCGTCGCAATGCTGGTGGCCGTGCCGCTGTTCGGCTGGCTCAACTCCAGGGTGCCCAGGCTTCACTACATCGACTGGGTATACGGATTCTTCGGCGGCAACCTGTTGCTGTTCGCCGCCGCCTTCGCTGCTGCCGAGCAGGGCATCTGGCTGGCGCGAATCTTCTACGTATGGATCTCGGTCTATAACCTGTTCGTCATCTCGGTGGCATGGAGCTTGATGGCCGATGTGTTCGATGGCGCCCAGGCCAAGCGCCTGTTCGCGTTCATCGCCGCCGGAGCCAGCGTCGGCGGCCTGGCGGGGCCGGCCACGAGCGCGCTGCTGGTCGGCGCCATCGGCGCCAGCGGGCTGTCGATACTGGCGGCAGCATTGCTTGGCGTCGCGATCTTGCTGAAACACCGATTGATGAGCTGGCGTGCCGAGCACGGGGCAGGGCGGCCGGGTGCCGCGCACGCCGAAAGCCCGCGCAAGCCGGTGGCCGGCAACCCGTTCAGTGGGCTGACGCGTGTGCTGCAATCGCGCTACCTGCTGGGCATTTGCGCCTTCGTCGTGCTGTTGGCCACGGTCAGCACCTTTCTTTATTTCGAACAGGCCCGTCTGGTCGCCGAACGCTTCCCCGGTCGCGAGGAACAGGTGCGGGTATTCGGCATCATCGATTTCGTGGTCCAGGCCGGTGCGCTCATCGCGCAGTTGTTCATCACCGGCCGGCTGGCGCAACGGCTGGGAGTGAAGACCTTGCTGGCGCTGGTGCCGGCGCTGGTCTGCCTGGGCTTCGTCGGCCTGGCGCTGGCACCCACTTTCGCCATGCTGGCTGGGCTGATGATCGTGCGCCGCATCGGCGAATACGCCTTCGTACGTCCCGGTCGCGAAATGCTCTTCGCCCCATTGGACGCCGAAACCAAATACAAGGCGAAGAACTTCATCGACACGGTGGTCTACCGCGGCGGCGATGCCTTCAGTGGCTGGGTGAAGAGCCTGCTCGACCTGCTCGGACACGGCGTGTTGCTGATCGCCCTGGTGGGCGCTGCCTGCGCGGCGCTGTGGGGAGCGGTGGGCTGGTACCTGGGTGGCAAAGCGGATGCAGCCTCTGCAGAACATTCGGACGCTCGCAAATAAACTGCCTGGATGACCCACGGTTGGCTACAGTAAAGCTGAGTTCGGCCGACAACTTCTGATTACACCCATACGTTCGGACATGATGTCTACGACCAGACGCTTCACCTGCACCGGCCTGTTCGCGCTGATCAAACGGTTGTGCAGCGTACCTCAAGGCAATTCGCGTCTGCTGGCGGCCCAGTACCAGGCCCTGGCCAGGCAGATTCCCCTGATGTACTTCATCCTGCTCATCAACAGCTGGGCGCTGGCCTTCACCCACATGGCCAGCTCGCCCGTGTGGATGACCGTGCACATACCGCTGGTACTGACCCTCATCAGCCTGGTACGAGCGCTGGCCTGGCGCCGCGGTTGGCAGCACCAGCCAGACGATGTCGAAGTCGCCCAGGCGCTGGCACGGACCAACCGCATCTGTTGCGTGGTAGCCATCGGTTTCACTGTGTGGGCGCTGGCCCTGTTTCCCTATGGCGACAGCTACGCCAAGGCCCATGTGGCGTTCTACATGGCCATCACGGTGATCGGCTGCATTTTCTGCCTGATGCACCTGCGCTCCGCCGCCCTGATGACGGCCGCCGTGGTCAACGTGGCCTTCATTGCCTTTTTCGCCTCCACCGATAACCCGACGTTCATCGCCACCAGCGTCAACGTGATGCTGGTCACGGGCATCATGCTGGTGGTGTTGCAGAACAACTACCGCAACTTCACCGGCCTGGTGAACGCCCAGGCGCACAGCGAAGCGCTGAGCGACGAGAACTTCCTGCTGGCCAACAAGGACAGCCTGACCGGGCTACCCAATCGCCGCTGGTTCTTCAACTGCCTGGACACCTGTCTGGCCCAGGCAGGGGAGCATGGGCACAGACTGGGCGTGGGCATTCTCGATCTTGACGGATTCAAGCCGGTCAACGACCTGTACGGGCACAGTGTCGGCGACCGCCTGTTGGCCGAGGTCGGCACGCGCCTTGCTGCACTGCTGCCGGACGGCGTTCACGTTGCGCGTCTGGGTGGCGACGAGTTTGCCTTGATCCTGCCCGATTGCGGCGACAACGCGCAGATTGCAGCCTTTGCCGAACGCATCTGCATCGAACTGGGCAAGCCCTACCTGTTGGTCGATGTGCCAATCCAGGTCGGTGCTTCGATGGGCCTGGCGACCTTCCCGGACCTTGCCACCGATGCGCACGAGCTGTTCGAGTACGCCGACTACGCGCTGTACCACAGCAAGCGCCATGTCGTCGGTCACATGTCGCTGTTCTCGGCGCTGCACAGGAAGCAGTTGCAGAGCGCGATCCTCACCGAGCAGGCGCTGCGTCGTGCCGATCTGGATCGCGAGTTCAGCGTCGCCTTCCAGCCCATCGTCGAGTTGCAGACCGGCGCCACCGTGGCGTTCGAAGCCTTGGCTCGGTGGCAGAGCGTGGAGCTGGGGCCGGTGCCGCCCGGCCAGTTCATTCCGGTCGCCGAGCGCAGCGGCATGATCAATCGTCTGACCCTGCCACTGTTGGCCAAGGCCCTGCAGGGTGCATGCACCTGGCCGGCGCCGATCCGTTTGTCCTTCAACCTGTCGGCCCACGACTGCGGCTCCCCCGACGCCGTGCAGGCCATTGTCAAACTCCTGGCCAGCGGCCCGTTCGACCCCAGCCGAGTCGACCTGGAAATCACCGAAACGGCGACCCTGCAGGATCTGGATCTGGTTCAGGAAGCAATCGCATCCCTGCGGGCCCTGGGCTGCGGTATTTCGCTCGACGACTTCGGTACCGGCTATTCGAGCCTGAGCCATCTACACGCGCTGGCCCTGACCAAGCTCAAGGTGGACCGCAGTTTCGTCGCCCGCCTGCACGAGAAACCGGCCAGCTACAAGATCGTCAAATCGCTGCTGGCCTTGACCCAGGACATGGACCTGGATTGCATCTTCGAAGGAGTAGAAACCCGCGAGGAGGCGCAGGCGCTGGCATTGCTGGGTTGTCGCTATGTCCAGGGCTATTACTTCGCCAGGCCCATGCCCGCGGACACTACCGCGACCTGGCTGGTGCAGAGCCTCGTACCGGAGAAATGGCTGGCAACCTCGACCTAAACGCGCCGTTGTCGGGCCGGATGGCCGTGCACCGACGGACCGTTGCTCGACTAACCCTTTGCTTTCCTTGCACAATCTTGGACAATCACGCCCCTTTTCAAGGCCGGGGCGCTGCCAGCTGCACCTTTTTCCCGCTTCCGGCCATCAGTTGAACACAGGCAAGCGGAGATTCGACCGGATGAACGAGCAGGCCAACAGCCTCGACCCACGCTACGCCCAGGCGCCCGCCGCCCTGACCCCCTGGAGCCGCCACGACACCACATGGATGCTCGGCCTGTTCGGCACTGCGATCGGCGCCGGCACCTTGTTCCTGCCGATCAACGCCGGCCTTGGTGGTTTCTGGCCGCTGGTCATTCTTGCCGTGCTGGCTTTCCCGATGACCTACTACGCGCACCAGGGCCTGACCCGCTTCGTGCTTTCCGGCCGCGCCGGCACGGACATCACAGATGTCGTGGAGGAGCACTTCGGCCTCAAGGCGGGGGCGTTGATAACGCTGCTGTACTTCTTCGCCATCTTTCCGATCCTGCTGATCTACAGCGTGGGCCTGACCAACACCGTCGGCAGTTTCATGGAGCATCAGTTGCACATGGATACGCCGCCACGAGCGGTGCTGGCGCTGGTACTGATTCTCGGTCTGTTGATCGTGGTGCGCTGCGGCGAACAGTTCATCGTCAAGGCGATGAGCCTGATGGTCTATCCGTTCATCGTCGCGCTGGTGTTGCTCGCGCTGTACCTGATTCCGCACTGGAATGGTGGCATCCTGGCGACCGCCGGGGACCTGCCCGCACCCGGTGCGCTGATCCATACCCTGTGGCTGGCGATCCCGGTGATGGTGTTTTCCTTCAACCATTCGCCGATCATCTCGGCCTTCGCCGTGGACCAGAAGCGTCGCTACGGTGAGCACGCCGACCAGCGCAGCAGCCAGATCCTGGCGCGCGCCCATGGCTTGATGGTGGTGCTGGTGCTGTTCTTCGTGTTCAGTTGCGTGCTGACCCTGTCGCCTGAGCAGCTTGCCGAAGCCAAGGCGCAGAACCTGTCGATCCTATCCTACCTGGCCAACCATTTCAGCAATCCGGTGATAGCGTTCGCCGCACCGCTGATTGCGATCGTGGCCATCGCCAAATCGTTCCTGGGCCACTACATCGGTGCCAGCGAAGGCATCAAGGGCCTGGTTCTGAAATCCGGCCGTCGGCCCAATGCCAAGGCCCTGGATCGTTTCACCGCACTGTTCATGTTGTTGGTCTGCTGGCTCGTGGCCACGCTCAATCCGAACATCGTGCGCATGATCGAAAGCTTCGGCGGGCCGGTCATTGCCGCGCTGCTGTTCCTCATGCCGATGTACGCGATCCGGCGTGTGCCGGCCATGCGCAAGTACGCCGGGCACGTGTCCAACGTATTCGTGACGCTGGTAGGCTTGGTGGCGATTTCGGCGCTGGTCTATTCGCTGAGCGCCTGAGCAAGCCTGTTACACTGACCCTCGATGCCCGACCTGCGGCCGCCGATTTGCGGCATGCCCAGGGCGGGCGCGCACCGAGGTGGTCGCGATGGACGAAGTACAGCAACTGGCTGACATGCTCAAGGAACACGCCGCAGCCCAGCAACGCCTGCAGCAGGCGTTCAAGGACCAGTGCCAGCACTGGCAAGCCAGCATCCAGGCACTGTTCGGTCAAATCGAAACCTGGCTGGCGCCCCTTACCGATCGGCAACTGCTGGCGATCGAACGTTCGCCCTGGGTCGCCACCAGCAGCAATTACCCCAGCGAGCACTCGCCTTTCATCAGTGAATCGCTGGCAATCATTCTCGCCCAGCGCCGGGTCGAACTGGTGCCGCAGGTGATGGGGCAGGGTGGGGCGATGGTGATAGCCGTCGCGGGTCTGACTTCGGATCGTCACGGCAGCATTTCCATCGTCAAGGACTCGGCGGATGGTGCCTGGTACTGGCGCAAGGAACGTGGCACCAAGGAAGCGGAGTCCAATGTGCTGGATGCCGATTTCTTCGCCCAGCAGCTTCAGGGGCTGATTCCAAAGCCGCGCGACTGAGCAGCGCGCCGCCGCCGACTGCAAGCGTTGTAGGGCTTTCACGGTGCTGAAACGCTTCTTTGAAATTTCTGTACAAGTATTTTATTTCTATTGATTTCAGTGGGTTGCGCTGATTTCTCGCTGAGCCGCAAACTCTCGTTGCACCTGTTCGAGCACAGGTATATATCTCTTGGAACGAAACTGTTCTGTAGTCCCGAGGCCTAGTCCGCCGCGGGTAGGACGCCGATCACAGGCTCTACAGGAGATAGACCATGCTTCCCCCCGGACTCAGCGCGCTGGAGCTGCGCAATATCGTCGAACTGGCGTTTTTGCCACGCAAATGCGTGTGCACAGTGATCGGCGATGAATCGCTGTGTATCAAGCTGTTGAACGAGCAGACCGATGAGGTCGAGCTCTTCAAGGCGGATATTCCCTTTCAACGAGTGGTCAGCGCTGTCGAACGGGCACGGCTCGTTCTGGAACTGGAAAAGCCGCAACCTGCCACCACTGTCCATGCCCGTGCCAGAGCCGGTTGAGCCTCGTTTCAAGAGTGCCAGGGCGTCTGTGTGGCTGGAACACTTATTTTCAATCTACGCATAGGCCGTGCGTCACTTTTCATGGTTAACTTTGCCCTTTCTCAATCCCGAAAAAGGACAAGGCTCATGGCTCAAGTGACGCACAAAGGCAACGCGATCAACGTCAGTGGCGAGCTTCCCCAGGTCGGTGCCCAGGCGCCGGCGTTCACCCTGGTCGGCGGTGGCCTGGCCGAGGTGTCGCTGCAAAGCCTGGCCGGCAAGCGCAAGGTGCTGAACATTTTCCCAAGCATCGATACCCCGACTTGCGCCACTTCCGTGCGCAAGTTCAATGCCCAGGCCAACGACGTGGCCAATACGGCCATCCTCTGCATCTCCGCCGATCTGCCGTTCGCCCAGGCCCGTTTCTGCGGTGCCGAAGGCCTGGAAAACGTCCAGAACCTGTCGACTTTCCGCGCCCATGATTTTCATCACGCCTATGGCGTCGACATTGCCGACGGTGCCCTCAAGGGGCTGACCGCGCGTGCAGTCGTGGTACTCGACGAGAACGACAAGGTGCTGCACAGCGAGCTGGTACCGGAAATCGGCCAGGAACCTGACTACGCAGCCGCCCTCGCTGTACTGAAGTGATCCGTCGCAGTATCTGACAGCCCGCAGTGACTCCGGACGCGGCTCGCGCCGCTGCTACAAAAATTGCGATGTTTCTGTAGCAGCGGCGCAAGCCGCGTCCGGCAGCACCGCGCTCCCGTAGCAGCGGCGCAAGCCGCGTCCGGCAGCACCGCGCTCCCGTAGCAGCGGCGCAAGCCGCGTCCGGCGACACCGCGCTCCCGTAGCAGCGGCGCAAGCCGCGTCGGCCGGCACCGCGCTCCCGTAGCAGCGGCGCAAGCCGCGTCTGGCGACACCGCGCTCCCGTAGCAGCGGCGCAAGCTGCGTCGGCAGCACCGCGCTCCTGTAGCAGCGGCGCAAGCCGCGTCCGGGAGCACTGCGATGTGTCTGATGCTTGCGCGCAAGCCACGACGCGGCTCGCGCCGCTGCTGCAGGGCGTGTTATTCCCTGCCAAGGTAAATTGCCCGTAAAGGCGCTTTGCTTATGCATCCCGACTCCTTATCGTTCAGCCTCCTCAAAGTAGAAGCCCACCCGCACAATGGTCGATCATTCAATGCAGTCCCCAGGTCCCCGTAAATCGCGTCGCTGGCTGTTCGGCCTGTTGATGGTGGTGGTTGTCGCCGTGTTGTGCTGGTGGTTCTGGCCAGCCAACAAGAATTCCCAGAACGACGCGGCCTCGGCGCCCGCCGCCGGGCGCAATGCAGGTGCCGCGCGGCCCGGCTTCGGCGGCTCTGCCGAGCCCACTCCGGTGCGTGTTGCCGAGGTGATCACCGGCGACTTCCCGGTGTATTACAAGGCCCTGGGTACGGTGACGGCGACCAATACCGTGAATGTGCGCAGCCGTGTCGCAGGCGAATTGATCAAGGTCAACTTCCAGGAAGGGCAGCGAGTCAAGGCCGGGGACCTGCTGGCCGAAATCGACCCGCGCAGCTATGAAATCGCCCTGCAGCAAGCCCAGGGCACGCTGGCGCAGAACCAGGCACAGCTGAAGAACGCGCAGATCGACCTGCAGCGTTACAAGGGCCTGTTCGCCGAAGACAGCATCGCCCGCCAGACCCTGGATACCCAGCAGGCACTGGTGGGCCAATATCAGGGCACCATCCAGACCAACCAGGCTGCGGTCAACGACGCCAAGCTCAACCTCGACTTCACCCGCATCCGCGCGCCCATTGCCGGCCGTCTGGGCTTGCGCCAGCTGGACATCGGCAACCTGGTGGCCGCCAACGACACCAATGCGCTGGTGGTGATCACTCAGGTGCAGCCGATCACGGTGGCCTTCACCTTGCCTGAAAGCCAGCTCACCCCGGTGCTGGCGCGCTATCGCAGCGGCGCGAAACTGGCAGTTGAGGCCTGGGACCGAGGCGACACGCACAAACAGGCCACCGGTGTGCTTGGCAGCCTGGACAACCAGATCGACACCACCACCGGCACGCTGAAGTTCAAGGCGCGCTTCGAGAACCAGGACGAAGCCCTGTTCCCCAACCAGTTCGTCAACGTGCGGCTGCTGTCCGATACCCTCAAGGGCGTGGTGCTGGTGCCCTCGGCGGCCGTTCAGTATGGCGTCGACGGCACCTTCGTCTACGCCATGGATGGCAACGACAAGGTCAAGATCCGCCAGCTCAAGGTGGGCGCGACCGACGGCAGCAATACCGTCGTCGAGCAGGGCCTGGCGCAAGGCGACCGGGTGGTGCTCGAAGGCACCGACCGCCTGCGCGACGGCAGCCGTGTCGAAGTGGTCGATGACAGCGCCAAGGTGCCGACCTCGCCTGGGCAACACCTGCAGGGGCAGGACGGAGCCGCTGTGCCTGGAACGACGGGCAAGACCGGCGCATGAATATCTCGCGGCTGTTCATCCTGCGGCCTGTCGCAACGACGCTGACCATGCTCGCCATCGTTCTGGCGGGCGTGCTCGCCTATCGTTTGCTGCCGGTGTCGGCGCTGCCGCAGGTCGACTACCCGACGATTCGGGTCATGACGCTCTATCCCGGCGCGAGCCCGCAGGTGATGACCAGTGCGGTCACCGCCCCCCTCGAACGCCAGTTCGGGCAGATGCCCGGCCTGACCCAGATGGCCTCGACCAGCTCGGGCGGCGCGTCGGTGCTGACCCTGCGCTTTAGCCTGGAAATCAACATGGACGTCGCCGAGCAGCAGGTGCAGGCGGCGATCAATGCGGCGAGCAACCTGTTGCCGTCCGATCTGCCCGCGCCGCCGGTGTACAACAAGGTCAACCCGGCCGACACCCCGGTGCTGACCATAGCCATCAGCTCGAAGACCATGCCGCTGCCCAAGCTCAACGACCTGGTCGACACCCGCATGGCGCAGAAGATCGCTCAGATCAGCGGTGTGGGCATGGTCAGCATCGCTGGAGGGCAGCGCCAGGCGGTGCGCATCAAGGTCAACCCTGAAGCCCTGGCGGCCAACGGCCTGAACCTGTCCGACGTGCGCACCCTGATCGGCGCCTCCAACGTCAACCAGCCCAAGGGCAACTTCGATGGGCCCACGCGGGTGTCGATGCTCGACGCCAACGACCAGCTGCGCTCCCCCGAGGAATACGCCAATCTGATCCTGGCGTACAACAATGGCGGGCCGCTGCGCCTGCGTGACGTCGCGCAGATCGTCGACGGCGCCGAGAACGAGCGGCTGGCTGCCTGGGCCAATCAGAACCAGGCGGTACTGCTCAACATCCAGCGCCAGCCGGGCGCCAACGTCATCGACGTGGTCGACCGGATCAAGGCGCTGCTGCCGACCATCACCGACACCATGCCGGCCGGGCTCGACGTCACGGTGCTGACCGACCGCACCCAGACCATCCGCGCCTCGGTCACCGACGTGCAGCACGAACTGCTTATCGCCATTGCCCTGGTGGTGATGGTCACCTTCCTGTTCCTGCGTCGCTTCAGCGCCACCCTGATTCCGTCCATCGCCGTGCCGCTGTCGCTGGTGGGCACCTTCGGGGTGATGTACCTGGCCGGGTTCTCGATCAACAACCTGACCCTGATGGCGCTGACCGTGGCCACCGGCTTCGTGGTCGACGACGCCATCGTCATGCTGGAAAACATCTCGCGCCACATCGAAGAAGGCGAAACACCGATGCAGGCTGCGCTCAAGGGCGCGCGGCAGATCAGCTTCACCCTGCTGTCGCTGACGTTCTCGTTGATCGCGGTGCTGATCCCGCTGCTGTTCATGGCCGACGTGGTCGGGCGCCTGTTCCGCGAGTTCGCCATTACCCTGGCGGTAGCCATCCTCATTTCCCTGGTGGTCTCGCTGACTCTGACGCCGATGATGTGCGCGCGCCTGCTCAAGCGCGAGCCGAAGGAAGAGGAGCAGGGCCGCTTCTACAAGGCCAGCGGCGCCTGGATCGACTGGCTGATCGCGCGCTACGCCGGCGGTCTGCGCTGGGTGCTGCGCCACCAGCCGCTGACCCTGCTGGTGGCGGTTGCCACCCTGGGCCTGACGGTGCTGCTGTACCTGGTGGTCCCCAAGGGTTTTTTCCCGGTGCAGGACACCGGGGTCATCCAGGGCATTTCCGAGGCCCCGCAATCCATTTCCTTCAAGGCCATGAGCGAGCGGCAGCAAGCCCTGGCCAAGATCATCCTGCAGGATCCAGCCGTCTCCAGCCTGTCTTCGTACATCGGGGTAGACGGCGACAACGCCACGCTCAACAGTGGCCGGCTGCTGATCAACCTCAAGCCCCACGGCGAGCGCGACCTCACGGCCAGCCAGATCATTGCGCGCCTGCAGCCGGAGGTCGACAAGCTGCTGGGCATGCGCCTGTTCATGCAACCCGTGCAGGACCTGACCATCGAAGACCGGGTCAGCCGCACCCAGTACCAGTTCAGCCTGTCGTCTCCGGATGCCGACCTGCTCGCCACCTGGAGCGCACGCCTGGTGGACGCCCTGAAGCAGCGACCCGAGCTCACCGATGTCGCCAGCGACCTGCAGGACAAAGGCCTGCAGGTGTACCTGGTGATCGACCGCGATGCTGCCAAGCGGGTCGGAGTGGACGTCGCCGATATCACCGACGCGCTGTACGACGCCTTCGGTCAACGACAGATTTCCACCATCTATACCCAGTCCAGCCAATACCGCGTAGTGCTGCAGGCCACCGATGCCAGCACCCTGGGACCGCAGGCGCTGGAGCAGATCTACGTCAAGGCCAGTGTCAACGGCACCGGTACCACCAACCAGACCGCCGACAGCGACACCACGGCGACCAGCGGCACCCAGGTGCGCCTGTCGAGCCTGGCGCACATCGAACAGCGCCAGGCGCAACTGGCGATCGCGCACATCGGTCAGTTTCCGGCGGTGATGATGTCGTTCAACCTGGCCGAGGGCGTGGCCCTGGGCAAGGCGGTCGACGTGATCGAGCAGGTGCAGCGCGACATCGGCATGCCGTTGGGTGTGCAGACCCAGTTCCAGGGTGCGGCGGAGGCCTTCCAGGCGTCGCTGCAGAGCACCTTGCTGCTGGTGCTGGCGGCCATCGTCACCATGTACATCGTGCTGGGTGTGCTCTACGAGAGCTACATCCACCCCATCACCATTCTGTCGACGCTGCCCTCGGCGGCGGTGGGGGCCCTGCTGGCATTGCTCATCAGCGGCAACGACCTGGGCATGATCGCCATCATCGGCATCATCCTGCTGATCGGCATCGTCAAGAAAAACGCGATCATGATGATCGACTTCGCCCTGGAGGCCGAGCGCAATCAGGGTCTGGACCCGGAAACCGCAATCTACCAGGCCGCGCTGCTGCGTTTCCGGCCGATCCTGATGACCACCATGGCCGCGCTGTTCGGCGCGGTACCGCTGATGCTTGCCAGTGGCTCGGGTGCGGAACTGCGTCAGCCGCTGGGGCTGGTGATGGTCGGCGGGCTGTTGGTGAGCCAGGTGCTGACCCTGTTCACCACCCCTGTCATCTACCTGTACTTCGACCGCCTGGGGCGGCGCTGGGGACGCCAGCCGGCCGCCGTGGAACAGGCTGAATCATGAACCTGTCCGGACCTTTCATCCGCCGCCCGGTGGCGACCTTCCTGATGAGCGTGGCGATCATGCTGCTCGGCGGGGTCAGCTTCAGCCTGCTGCCAGTGTCGCCGCTGCCGAGCATGGACTTTCCGGTGATCGTGGTTTCCGCCAACCTGTCCGGTGCCAGCCCCGAGGTCATGGCCTCGACCGTGGCCACGCCCCTGGAACGCTCGTTCGGGGCGATTCCGGGCGTGACCACCATGAGCAGCCGCTCAAGCCAGGGCTCGACGCGGGTCATTCTGCAGTTCGACCTCGACCGCGACATCAACGGCGCGGCCCGTGAAGTGCAGGCGGCGATCAACGCTTCGCGCAACCTGTTGCCCAGCGGTATGCGCAGCATGCCGACCTACAAGAAGATCAACCCCTCGCAAGCCCCGGTCATGGTCCTGTCGCTGACCTCCAATGTGCTGGAGAAGGGCAAGCTCTATGACCTGGCCTCGACCATCCTGTCGCAGAGCCTGTCCCAGGTGCCCGGGGTAGGGGAGGTGCAGATCGGCGGCAGCTCGCTGCCCGCAGTGCGCATCGAGCTCGAACCGCAGTTGCTCAACCAGTACAACGTCTCGCTCGATGACGTGCGCACGGCCATCGACGGCACCAACGTGCGCCGGCCCATCGGTTTCGTCGAGGACGGCGAGCGCCAGTGGCAGGTGCAGGCCAACGACCAGTTGGACAAGGCCGACGACTACAAGCCACTGATCATTCGCTACCAGGACGGCTCGGTGCTGCGCCTGAGCGATGTGGCCAAGGTCACCGACGGTGTGGAAGATCGCTACAACAGCGGCTTCTACAACGACAACTCGGCCGTGCTGCTGGTGATCAACCGTCAGGCTGGCGCCAACATCATCCAGACCGTCAGCCAGATCAAGGAACAGCTGCCGGCCCTGGAAGCGCTGTTGCCCGAAAGTGTCGAGCTGAACATCGCCATGGACCGCTCGCCAGTGATCACCGCCACCCTGCACGAGGCCGAGATGACCCTGCTCATCGCCGTGGTGCTGGTGGTGTTGGTGGTGTTCCTGTTCCTGGGCAATTTCCGCGCCTCGCTGATTCCCACCCTGGCCGTTCCGGTGTCGCTGGTCGGCACGTTCGCGATCATGTACCTGTGGGGTTTCTCGCTGAACAACCTGTCGTTGATGGCGCTGATCCTGGCGACCGGGCTGGTGGTGGATGACGCCATCGTGGTGCTCGAGAACATTTCCCGGCACATTGACGACGGCGTGCCGCCGCTGCGCGCCGCCTACCTGGGCACGCAGGAAGTGGGCTTCACCCTGCTGTCGATGAACGTCTCGCTGGTGGCGGTGTTCCTCTCGATCCTGTTCATCGGTGGCATCATCGAGAGCCTGTTCCGCGAATTCTCCATCACCCTGGCCGTGGCCATCGTGGTTTCGCTGTTCGTTTCCCTGACCCTGACCCCAATGCTTTGCGCGCGCTGGTTGAAGCCGCATCGGCCCGAGCACGACAACCGCTTGCAGCGCCTGAGCAACCGCATCAATCAGCGCATGGTCGCCGGCTACGACCGCAGCCTTGGCTGGGTCTTGCGTCATCGTCGGCTGACCCTGCTCAGCCTGTTGCTGACCATCGTCGGCAACGTGGCACTTTACGTGGTGGTGCCCAAGACCTTCATGCCGCAACAGGATACCGGCCAGTTGATCGGCTTCGTGCGTGGCGACGACGGCCTGTCGTTCTCGGTC
Organism: Pseudomonas sp. CFBP 13710; assembly: GCF_014842235.1. Lineage (NCBI taxonomy): Bacteria > Pseudomonadati > Pseudomonadota > Gammaproteobacteria > Pseudomonadales > Pseudomonadaceae > Pseudomonas > Pseudomonas sp. CFBP 13710. The sequence goes on along the minus strand of NZ_JACYVJ010000001.1, from coordinate 666,889 downwards.
ATGCAGCCGAAGATGGAAACCTATCGCCGCGCGCTGCTCGCCGACCCTGCGGTCGACAGCGTGGCCGGTTTCATTGGCGGCAACAACGGCAGCAACAACGCGACCATTCTGGTTCGCCTGAAGCCGATCGAAGTGCGCAAGATCAACGCGCAGCAGGTCATCGAACGGCTGCGCAAGGAACTGCCCAAGGTGCCCGGCGGCCGCCTGATGCTGATGGCCGACCAGGACCTGCAGTTCGGCGGCGCACGCGAGCAGAGCACCTCGCAGTATTCGTACATCATCCAGAGCGGTGATCTGTCGGCCTTGCGCACCTGGTACCCGAAAATCGTCGCGGCCTTCCGCGCACTGCCGGAATTGACCGCCATCGACGCGCGCGAAGGGCGTGGCGCCGCGCAGGTGACGCTGATCGTCGACCGCGACAAGGCCAAGCGCCTGGGCATCGACATGAGTACTGTGACCTCGGTGCTCAACAACGCCTACAGCCAGCGGCAGATTTCCACCATCTACGACAGCCTCAACCAGTACAAGGTGGTGATGGAAATCAACCCCAGGTACGCCCAGGACCCGATCACCCTGGAGCAGGTGCAGGTGATCACCATGGACAACAAGCGCGTACCCCTGTCGAGCATCGCCCACTACGAAAACAGCCTGGCCGACGACAGTGTCAGCCATGAAGGGCAGTTCGCCTCGGAGAGCATCTCCTTCGACCTGGTCAACGGGGTGACCCTGGACGTCGCCACGCCGTTGATCGAGCGGGCGCTGGTGCGAGTCGGCCTGCCCGAAGACATCATCGTCAAGGTCGCCGGCACCGGCGATGCCTTCGCGGCGGCGCAGAAGAGCCAGCCGTTCATGATTCTCGGCGCGCTGGTCGCGGTCTATCTGGTGCTCGGCATTCTGTACGAAAGCTACATACATCCGCTGACCATTCTGTCGACCTTGCCCTCGGCGGGGGTGGGCGCGCTTTTGAGCATCTACCTCACCGGTGGCCAGTTCAGCCTGATCTCGCTGCTGGGCCTGTTTCTGTTGATCGGCGTGGTGAAGAAGAACGCCATCATGATGATCGACCTGGCGCTGCAGCTCGAGCGCAACGAAGGGCTGGGCCCGGCCGAGTCGATCCGCCGCGCGTGCCTGCTGCGCCTGCGCCCCATCCTGATGACGACCATGGCGGCCATTCTCGGCGCACTGCCATTGATGTTCAGCACCGCCGCCGGTGCCGAGATGCGCCGGCCGCTGGGCCTGACCATCATCGGCGGCCTGGTGTTCAGCCAGATCCTCACGCTTTACACCACTCCGGTGGTCTACCTCTATCTGGACCGCCTGCGCCACCGCTTCAACACGTGGCGCGGCGTGCGTACCGATGCCGCTCTGGACACTCCGCTATGACCGACTCCGTTTTTCCGCGCGTCTCGCGCCTTGCCAGTGTAGCGCTGTGCAGCCTGATGCTGGGTGCCTGCACCCTGGGCCCGGACTACCAGCGCCCGACCATCGCCACGCCGGTGGCATTCAAACAGGCCGATGGCTGGCGCCAGGCCAATCCCAGCGATGCCCTGGCGCGTGGCGCCTGGTGGGAACTGTACGGTGATCGCCAACTCGATGCGCTGGTGGTCAGGCTCAACCGTTCCAACCAGACCGTCGCCCAGTACGAAGCGCAATACCGGCAGGCCCAGGCGCTGGTCCGCAGCACCCGCGGCGCGCTGTTTCCCACCGTCGATCTGAGCGCCGGCAAGACCCGCTCCAGCCAGGGCACCGGCAGCAGCGGTTCGAGCCTGAGCCAATCCAGCAGTGGTATCCGCGACACCTACAACACGCAGCTGGGCGTGAGCTGGGAAGCCGACATCTGGGGCAAACTGCGCCGCGGGCTGGAAGCCGACCGCGCCAGCGCCCAGGCCAGCCTGGCGGATCTGGCGGCGATGCGCCTGAGCCTGCAGTCGGAGCTGGTACAGAACTACCTGCAGTTGCGCGTGATCGATGAGCAAAAGCGTTTGCTAGAGGCGACCGTCCAGGCGTATCAGCGCTCCCTCGACCTGACCCAGAATCAGTACCGCGCGGGCATTTCCGGCAAGGATGCGGTGTTCCTCGCGCAAACCCAGCTGAAATCGACCCAGGCCGACCTGATCGATCTGGCCTGGCAGCGGGCGCAGTTGGAGAACGCCATCGCGGTGCTGATCGGCATGGCACCTTCGGAATTCAGCCTGGCCGGCAGTACCGACATTCCGTCGTTGCCGGCCATTCCCCTGGCGCTGCCGTCGCAACTGCTTGAGCGCCGTCCCGACATCGCCGCCGCCGAGCGCTCGGTGATGGCCGCCAATGCCGAAATAGGCGTGGCCAAGACGGCCTATTTTCCCGACCTGACCCTGAGTCTGGCGGGCGGCTACAGCAGCAGCAGTTTCAGCAACTGGGTATCGTTGCCCAATCGCTTCTGGTCGGTCGGCCCGCAGTTGGCGATGACCCTGTTCGACGGTGGGCAGCGGGCGGCCGAAGTGGACCGCAGCGAGGCGGCCTATGACCAGACCGTCGCGCAGTATCGGCAGACGGTGCTCGATGGCTTTCGCGAAGTGGAAGACTACATGAGCCAGTTGAAAGTCTTCGACGAGGAAGCCTCGGTGCGCAACGAGGCGCTGCAGGCGGCGCGCGAGTCGTTACGACTGACATCCAACCAATACAAAGCCGGCCTTATTGGCTATCTTGATGTGGTCAACGTGCAGGCCACGGCGTTGAGCAACGAACGCAGCGTATTGACGCTGATGCAGAGTCGGCTGGTCGCCAGCGTGCAGTTGATCGCGGCGCTGGGCGGCGGCTGGCAGGAACCGGCACAATAGCGGGTTTGTCACGCGCACGTCCCTGGCAGCGGCGCAAGCTGCGTCAACGGTGGGCGCCTTTCGTCGGATTCACCATGGCGTTCGTGACGCGGCTTGAGCCGCTGCTACAGGATGGCTGCGCAGAGTCACGTCACCCTTTGAAACCCCGCACGGCCTTGTCGAGATATCGATGCTAATTGGTACTTATTCTTCCGCTCTTGTCGTCGTATCGCTGTGTGTTGCCATTCTGGCGTCGTACACCGCGCTTGATCTGGTCGGGCGTATTGCCACGGCGCAGGGCCGGGCTGTGTACCTGTGGATGAGCGGCGGGGCGCTGGCCATGGGCATCGGCGTGTGGTCGATGCATTTCATCGGCATGCTCGCTTTCGAACTGCCGATCCAGTTGGGCTACGACCTCAGCCTCACGGCAGCTTCGCTGCTCATTGCCGTGCTCAGTTCCGGCTTTGCCCTGTGGCTGGTCAGCCAGCCGCAGCTGCCGGGGCCGCAACTGGCCGTCGGCGCACTGATCATGGGCGCCGGTATCAGCAGCATGCACTACACCGGCATGGCGGCGCTGCAGATGCAGCCAGGCATCGTCTACGACCCTGTGCTGTTCGTTGCGTCGCTGGCGATTGCCGCAGGGGCCTCCGGTGCCGCGTTGTGGATTGCCTTCCGCCTGCGCCGCAACCGCCCCAATGTACGCGTGGCCCGTGCCGGAGCCTCGGTGGTAATGGGCATCGCCATCGTCGGCATGCACTACACCGGCATGGCTGCCGCCGAATTCCCGGCGGGCAGCGTCTGCGGCGGTGCCCTGAACGGCCTGACCGGCGACGGCCTCGACTACCTGGTGCTGGTGACCACCCTGGCGGTGCTGGGCATGACCCTGTTGACGTCGGTACTGGATGCGCGCATGGAGTCGCGTACCTCGGCGCTGGCCAACTCGCTGACCCTGGCCAACCAGGAACTGACGCAACTGGCCCTGCACGACAACCTGACCGGGCTGCCCAACCGCATACTGCTGGCCGACCGCATTGGCCAGGCGATCAGCCAGGTCGATGCCGTCGGCGGCTACCTGGCGGTGATGTTCATCGATCTGGATGGCTTCAAGCCCGTCAACGACGCCTTCGGCCATCACATGGGCGACCAGTTGCTGCGTGCCGTGGGCTCGCGTCTGCGCGGCGGTCTGCATGGTCAGGACACCCTGGCGCGGATCGGCGGCGACGAGTTCGTCCTGCTCGTCAGCCTGGAAGAGCCGGCCTATGCCAAGGGTATCGCCGCGCAGCAGGTGCATCTTATCGGTCAGTCTTTCGAGGTGGCAGGGCACACATTGCAGATTTCAGCGAGCATCGGTATTGCCCTGTACCCAGGCAACGGCGTCGATCAGAACGAGTTGCTGATGAATGCCGACGCGGCCATGTACCACGCCAAGAGCATCGGCAAGAACGGCTACAGCTTTTTCGAAAGCTCGATGAACACCAATGCCCGCAAGCAACTGCAGCTGCTGCAGGAACTGCGCATGGCAGTCACCGAGCAGCAGTTGCGTCTGTTCTACCAGCCCAAGTTCGGTGCCCGCAGCGGCGAGCCGATCGGCGCCGAAGCGCTGCTGCGTTGGCAGCACCCGCGAATGGGCCTGCTGGCGCCTGCCGCCTTCATCGACCTTGCGGAGAAAACCGGGCTGATCATCGACATTGGCAGCTGGGTGCTCGACGAGGCCTGTCGGCAGATGCGCGAGTGGGTCGACCAGGGCTTCGGGCACTGGCGCATCGCGGTCAATCTTTCCGCCCTGCAGTTCGGCCATGCCGGCCTGGTCCGCGGGGTAGCCAGCACCCTGGATCGGCACGGGCTCGACGCGGCCAACCTGACCCTGGAAATCACCGAAACCACGGCGATGAGCGACGCCGACGCCAGTATGAACGTGCTGCAGCAGCTTTCGGACATGGGTGTCGATCTGTCCATCGACGATTTCGGCACGGGTTATTCCAGCCTCATGTACCTCAAGCGGCTGCCGGCCAACGAGCTGAAGATCGACCGCGGTTTCGTCCGCGATCTGGAGCAGGACAGCGACGATGCCGCCATCGTGTCGGCGATCGTCGCGCTAGGTCGGGCGCTGGGCCTGCGGATCGTGGCCGAAGGGGTGGAAACCAGCAATCAACAGCAGTTCCTGACCCGCCTGGGCTGTGATTCCCTGCAGGGCTATCTGCTTGGCCATCCGCTTCCGGCCGAGCGTTTCATGCACGACATTCAGGCGGCCAGGCAGGTCAAGAGCGCCAGCCGCGCCTGAATCCGTCTTTGGAGGCTACGTATTTCATGGAAAAAGTCATTGTCATCACAGGTGGCAGCCGAGGTATCGGCGCTGCGACCGCGCTGCTTGCGGCAAGCCAGGGCTATCGTGTGTGCATCAACTATCGCAGTGACGACGCAGCGGCCATGGATGTGCTGCAGCAAGTGCGGGCGCTGGGCGTGCAGGCCATCGCGGTGCGTGCCGACGTCAGCCGCGAAGAGGGTGTGTTCCGTTTGTTCAGCCAGGTGGATGCCGAGTTGGGCCGGGTCACTGCGCTGGTCAACAACGCGGCCACCAACGGCCCCAGGGCGCGGTTGGACGAGATGTCCGAGCAGCGCCTGCTCGGGCTGATGACGAGCAACGTTGTGGGCCCCATGCTGTGCGCCAAGCATGCGGTAGGGCGGATGTCGCGGCGACATGGCGGCCAGGGTGGGGTGATCGTCAACGTGTCGTCGATTGCCGCTCGGCTGGGTTCCGCGGACGAGTACATCGACTACGCGGCGTCCAAGGGGGCTATCGATAGCTTCACCATCGGGTTGGCCAAGGAGGTGGCCGGCGAGGGCATACGGGTCAATGCGGTTCGTCCCGGAATGATCTACACCGATTTCCATGCCCTGTGCGGTGAACCGGGCCGGGTTACGCGCAAGGAAGGCGCCGTGCCCATGGGCCGCGGTGGCCAGCCGGATGAGATCGCCCAGGCGATCATGTGGTTGGTGAGCGATCAGGCCAGCTACACCACCGGCGCCCTGCTGGACGTCGGCGGCGGCCTGTAAACCCGACCCCCTCCGGTAGGAGCGGTCATCGGCCGCGAAAGAATCGCCGCCGTGTACCCGCCACACCGCGGCGCCTGGTTCGCGGCCACAGGCCGCTCCTGCGGATCCGCCAGCAGAGCGTCGATGCTGTGTCGCTGGTGGCGGGACAAGGGGTTTGCGACACAAAGGTTTGCCGTAAACGTCAGCGCCGTTCGTGGGGCTTGCCATTAGATGGCCATAGGCTCGAAGATGTACGCCGTTGGTTTTCTGGCATGGAGCGTCTATGAGTTCCGATTCCCCGACCTTTGCCGAGTTCGGCAAGGGCTCTACGCCCATGCTCGAGGCAGCATCGCTGGAAGCGATTCTGCAGCAGGCCCGTGAATGGCCCCACAGCACTGCGTGGGCGTGGTACCGGGCGGGCGAACAGCTGCATCTCGAAGGCCAGGGCGACCTGCAGCGACACTGGCCCCTGGTGCTGGCCAACCACGAACTGCAGCGTTTCTGCGAAAGCTGCAGCCTCCAGTTGTGGCCGACCGGGCAGGGCGAAGGGGTACTCGGCTGGCTGATGGCCCCTGTGCACGTCACCCACGATGGGGCCCTGGCCGATTTGGCCGCTGCCATCGGTCGCCAGGTGCAGACCGATGCTCTGGCCCGCGCGCAGATCACTCAACGCGTACTTTACGAAATCACCTACTTGGCCAGCTCGACTCGCGACCGCGGGATTTTCCTGGTGGGTGTACACAAGCTCCTGGCGAGCCTGATCGATGCAGAGAACTTCTACCTGGCGCTCTACGATGCGCAAAGCGGCAAGATCACCTACCCCTACTACGTGGACGTCATCGACGTCGAAGCGCTGGAAGCGGAAAACTACGAGTACCTGACCCCCGAACATCTGTCGCTGACCGGCCAGGTACTGACCAGCGGCCAGCCCCTGCTGATCGACGCCAAGGGTATCGCCCTGGCAGGGCGGCAGGGGCGTTTCCATTGCGTGGGGCACATCCCCGAATTCTGGATGGGTTCGCCGCTCAAGAACGCCCGCGATGAAGTGTTCGGCATGATCGCCATGCAGGTCTACGACGTCGAACGGGCCTACAGCGCGGAAGACCGTGCCCTGTTCCTGGTGGTCGCCCGGCACGTTGCCATGGCTCTGGATCGGATTCTGCATCGTGCCGACCTGGAAGAAACGGTGTCGCGGCGTACCCAGGAATTGTCCCAGCTCAATGCCGCGCTGCGTCTGGAAGTCTCCGAGCGCAAGCGCGCAGAGCACCTGCAGGTCGCGCTGTTCCAGATTGCCGAGCTGTCGAGCAAGCCAGGCGAAATCGACGGCCTCTATCACAGCCTGCACGTGATCGTCGGCGACCTCCTGTATGCACGCAACTTCTACATCGCGATCTTCGACGGCGAAAGCGGCGAAGTCAGCTTTCCTTACTATGTCGATGAGCAGCTCACTGGCCGCCCGCAGCCGCGCCGGGGGCGGCGTGGCCTGACCGAGTACGTGATTCGCCAGCGCTGCGCCTGCCTGATCGACTTCGACGCCGCGACGCGTCTGATGATCCAGGGTGAAATCGAAGACAGCCGCGAGCTGGTCCGCTCGCAATCCTGGCTCGGTGTTCCGCTGTTCGACGATGATCGCGTGCGCGGCGTACTGGTGGTGCAGAGCTACGCCAGTGACGTGCACTACACCCTGCGCGACCAGGACCTGCTGACCTTCGTCTCGCGCCACATCGACACCGCGCTGTCGCGCCGCAGCGCTGCCGAAGCCATCTACGAAGCCAACCTGCGGCTGGAAGCGCGGGTGCAGAGTCGAACCCGCGAGCTTGACCATGCCAACGCCAAGCTGCAGTACGAAAACGCCCACGACGCACTGACCGGGCTGCCCAATCGCATTCACCTGCAGCAGCGTCTGGCCCAGGCCTGGGACCAATACTGCTCCGATGGCCGTGAACTGGTGGTGATGTTCATCGACCTGGACCGTTTCAAGATGGTCAACGACAGTTTTGGTCATCACTTCGGCGACCAGTTGCTCAGGGAAGCCGGTGCGCGCCTGCGCAGTTGCCTGCGTGAAGATGACCTGCTGGCCCGCCTGGGCGGCGACGAGTTCGCGGTGCTGGCGCCGGATTCGAACCTGGAAGCTGCCGTGGAAATTGCCGAGCGCATTCTGGTGGCGTTCGATCGGCCCTTTTTCATCAATGCCCACGAGGTGTTTTCCTCGTGCAGCATCGGCATCGTCGGCGCCGACAGCCAGTTCCACAGCGAGACGGCCGACTTGCTGCGTGACGCCGACAAGGCGATGTACCGGGTCAAGAATGCCGGTCGCGACAGCTATGCAGTGTTCAACCAGGCATTGCGCCGCGAAGTCTCCGACCAGGTCGAACAGGAGGGCGCGTTGCGCAATGCACTCAAGCGCAGCGACGAACTGCTGCCCTATTTCCAGCCCATCGTCGACGTACAGACCGGCGAGGTGCGGGCGCTGGAGGCCTTGATCCGCTGGCACCAGCCGGACGGGCGCATCATCGCCCCCGGGCATTTCCTGCCCGCGCTCGAAGGCCTGCGGCTGATCGGCCGCCTCGACCTCTACATGCTGACCTGCGTAGCGGAGATTCTCGCCCAGCCGGCGCACGCAGACTGGCCGCCGGTGCACGTGAACTGCTCCAGCTACAGCATCACCCGCAGCGGGTTCGCCGACGAAGTGCTGGCCGTGCTCGCGCGGCACCACGTAGCGGCTTCGCGAATCTGCCTGGAACTCACCGAGGGCGCGCTGGTGGCCGAGCCGGCCATGGCGCAGCGGACCATGCAACAGCTGGCCGAGCACGGCATGAGCGTGGTGCTCGATGATTTCGGAGCCGGTTTTTCATCGCTCAGCTACGTTCACCAATACCAATTCAACGGGTTGAAGATCGACAAGTCGTTCATTCTCGAATTGACCAGCAGCGCGCGCAGCCGGGCCATCGTCCGTGCCATCGTGCGCATGGCCGAATCGCTCGGGCTGACGGTCGTCGCCGAAGGGGTGGAGGACCTTGCCACCCTGCAGTTGTTGCGCGAGATGGGTGCTTCCCAGGCCCAGGGCTATTACTTTGCCCGGCCCGCAGCGCTGCACGATCTTGATCTGGCGGCTTGCCGGGGTATCGTGGCGGCGTCACAGCGGCCGGGTGCCTTGCATGACGTATGATCGGCGCCATCGTCCTTGAGAACTTACCCATGACCGATGTTGTATCCAGGCACGCCGATGTAGTGATCATCGGTGGCGGCTTGAGCGGGACCCTGCTGGCGGTGCAGTTGCTCAGGCAACCTCACGCACGGCGGATCGTCATCATCGAGCCGCGCCCCGAGCTCGGCCGAGGTGAGGCTTACAGTGCCACCGAGTTGGGGCACACCCTCAATGGCAATGCGGCGCGCATGAGCGTCGACCCCGACAACGCCGACGACCTGACCGAATGGCTGACCCGGTTCATCGACGACGGCGGGTGGCCGCAGTCGGCCGAGCAGTCGCTGCCGGTGGCGGAGCTGTTCCCGCCGCGCGGCATCTTCGGGCTCTATGCCCAGCAACGCCTGGCCGAGGCACGTGCAGCGGGTGCCCGGTACGGGGCCACGGCAGAGCATGTGCGCGCGCAGGCGATCGATCTGCAGACCTGCGGCGAGCAGGTCGAGATCACCTTGGATAACGGCCAGGTGTGGTACGGGCGGCAGGCGGTGCTGGCCACGGGCATGTTTCCCGCCGCGCGCACCGCCTTGAAGGCGCCGGGCGGTCTGAACGCTGGGGCGGTCGACCCGTGGGACGTGCAGGCCATGCGTGGCCTCGACCCTCAGGCCCGGGTGTTGATCATCGGCTCGGGACTGACCATGGTCGATGCCGTGGTCTCGCTCGACCAAGCCGGCCATCGCGGGCCGATCACGGTGATTTCGCGGCACGGTCTGTGGCCTCATGTTCGTCGCCAGCCGCCGAGCTGGCCGGATTTCCTGGCAGCGGCCGACGATTTGCGCAGCCCGCGCCAGCTCATGGCCGAGGTGCGCAAGCAATGCCGCCAGGCGCTGCAGGAAGGTGTCGACTGGCAGGCGCCGCTGGACACCGTGCGTGCGCATATCGCCCGGCTCTGGAGCCAGGCCAGCGAACGCCAGAAACGCCAGTTCGTACGCCATGTACGGCCCTGGTGGGAAAGCCACCACCATCGGTCACCGCCGCCCAGCGACGCGCTGGTGCAGAGGCTGATACGCGAGGGGCGGCTGACCCTTCAGGCGGCCAGCTATCAGCGCGCCGACGGCACGACCCTGACCATCCGCCGGCGGGGCGAATCTGCCTCGGTGCAGCTGCACGGGGATGCGTTGATCAATTCCAGTGGTATCGAATATGACTGGCGGCGGGTCGACAAGCCGTTGCCGCGCCAGCTTCTGGCGCGTGGCTTGATCCGGCCGGGGCCTTTGGCCCTGGGTATAGAGTCTGACGTCGAAGGTGCTGTCGTGGACGCCCAAGGGCTGGTCGCCGAGCGACTGTTCGCCATGGGCCCGCCGTTGCGGGGGATGTGGTGGGAGAGTACCGCTGTGACCGACGTCGCGGCGCAGGCCAAACGCCTGGCAACGACCCTGCTGAGCCGCTGCTGAACCCGTAGTGCACCCGCCACACCGCAGCGCGCCCTTCGCGGCCACGGACCGCTCCTACAGGGATTGTGGTTCCTCTTTTCGGGCGGTCATCGGCTGTGAAAAGAGGACCCGGTACAGCCCACAGACCGCAGCCACCGTTTCGCGGCCACGGACCGCTCCTACTGGGGAACCCCAATCTTCGTAGGAGCGGTCATCGGCCGCGAAGCAGGCGCTGCGGTCATTCAGGCAGATCGGTGCACTGCTCAGTCGTTGGGTTCAGTGGTATTGACGTACGGCGGCACCTTGGCCAGGGTCAGCAATCGCGCCTGATCGGCCTGAATGCCCTGGCGCGAAGCCAGCGGCTCGAGCTTCTGGATCTCGCCGGTCTGCAGCGAGCGCTCGATAGCAGCCAGCACTCGCACGTCACGCCAACCTTCGTCGCCATCCGCTTCAGGCTGGCGATCTTCGAGAATGCACTGAGAGAAGTACTCCGTCTCGCCGCCGAACTGATCGACCACCGGGAAGGTATGAGCCTGCGTTTCGCCGTCGATGATCGCGCGATAGGCAATGGCGACGCCTTCACCGAAACCGAAGCAAGGCGATGCCTCGAACTCCCCCTTGGTACCGATCAACTGGAAACGCTCGGTTGCCGGCAGGCTGTAGCTGACGGTGAACGTAGCCTGACGCTGCTCCGCGAACCGCAGGGTCACGCTGACGGTGTCCGGGGTATTGATTGGCCGTCCGGGTGTCTGCGCACCAACGGCATGCACTTCCAGCGGCTCGCCGCCGAACAGGTTGCGCACGGCATTGAGCGGGTAGGGCCCCATGTCCGCCGCCGGGCCGGCCCAGAAACCGCTTTTCATCCGGTGGTTCTCGGCATCGGTATGTTGCGTGAAGGTAGCGGTAAACAGCCGTGGCTCACCGATATCGCCGCGACGCACGCGCTGGACCATGTCCACGGTGCCCGGCTCGCAATGCAGACGGTAGGCGATCATCAGCTTGGCCTTGCCACGCTCGGCAGCCGCATTGATCGCCAGGCAGTCTTCCTCGCTGGCAGCCATGGGTTTTTCCAGCAGCACGTGAATACCGGCTTCCAGCGCCGGGACTGCGAATTCGCGATGACGGAAGTTGGGCGTGGCCAGGTAGATCGCATCGATCTCGCCAGACGCCAGCAGTTCGGGAAACTGCTCGTAGCTGTAGCTCTTGAGGTCATACATCGCAGCCAGTTCATCGGCCTTGATCGGGTCGCCGGTTACCAGTGCAGTCATCACCGAATTGCGGGTCTGGTCCACACCGGGCATGAACGCACCTTGCGAAATCCAGCCACCGGCAACCACGGCGTAACGAATTTTTCCCTGAGCATCGGGCATGGGTCGGGCCTCCTTGTGTCACCAGGCGAAATGCGTGGCGTATAGGAAGTCGGCAAGCTTGGAGGGCAGGAGTTCCCGAAGATTGGGAAGAGGGGGGAGAAATCAAGATGGTGCGAGGTGCGGGAATCGAACCCGCACAACCAAAGGTCGTCAGATTTTAAGTCTGATGCGTCTACCAATTTCGCCAACCTCGCACAGTCGCGCATCATACTGATTAGGCTGAGAAATGTCATGCGCTAATGGTTCAATGGCGCGGCCTGCCAAACATGCACTCGCCGTGCTTAAAATCAATTCGCCATTATTGAACGTAAAGCCGGCGTGGCGCGTCTTAATTTGCTAAGGTGGTAGCCGATTGTAAGTTTTTCATATGCCACGGTTGGCGACCATGCAATGGCTTGCAGCGCCGCGCTGATAGGCCGCCAGGAGATTCACTGTGACATCACGCGAGACTTCGGTCGCGCTCGCCGCTGCCATCGAGCAGTGCGCGAGCGAGCCCATCCGTACGCCGGGCAGCATCCAGCCGCAGGGTTTCATGCTGGTGCTCGACGCCACCGCCCAGCGTGTGCTGCAGGTCAGCGACAACGTCCGTCATTGGCTGCAACTCGAGCCTGCGCACCTGCTGGAAACGCCGGTCGCCGACCTGATCGAGCGAGGTGCGGCACTGTCGGCGCGCCTGGCCGCCTGGTCCGGGGAAGAACAGCAGCCATTTCATTTCGCCGATGTGCGCTTCGCCCAGGGCAGCCGTCGCCAGATTGCCACGGCGATGATGGTGCACCGCGTCGACGGGGTGATCGTCGCCGAGTTCGAGCCCGCTGCCGATGAGGCCCATGCCTATGGCGCCTTGTACCCAATGGTGCGGACGTTCATTGGCCAGTTGCACAACGCCCAGGACATTCTCGAGTTGTGCGAGCGCTCGGTGGTCGAGGTGAAGCGCGTGACCGGCTTCGGTCGGGTCAAGGCCTACAGTTTCGACGAGACGGGCAACGGCACCGTGCTGGCCGAGGCACGGGACGAGGGCTACCCCAGCTACCTGGGGCTATGCTTCCCGGCGTCCGATATTCCGCGTCAGGCCAGGGAGCTGTACTGCATCAACCGCATCCGGGTGATCGAAGATGCCAACTACCAGGCATCGCCGCTGATGCCGGCCAACAACCCCCTGACCGGCGAGCCGTTGGACCTCAGTCATGCAGCACTGCGCAGCGTTTCACCCGTGCACGTGCAGTACATGCGCAACATGCAGACGATGGCGTCGATGTCGATTTCCATCGTGGTCGACGGTCGGCTCTGGGGTCTGATCTCCTGTCACCACGACCAGCCTCATGCGGTCGGTTTTCAGACCCGTACCGCCTGTGAGCTGCTGGGCAGCGTCCTGTCGCTGCAGATCGAAACCAAAGCCATCCATGCGCAGCATGAGCGCATGCTCGAACTGCGTCGGCAGATCGTCCAGCTGCTTTCCGCCATGGCCGACAGCGACAGCGTGCGTGCCGGCCTGCTGACGCTGCCCGAGACCTTTCTGGGCTTCGTCCGCGCCAGCGGTGCGGCGATCATCGCCGAGGCTCGCTGCGAGTTGCTGGGTGACACACCTCCGCAGGCGTTGGTCGATGCGCTGGCAGTGTGGCTGGCCGAGCGCGGCGGGCAGGAAATATTTCACAGCGACAACGTCGGTCGGGACCTGCCCGAGCTGCCCGAACTGGCGCGTTACTGCGGCGGTGTGCTGGCCGTGGCGATTTCCGAGATTCATTCCCACTATTTGATCTGGTTCAAGCCGGAGCAATCGCACACGGTGACTTGGGCAGGGCGGGCAGAAAAAAGCCTGGACAGTGCCGGTGTGCTCAATCCACGCGCCAGCTTCGATAGCTGGAAGCAGGAAGTCAGCGGCTTCTCAAGCCCCTGGGACGCACTCGAGATCGAAGGCGTTCACGAACTGCGCACTGCCGTGCTCGGCATCGTCCTGCGCAAGGCCGAGGAACTGGCGCAGTTGGCGGGTGAACTGAAGAAATCCAACAAGGAGCTCGAGGCTTTCTCGTACAGCGTGTCCCATGATCTGCGTGCACCGTTGCGCCACATTGCCGGCTACGCCGAATTGCTGGCCGATTTCGAAGGCCCCAAGCTGTCCGAGCGAGGCTTGCGTTTTCTCGAACACATCGGCGAGTCGGCGCGGTTTGCCGGCACCCTGGTCGACAACCTGCTGAGCTTTTCCCAGATGGGCCGTTCGGCCCTGCGTTTCACCGACGTCGACCTCAACGCGCTGGTCGAGTCCATCCGCCTGGAGATGCAGCCCGATTACGAAGGTCGCGATCTGCAATGGCAGGTGGCGGCACTGCCGCGCCTGGTGGCCGACGCCGCGTTCGTGCACCTGGCGCTGCGCAACCTGCTGTCCAATGCCATCAAGTACAGCCGCACCCGCGAGCATGCGGTGATCGAAGTCGGCGCCTACCAGCAGGACGCCGAAACGATCATTTTCGTGCGTGACAATGGCGTGGGCTTCGACATGGCCTACGCCGGCAAGCTGTTCGGGGTGTTCCAGCGCCTGCACCGCATGGAAGAGTTCGAAGGCACCGGCATTGGCCTGGCCAGTGTGCGCCGCATCATCGAACGACACGACGGCCGGGTGTGGGCCGAAGGCGCCCTGGATCAGGGCGCCACTTTCTACATGGCGTTGCCGCGACGTACACATTCCGCCGGCACGAATCTACCGAGGTAAGCGATGCTCAAACCTATTCTTCTGGTCGAGGACAATCCCAAAGACCTGGAGCTGACACTGGTGGCGCTGGAGCGCAGCCAACTGGCGAACGAAGTCATCGTCATGCGTGACGGTGCCGAAGCGCTCGACTATCTGCTGCGCCGTGGCAGTCATGCGGCGCGTGACGCGGGCAACCCGGCAGTGCTGCTGCTGGATCTCAAGCTGCCCAAGGTCGACGGGCTGGAAGTGCTCAAGGTGGTCCGCGAAACCGAACAGTTGCGCAGTATTCCCACGGTCATGCTGACCTCATCCAGGGAAGAACCGGATCTTGAACGGGCTTACTCACTTGGAGTGAACGCTTACGTGGTCAAGCCGGTCGAATTCAAGGAATTCGTGTCTGCCATCTCCGACCTGGGTATTTTCTGGGCGGTGTTGAACGAGCCCCCACCCGGCTCGTCGCGAATCGTTCGTCGTCCCGGCTCTTGAGTCCTGCTCGCGCTGTGTGACGGTCGAGACCAACCACACCCAGCGTGCCCCACCCAATGGCGCACGGACGGCGCTAAGCGCGCCACACTCCAGCCACGTATTCGGATCTCTATGCCGCCCAAGCCTTTGCAACTGCTGTTCGTGGAAGACAGCCCCCTCGATGCCGAACTGGCGCTGATGACCCTTGAGCGCGCGGGCGTGGCCGTCGAGTCGACCCTGGTGTTCAATCATCAGGGTGTGGAGCAGGCGCTGGCGGACGGTGCGTTCGACCTGATTCTGTGTGACTACATGCTGCCAGGCTCATCCGGCCCTTTGGTGCTGCAGGCAGCGCAGCGCCTGGCGCCGATGACGCCGTTCATCTTCCTGTCCGGGGTCTACGGCGAAGAGCATGCGGTCGAGATGATGCGCCAGGGCGCTATCGACTATGTGCTCAAGCAGAACCTGAGCCTGTTGCCCCGTGCCATCCAGCGTGCCATGGACGAAGTCCACGAGCGTCATCGTCGGCGCGACGCAGAGCGTTCCCTGCAGCACGCCGAAGTGCGTGCGCACATCGCCACCAACGCAGCGCGCATGGGTGTCTGGGACTATGCGCCGCCCAGCGACACACTGCTCTGGGATGAACGCTGCCGGGCACTGTACGAGCTTGACCCCGCTGCCGAGGTGAACCTGGCGCTGTTTCTCGACTACTGCCACGGCGAAGACCTGCCCGTGGTTCAGGAGCGCATGACTGCAGCCTTGACGGTCGACGATGGGCGGTTGTTTCACATCGAGTATCGCGTGCGTCTGGCCAGCGGTACCCTGCGCTGGATTGCCAGCCATGGGCAGGCCTTCTTCGAAGACGGCGTGTGCGTGCGTTTCACCGGCGTCATCCAGGACATCACCGAGCAGAAGCAAGCGACCCAGGCCCTTGAGCAGCTCAACGAGATGCTTGGGGAGCGGGTGGTCAAGCGTACCCGCGAGCGCGACCGCACCTGGGAGCTGTCCCGCGAGTTGCTGGGGGTAATGCGCTTCGACATGTCGCCGGTGTCGCTCAACCCCGCGTGGGAATCCACACTGGGCTGGACCCGTGAGCATCTGGGCAGCATCCAGTTGTGGGAGATCATTCATCCCGACGATCTCGCCGCGACCCGCCGCGAGACCGAGAACATCGCCAACGGCAATGTCTCGACCCGCTTCGTCAACCGCATGCGCCACGCCGACGGAAACTACCGTTGGTTGTCCTGGACCATCGTTCCGGACGAGGGGCTGATGTACACCGCCGTGCGCGACATCACCGGTGAGCGTGAAGTGTTGGATGAGCTGGCCGGTGCCAACCATCAGCTGCGCGAGCAGATCGACGAGCGCCAACGCATCGAGGCCACGCTGCACCAGCTGCAGCGCCTGGAAGCGGTCGGCCAGCTGACGGCGGGTGTGGCGCACGACTTCAACAACCTGCTGACGGTGATCCTGGCCAGTACCACCTTCATTGCGCGCGATTTCGAGAAAGGCAGGACCGAACGCATTCAGGGCCGCCTGCAGAACATCAAGGAGGCGGGCGAACGCGGTGCCAAGCTCACCGGTCAGTTGCTGTCCTTCTCCCGCCGCCAGCGCCTCGAGCCGGTGGCGGTGAACCTCAACGGTACCGTGGAAGGCATGATCGAGCTGTTGCAGCGCACCCTGGGTGGCAGCATCTGGATCGAAACCGACACCGCGCCCGACTTGTGGAATGCATTGGTGGATCCGACCCAGACCGAGATGATCATTCTCAACCTGGCGATCAACTCCCGCGATGCCATGCCCGGTGGCGGCACCTTGCGCCTGTCCACGGCCAACGAAACGGTGAGCATGGCGGCGCAGCGTCCGGAAGACCCGGAGCCCGGCAACTACGTGGTGCTGTCGATCCAGGATTCGGGTACTGGCATGAGCCAGCAGGTGGTGGCCAAGGCCTTCGAGCCGTTCTTTACCACCAAGGAAGTGGGCAAGGGGTCAGGCTTGGGTCTGGCTCAGGTGTTCGGCTTTGCCAAACAGTCGGGTGGGGGCGTGGCGATCATGACCTCGCCGGGCTACGGCACCACGGTGAAGGTCTACTTGCCGGGCGTTCCGGATCAGCTTGTGGCGCACGCAGACGAGCCTGCCTATATCGCAGTCGCTCAGAACGAAGGCGAGCGACGGACCATCCTGCTGGTCGACGACGACCATGGCGTGCGCGAGGTGACGGCGACCATGTTGCAGGGCCTTGGCTACAGCGTGATCGAGGCCGACAGTGCCGAGCAGGCGCTGAACAAGTTGGACCCCAGTGTCGACCTGGTGCTGACCGACTTCGCCATGCCTGGCACCAATGGCGGGGAGCTGGCGCACATGATTCGTCGCCGTCACCCACGATTGCCGATCGTGTTCGTGACCGGTTATGCCGAGCTCGAGGGCCTCGATTCCGAGCACTATCCTTTGGTACAGAAACCCTTTCGCGAACAGGACCTGGCGAGCAAGATCAGCGCTGCCTTCCGTGCCTAGCAACGGCTGCCGGCCGACTCAGCGGCCAGTTGCCTTGGGCACCATGGGTACGCCGGCCTTGATGCGTTCGTAGATTTCCTGACGATGCACCGCCACGTCCCGTGGCGCATCTATGCCCAGGCGGACCTGACCGCCCTTGACGTCGATGATGGTGATACGAATATCGTCTTCGATAACGATGCTTTCGTCGGTGTTGCGCGTCAATATCAGCATGATGGAATCCTTGCGCTCGAGGGATTTCGTTCCTGGCATCTCTGATTAGTGACGTATGCCGTGTGGGAATAATTCCTTTTGAATGCGCGCACCCTGCCTGCAACTTTTCTTCCGGCAGAGTTGTACTGAACCACCAGCCGTGTAGAAGGTCGGTTACATAAGGCATCGCCTTGATTACCCACAAGAGGTAGGCATATGACAGACGTAGAATTGGAAACCACCAAGCAGTTCATGGAATGGGAAGACTCGTCAGCGAATTATCTGGACGAGCAAGTTCGCCATGAGGAAACCCTCAAGAACGGCTGCCGTATCGTGGTGCGCGCACGCAAGATCGGTGAAGACAAAATCTCGGTGTTCTTCGGTACTTACGGCGTGGATGGCCGGGTGATCAAGGAACAGACCGAAATACGTGATGGATTGACATGTGCCAAGGATGCCCTGGCGTTCGCCACTGACAAGGCGAAGCGTCATGCAGGCGGTGGGGCAGGGGCTCCGGACGACAATCATCACCAGGCAACGCCTGTCTGACGTTGTCAGCGGTGACTTCGCGCCGCTGTGCAGTCTGGCCAAGGCCAGATGCATGGCGGCGTTCGAAGGACCGCGGCAATCGGCCGATCAGGCCTGGCCATTTTCCTTTTCCGGTGCAGGGCTGCCTGCCTGGATACGCTTGAAGATCTCTTCGCGATGTACCTGTACATCCTTCGGCGCATCGATGCCGATTCGCACCTGCATCCCTTTCACGCCAAGGATAGTGATCTTGATGTCGTCATGAATGACGATGCTTTCGCCTACCTTGCGGGTGAGTATCAGCATGAACGGCTCCTTGATTCCTTTGCTTAGAATTTATCCGGTGTTTGAAGTGTGTCGGTTGCTACCTGAATACGGACGCAACATGACAATTTTAATTCCCTCGGAGCGCCCTGTTTGTGGATACGCGGCAGTCATGGCACAACGAGTGGCACTAGGCGCCAGTATGGCGTGGTTCTGTACAGGCGCCTAGCAGATTGGCATTACGTTTGGTTTATCGGGGCGATAGTGGCACTCTTGCCACCATCGCTGAAACGAAACCCTAGGGTTGCCACTGGGTACGCTGGCCACTCAGCTTCCTGTCAAGAAAGCTGGCGGCGCTGATCAGAGCCAGATGGCTCAACCCTTGGGGGGTATTGCCCAGGTGATGGCCATGCCGATCGAACTCCTCGGCGAACAGCCCCAGCGGGTTGGCATAGCGCAACAACTGCTCGAACTCCAGATGCGCCTTTTCCACCTGGCCAGCCCGTGCCAGGCACTCCACATACCAGAACGAGCAGGCGGTAAACGCACCTTCGTCGCCCGGCAGGCCATCATCCTGGCGGTAGCGGTAGACCATGCCGTCACGCACCAGGGTGCGCTCGATTGCCTCCAGTGTGCTCAGCCATTGCGGGTCGCTGGCACCCACGAAACGCACCAGTGGCATCAACAGCATGGAGCCGTCGAGCTCGACGCTGCCCAGCTTCTGTACGAAATGCCCAGCATCGGCGTTCCAGAAATTGCTCCAGATGTCGTCGTGGATCGCCTGGCGCTCCTTGTCCCAGCGCTCGAATGGCGCTGGCAGCGAACGTTTCTCGGCCAGACGCAGGGCGCGATCGAGGGCAACCCAGCACATCAGGCGTGAATGCAGGTAATGCTCGGGCGGGTTGCGCATCTCCCAGATACCGACGTCCTTTTGATGCCAGCTGCTGCACACCTTGTCGACGATGTGGGTGACGTGCTTCCAGCCCTGGTGAGAAATCGCCTCGCCATACTTGTTGGCCAGGTACACCGCATCCAGCAGTTCGCCGTAGATGTCCAGCTGAACCTGGTCATGTGCACCGTTGCCGACCAGCACGGGCCTGGCACCGCCGTGCCCGCCCAAGTGATCGAGCTCGGATTCGGGCAGCTCTTCTCGTCCGTCCAGGCCGTACACCACGCCCAACCGGGCAGGCTCGTCGCAGCATTCGCCGACACGGTCGCGCACCCAGCGCATGTAGTCGTTGGCCTCGGTGGTGAAACCCAGGCGCATGAAGGCGTACACGGTGAACGATGCATCGCGGATCCAGGTATACCGATAGTCCCAGTTGCGCACGCCACCGGGCGCTTCGGGAAGACCGAACGTCGCGGCGGCGATGATCCCGCCGTGTCGACGTGATGTCAGCAGTTTCAAGGCCAGTGCGGAGCGATCGACCATCTCGCGCCAGCGACCCTTGTAGTTCGAATGGCCGATCCAGTTGCGCCAGAACGCCAGGGTTTCGTCCAGGCATGCCTGGCCTTCACCGGCACGCACCATCGAGTCTTCGGCGCCGCCGAGGATGAATTCGGCGCATTCGCCTTCCTTGAGTTCGAACACGGCGATGGCGCTGTGCGCCTCGATGCGCAAAGCCTGGGTTGCCGACAGCCGCAAGGTGGGCTGGCCTTCGGCGCTGAAGCAGACGTCCTCGCCGCTGGCGTGGGCCTGGGTATCGGCGCGGCTGTAGTCGTGCCGAACCCGGCAGCGCAAGCGGATGGTGGCAGTGCCGTTGCGCACTTCTACCCGACGTATCAGCCGGGGCAGGGCGTCGGCCTCTGCGGCGACCGGCATCAGGTCGGTGACCTCGACCACTGCGTCCTGGTCGATCCAGCGGGTTTGCAACACGTTGCTGTCGGGCAGGTAGATCTGCTGGCGACGCGCGCCGGGCAGGTCCGGGGCGAGTTCGAACACACCTGCGCGATCGCAGTCCAGCAGGGCCGTGAAAATGGAAGGGCTGTCGAATTCCGGCCAGCAGCAGAAGTCGATACTGCCGTTGTCCGCGACCAGCGCGGCGCTGCGCATGTCGCCGATGATGCCGTGGGCCTCGATCGGGCTTTGCAGGGTGCTGCAGACGTCTTCAGCCATTGTTTCGGAACCCCGGATACAAGCTCATGCCACCGTCGATGAACAGCGTGGTGCCGTGCACGTAGTCACTCAGATCGGATGCCAGCCAGACGACCGCGTTGGCGACGTCGTCGACCTCGCCGACACGGCCGTAGGGAATCAGTCCGAGCAGCTTCTTCTCGGCGTCGCCTTGGGTGTTTTCTTCGTTGATGGCGGTGCGAATCGCGCCAGGGGCGATCGAGTTGACGCGAATGCGCTGCTCGCCGACTTCCTGGGCGATGCTGCGCATCAGCAGATCGATGCCGCCCTTGGAGGCGGCGTAGTTGACATGGCCGGCCCAGGGAATCAACTGGTGCACCGAGCTCATGTGGATGATCTTGCCGGCCGCCCGCGACAGCCAGGAGCGCGGGCCCTGTTTCTGGAACTGTCGCAGGGCAGCGCGGGCACAGAGGAATTGGCCGGTGAGGTTGACCTCGATCACCTTGTTCCAGTCGGCCAGGGTCATGTCGACCGTGGCAGCATCACGCTGCAGGCCCGAATTGGCGACCAGAATATCCAGTGCGCCGTAGGTGTCGATGGTGGCGGCGAAGAGTCGCTCGACGTCGTCTTCCTTCGACACGTCCGCGCCCACCGCAATGGCTTTGCCACCCGCTTCGCGGATCTCTGCAACCAGGCGTTCGGCGGGCTCGGCGTGGGAATTGTAGTTGACGACCACAGCGGCCCCGGCGGCGGCCAGTGCCTTGGCGGCAGCGGCGCCCAGGCCGGAGCTGGCGCCGGTGACCAGGGCAACCTGTTTGTCCAATGAAATCTGCATCCGGGATGATCCTCCAATAATGGCGTTTCAATGCTGACTGGCGATGCGGTGCGGGAGTTCAGCGCAGAAACGTTTGGGCACGAATGCCGAAGGCAGCTGCCTAAATCAAGTACCGGCTCGATGAGCCGTCCAGCCCCTGCCAGGAGAGACACCGTGGACAAAGAATCCAAGCGTGAAGACCTCGACCACAAGCCGGAAAATGCCGGCAAGGTGGGTGAGCAACACAAGCGCGCCAACCAACAGGGCGAAAAGGCCCGCAGCCCGTCCGACGAAGGCCAGAGCAAGCCGGTCGGTTGAAGCAACCCTGGGCAGCCCCGCGCGCTGGGGCTGCCGCTATGTGTGCTCGGTGGACAGCCGCTATACAGGTTCCGCCAGTGCGCTTTGCAGATAGGTTGCAGTGCGACTGGCGCTGACCTTGGCCACGTCTTCCGGGCGCCCGGCTGCGACGACTTTACCGCCTTCGTCACCGGCCTTCGGGCCGATGTCGATCACCCAGTCCGCCTGCGCTACCACGCGCATGTCGTGCTCCACCACGATCACGCTGTTGCCGGCATCCACCAGATGATTGAGTTGCTGCATCAGCCGGTCGACGTCGCTGGGGTGCAGCCCCGTGGTCGGCTCATCGAGCACGTAAAGCGTGGCGCCCCGCTGGTTGCGCTGCAGCTCGGTAGCCAATTTGATGCGCTGTGCTTCACCGCCGGACAGTTCGGTGGCCGGTTGGCCCAGGCGCAGGTAACCCAGGCCGATGTCACGCAGCACGGTCAATGGCCGCAGCACTGCCGGCTGTTCGGCGAACACCTCGCACGCCTGGTGGACCGTGAGCTGCAACACGTCGGCAATGCTGCGGCCTTGCCATTTTACCGCCAGGGTCTTGGGGCTGTAGCGCGCGCCATGGCAGGTCGGGCAGGGGCTGAACACGCTGGGCATGAACAGCAGCTCGACGCTGACGAAGCCTTCGCCTTCACACTCAGGGCAACGTCCCTTGGCCACGTTGAAAGAAAACTGCCCGGCATCGAAACCGTGCCGCTGCGCATCGGGGGTGGCCGCGAACAGCTTGCGCACGGCGTCGAACAGCCCGGTGTAGGTGGCCAGGTTCGAACGCGGCGTACGACCGATAGGCTTCTGGTCGACCTGCACCAGGCGCTTGATGCTGTGCATGCCTTCGACGATATACCCCGATTCGGTCTGCGGTACGGCGTCTTCGAGCACGTCCTCGACGTCTTCGCGAGCCTGGCCCAGATGCTCGCCCACCAGTTCCAGCAGCACCTGGCTGACCAGGCTCGATTTGCCCGAGCCGGAAATCCCGGTAACGGCCGTGAAGCACTGCAGGGGAAAGTCGGCAGCGACTTTGTGCAGATTGTTGCGGCTGACGTCGGCCAGCTTCAGCCAGCTTGCGGTAGGCCGACGCGGGCGCGGCAGCGGCACGGCGCTGCCGTACAGGTAGGCACGGGTCTGCGACGCGTCGACCTGGGCCAGCCCTTTGGGCGGTCCGCTGTAGAGCACCTTGCCGCCTTGCTCGCCCGCCAGTGGCCCGACATCCACCACCCAGTCGGCGCGGCTCATGGTGTCCAGGTCGTGTTCGACCACGAACAATGAATTGCCTGCCGCTTTCAGCCCTTGCAGGGCGGCGTGCAACGATTCGCCATCGGCGGGGTGCAGGCCGGCGGTCGGTTCGTCCAGCACATAGACCACGCCGAATAGCTGCGAGCCCAGCTGGGTGGCCAGGCGCAAGCGCTGCAGCTCGCCCGAGGACAAGGTGGGCGTACTGCGCTCCAGCGCCAGGTAGCCCAGACCAAGGTCGATCAGGGTGTTCAGGCGACCCAGCAGGTTCTGCGCAAGCTGCTCGGCGGCCATGCGCTTCTCTTCACTGAGCTTCTTGCCGACTTGCTTGCCATCTGCCACCGGCTTGAGTTTCTGCGCCAGCTGGGTGAGCGGCAGTCGCGAGAACTCACCAATGTCCAGCCCGGCAAATGTCACGCTCAGTGCTTCCGGCTTGAGCCGCTTGCCGGCGCAGACCTCGCACGCGGCACCGATCATGAACTGGCTGACGCGCTTTTTCATCAGCGCGCTTTGCGAGTGGGTGAAGGTGTGCAGCACATAGCGCCGTGCGCCGGTGAAGGTGCCCTGGTAGCTGGGCTCCAGCTTGCGCTTTAGCGCGTCGCGGGTCTGCGCCGGGGTCATCCCGCCGTACACCGGCACCGTCGGGGTTTCCTCGGTGAAGAGAATCCAGTCGCGCTGCTTTTTCGGCAGGTCACGCCACGGCACGTCGACGTCGTAGCCCAGGGTCACGAGGATGTCGCGCTGGTTCTGGCCCTGCCAGGCTGGCGGCCAGGACGCGACCGCGCGCTGGCGAATGGTCAAGCTGTCGTCGGGCACCATGGTTTTTTCGGTGACCTCGTACACCCGGCCCAGGCCGTGGCAATGCGGGCATGCCCCCTGTGGCGTATTGGCCGAGAAATCTTCGGCGTAGAGCATGGCCTGGCCAGGCGGATAGGCGCCGGCCCGCGAATAGAGCATCCGTACCAGGCTGCCCAGGGTGGTGACGCTGCCCACCGACGAGCGTGTGCTCGGCGTGCCGCGCTGCTGCTGCAAAGCCACGGCCGGCGGCAGCCCCTCGATGCTGTCGACATCGGGCACCCCGACCTGATCGATCAGGCGCCGGGCGTAGGGCGCCACCGATTCGAAATAGCGCCGCTGGGCTTCGGCGTACAGGGTGCCGAAGGCGAGAGACGACTTGCCCGAGCCCGACACCCCGGTGAACACCACCAGGGCATCGCGGGGTATATCGACGTCGACGTTCTTGAGGTTGTGTTCGCGCGCGCCGCGCACTTGGACGTAGCCGCTGGGAGCGGTAGGTTTCATGAAAAGCCTTGGAATGTATGAGCGTTGCTATAACCGACCGCAGTGGCCGCGCACAATTCCGGTGGTCGTTGCAGCGCTCGCTCAGGCCGCCGCCACCAGCCGCTCCAGGAACGTGGCCAGGGCCACTTCTTCCAGGCGCAGCCCTTTGCGCTGACGCGGCTTGGGCAACTTGGCCAGCTCACCCATGACGAAATGCTCCAGCACCTTGGGGTGGATGTAGCACTTGCGACACACCGTGGGGGTATTGCCCAGCTGCCTCGCCACGGCCTTGACCATGTCGACGATGTGCTGTTTGGCATCGGGTTCGGGCTGCCAGTGCAGCTCGCGCAGCATGGCCAGCGCCAGCGCGCTGCCGGCCCAGGTGCGGTAGTCCTTGGCGGTGAAATGCGCGCCGGTGATCTGGTGCAGATAGGCGTTCACGTCATGGGAGCTGACGCTATGGCGTTCACCATGCTCGTCCAGGTACTGGAACAGGTTCTGCCCAGGCAGCTCCATGCAGCGCTTGACGATGGTGGCCAGCCGACGGTCCTTCACCGTCACGGCGTGTTCGACGCCACTTTTGCCGCGAAACTGGAACGCGATGGTATGCCCCTTGACCTCCACGTGCTTGTTGCGCAGCGTGGTCAGTCCATAGGACTTGTTGTCCCGGGCGTACTGGCTGTTGCCAACCCGGATCAGCGTGTTGTCGAGCAGCGAGACCACCGCGGCCATCACCTTGTTGCGGTCCAGGCCCGGCGCAGCCAGATGTGCTTCCAGCTGCCGGCGCACCTTGGGCAGCATCTTGCCGAACTCGATCATGCGCGAATACTTGTCTTCGTCGCGCACCTCGCGCCAGCGCGGGTGATAGCGGTACTGCTTGCGGCCGCGGGCATCGCGCCCGGTGGCCTGCAAATGGCCTTGGGGGTCGGCGCAGATCCACACATCGGTATAGGCCGGTGGAATCACCAGTGCATTGATGCGCTTGATCTCGTCGGCATCGGTGATGCGCTCGCCGCTGGCATCGAAGTAGGCAAATTTGCCGCGCAGGGTCTTGCGGCGCAACCCTGGCTGGTTGTCGTCCACGTAATGCAGGTCTGGCGGGAGTACAACGGTCTGAAGGTCGTCTTCGATGTCAGGCATGGCTCGGCTCAGTGAAGGTACTTAGCCTTGTAGACAGTAGGAATCTTTCGCCGTGCAGTCAGACAGATCGCCCGTATTGTCAGACTCGTCACTTCATCGGTCAGACCTGTCTGACAGCCAAGCCAGCGAGGCTTCGGGACAATGTCGCCCATCGAGTTGAACGCCGCTCAGCCGTGAACGCTGCGGCCAATTCGATCCATCGTCCCTATGCCCAAGCTGGAGAAGTCCCCATGAAGAAAATCTACGCCGCGTTCCCATTGGCATGTTGTCTGGCCAGCCCGGTGTGGGCTGCCGATCAAATCGAAAAGCAGGTCACGGTGACCGCAACGGTTCCCACCGCTGCCTTCTTCGTCGAGCCCATCGGCGGCAACTGGATGAACGACCCACAGGACATGGCCTACAACTCGTTCACCAAGACCTTCGCACCGATCCGCAAGCAGCTGCAGGCCAAGAACACCGCCGCCGGCGGTATCAGCGCCAAACTGATGCGCCCGGCGGTGATCGTCAGCGGTGCCGACCAGATCCCTCTCACCGTGTCGGTAGGCGGCAAGAGCCTGAACCACACCACTGCGCAGCTGGTGGTCACCCAGGCCGATGCCCAGGCCGGCAACGGCGCCGTGGTGGACTTCCAGATCGCCTCGGCACTGGCGGCCGGTACCGCACCGAACGCAGGCAACTACCAGGGTGAAGTGAACATGATGTTCGAGCCCGGTCCAGTCGTTGCGCCCTGACCCGGGATAGACCCCACCACCCACGCGCTTCCTGGCCATCCACTCGTGCTGGGCCGCGAAGCGCGTTCACGAAAAGACCTGCATGTTCAAGACTACCTCATTGGCCAACGCCATCGGTGTGGCGCTAGGCGCGGGCTGGCTGCTGCTCGGACCCGTGCCGACGCACGCCGCCAACACGCCGCCTGCCCTGGGGATCCTCGGCCAGGCCCAGGGCCTGCCGGCAGATTTCGCCGAGCATTTCTTCGATGTCCCGCTGGCGGTGCGTGTCGATCTGGACGGCCGCCTGCTGGGCGAGGCGCTGGTGGTGCTCGGCCGTGACGACACGCTGCAGTGGCTCGAGTACACCGATACCAGCGAAAGCCGGGAGACCCCGGTGGTACGGCAACGCTGGGCACAACGGTTGAGCGAGGGCGTGAGTCTGGGCAGCTGCACGACACAGTGCACCGATGGCTTGGTGGCCGTGCATTACAGCCTGGTCAACTCGCAGCTCTCGTTGCTGACGCGCGCCGTCGAGCAGACCACCGATGTCCAGCGCTACCATGCCTTGCCCGAGCAGGCCGAGCATGGTCTGATCCTGCGCAACCAGCTCAACCTCAGCCAGGCAGGCGATGAAACCGTTGGCCGCTACGCCGTGCAGGGGGTGGGCAGTGTCGGCGACTGGAGCACTCAGGCCAACCTGCAGATGGACAAGACCAATTTTCATGGCCTGCGCCATCGCGTGGACCAGCTCTATGCCGAACGCATCGAGCGCGATCGTTTCCTGCGCCTGGGGTATTTCGACCCGGTCGCCCAAGGCCTGATACGCCAGCCGCGGTTGATGGGCAGCACGGCGCAAACCGCCTTGGGGGTCATGCTCGGCAGCAGCGACACGCTGTACATCGACAATGGCACAACCAGTACCACGCCCATCTATGTCACGCCCAGCCGGCCCGGTACGGTCGAGATCTACCGCAATGGCCAGCTGATCAACACCCAGGCGGTGCAGCCGGGCCTGCAGACCCTGGACACACGGGTATTGCCCGGTGGCATCTATGCGGTGGAAGTGCGCTTGCTGGAGGACGGCCAGGTGACGTCGCGCAGCAACGAATTCGTGTACAAGCCCAGTGCCTGGCGCAACCCGGAACAGCGCTGGCGCTACAACGCCTACGTGGGTCGGCAGAGCACGCTGTTCAGTAACTGGGAGCAAGACCCGAACGGCGGGCTGGCTGCCGGTGTGATGACTAACTACCTGATGCATCCAAGGGCAATCGTGGGGCTTTCGGCGCAGCAGGTCGATACGCAGACGCAAGTGGGCACGTCATTGGACTGGGATGCCCTGGACCGCCTCAAGCTGTATGGCAACCTGTACCGCACCGACCGTCGCGGCAATGGCTACGACCTGCAGGGCGTGTGGAGCCATGGCTCGGGCAATGTGGT
Source organism: Pseudomonas sp. CFBP 13710 (assembly GCF_014842235.1). Classification (NCBI taxonomy): domain Bacteria; kingdom Pseudomonadati; phylum Pseudomonadota; class Gammaproteobacteria; order Pseudomonadales; family Pseudomonadaceae; genus Pseudomonas; species Pseudomonas sp. CFBP 13710. The sequence continues at coordinate 639,433 of NZ_JACYVJ010000001.1, read as the reverse complement.
GCTCAACCACAACCGTGCCTGGCTGCACCCCCAGCGCGAACGCGGCGACAGCTACTACGTGGACCGCCGCGAGCCCGCTCGGCTCACCACCCAGACCTCGCTGTCGGTCAGCCATCGGCTCACCCGCAACAGCACGCTCACCGCCCGGCTCAGCCGAACCGACGGGATTGAAGCCGGCAATGCACTGGACCTGGGCTGGGCACGTTATGGCCAGTTCATGGGCACCGACGCCAACTGGCGAGTTTCGCTGTTCGACCGTCCCGGCACCGCCAGCACCGACGACCAGCGCAACCGCGGTATCAACCTCACGCTCAGCATGGCGCTGGGTGGGCCGGGCAAGCGCTTGTCTGCCAGCCTGGGCACCCGCACCGGGCGCGACGGCGAACGCGATCGCAATGCCTCGCTCAGCTACCAGCAGGACATGGGGCAAGGCACGCTGCGTACCTTGGGCGGGACCCTCAATGCCGACCGCTACGGCACCGGGCTGGGGGTCAACGCGGGGTTCCAGAACAGCGCCCTGTACGGCGATGCGTTTGCGCTCAGTTCGTCCTACAACGGCCAATTGTCTTCGGGCCTGAACATTGAAAGCACCTTGGCGCTGGGTGATGGCAAGGCTGCGTTCAGTGGTGAAGTCATGCCCCACGACGCCAGCCTGATCGTCGACCTGGAGTCGGACGTCCCCGGGCTCGAGCTGCGTGCCGATGACCACCTGGGCGGCGCTGCGCTGCTGCGTCCCGGGCGCAACGTGCTGCCGGTGGGTGCCTATCGCGCTGGTCACGTGCAGCTGGGCTTCGACAAGCAGGACCACCTGGCGGCCGACATCCAGCCGCCGACCCTGGACTACCACCTCAACAAAGGCGCGGTGCAGTACCGCCAGTTGAAGGTGGTGCGTACCGTCACCGTACTGGGTCGGGTCGTCGACCACGAGGGCAGGGCACTGAAAGGGGCGCAGGTGATCAACCATGCCAGCCGCAGCGTGACCGAAGCCGATGGCTTCTTCGCACTGGAAATGAGCGAGAGCAATCCGACCCTGGAGATCCGCCAGGGCGGCGTCCAGCGCTGCCTGCTGACCCTCGACACCCACACCAGCAAGCGCGAGCAGGATGTGCTGCTGCTGGGTGATCTTGCATGCGTCGCCGAGGGCGTTGCCGCCCTGACGACACCGAAACCGACAGGAGAGGCCGGATGAACGGCATTGTCGCAAAACATCGGCCACGTGCCCTGCTGGCCTGGGCCCTGATGGTTCTGGCTGCACCTGCGTGGGCTGCCGACGTTGTGCTTTCTGCTGTCTACGACGCTACACAGCAGGGCTTCAGGACCACCACACCGGTTGCGCGTTTCTGCTCGCGATTTCCTGGGATGTGTCTCTCAAGCGCATCGGCTAATTTGCCTATCACGTATCGCAAGGGCACCGAGCATTCGGCGCCCGACGTCCGCGACCAGTTCTATATCCGCATGCCTACGCCGGTGACGGTACAGCTGCGCAATCAGGTAGGCGATACGCATGATGTGGTGTTCACCACGACACGCCATAGCCACCACACGCGGACCTCACCAGACGGCCCTCCCAACACCACCCCGCACAACAGTAGTTGCGCCATCAACGCCGTGGCATCGGATACCACCTGGGCGGCTGCGCTCTGGCGGCTGCGCAGCACCACCAGCGGCGCCGGTTGCTATTCGAGCAGTCACCGAGGCAGTCCCGGAGACTTGCGCAGCAGTAGGGTCACCGAGTTCGGCATCCTCTATACCCTTCAAACCCCTTCGCCATTCAGAATGAAGAACGGCCGCTACACCGGTGAAGTCACCTTCACCGTGGGCAACGGCGGGCAGATCGACCTGGGCAACCAGGTGACCGAACTCAACGACGACACCCTCACCATCAAGTTCCAGCTCGACGTGCAGCACCCCTTCATCGTGGAAACCCCGCCCGGTTCCGAGCTGGCCGTGCTCGAACCGCAGGGCGGCTGGTTGAACTGGAGCGGCGGCTCGCGGACGCCACCGCGCCTGTACCGCGACCACCCCCTGCGACTGTGGTCGGCGGGCCCGTTCAAGGTGCATACCCTGTGTGAATTTCCCATGGCTGGCCAGTGTGCGATCCGCAACCCCGGCGACGACCACCGGGTGCCCGTGGAGGTCGCTCTGTCTCTGCCCAGCGGCGCCGAGCACAACGGCGCACCGGCGCGGCGAGTTGCGCTGCCGGTGGAGGCGGTGAACGCCCTGGAGTTCGACGCCCAGGCACCGCTGCTCAATCGCCCGGGCATGCTGCATTACCAGGTGGTGCAGCCTTACGTCGCGCAGATGATGCAGCGCGCCGGAGCTCGTTATGAAGGCTGGGTGCGGATCGTCTTCGATGCACAACTGTAAACAAGGAGATCCAACCCATGCACAAGACCCTGGGGGCATTGGCCCTGATGATGGCCAGTAGCGCCGTGCTCGCCGGCCCCGAGCTCAATATCGGCGCCTTCTACGACTACCTGGAGGGCCCGCGCAGTACCTTGGTCAAGCGCGTGCGCAACGGCGGCGATGCCACCGCATTCGTCAAGGTCGAAGTGGTTGAAATCATTCATCGCCCGGGCCAGCCCGATCTGGAGCGATCCCTGGAAGGCTTGCCCGTGGCCGAACGGCCCTTGATCGCCAGCCCGGCGCGGTTGATCGTGCCGGCCAACGGCATGCAAAGCGTGCGCTTGCTGCACCGCGGCGAGCGCCAGCAGGAACGCTACTTTCGCGTGCGCTTCATGCCAGTGATGCCCACCGGCAACGACGACTTCGCCATGACCGACCAGCAGGCGCAGCAGTATCGCGAGTCACTGCGAGCCGGCGTGCAGGTGCTTTCCGGTTACGGTGCGTTGCTCTTCGTACAGCCGCAGGACACCCGGTACGCCACCGATATCCGTGAAACCCCCGGCAGCCTTCAGGTGCGCAATGACGGCAACGCCACCATCGTGATGGACCACTTCAACGACTGCGATCGCAGCGGCAAAAGCTGCGCAACCGCCACCCTGCATCACGTACTGCCCGGCCTGGAACGGCGTTTCGACAAGCAACCGGGGCGCACCTACAGCTTCGAGCTGATCGAGGGTCAGGCGCGGCGAAAGGTGATCAGTGAAGGGTAGGGTGCACACAGTCGGAAACGCCCTGCGCACACTGGAGCATCTACCTACATCGCAAGCGGAAAAGTCCGGATTTGTGCCACTGGCCGATGCGCTATACAACACTCACCCACTCCAAGGAGGTGTTCCATGCGCAAGGCATTGATCGTGGATGACCATCCGTTTATCCGCGCCAGTGTCAGGACGCTGCTGGCTCAGGAGCTGCAGTACCAGGTCATCGAAAGCGGCAACAGCACCGACGCGGTGCGGTTGTATCGCGACGAGCGGCCGGACCTGGTCATCCTCGACCTGTCGATGCCCGGTCTCGACGGCTTCGATGTGCTCAGGCGCATGAGGGAATCGACCTCGCCGGGCAAGATCATCGTGCTCACCTCCATGCCTCCCGGCTACTACTCGATGCGCAGCATGAAAGCCGGTGCGACCGCTTTCGTCTCCAAATCCGATGCGCTCGACCAACTGCGCAAGGCAATCGCCGCGGTGCAATCGGGATACACCTATTTTCCGGACTGCACCGACGTGTCCCTGGGCCGCGTGGACAGTGACAGCACCGAGGCGGCACGAATCTCCAGCCTCACCGACCGCGAGATTCTGGTGCTGGTGAACCTGGCCAAAGGCCTGTGCAATCAGGACATCGCCCACACCATGCTACTCAGCCACAAGACCGTCAGCACCTACAAGATGCGCATGATGCGCAAGCTGCGGCTCAACTCGGTGATGGAAATGACGGACCTGGCCAGGCGTCATGAATTGATCTGAGCCCCGTGCCGAAACGGTCGGCTCCGTAGGAGATTTCGCCGAAAGCTTGGGAAATGTCCGGCTTCAATGTCATCCCGGCGCGGCAATACTGCCGCCGCCGAACAAGGAGGGCGACACGGGCACGGACATCCTACGGTGTGCGGGAAAATTTCCTTCAGGTATCCCGGAACCTTCCCATCGCTAATTCAGAATTTGACGACCGACTTCGGCCTGAATTTACGGAACACTCCTACGGTAGATAGCCTCGTCTGCGCTTGACAGCTGTCTCCTGATCCAGAACCAACAGAGTCGATGCAGAACGCTGCAAAGGAAGCCCGCGCCGGGCATGCAAGCGCCGTCCCGCGCTCACGCACTCAGGAGAAAGACATGCGTACAGCACTGATAATCGATGATCACCCGTTCATTCGATCGAGCGTCAAACTCTTGCTCAAACAGGAACGCTTCAGCGTGGTGGCGGAGGCCCAGGACGGTGTCGACGGAGTCCTGATGGCAAAGACTCACCAACCCGACCTGATCGTCCTGGATATTTCCCTTCCCGGGCTTGACGGCATGGAAGTCATCGCCAGAATCAAGGAGCTGGGAACCAGCAGCCGGATCGTCATTCTCACTTCCCAGGCCGCCGAGCACTTCTCCCTGCGCTGCATGAAGCTGGGCGCCATGGGCTATGTGTCCAAGCGTGATGACCTCAACGAGCTGCGCAAGGCGGTGACGGCCATCGGCTCCGGGTTCACCTATTTTCCGGTCGTGGCTTTCAGCTCGGTGCGCAGCAGTGACGGGCTGGGCAGCGAAACCGAATGCATTGCGCGTCTGACCAATCGCGAGCTGACCATCCTCCAGCACCTGGCTCGCGGGCTGAGCAACAAGGCCATCGGCGAATTGATGCTGCTGAGCAACAAGACCGTGAGCACCTACAAGTTCCGCCTGATGGACAAGCTGCAGATGAGCTCGCTGGTGGAACTGGCCGAGCTCGCCAAACGTAACTTCCTGGTGTGATGAGCCTGATCGCGTGGGTCGGCCGCAGCACTCGCTGGGTGCTGGTGTGGCTGGCCGGCACAGCACTCGCCCATGCCCAGCTGCTGCCGTTGCACGGACGCTCGCAGCCCGAGCCGGCCTGGTTCGAGCGGTTGCACATGCAACTGGCCGACCGCGACCGACAGTGGCTGCGCGCACGACGCGTTTTGCGCGTCGCCGTGAGCCGTCCGGACTACGGCCCTTTCGACCTTTCCGCCAATGGCGGCAGCTATGAGGGAATCAGCGCCGACTACCTGGCGCTGGTGGCTCGGCTGCTCGAACTGGATGTCGAGGTGCAGGCCTATCCTTCCCGCGAGCTTGCGCTTGCCGCGCTCGAAGCGGGCGAGGTGCAAGTGTTGGGCACCACCAGCCGCCGTGAAGCATTGCGCCACGGCCTGCTGCTTTCCGACGCCTACATACAGGATCGGCCCGTGCTCGCCATGCGACCCGGCCAGTCGCTCGACGCGACTGCGCCGCTGCGCGTTGCCCTGGTGCGCGATCACGTCGCGGCGAGCGAGGTCCGCGAACGCTTTCCGGAGGCCCAGCTGCAATTGCATCCGACACCCTCGAACGCCCTGGCAGCGGTGGCCTATCAGCAGGCCGATCTGTTCGTCGGTGGCGCGCTGGCGGTGTTCCACCAGGCCGACGGCAGCCAGCTGCCCGGCCTGCGCCTGCAATCGGCCGAGGGCATTGGCGGCAATGCTTTCGGCTTCGCCGTGAACCCACGCGATGCGCGTCTGCTGCGCCTGCTCGACAAGGCCCTGGCGGTGGTGCCCGACGAGGCCCGGGCGGCCATCGCCCGGCGCTGGAGCGTCGAGCGCCCGCGCGTGGCGGAACCGGCCGCAATGCCCCTGACCGCCACGCAGCGCCAATGGCTGGCCGGGCGTACCGAACTGCGGGTGCTGATGGATCCGCGCTTCGTGCCGGTCAGCTACCGTGACGATCAGGGCCGCTTCGCCGGCGTGGCCGCCGACGTGCTGCACCAGATCGCGCGGCGCACCGGGCTCGCCATCGAGGTGATCGAAAGCACCTCGCTCACGCGCATGAGCGAAATGATCGAGCGCGGCGAGGCCGATCTGATCGCCGCGATGATTCCCAGCCCGGAGCGCCAGACTCGCCTGGCGTTCAGCCGCGGCTACCTGAGCAGCTCCCCGGTGCTGGTCACGCGCGAGGGCGGGCGCGGGCCGGTTTCGCTGGAACAATCGGCGGGCAAGCGGGTGGTGCTGGTGGAGGGCAGCCTGCTGCATGAGTGGCTGCAGGAACACTACCCCTCGATCAACCGCCTGCGCGCCGCAAGCTCCGCCGAGGCCCTGGCCATGCTCGACCGCGGTCAGGCCGACGCGGCGGTGCTGCCATTGATCGCGGCGCGCTACATGATCGCGCGGCAGTACCGTGGTCGGCTGCGCGTCAGCGCGGCGCTGCCGGTGGCGCCGGTACATTTCGCGTTCGCCGTCTCGCCCCGGGCCCAGGTGCTGCAGTCGATCCTCGACAGCGCCCTGCAGGACATTCCGCCGCCACACATGAGCGAGCTGACGCGCCATTGGCGCACCGAAATGATCGTCGCCGATGGTCTTTGGCAACGTTACCGCGGGGCCATCATCCAGGGGTTCGCCGCCGCCTCGCTATTGTTGCTGCTGGCACTGGGCTGGGTCAGCTACCTCAAGCGTCTGATCCGCCAGCGGGTCGATGCCGAACGGGCTCTGACCACACAGCTGGAGTTCATGCGGGTAATGATCGACGGCACACCCCATCCGATCTACATCCGAGATCGCCAGGCACGCCTGATCAACTGCAACACCAGTTACCTGCAAGCCTTGGGTGTGACCCGCGAGGCGATCCTGAACAAGCCGCTGACCGGCTATGGCCTGCTCGAAGAACGGCACGCCCAGTTGGCCCAGGACGCGTACCTGCAAGCCATGGAGCACGGCGAGCCAGTGGTCGAGGATCGCACGCTGACCTTGCCGTCGGGCGAGGTGCTGATCATTCACCACTGGATGCTGCCGTACCGCGGCGGCGACGGACGAATCCAGGGTCTGATCGCCGGGTGGGTCGACATCACCGAGCGCCAGCGCCTGTGCCAGGCGTACCGTGACGCCCAGGCGCAGGCCGAAGCGGCCAACCAGGCCAAGACCACTTTCCTGGCAACCATGAGCCATGAAATCCGCACCCCGATGAACGCCGTGCTGGGCATGCTCGAACTGGCCCTGAAGAAAGCCGAGCAGGGCATGCTCGACAAGCCTGCGCTGGAGGTTGCCTCGCAGTCGGCCAACGGTCTGCTGGCGCTGATCGGGGATATTCTCGATGTCACGCGCATCGAGGCCGGTCGCCTGGAACTGCTGCCGGCGCCGTGCCAGCTGGGGCAACTGGCCGGTGAAACCGTGGGGCTGTTCCAGGCCCAGGCGCGGGAGAAATACCTGCGGCTCAAGCTGGAGGTGCTCGGTGCCCCCGACACCTGGCTCAGCGTCGATCCGGTGCGGTTCAAGCAGATCATCGCCAACCTGCTGAGCAACGCCATCAAGTTCACCCGCGAGGGGCAGGTCTCGGTGGTGGTCGGGGTCTGGCCGCAGGCGCACGGCGCGCGGGTCGAACTGAGTGTGGAGGACAGCGGGCAGGGCATTGCCCAGGCCGACCTGTTGCGCCTGGGCGCGCCTTATCGACAGGCCGCCGGTGGCCGCGGCAGCCGCGTCGGTGCCGGTCTGGGCTTGAGTATCTGCCGCAGCCTGGCCGACCTGATGGGTGGCAGGCTGGAATTGCACAGTGTGCTTGGCTGCGGCACGCGGGTGCAGCTGCAGTTCGACGCGGTGCCTGGCGCGAACGCACCGCCGTCGGCCGCTCGCGAGCCTGCGCGCATTGACCTGCCGGCGTTGCAGGTGCTGGTGGTCGACGACTACCCCGCCAATCGGGTGCTGCTGGAGCGCCAACTGACTTTTCTCGGCCACCGCGTAACGGTAGCCGAGCACGGTGCCGCCGGGTTGCGCGCCTGGTTGCGCGGCGCCTACGACGTGGTCATCAGCGACTGCAACATGCCCGGCATCAATGGCTATCAGTTGGTCAAGGCGGTGCGTGAGCACGAACGGCGCAAGCATCAGGAACCGTGCCTGTTCCTCGGTTGTACGGCGAATGCCCAGATCAGCGAGCGCCGCCGTTGCCTGCAGCAAGGCATGGATGACTGCTTGTTCAAACCGTTGAGCCTGGAAACCCTGGCACTGCACCTGGACCCGCACCGCGCCCGTCGCATGCTCGGTGCGCCGGAAGACGACGTCGACCTGGGCAGTCTCGATCAGCTCACCGGCGGCGATGCCAGCCTGTTGCTGCGCCTGCTCGATGATCTGGCCGAGAGCAACCTGCAGGACCTCAAGCGCCTGCATTCGCTGTCTCAGCCCTACCAGACCGGCGAAGTCGCCGACCTGGTGCACCGGATCAAGGGCGGGGCCCGCATCGTTCGGGCGCGACGCCTGCTGGCGGCCTGCGAAGCCCTGGAACAGGCCTGCACGGCAAGCTCTTCGGTTGAGCGGATGCGGCGTGGCGTCGACGATCTGGCAGCGGCCATGGTTGGCCTCAATGACTACCTGGCACGGCACGGCACATCCGGCAAACCGTAGGAATTTTCCGATGCGTATTGGGAAATTGCCTGCATCCCGGTCATTGCACGGAGTTGAACATAGGCATGAAGAAACAGGGGAAGTGATCGTGTCAGACATCAAGCCAACGGTGTTACTCGTCGAAAGTCATGGGTTCCAGCGTGCGATCGCGGTGCAGATGCTCAGCCAGCTGGGTTGCTCGTGCGTGTACCAGGCGCAGACCAGCGAGCAGGCGCTGCAGTTGCTGCGCGAGCACCAGCCCATCGATGTGCTGGTGTGCAACGTCGACGTGCTGGGCGTGGGTGCATTGCGCATCATCCAGGAAGCGGTTACCCGCAAGCGTGTGCGCGCCGTGCTGATCGGCGGCGGGATCGAGCCGGAAGTGCGCACCGGGCTGTACCAGTGGGTATCGATGCTCGGCCTGGAGTACCTGGTCGACGCTGGCAGCCCGTTGGACTTCAACCGCTTGCAGCGATTCTTCGAGGCCTTGAACACGCCTCGCGGCGCGCTCGTGCCAGCGCCTGCGAAGGTGCGGATCGGGCGCGTGGAGGTGCAGGCGGCGATCGCTGGCGGCCAGTTCGAGGTGTGCTTCCTGCCGCGCTGCACGGTGGCCGACGGACGCATCCGCAGCGTCGACGCGCAACTGAGCTGGCAGCATCCACGGCATGGCCTGCTGGCCATGCCGCAGTTCTGCCCGGCGGTGGAGCGGGCCGGGCTGGGCAATGCGTTGCTGCTGTACATGGCCGAGCAGGCGGTCGAGGTGCAGCAGCAGCTTGCCCAAGCCGGATTGCAGGTGGGCCTGAGCCTGGGTATGCGGCTCGAACAGCTCGGTCACCAGCCGCTGATGAACGAGTTGCTGGGCATATTGCGTGGGCACCTGACCGGCAAGCACCGCGTGGCGCTGGAGCTCAGCCATGTCGGCCTGGCCCGGCCCAAGGCGGAATACCTGGAAACCCTGTTGCGCGTGCGGTTGATGGGCTGTGACCTGGGCATGCAGGGGTTCGGTTTCGGCGGTGCCTCGCTGCAGCGCCTGTGTCAGTGGCCGATCAACCAGCTGCGTCTGGCGTCACCCTTTCTGCTGGAAGCCCCGCACCAGTCGCGCCATTTGGCGGTGGTGCAGCACATGTCGGTCGCCGCGCGCACGTTGGGTATCGAACTGACGGTGGCGGGGGTGCAGAGTGCGGTGCATCATCTGCTGTTGTTCGACCTCGGCTGCCTGCGCGGACAGGGCGATTACTTCGCCAAGCCGCTGAGCGCCGACGCGCTGCGCGAACGTCTCCAGCAACCGAAAACGCTGCAACCGATACGCCGGGAGTAGCCCCGTCCGCGTGCGCGTGACCTGTAGCAGCGGCGCAAGCCGCGTCCGGGTGCGCTGCGGAGTGTCAGGTGGGTTGCGTGCGCCGATGACGCGGCTCGCGCCGCTGCTACAGGGGATCGCGGTCTGTAGCAGCGGCGCAAGCCGCGTCCGGGTGCGCTGCGGGGTGTCAGGTGGGTTGCGTGCGCCGATGACGCGGCTAGCGCCGCTGCTACAGGGGATCGCGGTCTGTAGCAGCGGCGCAAGCCGCGTCCGGGTGCGCTGCGGAGTGTCAGGTGGATCGCATGCGCCGATGACGCGGCTAGCGCCGCTGCTACAGGGGATCGCGGTCTGTAGCAGCGGCGCAAGCCGCGTCCGGGTGCGCTGCGGGGTGTCAGGTGGGTTGCGTGCGCCGATGACGCGGCTAGCGCCGCTGCTACAGGGGATCGCGGTCTGCAGCAGCGGCGCAAGCCGCGTCCGGGTGCGCTGCAGTGCTCAGGCCAATACCGCCACGGCCTTGATCTGCGCCCACGCCTGCAGGCCCGCCACCACCCCTAACTGATCCGCCGAATAACGGGTGATTCGCGCCAGGATCACTGTCTCGCCGGCGCGCAGACTCAGCTGCACGTGGGCCGGATTGTGCGCTGTCGACACCTGCTCGACGGTGACGGCGAAACGATTGAGGATGCTGCTGGCGTCGTCCGGGCTCAGGCTGAGGCTGACGTCACGGGCCTGGATCTTGACCCGCAGGCGGTCGCCAACCGTCCGAGGGGTATGGGCGACGCGCAGCGGTTCGACGGCCCCCGGCAGTTGCAGGGACAGCAGCTGATAGACCGGATCGTAGCCGCGGACCGTGGCCTGCACTACCACACCTGCGTCGGCTTCGCGCGCCATGGGCAGATCGAGGCGCTCCAGCGTCGGCCCCAGCGGCCCGCTGCCCAGCACGCGGCCCTCCTGCAGCACCACCAGATGGTCGGCCAGTCGCGCGACCTCATCCTGGGCATGGCTGACATACACCACGGGAATGTCCAGTTCGTCATGCAACCGTTCCAGATAGGGCAGGATCTCGGCCTTGCGGCGGCTGTCCAGCGCCGCCAGCGGCTCGTCCATCAGCAGCAGCCCGGGGCTGGTCAGCAGCGCGCGGGCGATGCCGACGCGCTGCCGTTCGCCGCCGGACAGGTTGGCCGGCTGGCGTTCCAGCAGATGTGCTATGCCAAGCAGGTCGCACGCCTGATCGAGCGCGACCTTGCGTTGACCAGGCTTGATCCGCCGCCAGCCGTATTCAAGATTGCCGCGCACCGACAGGTGCTCGAACAGGCTGGCTTCCTGGAATACATAGCCGAGCGCACGTTTGTGCGGCGCCAGGAAAATTCCCCTGGCGCTGTCCTGCCAGACCTCGCCATTGACTTCGATGCAGGCATCGGGCGCTTTCACCAACCCGGCCAGGCAGCGCAGGCAGGTGGTCTTGCCGGATCCGGAGTCACCGAACAGCGCGCTGACACCACGTCCGGGCAGTTGCAGGTCGACGTCCAGCGAAAACGCGCCATAGGTCATGTCGATACGGGCACGGATCATTCCATCAACTCCACGCCGAGCGCGATTGGCGGCCGCGGTGCAGCAACAGCAGCACGGCGAAGGAAAACACCAGCATGGCGCCGGCCAGCCAGTGCGCCTGGGTGTATTCCATGGCTTCGACATGGTCGAAGATCTGCACCGACACCACCCGCGTCTTGTCCGGTATGTTGCCGCCGATCATCAGCACCACGCCGAATTCACCCACAGTATGGGCAAAGCCGAGAATGCTGGCCGTGACGAAACCAGGCTTGGCCTGCGGCAGCACCACGGTGAAGAAACAATCCCAAGGGCTTGCACGCAAGGTCGCCGCCACTTCCAGAGGTCGCTCGCCGATGGCTTTGAAAGCGTTCTGCAGGGGCTGGACCACGAAAGGCATGGAGTAGATCACCGAACCGATCACCAGCCCGGTGAAGCTGAACACCACCGAGCCCAGACCCAGCGCTTGCGTTGCCTGGCCGATGAAACCGTGGGGGCCCAGCAGCAGCAACAGGTAGAAGCCGATGACCGTCGGCGGCAATACCAGGGGCAGGGCGACCACTGCGCCGACAGCACCGCGCCAGGGCGACGCGGTGCGCGCCAGCCACCAGGCGACGGGCGTACCGACCAGCAGCAGAATCACCGTGGTCAGGCTGGCCAGCTTCACCGTCAGCCAGATCGCACCCAGGTCGCTGGCGTCCAGCGGCATCAGATCTGGTAGCCGTACGACTTGATGATGGCCGCAGCTGCCGGGCCTTTCAGGTATTGCATGAGCGCCTTGGCGGCTTCGCTGTCACGACCTTTGTTGAGAATCACCGCGTCCTGCTTGATCGGATCATGCAAGGCGGCCGGGACGATCCAGGCCGATCCTTGTTCGACTTTGCCATCCTTGTAGATCTGCGACAGTGCCACGAAACCCAGCTCGGCATTGCCGGTCGAGACGAACTGGAAGGCCTGGGTGATGTTCTGCCCTTCGACCAGTTTGGGCTGGGTGGCCTGAGTCAGGTTCATCTTCGCCAACACCTGGGTCGCCGCCAGCCCGTAGGGTGCGGCCTTGGGGTTGGCGATGGACAGGTGCTGATAGCTGTTGCCCTTGAGCACGGCGCCTTCGGCGTCGACGTAGCCAGGCTTGGCCGACCACAGCGCCAGGGTGCCGGTGGCGTAGGTAAAGCGTGAGCCCGGAACGGTTTCCTGCTCGCTTTCCAGTTTTGCCGGGGTGCTGTCGTCGGCGGCCAGGAACACTTCGAACGGCGCGCCGTTCTTGATCTGGGTATAGAACTGGCCGGTCGAGCCATAGGCAGCGACGAGCTTGTGCCCGGTGTCGGCCTCGAAGGCTTTGGCGATGGCCTGTATGGGGGCGGTGAAATTGGCGGCGACAGCCACCTGTACCTCATCGGCGTACGCACTGTTGAGGGCCATGGCGGCGCCGAGGGCAAGCAGGCGGGTGGTGAACTTCATTGGACGGCGCTCTGTGGGAAAAAAGACTACCGTCATATAGCAAAATATATAGCGCTTTGCCAGTCCTGCACGCTGGTGTCCGCAGCCTGCGAGAAGTCCACTGACGAGATCAGCGTCAAGGCGTGTCAGGCCGACGCTCGCGTTCGAGCAGTTCGCGCTTGCGCTCGATACCCCAGCGGTATCCGGAAAGCCCACCGTCGGTGCGTACCACTCGATGACAGGGCACCGCCACGGCCAGGGCGTTCGCCGCGCAGGCCCCGGCCACCGCACGTACCGCGCTCGGCGCGCCGATGCTGGCCGCAACCTGCGCGTAGCTGGCGGTAGTGCCCGGTTCGATCTTGCCCAGTGCTTGCCATACCCGTTGCTGGAAAGCCGTGCCGCGAATGTCCAGGGGCAAGTCCAGACCCGCCCTCGGCGCCTCGATGAAGCCCAGCACCTTGGCCACGATCGCTTCGAAGTCTGAGTCGGCGCCTATCAGTGCTGCCTTGGGAAAGCGCCGTTGCAGATCATCGAGCAAGGCTTGCGGCTCGTCACCGAGCAGGATCGCGCACACACCGCGCTCGCTGCAGGCCACTAGCACCGCGCCCAGGCTGCATTGGGCAAGGGCGAAATGGATCGAAGCCTTGCTGCCCCCTTGGCGGAACGCCGCCGGGGTCATGCCGAGCATGCCGTTGGCGGCCTCGTAGAACCGCCCGGATGAATTGAAGCCGCTGGCGTACAGGGTTTCGGTGACGGATTTGCCCTGCTGAAGCTGCTCGCGGACCTTCTGCGCCCGTCGGGCACTGGCGTAGCTGCGCGGCGTCAGCCCGGTCACGGCCTTGAACACCCGGTGGAAGTGCCATGGGCTCAAGCCGGCCCGTTCGGCCAGCGCGCTCAACTCGGGCAGAGCGTCGCTGGCCTCGATCTGGCGGCAGGCGGCGGCAACCAGTTGGCTATGGTGAGCGGTAGGGGTGAGCATGGCGCGATTCCGTGGATCGTCGAAGCAGCCATGTTAGCCGTTGCTGCGGGCACTGACACTCCGCTGCTTGCGCTCAGCCAGCCTTGCGCAGGGTGAAGTTGATCCGTTGTGGGCCCATCACCGGGTGCACGCCTTCCTTGAGCGGCAGCACGCCGTGAAAGCGCAGACGGTCGACACCGCCCCATACCATTACATCGCCGTGCAGCAGAGGCACGCGCAGCGGGCGGTCGCTGCGCTGCAGGCCACCGAGCTGGAACATCGCCGCGAGGCCCAGTGAAACCGAAACGATGGGCGCGCCGTAGTCACGTTCATCGCGGTCCTGGTGCAGGGACATCCTGGCGCCGGGCACGTAGCGGTTGAGCAGGCAGGCATCGGGTATGAAATCATCGAAACCGGCCGCTGCCGCTGCTTCCCGAGCCAGCGTGCGCAGCACCTCGGGCAGCACCGGCCACGGGCGGCCGGTGAGAGGATCGTCGCTGACGTAGCGATATCCTCGCGCATCCGTGCTCCAACCGAACTGCCCGCAGTTGCTCAACGCCACCGACATGGTGTGCCCACCGGGCGTTTCCATGCGCCGAAACGGGGCTGCCTTGAGCACTTCGCGCAAGGCCGGCAGGATGTCGTCCAGCCAGGGCAGGGCGAAGCCACGCAGGACGAAGGTCTGCTCGCCCAGGGATTCGCGACGACTGGGTTGTTGTGGCTCATCGAACAGTGAGGACTGCACCGGGCTCACCCCTCGCCGTGTTGCCAGATACCCCGGCCGTGAAGGCGCTCACGGTCATGGGCAGCGTTGAAATCCTGCGCGGGCCCCTTGGGCACGATACCGGTCGGGTTGATGGTCGGATGGCTGGTGTAGTAGTGGCCTTTGATGTGTTCGAAGTCCACCGTCTGGGCGATGCCCGGCCATTGGTACAGCTCGCGCAGCCAGTTCGACAGGTTCGGGTAATCGGCGATGCGCCGCAGGTTGCACTTGAAGTGTCCGTGGTACACCGCGTCGAAGCGGATCAGGCTGGTGAACAGGCGCCAGTCGGCTTCGGTCAGGGACTCCCCGGTCAGGTAGCGCTGGGTGTCCAGCGTGGCTTCGAGGCGGTCGAGTTCGGCGAATACATCGTCGAACGCACTGGCGTAAGCCTGCTGCGAAGTGGCAAAGCCGGCGCGGTAGACGCCGTTGTTCACATTCGGGTAGACCGCGTCGTTGACGCGGTCTATGGCTGGGCGCAGCGACTCGGGATAGAGGTCCAGGCGATTGCCGGTGAGGGCATCGAAGGCGCTGTTGAACATGCGAATGATCTCGGCCGACTCGTTGCTGACGATACGGCTCTGTTGCTTGTCCCACAGCACCGGCACCGTGACCCGGCCGGTGTAGCGCGGATCGTCGCGGGTGTAGCGTTCGTGCAGGTAGCGCAAAGGCTCGAGGTGATCACCGCTCGAGCCTGTCTGGCTGTCGAACGTCCAGCCGTGCTCGCCCATGTGCCAGCTCACCACCGACACATCGATCAGCGCTTCCAGGGCTTTGAGCTTGCGCACGATCAGGGTGCGATGGGCCCACGGGCAAGCCAGCGAGACGTACAGATGGTAGCGACCGGCTTCGGCCTTGAAGCCGCCCTGGCCACTGGGGCCGGGTTGGCCGTCGGCCGTGACCCAATGGCGGCGCTGCGAGGTTTCGCGCTGAAACGCGCCGTCCTCGCTGCTTTCGTACCACTGGTCGTGCCAGCGTCCTTCGATCAGCAAACCCATGGTCGTCTCCCGAGTGCGTATCGGCGAACTGTATCACGCTGCTCCGCCGCAGCGGCCCATACCGGGTGTGCCGCCGACGCGGCTTGCGCCGCTGCTACACGCGTAATCAGGGCACAGCGCGTGTACCGCTGACGCGGTTGCGCCGCTGCTGCACAGGTATTCCGGGCACACCGGGTGTACCGCCGACGCGGCTTGCGCCGCTGCTACATGGGTATTCCGGGCAGGGGGGGCGCCGTCGCGGCGGCATGAACCCTGTAGCAGCGGCGCGAGCCGCGTCGGCGGCATGTGCGGTAGGTCTGACATCACGCCGGTGCCGTTACAAGGACTTCGTGCATGCCGCCAGGTCACGTGCCGCCCACAGCGCGCGGGCTTCGTCGAAGGCCTGCTCGCGGGAGCTGCCCAGCCCTCGCAGGGCCAGGGCCATGGTGGAGATCAAGGCCATTTCGCCGTAGCTGTCCTGGCGCTCACCCTGCCAGAACTCAACCAGGTGGCCGACTTCGAGAGTCGGCGGCTTCACGTGGCGCTGGGCGGCCAGGGCAGGCCATTCCTCATCCCAGGGCAGGTGGTCGCCGGTGCCATAGAGATGGCTGGCGCTGTCCGGGTTGATCTCGATTTCGCCACCGTCGCCCTTGACCACGATCGCCGTGTCGCCGAGCAGGCCGCTGGCATCGCGATGCACTGCCTGGTAGCCAGGGTGGAAGATGCTCTGCAGGCCACAGCGTGCCCCGAGCGGGTTGAGAATCCGCGCCAGCGAATGAATGGGCGAGCGCAGGCCCAAGGTGTTGCGCAGGTCGATCATGCGTTGCAGTGGCGCTGCCCAGTCCATCAACGGGGAAAACGCCAGGCCGTGCTGGTCGAGCGCCTGGCCGACGGAATCCCAGTCCCGACACAGCGCGATGTTCAAGGTCCCGAGCAGTTGTTCGCTGTACAGCCGCCCGGCGGTGTGGGCGCCCGCGCCGTGCATGAATATGCGCCGGCCGCTGCCGCCCAGGCATTTCGCAGCCAGCAGGTACCACGGCAAGTGGCGCTTCTTGCCAGCGTAGGTCGGCCAGTCCAGATCGACTGCCAGCGCCGGCGCCTGCAGGCGTTCGCGCAGGGCGAGGGTGAAACCGGCGAGTTCCTCGGCGCTTTCTTCCTTGTGCCGCAGCAGCATGAGGAAGGCACCCAGCTGTGCGTCTTCCACCCGGCCATCGAGCAGCATGCCCATGGCCTCGCGGGCTTCCTCACCGGTGAGGTTGCGTGCGCCGCGCTTACCCTTGCCCAGGGCTCGCACGAATTGGGCGAACGGGTGCTCTTCGGGGGTTTCCAGCATCAGTGCAGGGTAGTCGGTCATATGCAATTGGTCGGTTTGGGCAGGCCCGCCAGCTTGGCAGCGAGTTTGGCAGGAGTGCCATTGAACAGGCGATTGAGGTGCAGACTGTTGCCCTTGTCAGCGCCCAGTTGCTGCGCGACGTACTTGATCAGCGGCCGGGTGGCAGGCGAAAGCTGGTACTGGGCATGGAAGCGGCGCAGCAGCTCGATGATCTGCCAATGGTCAGGGGTCAGTTGCAGATCCTCGGCGCCGGCCAGCGCCTGGGCGACTTGCGGACTCCAGTCGGCGAGCGACTGCAGGTAGCCGTCCTGATCCAGCGCGATGGTGCGCCCGTCGACGATGAGTGTCGTCATAGCCAGCTATTGACCTTTTCATAGGCCAGCGTCAGCTCGACGAACGCCGGGTAATCGAGCAGCTCGACCCCGGGGTTGTTCGGCAAAGCGCGTGCCTGCGCATCTTCGGCCAGGGCAAAGACGGCGACGCCGGCGCTGGCCAGCGCTGCCCAGGGCTCGCTGCCGGGCGCCAGGGCGTAGACCGCATCGCCGCTGAGCAGAATGGCGTCGTCGTCGCCCAGCAGACGCAGGCAACTGTGCAGGCGCTGGTCGCCGAACGGCGAGTGTGACAATACGTGAAGAGTACTCATTACAAGGTCACCACAAGGTCGAAGCGCGCCAGCAGCTCGCGCAATTGCGCATCTGCAAGTGCCTGCGCGGGCAGGGCCAGCCCCGATGAGGCCAGGCCACGTTGGGCGAGGCTGGCGCTGCAGACGAACACCTCCTCGACACCGAACAGCGGCAGCGCCTGCAGGTTGGCCGCAAGATTCTTTTGTTGCACGGCATCCGGCGCCTGGGTGTCCAGCAACTGGTAGACACCGTCGTCGAGAAACAGCATGGCCAGCGGCAGGTCGTAGGCACCGCCGGCCAGGGCGATGTCCAGCGCCTCGCGCGCGGCGGGGCCTGCCCAGGGGGCTTGGCGGCTGATGATCAGCATGGACTTGGCCATGTCAATGTCCCCCGAAGCTGACGAGCCGATCGGCCTGCTGGGCGGCTTCGTGCAATTGCCCCAACCCGGACAGCTGCCAGGGTTCGCTCAGGTTGGCGGCCGGGCGCTGGTAGCGACGTGCTTCTTCGTCGTCGAGCACACCGCGCCGCAGGGCGGCGGCGATGCACACCACCGCGTCTATCTGATGTTCGACGACAAAGGCGCGCCACTGTGCGGCCGTGTCGGTTTCATCCTGCGCGGTGACGATGTTGCTGGAAGCTGTGTGCACGCCGTCCTGGTAGAAGAACACCCGCAGCAGTTGATGGCCTTGAGCCAAGACCGCTTGGGCGAACAGCAGCGCGCGCCGCGAGGCCGGCGAGTGGGCGGGCGAATAGACAGCGATGGCAAACTTCATGGTCGGCTCTGGTGTGGAACTGTGGCCATGATAAAGGCTGCCTTCGCAAAAAGCCTAGCAAGAAGCGCCGCGCGGGGAATCAGTGCTCGCACATTTCCCGTGGGAGCGGTCAGCGGCCGCGAAAAGGGCGCCGCCGACGGGCTGATACACCTCGGTCCCCGGTTCGCGGCCACGGACCGCTCCTACAGAGGTTGTCCATGGTTGCCAAGGATGTGTTTCCCGTAGGAGCGGTCAGCGGCCGCGAAAAGGCGCCGCCGATGGGCTGATGCACCTCGGCCCCCGGTTCGCGGCCACCGATCGCTCCCACAGGAGGCCTGTCGTGGCCGGTGTGACAGCGTGCCGCAGTGCCGGCGCCCACCGCTCTGGGCCGCGCGATTGCGCAGACGAGCCGGCTTGGTTGTCATACATCTGCGCCTCCGTGCGGTTTACAGCGCCCAAGCAGCTGCCTAAAATTCACCCCAAGCGTCGGGGCCTGACCGGTCGACAGCACGCTACCCATAAAAAAAGCCCGTCCAAGACGGGCTTTTTGCGTTTCCAGCGCGCCTTTTTCCAGGCTGCCGCTCACACATCGCCACCCACCGAGGCCTTTTTTCCATGTTGCGCCTGTTTCTGCTGTTGCTGTCCTATTGCTACAAACGCGTCACCACCAGCCTGGCCTCCATGCGCGATCAGCGCATCGAAAACGCCTACTCGACCTATGAAGAAGCCGAGGAGGGTGGCCGTTGGTCGTGGTTGACGCTGCTGACCATCGCCGTTCTGAGCTTCTATATCCTCGGCAGCCTGGGCGTCTACGCCAAGGTGCATATCTGGGACGCGCTGTCCGAAGATCAGAAAAGCATGGTCATCGAGTCCATGGCCGCCAACCAGCAGATGCTCTGAAGCGGCCTTGCGCTAGACCACCAGCGGTTGCAGCGGATAGACCCGGTTGCGGCCCGAGCTCTTGGCCCGGTAAAGCGCCTGATCCGCCGCTTCCACCAGGCTCTGCGCGCGTACGTCCGGGTCGCTGTTGCGCCACACGTGAACACCGGCGCTGATGGTTACGATTCCCAGGTCGCTGCCCGCATGGGCAATCGCCAGCGCGCGCACCGCCAGCAGTACCTTCTCGGCGACCTGCCAGGCACCGGCCTCGTCACTCTCGGGCAGCAGCACCAGAATTTCCTCGCCGCCGTAGCGCACCACCAGGTCCCCCGAACGGCCCACACAGCTCAGCACCGCCTGGCCCACGGCCTTGATGCACTCATCCCCTGCGGGATGTCCATACAGGTCGTTGAAGCGCTTGAAATGGTCGATGTCGAGCATGATCACGCCCAGTGGGCGGGCGTTGCGTCGCGCCCGACCGATCTCGTCGGGCAGCGCCGCGTCCAGCTGGCGGCGGTTGGCCAGGCCAGTCAAGCCGTCCTGCATCGCCAGCTTCTGCAGCGCGGCGTGGGCATTGCGCAGTTCCGCCTCGGTGCGCAGGCCATGGCGAATCTGCCGGATCAGTGTCATCGCGCATAGACCCAGGGCTATCCCGACCACCAGCACGAAGACTGCCGAACGCAGCAGGTTCTCGTACCAGTTGGCCAGCAGTGACGCCTTGGATTCGGCGGTTTCCAGCACCAGCGGGTAATTGCGCAGCGCCTGGTAGCTGTACATCCGCTCGACATCGTCCACCAGCGAGCGCTGCATCAGCGTGCCATGGCTGGATTGCGGCAACATCTCGCTGAAGATCCTGCCCTTGGCCATGCTGCTGCCGATCACGTTCTCATCGAACGGGCGGCGCAACAAAATGGTGCCGTCGTTGAGCAGCAGGGCGATGACCCCGCGCTCGTCCAGGTCGAAGCCGGCGTAGAACTGGTTGAAATATTCCACTTTCAAGGTAGCCAGCACCACGCCGGCAAACTTGCCGTCGGCACTGCTCAGGCGCCTGGAGACAGGAATCACCAAGGCGTTGGTGGAACGACTGCGAATGACCGGCCCGACATGCACCCCGGGGTCGGGATTGTCCTGGTGAAAGCGGAAGTATTCTCGGTCGGCGTTGTTGATGCCTGGCGGATCCGCGAGATTGGAGCTGGCCACCCAGCGCCCTTGGCTGTCATAGATGAACAGCCCCTGCAACTGCTCCATCGAGCGCGTCCAGCCCTGCATCAGGTTGCGCAGACGCTGCACTTCGGCAGGCGCCGTGCCGTCGACCTGGATACGCTCGATCAGGCCCAGCAGCACCGTGTCCGATTGCTTGATGGTGTCTTCGGCATGCTGCGCCAGCGAGCGGGCCAGGTTGGACGTGGTGATCTCGCTGACATGCATGGCCTGCGCGCGCGCGGTGAGGGTCTGCCATACATCCAGCACGATCAGCGAGACGACCACCAGCGCCACGAAGAGGATAGCCATGCGCTGGGCCGAACTGTCGGACTTCAGGGCGGGTCGATACTGTGCGTCGTCTGGCATCAGGGGCTTCTTGATCGGCAGGTAGGTGCAGTCTAGTGGGTTACGCTCAGCATACAACCGCTGTCTGCGATGCAGGCCTGTGTGGTTGTAATCACATTGGAGCAGGTTGTACGATGACCTTGGTCGTCCATCATACGGGCTGCGTGGCGTCGTTGCGCCACGCCTGGCTTCGATAACAAATCCAACGATGCAAACAGGAGGTTTCATGACACAGCCATCGACCCGCGACGTTCCCGTCTTGATCATTGGCGCGCTGCTGCCCAGCCTGCAGGAGGCCGTGGAAACCCACTTCGACGCGACCCGCTTTTGGGAACTGCCCGATCAGGACGCCTGGCTGGCGCAGCACGGCGAGCGAATCAAGGCGATCGTCACCTCGGGTGCCCTGGGCGCCAGCAGCCAAGTGATCGCCCGCCTGCCCAAGCTCGAGGCCATCTTCAGCTTCGGTGTCGGCTACGATTCGATCGCCGTCGATGCCGCCCGTGACCGCGGCATCGTGGTCACCAACACCCCGGCGGTGCTGGATGATTGCGTTGCCGATACGGCCATGGCCCTGACCCTGGATGTGATGCGCCGCTACAGCGAGGCCGACCGCTTCGTGCGCGCGGGCAAGTGGACCCAAGGCAAGTTTCCGCTCGCCAGCAAGATCGGCGGCAAGAAGATCGGCATCGTCGGCCTGGGCAACATCGGCGAGTCCATCGCCAGGCGCGCCGCGGCGTTCGACATGCAGGTGCTCTACCACAATCGCAAACCCAAGGCCGGTGTCGCCTACCAGTATTACGCCGACCTGGATACGATGATCGCCGACTGTGACGTGCTGGTGCTGGCGGTGCCCGGTGGCAAGTCCACCGAAGGCCTGATCGATGCCAAGCGCATCGGCCTGTTGGGCAGCAAGGGGTTCCTGGTCAATATCGCCCGCGGCAGCGTGGTCGACCAACCGGCGCTGATCGAGGCGCTGCGCGAGGGTCGGATTGCTGGCGCCGGCCTGGATGTCTATGAAGACGAGCCCAATGTGCCCCAGGCGCTCATCGACCTGCACAACGTCGTCCTGCTGCCACACCTGGCCAGCGGCACTCACGAGACACGCCAGGCCATGGGCGACCTGGTGTGGAGCAATATTCAGGGTTATTTTCACGACGAGCGCAAAGTGCTGACGCCGGTAGGCTGATACACATCCGAAAGCTACCCGCGCAACGCGGGCATGCCGATGGTTGCTTGTTTGCTTGTTTGCTTGTTTGCTTGTTTGCACCGGCGCCGGTCGCCCTGATCGGGTGCCCGGCGCAGGCAGGCGGTCAGGCGGCGCCAGCCGTCTCGGCCGGCTTACTTGCCGCGCGACGCAGGGCGATGGGCGCGCTGGGCAAATGGATATCAGGATTCGCCACCCCGCTGGGCGACAACTCATGGGTCATCTCGAACTCCGCCCGCACCGACCAGCCACAGATCTCGTTCGTACACTGCAGGTACGCCACGCGCAGGAACACATGGGTGCCCTCGCTGGTGCGGATGCGCATTCTGTTCTTGCAGTGAGGGCAAACCATCTTGTAAGTGCTCATTCTTCAAACCTTATGACCCGCGCCGCTCGTACCACCGAGACACCGGGATCAACTACAAAATTTTAAGTAAGTCTTCCTTGAGTGAACTGCTGGCGCTACCTGCGTCTTGCCTTTGCACAACGGGCGGCTAAATACATTGAGTCTGAGTAGCCACGCCATGTAGGAAATTTCGTTATGATGTATGTAAGTTGTAGGGCTGCATCTTGGATATCCTTGATTTATGAACTAGGGTTAATATTTATATGCAATTCGAATAAATTAATATACTCAAATTGAGTGGGTCAAGCGGAAGTTCCCAACGTGTGTACCTCTGAAACAACCGAAGTGCTGAATCGGCTCAAGCATCTGTTGGCGGCTTCCAACGACGCAGCGCTGGCCAAGGCCCTGAGCATCAGCCCGCAAACACTGGCCAGCTGGCGCGCTCGCTGCAGCATTCCTTACGCGTTGTGCATGGACCTGGCGCGCACCGACGGCATCTCCCTCGACTGGTTGCTGTTGGGCCGCGGTGCCATGCTGCTCGAACCGCAGACCCTGCTCGCCGACGATGCGGTGGTTGCGGTGCTGGCCACCCTGCAAGGGCTGTGTGCCCAGGACCTGGAGCATGTTCACCAGGTTGCGCTCGAGCGCAAACGGCTGCGTGAATTGGAACGGGAAGTTGCCAGCCTGCGGCGCTCGAACTGACGGGCTCAGGAACCTCTGAAACGGCGCAGAATGTCCTCGATGTCCAGCCGCCGAACCCAGTCTCGCAACTTCACGCTCAGCGGAATCACCAGCAGTGCGCAGCCGAAAGCGGCAATGCCCCCGGTAAGTTGCGGTACCTGATCGTGCACCATCGGCGCGAACAGCAGACCGACACCGGCGGACAGCAGCAGGTTGGTCAATTTCCGTGTGCAGCTCGCGCCTTGTTGTCGGCTGATCACCAGGCAGGCGCCCAGTGCCGCGCCCAGCAGGTTATCGAAGGCTGGCCAGGAAGCTGTCGCACCCAGTGCCAGGCCCGATGCCGCGGCGGCGCCAGCGACCAGAGTGTCCTGATTCATGACGCGTCCCCCGGGGCCGGTGACCCGTCGCAATGGCACGATCCGTATTGTTCAAGCACTTGGCACCTCGCCTCGGGTCTGGAGCCGCAACCAGCGGCACTGGACCCATCCTCGCCCGGCGACTCTCAAGGCTCAAGGATCGAGCCTTGTAGGAAAGCCGGACAGAGGTACCCTGCTTGAGCGGCGCAGATGAACTCAGCCGATGGTCACGGCGGCGTGAGCCTTTTCCAGCAGGCGCTGGTTGCGCGAGGACAGCTGGCGCAGCTGGAGCTGCTTGCCGAACTTGCTGTAGCGGGCGGCGAGATTCTCCATGGTGGCGATGGCCGAATGATCCACCAGGTGCAGATGACGGCAGTCGATGTAGACCTGGTCCGGGTCGTTCTGCGGGTCGAACAGCGCCTGGAAATGCGTGGTCGAGGCGAAGAACAATGTGCCATGCGGGGTGTAGACGCGTGCCTCGTCGCTGTCGTGGAC
This sequence comes from Pseudomonas sp. CFBP 13710, assembly GCF_014842235.1. Classification (NCBI taxonomy): domain Bacteria; kingdom Pseudomonadati; phylum Pseudomonadota; class Gammaproteobacteria; order Pseudomonadales; family Pseudomonadaceae; genus Pseudomonas; species Pseudomonas sp. CFBP 13710. The sequence goes on along the minus strand of NZ_JACYVJ010000001.1, from coordinate 615,778 downwards.
ATCGCTGCGCATGTCGCGCGAGTGCTGCCAGGCGAAGGCCAGCGCCGCGATCAGGATGCCGCACAGCACGGCAGTGGCGAGGTCGGTGAACACGGTGATGATGGTCACCGCAATGATCACCACGGCATCGTTGGCGGGCACCTTGCCCAGCACCCTCACCGAACCCCAGGCAAAGGTCTGCTGCGCGACCACGAACATCACCCCGGCCAGGGCGGCCAGCGGGATGCGCTCGATCAGCGGTGACAGGAACAGAATGAACAGCAGGATCATCACCCCGCTGACGATCCCGGACAGCCGCCCGCGCCCCCCGGAACTCAGGTTGATCACGGTCTGCCCGATCATTGCGCACCCCCCCATGCCGCCGAACAGGCCCGAAGTGATGTTGGCCACGCCCAGCGCCACGCATTCGCGGTTGGGCTGGCCACGGGTCTCGGTGATCTCGTCGGTGAGGTTGAAGGTCAGCAAGGTTTCCAGCAATCCGACCATGGCCATCAGCAGGGCATAGGGGGCAATGATTTTCAGCGTCGCCAGGTCCAGCGGGACGCTGGGCCACTCGAAGCTGGGCAGGCCGCCGGCGATGGTCGCCATGTCGGCCAGGGTGCGCGTGGGCAAGTGCAGCCATTGCACCAGCAGACTGACGCCGATGATCGCCACCAGCGCGCCGGGTACGGCCTTGGTCAGCCGCGGCAGCAGGTAGACCACGGCCATGGTCAGCACCACCAGCCCGGTCATGATGCCCAGCTCACCGAGCGGCAGCCATTGGCCGTCGTGGGTCTTGAAGTGTTCGAGCTGCGACATCGCAATGACGATCGCCAGCCCGTTGACGAAGCCCAGCATGACCGGGTGAGGCACCATGCGCACCAGCTTGCCGAGCCGCAGCACGCCGAAAATCGCCATGATCAGGCCGCTGAGCACGACGGTGGCCAACAGGTACTGCACGCCGTGCTGTACCACCAGCGCCACGATGACCACGGCCATCGACCCGGCAGCGCCGGAAATCATCGCCGGTCGGCCGCCCAGCAACGCGGTGAGAGTACAGATGATGAAGGCGCCATATAAACCCATCAATGGGTTGACCTGGGCCACCAGGGCAAAGGCGATGCACTCGGGCACCAGCGCGAAAGAGGACGTCAGGCCAGCCAGTACGTTACGGCGAATATCGGTCAAGGACATGCAATACCTATCAGCACAAACACCCCGCGGCTTGGCAGCCGTGGGGTGTGTCTAGCGTTGTTTTGGGAGACGATCAGTTTAACAGGTGTTGCGGGGTGTGTCTGTCGAGCGCCCGAGTCAGGCGCCCATGTCGAAGGTGTCGGGGTTGGGGCCAAGCCGCCCGGTCTGCGGGATGTGGGCGATGGCCTGCATGTCCTGCTCGTCGAGCACGAAATCGAACACGTCGAGGTTCTGCGCGATGCGCTCCGGGTTGCTCGAGCGCGGAATGACCACGTGCTGGTTCTGGATATGCCAGCGCAGGATCACCTGGGCAGCGCTCTTGCCATGCTTCTCGGCGATCTGCGACAGCACCGGCTGGGAGAGCAGGGCGCCGCCCTGGCCCAGTGGGCTCCACGACTCGGTCACGATGTTCAGGCCCTTGCAGAATTCGACCAACTCGATCTGGGCGAAATCGGGGTGCAGTTCGATCTGGTTGACCGACGGCGTCACCCCGGTATCGGCAATGATGTGCTGCAGGTGCTCTGGATGAAAGTTGGACACGCCGATAGAGCGCACGCGGCCTTCTTCCTGGAGCCGTACGAAAGCTTTCCAGGTGTCGCGGTAGGCGGCCTTCTTGGGCAGCGCCCAGTGGATGAGGTACAGGTCGAGCTGCTCCAGGCCCAGCTTGGCCATGCTCGCGTCGAACGCGCGCAGGGTGCTGTCGTAGCCCTGGGCGGTGTTCCACAGTTTGGTGGTGATGAAGATCTCGTCGCGCGCCAGTCCGCTTTCGGCCACGGCGCGGCCGACGCCGGCCTCGTTGCCGTAGATCATGGCGGTGTCGATGTGGCGGTAGCCGGCCTTGAGGGCGGCCACGCTCGACGCGTAGGCCTGATTGTCATCGAGCTGCCAGACGCCCAGACCCAGTTGTGGAATCTGCACGCCGTCGTTGAGGGTGATCAGTGGTGCATGTGGCATGGGAGGTTGCTCCTGATAGCGGTGAGTCGATGGGGATGTCGACCCGCCGCTACCCGGCATAGTTCACGCCAGCAGCGCTAGACGAAGAGCATCGCCGGCTGCTCCAGCAGGCGCTTGACCGCCTGGATGAAGCGCGCCGCGTCCATGCCGTCGACCACGCGGTGATCGAAGGAGCTGGAGAGGTTCATCATCTGTCGGATCGCGATCTGGCCATTGACGACCATGGGCCGTTCCACCACGCGGTTGACGCCGACGATGGCCACTTCAGGCCGGTTGATCACGGGTGTCGACGCGATGCCGCCCAGGGCGCCCAGGCTGGTCAGGGTGATGGTCGAGCCGGACAGCTCGTTGCGCGCCGCCTTGCCACTGCGCGCGGCATGGGCCAGGCGGTTGATTTCCCCTGCCGTGAACCACAGGTCTGCAGCTTCGGCATGGCGCAGCACCGGCACCATCAAACCGTTGTCGCTTTGCGTGGCAATGCCCATGTGCACGGCACCGTGGCGAGTGATGACCTGCTGTTGGTCGTCGTAGTGTGCGTTGATCTGCGGGAACTCGCGCAACGCCACGACCAATGCCCGGATCAACAGCGGCAGCAGGGTCAGCTTGCCGCGGCTCTCACCGAACTGCGCGTTGAGGTCGGCGCGCAGCGACAGCAGCGCAGTAACGTCGATCTCCTCGACATAGCTGAAGTGCGCCACCTGCCGCGTGGCTTCCTGCATGCGCTGGGCGATCTTGCGGCGCAGGCCGATGACGGGGATGCGTTCCTCGTCGATTCGCGGCGTGCCGATTGCCGCCTGTGGCGCGGTGCGGCTGCCACTCAGGAATGCGTCCAGGTCTGCATGCCGAATGCGCCCGGCAGGGCCGGTACCGCGCAGCCCGGCCAGGTCGATGCCTTCGTCGCGCGCGCGCTGACGCACGGCCGGCGAGGCCAGAGGCCGCGAGGTCGCTTCGGCGGTGGGCTTGTTGCAAGCGGCCCTGGCCATCGGTACGGGGTTCGTCGGCGCGCTGCCCGGTACAGCCGCAACCGCCACTTCGACGTCGTCGCTTGCGTCCACGGCTACCGGGGGCTGGGCCTCGTGATGATTGCCGGTGCCCTGGACCTCGATGCGGATCAACTCGGCCCCTACCGCCATGACTTCACCCGGCACGCCCCCCAGGGCGACCACGGTGCCGGCCACCGAGCTGGGAATTTCCACGGTCGCCTTGTCGGTCATCACATCGGCCAATACCTGGTCTTCACTGACGGTGTCGCCGACCTTGACGAACCATTCCACCAGCTCGACCTGGGCGATGCCTTCGCCGATGTCCGGCATACGGATTACATGCGTGCCCATTCAGACCTCCATCACACGTTGCAAGGCAGCGCCGACACGCGCAGGGCCTGGGAAATAGGCCCATTCCTGGGCGTGCGGGTACGGCGTGTCCCAGCCGGTGACGCGTTCGATGGGCGCCTCCAGATGGTGGAAGCAATGTTCCTGCACCAGCGCCACCAGCTCGGCGCCGAAGCCGCAGGTGCGGGTGGCTTCGTGGACCACCACGCAGCGTCCGGTTTTCTGCACCGAAGCGACGATGGTGTCCAGGTCCAGCGGCCACAGGCTGCGCAGGTCGATCACCTCGGCGTCGATCCCGGTCTCCTCGGCGGCGGTGACCGCCACGTAGACGGTGGTGCCGTAGGTCAGCACCGTGACTTCGCTGCCCGGCCGCACGATGGCGGCGCTGTCCAGTGGCACGCTGTAGTAGCCCTCGGGTACCGCGCTGGCGGCGTGCTTGGACCACGGCGTCACGGGCCGGTCGTGATGGCCGTCGAAGGGGCCGTTGTAGAGTCGCTTGGGCTCCAGGAAAATCACCGGATCGTCGTTCTCGATCGCGGCGATCAGCAGCCCTTTGGCGTCGTAGGGGTTGGAGGGCATGACGGTGCGCAGACCGCAGACCTGGGTGAAGATCGCTTCCGGGCTCTGGCTGTGCGTCTGGCCGCCGTAGATGCCGCCGCCGCAGGGCATGCGTACGGTCATCGGCGCGCTGAACTGCCCGGCCGAGCGAAAGCGCAGGCGCGCGGCCTCCGATGCCAGTTGGTCGTAGGCGGGGTAGACGTAGTCGGCGAACTGGATCTCGGCCACCGGGCGCAGGCCATAGGCGCCCATGCCGACCGCGATGCCGACGATGCCGCTTTCGGAAATCGGCGTGTCGAACACCCGCGAGCGCCCGTACTTGGCTTGCAGCCCTTCGGTGCAACGGAACACCCCGCCGAAGTAGCCGATGTCCTGGCCGAAGGCGACCACGTTGGGGTCGCGCTCGAGCATGACGTCCATGGCCGACCGGATGGCCTGGACCATGCTCATGATGGCCGTGCTGTTTGCTTTCTCGACCGGTGTTTCTGTAGGCATGTTCATGATGTCAGGCTCCCATCTGCTGACGTTGCCGACGCAGATGCTCGGGCATGTCCTTGTACACGTCTTCGAAAATGGTCGCGGCGCTTGCGACCCGACCACTGACCAGCGTGCCGAATTGTTCGGCCGCCTTCAGCGCTGCAATGACCTGTGCCTCGATCTCGCTTTCCAGGGCGGCGTGGCGCTCTTCGCTCCAGACACCGGTAACGATCAAATGCTGCTTGAGGCGGGCGATCGGATCGCCCAGCGGAAAGTGCTGGCCATCGTCGGCAGGGCGGTATTTGGAAGGGTCGTCTGAGGTGGAGTGGGGGCCGGAGCGGTAGGTGACCCATTCGATCAAGGTCGGCCCGTGGTTGCGCCGTGCGCGCTCTGCGGCCCAGCGCGAGGCGGCGAACACCGCGAGGAAATCGTTGCCGTCCACCCGCAGCGAGGCTATGCCACAGCCCACGCCGCGCCCGGCGAAGGTGGTGGCTTCACCGCCAGCGATACCCTGGAACGACGAGATCGCCCACTGGTTGTTGACCACGTTGAGAATGACCGGCGCGCGGTAGACGTGGGCGAACGTCAAGGCGGTATGGAAGTCGGCCTCGGCGGTGGAACCGTCGCCGATCCACGCCGACGCGATGCGCGTGTCGCCCTGGATGGCCGAGGCCATGGCCCAACCTACCGCCTGGACGAACTGGGTGGCCAGGTTGCCGGATATGCTGAAGAACCCTTCGTTTTTGTACGAGTACATGACCGGCAACTGGCGACCCTTGAGCGGGTCTTTTTCGTTGGAGAACAGCTGGCAGATCATGTCCACCAGCGGCAGCTTGCGCGCCATCAGGATGCTCTGCTGGCGGTAGGTGGGAAAGCACATGTCGTCGGCGCGCAGTGCCAGCGCATGGGCGCTGCCAATGGCTTCTTCGCCCAGGCTCTGTATATAGAAAGACATTTTCTTCTGGCGCTGGGCGGTCACCATCCGCGTGTCGTAGATGCGCGTGGTGAGCATGGCGCGCAGGCCGTCGTGCAGCACCTGCTCGGGAATGTCTTCGGCCCACGGCCCCTGCGCCTGGCCGTCCTCGTCGAGCACCCGCACCAGGCTTGCGGCCAGGTCGGCGGTGGCTTGCGGGTCGACATCGACGGCGGGCTTGCGCACAGCGCCTGCGGCGCTCAGCTGCAGATAGGAGAAGTCGGTCTTGCAGCCGGGACGGCCGCTGGGTTCAGGCACATGCAGCCTGAGGGGAAGATAGTCGTTCACGTCGTCACTACCCTTGATCTTGTTGTTGTGGGTGCAGCGTTGGGGTTGAGTCTAGTCGGCGTTTGCCGACCGCTCGCAATGCAGACCCCTTGAAACCAATGCTACGGCGCGGCGCAGGCAAAATCATGCCGAAAACGCTAAACGGCGTCAGCGCAATTGCATGAATCATGCGCTTTTGATCCGCTTTCGCAATGATTCATGCCGAGTCAGCAGTGGTGTTTCGGCAGGCCCGGAAACGCAAAAACCCGCCGAGGCGGGTTCTTGTGGTTGCAGCGGGGCGCGTGTCAGCCCAGGACGGCTTCGGCGCCTGTGAACAGCGGCTGTGCAGCGGAGCGCCCAGTCACCAGGGACAGCTCCTCAACCAGGATGCGTGTACCCCTGCGTTGTTGCAGAACGATGTCCAGCGCGCGGCTGGGCTGCAGCTCGACGTCGTCGAAGGTGATCATCTGGCCCGGCTCGACGGCGCGCTTCATGACCGCGTGGCTCATCAGGCCGATCGGTACGTGGTCCTCGTGACGGTCGATGATCACGCTCTCGCCGCGCAGCTGGAAACCGCCGATGCCGCGGCTGATCAGCTCGCCTGCCGGCATGGCATGCTTGGCGATGGCAGCGACGCCAACGGTGGGGTTGGTCGAGTTGTTCAGCAGAATGCCGCCGCCGTTGAGTACGCGGCGCAGTGTCTTGCCGACCTCCAGCGAACACAGGTGGAAAGGGCGCAGCAGGGCGTAGTAGGGGCCCGCACCCAGCTTGAGGTACTGCAGCGCCTGGCTTTGCACGCGGTCATGGCGACCGACCAGGAACACACCGCCGGCAGCGTAGCCGCTGGGGATCACGTAGTCGACGATCGACTGGCCCAGGCTGTCGGCAAGGGCGCCCAGTATGGCCGAGCTCTCGTCGAGATTGGTCGAAGGCAGGCCTTCCATGCCCTGGCGGGTGATGGTCGCGCCGAAACCGTTGGCCACCAGCGCCTGTTCGATCTGCACCTTGGTGCCGTCGGTGAATGAGGTGGTCTGCTCGATGCTGATGCCCTGACGCGACGACCAATAGGCCATGTCCTCGTGGCTGGGGTTGTGGTTCAGGTAACCCTTCATGTTGCCGTACACCAGCGGTTCGAAGCCCATCATGATGGCCTCTTCACGCAGGGCTGCCAGCGAGCCGGGCTGATCGCCCTCGGCTTCGGTGATGAAACCCTTGCCGGCCAGGTACGAACCGGTGGTCACCTGCAGCTCGGCGTTGACGGTGATGACCCGCAGGCCGGCACTGAAAGCGCGCTCGATCACCACGGTGCCGTGGCACACATCGCCGCTGCATTCGATGATCAGATCACTGTGGTCGATCAGGTCGTCGAGCGAGTTGGTGAGTACGCCGTCCAACGGAAAATTCGCCAGCTCACGCACCGGGCGACGGGTCAGGACCCGCGTCACCTGTACGTCCTTGTAATGTTTGGCCAGAAGCAGAACCAGCGCGCGTGCAATCATGCCGGTACCGCTAACACCGATTCTGGTAACAGTCGTTTTGTCCATGGGGCGCACTCTCGAAAAGTTGAACAGCAGGAAACAGCTAGGCACAGCAGGCCGTCCGCGATCCTTGGTCAGGGACGGCGCCTGGGGTGTGCAGGTCCATCAGGGCAAAGCAAAATCCGGGTAAAACGTCATCAGCGCAGCGGGAACGTCGAACTCATGCCCAGCTTCGAGTTCTCGCCGTCGTGAATGGCTCGCTGCAGCAGCGCCAGGCGATCCTGGGCATTGCGGCGACGAGCGAAGTAAGTCAGCAGCGAATTGAAAATCTTGCGGTTCAGGCGGTACATCAATGGCGATGCCAGCCACACGTGTTTGTCGAACCAGGCCTGGTTGCGCGCCGAGTAGTAGGCGCGAAAGTCCGAGTTGCCCAGCAGGAACGATTCATAGATGTTGCGAGTGTTGGCCTTGTTGTTCCAGGAATCCTCCAGCTCGTCGATGACCGCATCGGTGAGCAGGTAGAGGTGCCCGCCGTTGGCAGTGATACGCCGGGTGTATTCGGTGTCGTCCACGTACAGGACCAACTCGCGGCGCGGCACGCCGATGCTTTCGTACAGGCTGCGATGGCCGAGCATGCCGCCATAAGGCGCGAAGGGCAGGCTGAGCATGGCCGCCGGTTTGCTGCGACGCTTGCCCCAGGGGCGACGGCGCCACAGTTTGTAAGGGATCTGCGCAACGTGGAAACCGAAGTAGCTCGAAGGCCGCTGCGTGGCGAAACGCAGTGGCACGCCCTGGGCGATGTCCTCCTGCTGGCCGGGGCGGAAGCCCAGCACGGCGACCTGGCTGCTGCCGTGCACGCCTTCCAGGCGTTTGAGCTCTGCGTGCAGCAGTTCGACCGCGGCCGGCGTTGGCGTGTTGTCGTCGTCCATCATCCAGATGTACTCGGCGCCATTGGCCAGCGCGGCTTCGATGCCCACTGCGTAACCGTTGGCCGAGCCGCTGTTTTCTGCCAGCTGTATGACCCGCACGCGTCCCGGCCAGCGTTCGGCGAGCTGGTCCACCGGGGCGGTTGCAGCGTTGCTGACGATCAGCACTTCGTCGATTTCTGCAAAGCTCAAGGCATCGCCGACCAATTGCTCGAGGTAACCCAGGCGATCGCCGTAGGTCACGGTAACGATGGTCGTCCCCTCTTTGGGGCTCTTTTGCTCACCCGAGAACACTTCCAGGTAGGAGTAGCCATCAATGAGGATTGTCGAGTGTTGTTGCCGAGTATCGACCATGTGGATGCCTTCGCTTGAAAAGAGGAGGGGGTTTGCACCGCCCGTTGGTTAATGCTTTTTTCCGCGTGCTGCAGCGGAGCGCATTGAAACGAGTTTCAAGCGAGGCGAAAACTCTGCATGTTCTGTACTTGTGCTCGACATTTCTGTGCCCCATTCCATTTCGAGTTCAACTCTGTCAATCCGGATCCGTCAATCAGAAGTTAAAGCTACCGCCGGTCCATGCAACGCAGTGGGCGTGGTGTTTCATTTATTTGAATGGCGCTTTCACCGGAACCGGCTAGACGCTCTTCTTGCCTTCGGAAAGTCTCTGGAACGAGGTTTCATGGGCGTTGAAGCGAATTTAAGGTGGTGCTGGCATGTAAGTCAATGCAGCGAATCATGATTTTTGACAAAAATTTTACATTTGCCTTGTGTTTCTCGTAAGTCATTGATTTATATAGCAGTCAATGTTCTGTCGTGGCCATCTGTCAAGAATCCGTACGCCAAATCAGGCGCGTCAAAAAACTAATTGGCTGTATTTCAACGGCTTTAACAGGGCGGCTTGCGATAAGAACTATCTTCTTATTGGAAGACTTGCGCAGCGCATAAGTTTGCGACATTCTTCTTTCCGTTCGTCAGGGGCAGTGAACTTTCTTCGTGCCCCGTTAAAAGTACCGTTTTCCTACTGCCCCGTTTCATGAACCTGCCACCGGCCGGACATGTGCGTGGGGCGTCTGGCCGTGTGCGCATCTGGACGACCGTTTGTTCCGAAAGACTTTTCAATGTCGCGCCACGTGTGGGGTATTACCGATGTTGTTCAACTCGATGGTCTTCATCGCCGGGTTTCTGCCGGTGGTCTTGCTGGGGTTCTTTCTGCTTGCCGGAACGGGACGCCAGCGCCTGGCTGCCATATGGCTGACTTTGGCGTCGCTGGTGTTCTACGGCTGGTGGAACCCCGCCAACGTCCCTTTGCTGCTGGGCAGCATCGCCTTCAACTATGTACTGGCCGGGCAACTACTGCGTACGCGTTCCAAAGCACTGTTGATCATGGGTGTCAGCGCCAACCTGGCGTTGTTGCTGTATTTCAAATACACCGGTTTTCTGTTCGGAAATATCAACGAAGCGTTTGGTCTGGGCTGGACACTGCAGAACATAACTCTGCCGCTGGCCATCTCGTTCTTCACCTTCCAGCAGATTGCCTACCTGGTCGACACCCATGACGGCGAAGTGGTTGAACATGACTTCGTCAACTACTGCCTGTTCATCACGTTCTTTCCGCATCTGATTGCCGGCCCCATCACTCACCACCGGGAAATGCTCGAGCAGTTTCGCCATGGCGACAACTTTCGTCCGCGGCTGGTCAACCTATCCATTGGCGCCAGCATCTTTCTGATGGGCCTGTTCAAGAAAGTCATCATGGCCGACCCCATGGGCGAGAAGGCCGCTCCGGTATTCGCCATGGCGGCAGACGGAACCGTACCCGCCCTGCACGAGGCCTGGATTGGAGCGTTGAGCTACACCCTGCAGATCTATTTCGACTTTTCCGGTTACACCGACATGGCCATCGGCCTGGGGCTGCTGTTCGGCATCAGCCTGCCGGCCAACTTCAACAGCCCGTTCAAGGCACGCAATGTCATCGACTACTGGTCGCGCTGGCACATGACCCTGACCCGCTTTCTCACCAGCTACATCTACAACCCGATCGTGCTGCGCATCGCCCGTCGACGCATGGCGGCAGGATTGCCGATGCCCAAGCGCGGCAAGATGAGCCTGGGTACGTTCTGCATGGTGGTGGCCTATCCGACCGTGCTGACCATGTTCATTTCCGGCGTGTGGCACGGCGCGGGCTGGCAGTTCGTGGCGTTTGGCCTGGTGCACGGCTTCTACCTGGTGGTGGCACACGGCTGGCGCGCCTGGAAGGCTCGCCGGGGCTGGGCCGTGGACAGTGATCACTGGATGCACCGGATACCGGCCGTGCTGCTGACCTTCACCTGCGTGGTGGTGGCCATGGTGTTCTTCCGCGCGCCGACCCTGGCCAGTGCCCTGGCGGTACTGGGCGGCATGCTCGGCTTGAGCGAGCTGCCGGCACAACTGGCGGCCAACCACCTGCGCAGTCTGATCATGATCGCCGCCTTGCTGGCGTTCGTCTGGACGCTGCCGAATATCCAGCAATGGATGGGCCATTTGCGCACCGCCCTCAACGCCAAGCCGGAGCTTCACTGGTTGCAGCGCCGAGTGCCGGCCAGTGCCTGGCAACCCAGCGCCACCGTTGGCGTGGGGATCGGCGTGCTGGGCTTCTTCGCGCTGGCCACGGCGTTCTCGGTTGCCCCCAGCGAATTCCTTTACTTCCAGTTCTGATCAATCGCCCCGTTCTGATCAATCACAAGGTGCCGACCATGGAACAGTTAGCCTGGCTTGCCCAACACCCCGACCTGGGTGCGGCGATTTCCCACGCCAAGTCGCTGAGCGATCCTCTGGCGCGTCTGTATGAAACGGCGAGGCTGGCCGCCTACCGTCGCGACTTCACCCAGACGCTGCGCCTGGATCGCCTTGCGCAGCAGGGCATCGAGCTGCTCGTTGGTGAAGGTGAACAAACCGTACCGGGCTTCACCGCGTTGCGCATGGCCGTGCTGGCGTCGCATACCGTCGACCATCTGCTGCCGGGTATCCGCGTCGCCGCGCTGCAGCGTCAGGTCGGCGTGTCGGTGTACCTGGCGCCCTATGGCCAGTATCGCCAGGCGTTGCTCGGTGATGATCCCGCGCTGAAGGCGTTTGCCCCGCAGGTCATTCTGCTCGCCCTCGACGCCATGGATTCGCCACCCAGTTGCGCCCTGCATGCCAGTGCCGAAGAGGCCGAAAACGCCGTGCAGGCGCGGGTTGAAGAACTGCGCCTGCTCTGGCGCCAGGCCCGTGCTCGCTACGCTGCGCAGGTCATCCAGCAAACCCTGGTGCCCGCGACCCCGACGCTGTTCGGTCACTTCGACGCGCTGGTGCCAGGCTCGCCGCGCGCCTTGCTCGAACGGCTGAACAACGAGATCCGTCGTGCCGCCCGCGAAGACGGCGTGTTGCTCATGGACCTGGCCTGGAGTGCGGCCGGTGGCCAGTACGGCGACGGCCTGGCCAACCCGGTCCGCTGGCATCAGGCCAAGCAACTGGTGAGTCCGATCTGGGCACCCTTGTACGGCGACCAACTGGCGCGCATCGCTGCCGCGGTGGTGGGTCGCTCGCGCAAGTGCCTGGTGCTGGACCTGGACAACACCCTGTGGGGCGGCGTGGTGGGTGACGACGGGGTCGACGGCCTGTGCCTGGGGCAGGGCAGTGCCACCGGTGAAGCCTTCCTCGCTTTCCAGCAGTACGCGGCGCAGCTGGCGCGCCGCGGTGTGATCCTGGCGGTGTGCAGCAAGAACGACATGCAGGTAGCCGAGGCGGCGTTCGATCATCCGGAAATGGCGTTGAAGCGCAGCGACATCGCCGCCTTCGTGGCCAACTGGGAAGACAAGGCGAGCAACCTGCGGCGCATCGCCGAGCAATTGAACATCGGCTTGGACAGCCTGGTGTTCGTCGACGACAACCCTGCCGAACGCGACATCGTGCGCCGCGAATTGCCCCAGGTGGCGGTGCCGGAGCTGCCCGATGACGTTGCCGACTACCCGGCACGGGTGGCTGCCGCGGGTTACTTCGAGGCCATTGCCTTCACTGCCGACGACAGCGCCCGTGTCCAGACCTACCGGGCCAACGGCGAACGCCAGGCGGCGCTGGGTCAGGCCACCGACATGGCCGGTTACCTCAAGGGCCTGGAAATGGTCATGCAGGCCCGCCCCATAGGTGCTGCGGAGCTGGCGCGGGCGACGCAACTGATCAACAAGACCAACCAATTCAACCTCAGCACGCGGCGCTACAGCGAGGTGCAGGTGCAGCAGATGGCCGACACCCCAGGCGCGGTCGCCTTGAGCCTGCGCCTGACCGATAAATTCGGCGACAACGGTCTGATCAGCGTGGTGCTGGCGCGCCCCGACACGAGCTGCGCCGACGACGAGCTGTTCATCGACACCTGGCTGATGAGCTGCCGCGTGCTGGGGCGCCAGGCCGAACAGGCGGCCCTGCAGGTACTCGCCCAACATGCCACCGCCGCCGGCTACAGCACATTGATCGGCGAATACCGCCCCAGCGAGCGCAACGCGATGGTCGCCGACCATTATCCGCAACTGGGCTTCGTCCCTGCGCCGAACCCCGATGTCGATTCGCCTGCCACGCTGTGGCGTTACCCACTGACTGCGTCCTCCACCTTCAATCACCATATCGAGATCCGCCATGACTGAAACCACAACCGTGTTGCACGAACTGACCCACCTGTTCCGTGACTTGTTCGACGACGAAGGCCTGGTGCTGAGCAGCGACACCACGGCCGATCAGGTCGAGGGCTGGGACAGCCAGATGCACGTGATGCTGATCGTCGCCGCCGAGCAGCGCTTCGGCATCAAGTTCCGCACCGCGGAACTGGAGTCGTTGCGCAACGTCGGCCAATTCACTCAGTTGATCGAAAGCAAACTTTCCGGGAGTTGACCGATGCAAACGACCGCACAGCCACACGCATCGCCGCCTGCGGGCGCCGCGATGGGCCCTGCCTACCTGATCTGGATGGGTGTCGGGCTGTTCGGCAGTCTGGCGCTTTTCGCCGGCTTGATTCTGGGGCTGCGCGCCACCGGCAACCTGCCGCCGCCGGCGTTTTCCAACAGCCTGTGTGCGGACGAAAAGCTCTCGTTCATGCGTGAGCACCCGGCGCAGGCGCCGAACCTGCTGGTGGTGGGTTCGTCGGTCGCGTGGCGGCACTTCGACGGCCAGACGGTCGCCGACAAGGCCCCTGGGGTGCGGCCTCTCAATGGTGCGTTCTGCGGACTGCGCGCCAACCAGGCGGTGTACGTCGCCAACTGGCTGCTGGACCGCGAAACCACCGTCGAGCAAGTGCTGATGATCGTCGACCCACTGGACTTCGCGGGTTGCAGCACGGTTGCCGCGGCCGTGTTCGACCGCCGCGACGCCGATGCCTATGTGTACGGACAGGGCTCGGCCTGGCTGCCCTACATGCGCTACTTCACCCCCGGCTCGCTGCTGCGCAACGCACGCACGGTCAAGGCCCAGCGCGCCGGGCAGGTCGAGTTCGACCCGTTGGTGTTCAACCGTTACGGCGACGGGCCGCTGGACACCCGCAATTCTCGCGCGCTGCTGTACGGCCAGCCCGACGCGCTCGACCCGACCTGCTTCGCCGCGCTCGACAGCCTGGCCCAGCGTCTCAAGCGCGAAGGGCGGCCTTTGACCGTGGTGGCGACTCCGCTGCATCCGCAGTGGAAGGCCGAACACGATGGCGACGGTCGCCTGCTGGCCGCGTTCGACAGTGCCCTGCGCCAGACCCTGGATCGCAGTGGCGCGCAGTTGTGGAACGCCGATACCGAATACCAGGTCAGCGAAACCGCCTTCGTCGATGCCATTCACTTGCGCTGGAGCGCGGCTCAGGCGCTGTCCGTCGACCTTGCGGCGCGCCTGGCGCCGGTTGCCGAGGTGGCGGTGGTGCAACGCCAATAGCCGTCGCCACGGGCTGTTGGGAGGGGAGCTTCGGCGCTGAAAATAACCGTTCACATTCCCCCGAAACGTTAAAAACCTGTCATGTCTCGGCCCTGCTAGTCTGCCCGTACGCACCCCACGGACAGCTGCACCATGAAGGCTTGGGCCGTTCCCCTGATCGCGCTGTGCTACAGCGCTTCGCTCGACGCTCGAACGCTGGCGTTGACCGAGGCCGAGCGCGGCTGGATTCGTGACCACCCGGTGGTGGAGTATGCGGTGGATCCCTACTGGCCCATCGAGTACGTGGAAAATGGCCAGCATCAGGGGCTGACCCGTGACTACATCGATCATATCCAGCGCACCACCGGCCTGCGTCTGGTCCGCGTGCCCAGTCCCGACTGGCAGGCGACGCAGCAGGGCCTGGCCAGCGGCCGACTGATGCTGGCTTCGGCAGTGTCCGAGCGTTTGCTCGACGCACAGCCACGCAGCCAGTTGTTGTTGAGCCAGCCGTATTTCTTTGGCGCGACGGTGGCGATCACCCGCGCCGGCAAGCCCATGCTGTTCACTGCCGGCCGCCTGGCAGGGCAGACCGTGGCGGTGAAAGGCGGTGGTGGCTATGAACACTACCTTCGCCAGCACCATCCCGACGTTCGCCTGCTGTTGCTCGGTGATGCCGAACAGGCCCTGGCCGCGGTGGCCGAACAACGCGCCGACGTGGCAATCGGTCTGGACGCCGTGCTGCAACCGGTGTTGCGCCGCAAATATGCCGGTCGCCTGCACCTGGCCGGCGTGGTGGCCGACATGCCGGTGGTGCTGGCCATGGGCGTGACACCCAGCGAGCCGCTGTTGCGCGCCATCGTCGACAAGGCGCTGGACAGCCTCACCTCCAAGGCCACCGATGACATCTATGACCGTTGGTTGGCGCAGACCGATTTCGGCGCACCCACCTGGCAGACCCTGGCGCAGTATTACTGGCTGGAAATCGTCGTCGGACTCGGGCTGTTGCTGCTGCTCGCCACGCTGGTCCGCCGCGCTCGCGTGGCGCAACGCCGCGCGCAACGCAGCGAACGGCGCATGGCGCGCTTTTTGGCCATGCTCGGCCACGAGATTCGCACGCCGATGAATGCGGTGCTGTCGGCCATCGAACTGTTGTCCCGCAGCCACCTGGGTGCCCGTGAACAACAGTGGGTTGGCCTGGCCAACGATTCGGCCGTGAACCTGCTGGAGCTGCTCGACGACATTCTGGAGATCACGCGCCTGGACGCCGGCGCGGTACGTCTGCACCTGCAGCCCACCGACCTGGCCGCGTTGGGCCGCAGCGTCGCCGAGCTGTACCGCCTGGAAGCCGAGCGTAAAGGCCTGCGCCTGGATTACCGCGCGCTGGGGTTCGATCACACGCTGCTCGGAGTCGATCGCCTGCGCGTGCGGCAGATTCTCACCAACCTGCTCTCCAATGCGGTCAAGTTCACCCACCATGGCCAGGTCAGCCTGGCCCTCGAATGCCGCCCCACGGCCAGTGGCGCAGGCGGGTGGCTGGAGATCCGCGTCAGCGACAGTGGTGTCGGCATCGCGCCGGATCGCCACAACGCTGTGTTCGAAGCATTCACCCAGGCCAATGGCAGCACGACCGAGCGCTACGGGGGCAGCGGCTTGGGTCTGGCCATCTGCCGCGAGCTGATCCAGCTCATGGGTGGCAGCATCGCCCTGCACAGCGAAGTGGGCTGCGGCACCGTAATCAGCTGCCGGTTGCCGGTGACGCTGCAAGCGCTGTCGCCGACACTGGAAACGGCGCTGCCTGCCGCTGCGGTGGACACGTTGGTGGCGCTGCGCAAGACGGTACTGGTGGTCGAAGACCATGTGCTCAATCAACGCGTCATCGCCCAGCAACTGGAATTGCTGGGCTACCGCTGCGAAGTGGTCGGGAGTGGTACGCAGGCCCTGGGCACCCTCAGTGCGCATGACGCTTTGGGTCTGGTATTGCTGGATTGCCAGCTGCCGGACCTCGATGGCTACGCACTGGCCCGCAAGATCCGGCAGATACCCGGCGGCTACGGGCACGTTCCCATCGTCGCCATTTCCGCCGCCAGTGATCCCGAGCACGTGCAGCGCTGCTATGCCAGCGGCATGAACGATGTGTTGCTCAAGCCCTTGCAGTTGTCGGAGCTGGCACGGGTCTGCGGCCAGTTCCTGAGGGTCGCCGAGCGATCGGTGGCGCCGCTTGCGCCGGCACTCGATGCAGCGACCCGGCGAACGATTGAGCAGCTTCTGCTAACGACCTGTCGAGACGATTTGCGCGAGCTGACCCAGGCCTTGCAGGAGCAGCGCCTGCAGGCGGCCATCGGCCTGGCCCATCGCATGGAGGGGGCCGCGCGCATGGCGGGCGCGCTGATGCTGGCCGATGCCGCAGAGCACCTGCAGCAGCGCCTGGAGGCGTGGCCGCTGCCGCGCGAAGCCTGGCAGCACGGGGTGGATGAGGTCTACCGGGCACTGGATGACATCGACAAGCTGCCATCGCGCTGAGCTTATATCCGGACATAAAGTGCGAAGATTGATTCTACAGACCTATAAGTGCTAATATCTGCTCTGTAGATCAGAAAAAGGGCCTGACCATGACTGCCTCGCTGCAAACCGCCGAGTTCACCCGCGACCAATGCGTGGCGGGTCTGCGCACCGCCTTGCGCATTCTGGACAAATGGAATGCGTCGGGCGAGCAGGCCTGCAAGATCCTGCGCATCTCGCGCAGCACCTATAGCCGTGGCCGGCAGGGCGATGCCCAATGGTCGGTGAGCCTGGACATGGACCAGGTGCATCGCATCAGCTTCGTTCTGAACATTCACGCGGCCTTGCGCACGATCTTCGATAACCCGGAAAACGTTTATGGCTTTGCCAACATGGAGAACGCCAACGCTTTCTTCAACGGCCGCAAACCGCTCGAGGTGATGGCCCAGGGCGACTTCATCTCACTCTACGAAACCTTTCGTCGAGTGGACGCCTTGCGTGGCGCGCAATGGTGACGGCCACTCGATTGCCTACCGTGGCCGGTGCTGCCGTGCAGGCTTATCGCCTGGTGAATTCGCGGTTTCCGCCCATCGCGCTGTTCGACGATGTCGCCGATGCCGATGAGTTCGACATGCTCTATCGGCTCCAGGCGCTGACCAATCCCAGGCTGCAGAACGAGGTCGGCGCATTGCAGCTGATCCCCCTGGATCAGATTCCGTTCGGCATCGTGGGTTGTTCCTACGCCACGGCGCCGTTCACCCATGTGAATGCCGATGGCTCGCGCTTCAGTGATGGCAGCTATGGGGTGCTGTACCTGGCCGATACGGTGGAGACGGCGATTGCCGAAGTGCACCACCATCAAAACCGCTACTGGGCAAAGGTGGCCGGCTTGAACTACGAGCGTTTCGTCTTCCGCAGCCTGGTCTGCGCTTTCAATGATGCCGCTTGCCGCGATGCCACCGGGCTGTCGTTGCAAGACCCGGTCTATGCCCCGGACGACTATAGCGCCGCCAATGCGCTGGGTGCGCACGTTCGGCAACTGGGCGCCACGGGCTTGCTCTACCACTCGGTACGCTCGCCGGGCAACCATTGCTGGGCATTGATGACGCCCAGGCCTGTTGCCTCGATCATTCAGGCGGGGCACTACGAAATGATCTGGAACGGCGGGATCACCAGCGTCAACCGGATTTCCAATCCCTAGCGGCGTACCGTTCGCCCGTCATTGCACCCAGTCAGGTTGAACCCGTGCTGCGTCACCGGGCTCTGAACAGACACTGTTTTCAATCCCACGGGTGCCCCATGATCCAAATCAACAGCTACACCACCGTCAAACGTCGACCACGGGTACCGCACGACATATTCGCCCACTACTGGCGCGACGTGCATGGTCCGCTGTGCGCACGGCTGCCGGGATTGGGCCTGTACATCCAGCACCATCTTTCCCGCGAGCAGGATGCCCATCTGTGGCCGCTGGCCGAAGGTATCCAGGAAATCAGCGACTACGAGCTCGACGGCGGGGTAGAGATCGGTTTCCTGTCTGCGGCTGACCAGAAGCAGTTCCAGGACGCCAGCTCGCTGTTGTTCAGCGACGAACAGAACATGTTCGAGGAAACCCTGGCCTATGATCTGCCCGAAGGCTCGATCAATCTGGTCAACCGCACCGGCGACGAAGTCATGAATGGCCTGGATCAGGCCGATCGCATTCACCTGCACCTGAGCCCGCGCGGCACCCTGGAAAGCCTGCATCAGTACCTGCGCGACAAGCTGGGCCCGCTGCTGGCAGCCAGCGATGCGGTGCTCAAGGTGCGCCTGCACCTGTGTGCGCCCTTCGAGAACGATGGCATGCACCCACCGGCCCCGGATGTGGCGCACAAGGCGACACCGGTGCGGGCACAGCTGGCCGTGCTGGAGATCGCCTTCGCCAGCCCGCTGGCGCGTCGACGGTTTTACCAGAGTGACGAGTTCCAGCAATCGCAGGCCGAGCAGGCTCGGCATATTGCCCAGCTCAAGGCGTTCGCGGTGTCCGGGGTGTACACGTACGTGCATGACGGCAAGATCACCACCGCAGGCCTGCGTGGCAGCCGTGCCGCAGAATTGATCGATTACCTGGGCGCCACCAACCAGCTGACGTCGGATGTAAGCGCGTTGTTCCTACAGCATTCGAGCTGAAAACCCGAACCCCGGATGCACGAACGCTCCTCCTCGGCCCTATGCCGAGGAGGAGCGTTTTTTTTGCCTTACTTGTTGGCCAGCGCCGAGTAGCTGTTCATCAGGTTGCGATAGTTGGGAATGCGCTGGGACAGCAGGTTGCCCAGGCCCTCGATGTCGTTGCGCCAGTCGCGGTGCAGCTCGCAGGCCACCGAGAACCAGTTCATCAACTGTGCGCCCGCTGCCGACATCCGTGCCCAGGAAGCCTGCTGCACGGTGTGGTTGAAGGTGCCGGACGCATCGGTGACGACGAACACCTCGAAGCCCTCGGCTAGCGCCGACAGGGTCGGGAATGCGACGCAAACGTCGGTGACCACGCCTGCGATGATGATCTGCCGGCGGCCGGTGGCCTTGATGGCGGCCACGAAGTCTTCGTTGTCCCAGGCGTTGATCTGGCCCGGCCGCGCAATGTAGGGCGCGTCCGGGAACATTTCCTTGAGCTCTGGCACCAGCGGTCCGTTCGGGCCCTGTTCGAAGCTGGTGGTGAGGATGGTCGGCAGCTCGAAGAACTTGGCCAGGTCGGCCAGGGCCAGAACGTTGTTCTTGAACTCGTTCGGCGTGAAGTCCTGCACCAGCGAAATCAGGCCGGTTTGATGGTCGACGAGCAGAACTACGGCATCGTCTTTGTTCAGGCGGTTGTAGGTCGTGTGGGTCATGGTCGGGTCCTCTCGGTTCGCTGGGGGTGTGTTGGAACTGAGGCTAGACTAGCTTCGACCTGAGGGAGGATAAATCGGGTGGACAGCGTTTCACTGTCCACTACCGGGTGACAATCAGCTGATCGAGCCATTCTCCGGCGCCGGGCTGGCTTCGCCTTTTTCGTTGATCAGCAGCATGCTCTGTGGCGCCGAAAGCGCTACGCCCATGGTGCGCAGGCGGTCGAGGATGGTGAACAGCAGGTCACTGCGCGCGGTTCCCACCGAACGCGGGCTGTTGACGAAGCCGCTGACGCTGATCAGCAGGCCAGCGCTGGTCAGGTCCTTGAAGGTGACCGACGGAGCCGGCTCGGCCAGGACCGCTTCGTGCTCGGCATAGGCAGTCATCAACAGCTCGCGGATTTTCAGCACGTCGGTGTCCAGCGGCAGGGTGAGGGTGATGCCCACCACGCCCAGCGCGTTGCCCATGGTCACGTTGCGCACGTTCTGGGTAATGAACTGCGAATTGGGCACGATCACCGTCGAGCGGTCGCCCATCTGGATTTCCGTGGCGCGTACGTTGATGCGGCGGATATCCCCCTCCACGCCAGCCAGGCTGACCCAGTCGCCGACCTTGACCGGCCGCTCGGTGAGCAGGATCAATCCGGAGATGAAGTTCTGCACGATTGCCTGCAGGCCAAAGCCGATACCGACCGACAGCGCGCTGACCACCCAGGTCAGGTTGGTCAGGCTGATGCGCAGCGTCGACAGCACTGCGATGCCCAACAGCACGAAGCCGATGTAGCCGACCAGGGTCACCAGCGAGGCGCGCATGCCGGCGTCCATGTTGGTTTCCGGCAGCAGCCGATCCCCCAGCCAGTTCTTCAGGACGCGGATACTGAACAGGCCGCCAACCAGCAACAGCACGGCAATCAGGATATCGCCCGGCACGATGTTGAAGGCGCCGAGGGATTTGCTGCCCACGTCCAGCCGGGCGAAGCTGGCCAGCAGTTCGCTGGGGTTCGACCCCGACGGCATGAAGGCCAGAATCAGCGCAACGCACAGCAGCAAGGTTCGGCCCACGCCGGCCAGCAGGGTGCTGGCCTGGGCCTGATGCCGTGGCGACAAGCCGAGCATGGCCCCCAGAGCCTGGCCGCCGGACTGCTTGGGCGAGAGCAGGGTTTCGCAGATGTCGACGAAGAACACCGTCAGCAGGTACGCGGTCGAGGTGACCAGGCTGATCCACAGCAACTTGACGGTCAGTACATAGGCCAGCGTCAGGTAACCGCTCAACAGCCCGAGCACGATGATGCCGATCCACACCGAGAGGATGAACGGGATCAGGCCGACGAAGCCTGCGGTGCGCTCGAGGGCGAAGCGGCGACGGGTCTGGCGCACACGCACCAGGCCGTAGACGAAGATCGACGCCACCAGCAGCGCAGTCAGGCCGTTGACCGCAACCGACAGTGCCAGGCTGCTGGCGATCACCCTGTTGATCCGTTCGAAGGTGCCGGTGAACATCAAGGCCAGGGCGAGCACGGCTGGCAGGTTGCCAATGGCGCTGGCGATCGGGTCGGGAATGTTGGGCAGGCGCCAGGACGGGTTGGGCAGCATCAGCAGGGCGCGGCCCATGCCGACGATGAAGGCGCAGAACAGGATCAGCGTCTGCACCTGTTCGATCAGGTTCAACACATTGGCGCTGGGTTGCGAATGGCTGACGATGCCCCACTGCAGCAGCGAGGTCGCTGCGCTGATGGTCAGCACCGTGGTCAGCCCGGTGGCCATGGCCAGCGTACTGCGGCGCAACCGACCTTCGGGGAACCAGCGAATCATGGCCCGCACCAGCAGTCGCTCGATCAGCCGTCGGGCCACCACCCATATCAGCAGGGCGCCCAGCACGATCGTGATGAACGTGCCGCGCGAGCCGGGTGCCAGGGCGCTGTCGAAGACTTGAGAGACGTCCTGCCAGAGGCTGCCCAGCTTTCTGACGTCGTCATCGGTGGGCTGGATCAGGCTGGACCAGAACGCGGAACTCAACGGGCTGGCGGACCGGGTGCTGATCTGGGTGTCCAGCAGGTTGCGCCGCAGGTTGAGGATCTGGATCGCCAGGTCACCGGCCGAGGTACTCAACGCCGTGGTATCGGCCTGGTCGGTGGTCAACGCCTTCTTCTGGTTGGTCAGCGTGCGGCGCTGGGCCGTCAGGGTCTGCGGCTCCTCCGGTTGCGCTGCGCCAAGTACGTTGAGCTGGTCATCCAGATGCCCCATGTCCACGCCCTGGCGAGCCAGCAACGCATCGGCCTGACGCTGCACCTGCAGCGCTGCCTGGCGCAGGCTGGCAAGCAGGTCGTCGTTGGCGGCAGTCGAGACCTTCTGGCGAATCTGGTCGAGCTGGTCGCTGAGCTGTGCGGGTGTGGCCAGCACTTCGACCGGGGCGCTGGCGGTATTGGCCGGCGGTGCCGGGGCGGGCTCGGCATGGGCGGGCAGGGTGGCCCACAGGCACAGGGCCAGCAAGCCCATGCACCAACGGTTGATCATGGAATGCCGCATGTTCGGATTCTCTTTGAGCGGTTGCCAGCTCCGGCGAGCAACCAGGCGTAAAAATGATGAAGGCCTGAGCCATGGCAACAGGCATCGCCTGCGCTGGCGCCGGGCGAGGTTACAACAACTCGATGAGATTTACGCACGCGTCGTCCGCGAAAGAGTCACTGCCGGTCGTCGGATTCATCAAACCGTAACAAAAGCTGTGCACAGTTCCGTTGCCCTTTATCTCAGTGAGTTCCTTAGATGAAAAGTTTGATGAAGTCTGCCGCGCTCGCCGTCGCCGTTTCGCTCAGCGCCAGCTCCATGGCCTTCGCTGCCGAAAGCGTGCGGCTGACCGGCTCCGGCGCCAGCTTTCCGGCCCCGATCTACCTCACCTGGTTCAAGGACTTCAGCAAGAAAACCGCTGGCGTTACCGTTGACTACCAGTCCAAAGGGAGCGGTGCGGGCGTACAGGACTTTTTGAACAAGACCGTCGATTTCGCTGCCAGCGACTCGGCCATGAAAGATGAAGACATCGCCAAGGTGGCCGAAGGCGCGCAACTGCTGCCGATGACCGCGGGCGAAATCGTCCTGGCCTACAACCTGCCGGGCAGCCCCAAGGGCCTGAAACTGCCGCGTGAAGTCTACTCCAACATCTTCCTGGGCAAGATCACCAAGTGGAACGATCCGCAGATCGTCGCTGCCAACCCGGATCTGAAACTCACCGACATGCCCATCACCGTGGTCGTGCGCGCCGACTCCAGTGGCACCACCGCAGTGTTCACCAAGCACCTGGCAACCATCAACCCGGCGTTCAAGCAGACCCTGGGCGAGGGCAACACCGTCAACTGGCCTGCCAGTGACAAGTTCATCAAGTCGCCCAAGAACGACGGCGTGACCGCCACCGTTCGCCAGACCCCTGGCGCGATCGGCTACATCGAGTATGGCTTCGCCAAACTGGCCAAGGTCGACTTCGCCGAACTGCAGAACAAGGCCGGCAAGTACGTGGTACCGAATGCCGAAAGCGGTGCCGAGGCCCTGGCCGCGGTGAAGATGCCGGAAAACCTGGTGGCCTGGCTGCCGGATCCAGAAGGTGAGAAGTCCTACCCGATCACCACCTACACCTGGATGATCTTCCGCAAGCAGAACGAAGATCCGGCCAAGGCCAAGGCCATGCGCGACATGATCGAGTACAGCCTGACCGAAGGCCAGAAGATCGCCGATTCGATGGGCTACATCCCGCTGCCGCCGTCGGTTGTGGAGCAGGTTCGCAAAGCCAGCGCCAATATCCAGTGACATGCGCGAGACCTCTCCCGTCCTGGCTTCGCTGCCGGGTCGGGCGAGGTCTACTTCCACACCCCGGAATTAATCAATGAACAGCCCTTTCGTTGTACCGGATAACCCGGACTCAGCCTGCCAGCCGCCTTCGACGAAGGACTTTCTGGTCGATCGCACGTTCCGTGCGCTTGCGCGCGTCGGTGTGGTGCTGATTCTGGCCGTGGTATTTGCCCTGGTATTCGAAGTAGGGCGCAAGGCACTGCCCGGCATGGAAAAACACGGCTTCGACGTGCTGTTCGGCACCGTGTGGGATGTCAACCAAGGCAAGTACGGCATTCTCCCGGCCATCTGGGGCACGCTGTACAGCGCCTTGATCGCCCTGGTCATCGCCGGTTTCTTCGGCATCAGCATGGCGATCTTCCTGACCCAGGATTTCCTGCCTGCCAAGCTGGCGGCGGTATTCCGCACAATCGTCGAACTGCTCGCGGCCATTCCAAGCGTCGTCTACGGCCTGTGGGGCATCTATGTGGTGATTCCGGCCATCCGCCCGCTGACCACCTGGCTGCACACCGAACTGAGCTGGATTCCCTTTTTCGGCACATCACTGAGCGGGCCCGGGCTGCTGCCGGCTGCGCTGGTGCTAGCCATCATGATTTTGCCAACCATCGCCGCGGTGTCCCAGGACGCCCTGACCGCCGTGCCGATGAAAACCAAGCAAGCCGCCTACGGCATGGGTACCACCCACTGGGAAGCGATCCTGAAGGTCATGGTGCCCTCGGCGGCAACCGGTATCTTCGGTTCGCTGGTACTGGGCCTGGGTCGAGCCCTGGGTGAAACCATGGCCCTGGCCATGCTGGTGGGCAACGCCAACAACATCTCGCTGTCGCTGTTCGCTCCGGCCAACACCCTGGCAGCGCTGTTGGCACTGAACTTCCCGGAGGCCGGGCCCAGCGAGATCGAAGTGCTGATGTACGCGGCACTGGTGTTGATGCTGATCACCCTGATCGTCAACCTCATCGGCTCCATGCTCATGGTCTACGCGCAACGGGGTAGCAAATAATGACAAGCCTGAGTACTCCTACCGCCGCGTTGCCCAGCCTGCAGCGCAAGTTCGAAGGCCGCGCCCTGCGCAGCCTGGTATTGACCACACTGGTCTGGAGCGGCGCGCTGATCGCCAGCGTGCCCCTGCTGTCGGTGCTGTACATGTTGATCACCCGTGGCGGCGCGCGCCTGAGCCTGGAAGTGTTCACCGAGCTGCCACCGACCGGTTTCGAAACCGGCGGCGGCTTCGGCAACGCCATGGCCGGCACCTTCGTGATGGTCGGTATCGCGGCGGCGATCGCAGTACCTGTCGGCATCATGGCAGCGGTGTTCCTCGCCGAGCTTGGGCCCGACAGCAAACTGGCCAACGCCGCGCGGTTCGCGGCGAAGATGCTCACCGGCCTGCCGTCGATTCTGGCCGGGGTGTTCGCCTACGCGCTGGTGGTGATGACTACCGGTACCTATTCCGCGCCTGCGGGCGGGGTGGCCCTGGCCGTGCTGATGCTGCCGATCGTGGTGCTGACCGCCGAGGAGTCCATGAAGATGGTGCCCAAGGTGATGAAGGACGCCGCTTATGGCATGGGTTGCACGCGCTCGCAGGTGATCTGGAAGATCATCCTGCCCACCGGCATGCCGGCGATCCTCACCGGGGTCATGCTCGCCGTGGCACGGGCTGCGGGCGAAACCGCTCCGCTGTTGTTCACCGCGCTGTTCAGCAACTACTGGATCTACCACGAAGGCAACCTGGCGGTGATGAACCCCACCGCGTCGCTGGCCGTGCTGATCTACAACTTTTCCGGCATGCCCTTCGACAACCAGTTGGAGCTCGCCTGGGCGGCCTCCCTCGTGTTGGTGATGATCGTGCTGTTTGTGAACATTGTCAGTCGTGTTTTCGGCAAGCCCAAGTTCTGAGAATGGGAGCACCTATATTGTGAGTGTACTATCCGTGCAAAAAGCCGTCCCGTTCGCGACCCAGGCACCTGTGGTCATGGACTGCAAGCTCGACAAGATTTTCTACGGCAACTTCATGGCCGTGCGCGACAGCCACGTACCGATCGAGAAGAACAAGATCACCGGCTTCATCGGTCCCTCGGGTTGTGGCAAGAGCACCGTGCTGCGCAGCCTGAACCGCATGAACGACCTGGTGAAGGGCTTCCGTTTCGAAGGCCACGTGCATTTCCTCGGCCAGGACGTGTATGGCAAGGGCGTGGATCCGGTGGTGGTGCGCCGTTACATCGGCATGGTCTTCCAGCAGCCCAACCCGTTTTCCATGAGCATTTTCGACAACGTCGCCTTCGGTCTGCGTCTGAACCGCTACAAGGGCGACCTGGGTGATCGGGTCAAGCATGCGCTGCAGGGCGCGGCGCTGTGGGACGAGGTCAAGGACAAGCTCAAGGTCAGCGGCCTGTCGCTGTCCGGCGGCCAGCAGCAACGCCTGTGCATCGCCCGCGCGATTGCCACGGAGCCTGAAGTGCTGCTGCTCGACGAACCCTGCTCGGCCCTCGATCCGATCGCCACGCGCCGCGTCGAAGAGCTGATGGTGGAGCTCAAGAAGGACTACACCATCGCGCTGGTCACCCATAACATGCAGCAGGCAATACGCGTCGCCGACACCACCGCGTTCTTTTCGGTGGACATTTCCCAGGGGACCCGCACCGGCTACCTGGTGGAGATGGGCTCGACTGCGCAGATCTTCGAAAACCCGCGCGAACAGATGACTGGCGACTACATCAGCGGCAAGTTCAGCTAGCCAGCGGCAGGATGCCGTTTCACCCATCGAGTCCAGGAATATTCATGTCTGCAACGCGTCGTCTTGATCTGCCCGCCATCGAAGAAGCCCTGCGCGAAGTGCAGGGCCGCTTCGCCGAGCTCAGCGAGCACTTCACCGAGCAGCGTGATCCGTTGACGGACGAGGTGGTGGAGAACGTCCTGGCCGGCTATGCCCTGGTCGACGAATACGTGGCAGCAGGGGTTGACCTGTTCGACCTGCAACAGGTCAACCTGATGCTGGAAATCAATGCCACGGTGCTGTGCGGGCGTGACCCGGCGCGGCGTGTGGAGTTTGCCCAGCATCTGGCCGCCACCGAAGAGCATTTCTTCAACAACACCGAAGGTGGCATCAAGGATCTGCACAACTGGTACTGCACGTACCGCAGCGAGTCGGTGTGGAAGCGCGCCGCCGGCGTCTACGTGCGCATCCTCAGCAAGCCGCAGCTGTTCATCGAAGGCAACAACCGCACCGGTTCGCTGATCGTCAGCTATCTGCTGATCCGCGCCGGGCTACCGCCTTTCGTGCTGTCGTTGGATAATGCGCAGGGTTATTTCAACCCTTCGTCGGTGATCCGCAACTCCGCCAAGCATGGCGTCAAGGCGCTCTACGAATTGCCCAAGATCAAGAAGAAATACGCCGCCTTCCTCGAAGAGCAGGCACCGGACCCGAAGAAATTCTTCCTCAGCCACAAGCAGCTGGCGTTGCACGAGGGCAGGGGTCGATGAACCAGACACACCGCGCTGACCGATGCGACCGCAGCGCTTCAACCCAAACGTCGCCCAATCCGATGTGGCAAGCGATCACAGGTCTCGATCCGATGAATCCGTTCAACCGTCCGCGCGTGCGTATCTCGTTCGACATCGACGATACCCTGGCCTGCCTGCCCCATCACAGCGAAGCCGAACAGAGCTGGCTGCCGGGCTTCGTGCACCGCTGGCTGGGCGAGCCGCTGCGCATCGGTACCCGCTCGCTGACGCGGGAACTGCGTCGTCAGGGCTGCAGCATCTGGGTGTATACCTCTTCCGGGCGCACACCGGCCTATATCAAGCGCTGGCTGTTGCTGCACGGTATTCGCGTGGACGGCGTGGTCAACAGCGAAGTCCACAGCCGTGCCCTGGCCAGCCATGGCATGAGCCTCTCGCCGTCGAAGTTTCCGCCGGCCTTCGACATCGACCTGCACGTCGACGACTCCGAGGGCGTGCAGAGCGAAGGCCACGAGCATGGTTTTCGCGTGGTCGTGGTGCGCCCGGATGACCAGAGCTGGACGCACCGCGTGCTCGAGGCGGTCGCCGCGGTCCAGGCGCAGCTGGCGCGACAGCAGACGCTGCGCCACAAACAGCCGGTGGGGCAGGTTTCCCAAGCCTACTCCTGAGCTATTCCAGCGCCGCAACCTGGCGCTAGGCAGATGCATCCTGGGACCCGCACAGACGGGTCACCGCGAATGCATCCGGGTCCAGGTCCTGGTACTTCTTCATGCGCCGCCACAGCGTGGTGGTACTGATCTGCAACAAGCGGGCGGCCTGTTCGCGATTGCCCCGCACGCTGTGCAACGCCTCGAGCAGGACCTGCCGTTCGCTGCGGTTCAGCATTGGCGGCGCTTGAGGTAGAGGCTGGGCGGGCGAGGGCAGGTCTTCCAGCGCTTCTTCCACCCACGCTCCGGTCATTTCGCGGCCCTGGCCCATGACCGCCAGGCGCTCGACGATGTTGCCCAGCTGGCGAATGTTGCCTGGCCACTCATGCTCGCTAAGGCGCGCCAGCAGGGCTGCTCCAGGGGCGGCGGCTGGCATGCCGAAGCTGGCCAGCAAGTGGGCCACCAGTTCGGGAATGTCCTGGCGCCGTTCGCGCAGGGCAGGCAGCTGCAGCTTGAGTACGCAGATGCGGTAGAAGAAATCCTCGCGGAACAGCCCCTGCGCCACCAACTGCGGCAGGCGTTTGTTGCTGGCCGTGATGATGCGAATGTCCACTGGCGTGACCTTGTCGTCGCCGATACGCACCACCTTGCGCTCCTGCAGCGTGCGCAACAGCTTGAGCTGGATTTCCGCCGAGGTTTCGCTGATCTCGTCGAGAAAGATCGTCCCGGTGTGGGCCAGCTCGAACACGCCGGCCTTGCCCTCGGTCAAGGCACCGGTGAACGCCCCCTTTACGTAGCCGAACAGTTCGCTCTCCAGCACGCCGGGGGCGAACGCCGCGCAGTTGATCGCCACGAACGGGCCATGGCGTCGCTTCGAGGCGTTGTGGATACCCTGGGCGAACAACTCCTTGCCGGTGCCGGTTTCGCCTTCGATCATCACCGTGCTGTCCACTGCGGCGAAGGTCTGCGCCAGGCGCTTGGCCTTGGCCAGTGCCGGGCTGCTGCCGATGATCGACGCGAAGGTATTCTCGGCCACGTGCTGGCGCGCCAGCTGACGGCGCATCTTCTGCTCGATGGCCTTGATTTCGGTCTGCTTCTGCAGGGTTGCGACGGCGCCGATCACCTGGTCGCCCAAGGTGATCGGCGCGATGCTCAGGGTCAGTGACAGGCGCCCCAGGTTGATCAGGGCACCGCGCACCGCTTCGGCCTTGCCCAGCACGCGGCCGAAGTAGTCCTGCGCCAGCAGGCCGGCCACATTGTCGCCACAACGCACGCTGCCCAGGTAGTGGGTGGCAACGCTGTTCATGTTGGTGATCACGCCGTGGCTGTCGATGCTGAAGATGCCTTCGGAGACACAGTCGAGGATCGACCGGATCATCTCGTAGCGTCCCTGCAGCTCCAGACGCTTGTGCAGTCGTTCCTGCTCGATGCGCAGCAGGTGCAGGGCTTCGTCGATGGCATCGAAGGCGGCGTCGGCATCGGCGTCGGACATGATGTAGTGCAGGCCGCGAGCTTTGACGGCCTGCTCCAGGGACAAGCCGCCGATAGCCACCTCGATACCCTGTTCCTGCAAGCGGTCGAGTTGCGCGTCGGTGCTTTGCGCGCTGCCGAACGGGTCGATCGGGCAGATGGTCACCGCCGGCATGAACGGCCTTGCCTTCGCAAGGATCGCGGCATAGCCGTCGGAGGTGGCCAGGAAAGCGATGCGGTCCGACACCGCCAAGGCTTTGTGGTAGGCATTGATGCAGTCGAAGAACGTGTGGCGCACCTCCACGATCGGTACCTGAAAGTGCTCGCGCAGCACGCTGGCAGTCTTGCCACGGCTGATCAGGACGCTGGCACCTTCGTCGATCGCCCGTTGCGCCATCAGTATCGCCTGATGCTGCGCGGCTTCCACCACGGCCACGCGCAGTCCACGTTTCTCCAGCACCTGATTCATCACCGCGGTGAGGGTTGTGGAAGGAGAAATGACAGCCAGTTTGCCGAGCATGGAATCGCTCCTGGTGGATGGGCAGTTGTTGGAGCGTAGTCATTGCACGCTAAAGGCTGATGAAAGATTTTGCAATGAAATGCAACATTGCTGCAATGCGGTCGTTAAACCGTTCTCGTACTTTGTTGCTGCAAGTCATTGATTTTAAATTGCAAAATATTTCTCTTCAGAAATTGGCACAGGCCTTGCTCCAGCCCCATCAATAACAATACAAACAAGGAACACGCTGATGGAACTGCTTTTCATCGGGTTTGGCGAAGCGGCCTACCACCTTGCCACCGGCTTGCGCACCCAGGGCGATCTGCAGATTGGCGCCTTCGATGCCCAGGCAGATGACCCCCAGCGCGGCGCGACGATCCGCCAGCGCGCCGAGCACACTCGCGTCACACTCTTCGATTCGCTGGAAAGCGCCTGCCAGGGCGCACGTTTCGTGGCCTGCCTGACCAGTGCCAGCAGCGCACTGGCCGTGGCCGAGCGCGTGTTGCCGCTGCTGGTGGCCGGGCAGACCTATGTCGACATGAACTCGGCCGCGCCCACCGTCAAGCAAGCCATCGCCGCGCTGCCCAAGGCCCCCGGCGTGACCTTCTGCGACGCTGCAGTGATGGGCACGGTGCCTGGCAACAACCATCGCGTACCCATGCTGCTGGCCGGCGAGGGTGCACGTGCGTTCGCCGACGCGTTCACTCCCTATGGCATGCAACTAACCGTGCTGGACGCCGAGGCCGGCGCCGCTTCGGCGATCAAGATGCTCAAAAGCGTGGTGATGAAAGGCCTGCCGCAACTGCTGCTCGAAGCCTTCCAGGCAGGGGAGAAGTTCGGAGTGCTCGACACGCTGGTCGATTCCCTCGGCGAATCGCTCAACGGCAAGACCGTCGAGCAACTGGCCAACACCTTCACTGCGCGCACGCTGATCCACGCCAAACGGCGCAGCGCCGAGATGGACGACGTGGTCACCACCCTCGAAGACGCCGGGGTCGACGCCACCATGTCCAGGGCCAGCCACCAGCAGCTGGAAAAGCTCGCCGCCACCGACTGGCAAACCCTGCTGGGTGCCGATGGCAGCGATCTCGATTACCGCGACGCCATTCGCCAGCTGGTCAGACATTCCTGAGGAAGACGCCATGAATACCGAACACTACCTGCCCCTGCCCGAGCTGATTCCCCAGGACCTGCTCGACCGATTCCGCAAGCTCAGCCCCGCACAGCTGTGCGATGGCATGGCCAAGCTCGGCATTGCCCGCAACGGCGCCATGGACGCCGATCTGATGCCGCTGGACGACCGCAAGATCATGCTCGGCACCGCCTACACCGTGGACACCGAAGATGGCGACAACTTTCCGATCCACGTGGCGGTGTACCAGGGGCAGCCTGGCTATGTTCTGGTGGTCGCTGGCAAGGGTTATCCCGGGCGTGCGTACATCGGTGATCTGATGGCGGGGGCGGCGCAGGCCGTTGGCCTTGCCGGGCTGGTCATCGATGGTTGCGTGCGTGACAAGCTGCCGCTGGCCGAGCTCGACATTCCTGTGTATGCCAAGGGTTTCATGCAGCGCAGCCCCGGCAAGCAGGGGCCAGGCAAGATCAACACCACCGTCACCTGTGCCGGTGTGGAGGTGGCCGCCGGTGACCTGGTGTTCGGTGACTACGACGGTGTCACCGTGGTCCCCCGTGCGCGGCTGCTGGAAGTGCTGGAAGCGTCGGAAAAGAAAGGCATCTATGAAAAACAGCGTCGCGAGGTGATCGACCAGTACGTCCGCTGCCGCGACAACGGCGAGCCACTGCCTGAGCTGGCCCCTGATTGGGTGACCCAGTTGTTGCAGGGCCGGTAGGGCCCCGCAGGCTCGGTGGCCAAGACCGAGCCTGCGCAACAGACGCTGCCTCTCTCGATAAAAATAATATGTGGAGACGTTCGGATGCTGACCATTCTGGGCTATACGTTGATCACCTCGTTCCTGCTGTTGGTGATCAAGCAAAAACTTTCGCCCTTTACCGGCCTGATCGTGGTTTCGCTGGCGGTCGGCGTGCTGGTGTGCCTGCTCAGCGGCGTGCCGCTGGACATGATCATCAAGTGGATCAAGGAAGGCCTGTTCTATTCCCAGGGAGCGGACGGCAAGATCTCCCTGGGGACCGTGAACCCTACAGTGATGATTCTGTTCGCGGTGCTGTACTTCAGCCTGATGATGAACGTGGGGCTGTTCGATCCGTTGTGTACCTACCTGATCCGCAAGGCCAACGGCGACCCGCTGAAGATCATTCTGGTGACCGCGTTCACCTCGTCGGTAGTGACCCTGGATGGCGACGGCACCACCACCATCCTGATCATCACCACCGCCTTTCTGCCCCTGTACAAACAGATGGGCATGAAGCTGTCCAACCTGGCCATGCTGATCATCCTGCCTTGCGGGCTGGGCAATTGCCTGCCGTGGGGCGGGCCGCTGGCGCGCGCTGCCGCAGTGCTCAACCTTGAGGTGAACACGCTGTTCGTGGCGATCCTGCCGATTCTCGGGGTGTCGTTCATCTATGTGTTCGGCATGGCGTACCTGATGGGCATCAAGGAGCGCAAGCGGCTGGGCTTCGTCGCTGGCGAGAAAGTCATCGTTACCCCGCAACAGATTGCCGACATGGTCACGGTCATCGAAGACCACGACAAAGAGCTCAAACGGCCCAAGCTGTTTCTCTTCAACCTGGCGTTGACGGTGGGCATGCTGGTGATCCTGATCGCCGGCTGGGCCAGTGGCGCGGTGGTGTTCATGCTGGGCACGGCGCTGGCGCTGACCGTCAACTACACCGCAGTGGAACAGCGTGAGCGGATCACTGCCAATGGCGGCGATGCGGTGGCGGTGGCGTCGATCATTCTGGCGGCAGGGTGCTTTCTTGGGATCTTCAACGGCAGCGGCATGGCGGGTGCGGTGGCCGAGCACATGGCCAGCCTGATTCCCGAATCGATGGGCAGCCATACGGCGTTGATCTTTGCGTTCCTCGGCGCCCTGGCCTGCTATGCGTTGCCGGTGGACGCCTATTACTTCGGTATCCTGCCGGTGGTCGCGCCCATTGCCTACAGCTTCGGCATCACGCCCACTGAAATCGGCGTCGCCTCATTCATGGGCCAGGCGCTACGCTACGCCAGCCCTACGGTGGCCTGGCTGTTCCTGCTGATGAACCGCACCGAAATGACCTTCGGCGAATACCAGAAGGAGTTCTTCAAGTGGTCGTTGCCGATGTTCGGGATCTTCCTGGTCACGGCCATCGTCACCGGTCAATTGCCAATCGGTTGAGGCTGCCCATGGACGTTCACCGCGCCGCCGGTGAACGTCGATTAAACGGCTGTGGCGGGCGATGGTCTATTGGTAGACATCAAGTGCAGGGATGTAACCTGCGCACTGACTTTGCACGGGTTCAACGCGTTCGGCATGATTGATCAATCGCGGGCCAGCGTAGCGCGATGCGCTGGATCGTTGAGTCAGGTACCGTAAATGAAAAGGGCCCTAGATGATCGATCACCTTGACCACATCGTCCTCACTACCATCGATCTGGAGGCCTGCAAGGGTTTCTACATCGACGTGCTGGGCATGCGACTGGAAAGCTTTGGGGAAGGGCGCGTGGCGTTTCGCTTCGGCCATCAGAAAATCAATGTGCACGTGCGGGGGCATGAGTTCGAGCCCAAGGCGCACTTGCCTGTGCCCGGTGCACTGGACCTGTGTTTCATCGCCAGTTGCAGCCTGGAGCAGGTGATCGAACGGCTTGAGGGTCATCCGTGGCCCATCCTCGAAGGGCCGGTCAAGCGTACCGGTGCCACCGGGCCCATTCGCTCGGTGTACGTCCGCGATCCAGACCTGAACCTCGTCGAGATATCCGAATACCTTCAAGCGCCTTCAGCCTGATACACCGCGCCGTCCTTTTCGCGGCCACAGACCGCTCCTACATGCACACCGCGCATGTGCCCTGTGGGCATACCTCCCTGTCGGAGCGGTCATGGACCGCGAAGGGCGCACCCCAATTACCCTGACACACCACGCTGCCCTCCTGTAGGAGCGGCCCGTGGCCGCGAAGCGCGCACCCCGGTCTACCTGACACACCGCTTCAACGCGACAGCAGCTGCTCAACTTCTGCGCGGCTGGGCGCATAGGCCCCGGCATTGGCGCAGGACACCGAGGCACAGGCCGCAGCAAACGCCAGCCGTGCCTGGGGGGCTTCGATACCCAGCAGGCTCGACGCCAGCCAGCCGGCCATGCTCGCGTCGCCGGCGCCAACGGTGTCGGCTACCTCCACGGCGATTGCCGCCTGTTCGACCTTGCTGTCTAGCGTAAACAGCACCATGCCCTCGGCGCCGCGGGTAAACAGAACCTGTGCCCCTTCATTCATCTCGCGCAACTGCTGCAAGGCCTGCTCTTCGCTCAAGCCAGGATAGATCTGCCGCAGATCCTCATCCGACAGCTTGATGATGTCCGCCAGTGCGACCATGGCGGGGAACGTCACCTCGCGGTATCGAGCATCCATCAGGTTGCGCCAGTTGGGGTCATAGCTGATCAGCTTGCCGTGCTGCTTCACCTGCCGAGCGACCTCGACCAGCCTGTCACCCAGGGGTTGTCGGGCCAGGCTGATGCAGCTGAAATGACACAACTGCGCAGCCGCCAGCCACCCCGAGGGCAGCAGCTGCACATCGAAATGCAGATCGGCCTCACCGGCAAAAAAATAACGGGGAGGGTGGCTGGAAGGCACGATCGCCACCAGTGGATCGGCCTCGACGCGCTGCAGGTAACGCAGGTCCAGCCCGGCAGCTTCGGACTGTCGGTACAGCTCATCGCCCAGCGAATCGGTACTGATCGACCCCGCGAACGCCGTCGGTACCCCCAATCGGCTCATCGCCCGCGCCACGTTCCACGGCGCGCCGCCCGGATAGCCTTGCCAGCGACCGGGCGTGGTCTGGACCAGATCGGTGAGTGCTTCACCGAACACCACCACTGAAGGTAACTGCATGTCGATTCTTGCTCCTGTATGGGTCAGACGGCTGTAAGACGTCGATACTCGCTGGGCGTCTGCTGCATCTCGTGGCGAAAGTGCCGGTTGAAGTTGGACAAGTTCTCGTAGCCGACTTCGAAGCAGATATCGGCCACCGATCGCTGGGTCTGGGCGAGCAGCCTGCAGGCTCGCTGGACCCGCAGCTTGCGCATAAGGTCGATGAAACCATGGCCGGTCATGCGTTTGAAAAAACGCGAGAAACCCGCCTCGCTCATGCCCAGCTGCGCGGCGATCACCGACATGCGTACCTCGGCAGTCAGTTGCCGGGTGAGGTAGTCGAACGCCTGATTGATACGCTGTGTGCTGTATTCGTCGAGGGACGGGGAATAACAGGCGCTGGCCAGAACGCGGAATTCACTGGCCGGCGCGTTTGCCAAGGTATCGATGAGCTGCAGGAACAGCGTCAGGCGCCTGAGGCCATTCGCTTGCCCTATACGTTCCAGCAGGACCGCTGCCTCGACCGCTGTCGCCGCGTGAAACTCGATTCCGCGCTGAGCTCGGTCGAACAGGCCTTTGAGCTC
Organism: Pseudomonas sp. CFBP 13710; assembly: GCF_014842235.1. Taxonomy (NCBI): domain Bacteria; kingdom Pseudomonadati; phylum Pseudomonadota; class Gammaproteobacteria; order Pseudomonadales; family Pseudomonadaceae; genus Pseudomonas; species Pseudomonas sp. CFBP 13710. The sequence goes on along the minus strand of NZ_JACYVJ010000001.1, from coordinate 580,921 downwards.
CGCCAGTTCGGGCCACACACTACGACACTCCAGCAGCGTGGTGCCGTCGAACTGCAGTACGACGTCGCGAGCGACCAACCGTTCACCCGTTGCCAGATCGCCCATCCAATCGTGGGGCAAACCGGGGCCGATCAGTGCGACGTGACCGGGTCCGAAGGGGCCGATGTAATCACCTGCCACTAGCTTGCCGCTGCCTTGCCGGATCAAATGAATTTCGAACTCGGGATGATGGTTCCAGCGTGCCAGGGAATAGGGGTAGTCATGCTCGTACCAGCGAAAGGTCTGGTCTGGTCGTGCCAGGATCACTTCCAGATCTGGCTGACGGTACTCGAACACAGTGGCGCGGTCATCAGGCATCGAGTGCCCCTTTTATCGTTGTTTTTTTCATGATTCTGCAGGTCGACGGGTTCAACCATACTCTGAAATCCCGCGCCATCGGTAGCCCGTCAATGACAGCGTTCCGATACTTTTTTGCCTCGAAACCCAACGGTGCAAAAGATCAAAAAAGTACCGATCGCCCATTCGCCGTTCGTTTGAGTACAGATCGGGCAGCTGCTTTACTCGACCTGTCGCCGATCCAACGGCTCGGCGCACCAGAACAATAACAACGGCTCCGGTCGAACCGGCTGGACGCGGAGAACTTCATGAAGATTACCAATGCGTTGATCCTGTCCGCGAGTGTTTCATTCGCCGTCGCCGGACAGGCCGCTGAGACGTTGACCATTGCCACCGTCAACAACGGTGACATGATCCGCATGCAGCGGCTGTCCAAGTTCTTCGAACAACAGCACCCCGACATCACGCTTAACTGGGTCGTGCTCGAGGAAAACGTGTTGCGGCAACGCTTGACGACCGATATCGCGACGCAGGGTGGCCAGTTCGACGTGCTCACGATCGGTACTTACGAGACGCCACTGTGGGGCGCAAAAAACTGGTTGGAACCGATGAAGGATCTGCCAGCCGACTACGACGTAGACGACATCTTTCCCGCCGTCCGCCAAGGCCTCTCGGTGAACGGCACGCTGTACGCGTTGCCGTTCTACGGCGAAAGTACGGTCACCTACTACCGGACCGACCTGTTCAAGGCCGCCGGGCTGACCATGCCGCCAGCGCCAACCTGGTCACAGCTAGGCGGTTTCGCGGCCAGGTTGACCGATGCATCCAAGGGCCAATACGGTATGTGCCTGCGCGGCAAGGCTGGCTGGGGCGAGAATATGGCCTTGCTCAGTACCATGGCCAATGCCTTCGGTGCGCGTTGGTTCAACGAGCAATGGCAGCCTCAACTCGACAGTCCCGAGTGGAAGGCGGCTGCTACGTTCTATGTCGAAACGCTGAAGAAGTACGGGCCGCCCGGCGCTTCGAGCAATGGGTTCAACGAGACGTTGGCGTTGTTCAACAGCGGCAAGTGCGCGATCTGGGTCGACGCCAGCGTGGCCGGTTCCTTCACCACCGACAAAGCGCAGAGCAGGGTAGTGGACAGTGTTGGTTTCGCTGCGGCGCCCACTGAGGTGACCGACAAGGGCTCATCGTGGTTGTACGCTTGGTCGCTGGCGATTCCCGCCACCTCTCGGCACAAGGACGCGGCGAAGGCGTTCGTCACCTGGGCGACGTCCAAACAGTACATCCAGCTGGTCACCGACAAGGACGGTATCACCAACGTTCCGCCGGGCACTCGCATGTCGACCTACAGCGACGCCTACCTGGCAGCGGCGCCGTTTGCTCAGGTCACCTTGCAGATGATGCAGCATGCCGATCCTTCGCAGCCTTCCGCCCAGCCCGTTCCATACGTGGGCATTCAGTATGTGGTAATTCCCGAGTTCCAGTCGATCGGTACATCGGTCGGCAAGCTGTTCTCCGCCGCGCTCACCGGACAGATGTCCGTGGATCAGGCCTTGGCGTCCGCTCAGTCAACGACCGAGCGCGACATGAAGCGAGCCGGTTATCCCAAGCCCTGAAGCCCTTGTTTCCACGAACTCGAAGGTTGACTCGATGAACCGACTAAACGGTAAAAGTGCACTGATCACTGGCTCTGCGCGAGGCATTGGTCGCTCGTTCGCGCAAGCGTACATACGTGAAGGTGCCATTGTCGCGATCGCCGACATTGATCTGGACCGAGCCCAGGCAACGGCTATCGAACTCGGTCCCCAGGCTTACGCGGTGGAAATGGACGTCACCCAACAAGCTTCCATCGACCGAGCGATCGCCAGTGTGGTGACACGCGCGGGCAAGCTGGACATTCTCATCAACAACGCGGCGCTATTCGACCTGGCGCCCATCACCGAAATCACCCGGGCGAGCTACGACAGGCTGTTTGCGATCAACGTCGGGGGAACGCTGTTTACCCTGCAGGCGGCCGCGAGGCAGATGATCGGCCAGGGGCACGGGGGCAAGATCATCAACATGGCCAGTCAGGCAGGACGGCGAGGTGAGGCTCTTGTAGGTGTGTACTGTGCGACCAAGGCGGCTGTGATCAGCCTGACCCAGTCCGCCGGCCTCAATCTCATCAAGGAGCGGATCAACGTCAATGCCATCGCCCCGGGGGTGGTCGAGGGTGAACACTGGGATGGCGTCGACGCGTTGTTCGCCAAGTACGAAAATCGCCCACTGGGCGAGAAAAAGCGTCTGGTCAGCCAGGAAGTCCCCTTCGGTCGCATGGGCACGGCCGAGGACCTGGTGGGCATGGCGCTCTTTCTGGCAAGCGACGAAAGCGACTACGTCGTGGCCCAGACCTATAATGTCGATGGCGGCAATTGGATGAGCTGAAAATCTCGCCCTGGGCAGTCATCGCTCTTGGTCAGAACGTATACGCCACGCCCGCCTGAACCGTACGCGGTGCGCCAGGATACGCGTACGTGTTGAACGCGCCTTCGTCGTAGCCCTTGTTGAACACATTCTGCAGTTCCAAATTCAGGCGAACGTGATCGTTCACCTGATAGAAACTCAGCAGATCGACCACGCTGTAGCGCTCCATGGTGTAGGTCTGGGCTGCGGTCTGTCCGGCGCGGTCGTCGATGTATTTCAAGCCCACGCCCAGGCCCAGGCCTTTGGCTGCGCCGTCCTGGAACTCGTAGGTGTTGAGCAGGCTGAAGCTGTTGCGCGGAATGTTGGCAAGGCGGGTGCCATTGGGCAGGTTGTTGTCGTCGGTCACCCGCGCATCGACGTAGGCGTAGCCACCGATCATCCGCCATTGTGGCGTGAGGTTGCCGGCGATGGTGATGTCCAGGCCACGGCTAGTGACTTCGCCGGCCGCGACGCTGTAGGTCGGGTCGACCGGATCACGGGTGAGCACGTTTTCCTTGACGATATGGTAGACGGCGCCGTCGATGCTCAGCTGCTGATCGAGGGCTTCCCACTTCATGCCCAACTCGTAAGACTTGCCTTGTTCCGGATCGAAGCCGCCGCCATCGCGGCTTGCACCGCTATTGGGTTTGAACGACCGCGCGGTGTTGGCGTACAGCGCCAGTGTATCGGTGAGGTCGTAGATCAAACCCAGCCGTGGTGTTGCCGAGGTCTGCGCGGCGTTCCAGTCCACAGAGCCTGGCAAGCGGTTGTCGTAGTCCTGTTCGAAGCGCTCCAGACGCACGCCTGCGAGCACTTTGAAGCGCTCGGTCAAGGCAACCTGGTCTTGAATGAACGCGGCCCAGGTTTTCAGGTTTTCCGTGTCGTGGGTGGTGGTGCGGGTGAGGGCTGGGCGTGGCTGGCCCAGCACCGGGTTGTAGAGGTCGATGGGGTAGGTGCCCGCTGCGGCCGACGAGCGCTGGATGATCGAGCGGTAGTCGTAGTCTTCATACTCCACGCCGGCCAGCAAGGTGTGGGAAAACCCTGCGGTATCGAAATGGCCGGTGAGATTCAGCTGATAGTCGCGGTCGGTCCATTCCAGTTTGCGGTAGTTGAAGTTGCGCTGCAGGGTACGTCCATCCAGCGGGGCTGCGTTGGCCTCGACCGCATTGCCCTTGAGGCTGCCGTCAAGCCACTGCATCCCGCCGGCCAGGGTCCAGGCGTCATCGAGGCGGTGCTCGAACCTGAGTTGGGCCATGTCGTTGTCGTTGTGCAGCAGGTTGTCACGGCCTTGCTCCCAAACATTGGTGTCGCGCGAAGCGCTGCCCCGCTGGGTGGCGTAGCGCGTCAGGCCGCGATCGAGCGGATGGTTGTTGCGCATGAAATCGCCTTCGAAGACGATTTTGGTAGCGTCGCTGGCTTGCCAGCTGAGCACGGGCGCGATGTCGTAGCGTTCGGTTTCCACATGGTCACGAAAGCTCTCGCCGCCTTCGCCCAACACGTTCAGCCGATAGGCCAGGCGCCCATCCTCGCTGAGCGGCCCGCCGGCATCCAGCGTGGCGCGGTGCATGCCCTGATCGTTCAGCTGGCTGCCAATCGTCACCTTGCGCTCGGCCAGCGGTTGCTTGCTGACGACGTTGAAAGTGCCGCCCGGATCACCGCGGCCATACAGGCTCGTCGCCGGGCCGCGGATCACTTCCAGGCGTTCCACGGTATTGGCGTCCGGCGCATTGGGGTAGCCGCGATTGATTGGAAAACCGTTGCGGTAGAACTCGCCCGTGGTGAAGCCGCGTACGGTGAAAGTGGTCAGGCCCTGACCACCGAAGTTGTTGGCGCGGCCGACACCCCCTGCGTAATCCAGCGCGTCCTGCAAGCGAGTGGAGGCGGTGTCTTCCAATACGTCACGGGGCACTACGCTGATCGACTGAGGCGTCTCGTGCAGGGCCGTGTCGGTGCGCGTCGCACTCATTGAGCGGGTGGCTCTGTAACCCGTGACCGGACCATCCGCGCGTTCATAATCACTGTCGGCCTCGATGTTCACCGCTTCGAGCTGGAGGTTTCCGCTGGCTTCGACGGGTTCAAAGGCCCAGGCAAACACCAGGGCAGCTTGCAGCAGGCACAGCGAAAGTAACGTGCGACGCATGGGTTCATCGTTCCAGGCAGGGGAGGCTAGCGAAATGGCAGCGGATTCTATCCGCAAACGATTCGCATTGACAGTTGCTGGCTTCGAAGCCTTGCTTTAGATAGTCGTCAGTATTTCCGCCAGCCTGGTGTGCTCCCAGGTACTTAGAAGCTCGATAGGGTCGGTGCCGTAGTGGTGGGATGAATCGAAGAGGTAGGTGCGGCCGTCCGGGCTTTCACAACGCTCGCAATGAAAGCGCCCGTTTTCATGGTTGTGAAAGGTGATGATCCAGCCGTCGGCGCCGACGGTCATCGCTGTGCCGTAGGGATCGGCCCAATCCGTTTCGTCGAGACGGTGCAAGGTGCGAATACCTAGAGCGACGTCACGAAGCAGTTGGCAAGTTTCTCGTGCAGAGAGGGCGGCGGCGGACACTTGAAGAGCCTGATCAAAGTGAAGAGCAGCTTTATAGGCGATGCAGAAGGGGCCGGCAACCTCGCTGAATTAATTGGAAAACTATAGATAACATCATGACACGTCGTCGCACATGCTTTCCTCCGTGAACCTTCCGCAAAGGTGATCAGTAACGAGCACCAAGCTGCTTTGCTGCGTTCACCAGGATGCCTTTAGCCATAAACAATAACATCATGACAAGGCTCCGCTACGAGTTGCTTTCATTTCCGTATTATCAACTTAGTAATCACCAAGCGGGGCAAGGTGCCAGGCGCAGGTTTTAATTCAATGTGGCCACGTCGAGAGGGAAGGGGCTAAGTAAAAATCTTTACCCTATCATGATGTTATTAATAGACAGCACGGCGTCAGCCTTCCTTGCTAGCTGGCTTCAAGCATCAACTCCCTAGCCCTCTTCAGCTGACTTTTTTTGCAGAGGTCCATAAACCCGATGCCTATCCTTATAACGATAGAGATTCATTGCCTCCACATAAGGCTCTTCCTCCAGCAACGCCAAGCGGGTGTTCTTGCGGATCACTACTTTGGGTTCGTAACTCGGGAGCCGCTTTATCTTGGGTGGTGCGATACCCGTTTCATACACGAAGGGCACTGGCGCGATGATGGGTTTGACCTTCGAGTCGCCGTTCCTGACTCGTGCCCGGATATGAGGCTGAACCAAGCGGCGAATGGCGACCTGTTCCTGCGGGTCCAGCTTGCCCAGCATGTCGATGCCGTAGACGAGAGCATTCTCGGCAGCGGCTTCCGAGGAGTGGTGCACCGTTGCCTGTTTGTCATGATATTGATCGAGTAGCTCGTGCCACTCTTGCAGAAGATCACCGGCCATCTTGCGGGCGCCGGACGAACCGGTGTCATCCCAATAAAAGTTGATGTTCGACGGCGCAGTGAGCACGTTGGTCAGACGCAGGGCTTGCTTGGGCACGATGCCATTTCCGCTGCCTTTGAAGCGGTTCCACACGTTGCGACGGTCGTTGGTTTTGTCGATGGCACCGATCAACTTGCCCAGTTCGACACGCGTCGCATTCGTCTGCAGGATCTTGTCGATGGCAGTGCGGGGCAGGGCGATGGCACCAGGCACGCGCAATGTTTCCCGCGGGTGCTGACCCACTTTGACCCAGATACTGGTCAAGGCCTCGAACGCCGCCTGTACCGCCTCGTCACCTTCCAGTACACGTACTTCTATCGGTTCGTTGCGCACCGCGTCCTCAGGCCTGAAATCCAGACCAAACATGGCATCGACACGTACGTGGTCTGCTGCAGTTCGCAATACTTCGCCCAAATCGGTCAGTTCGGCCTGAAGCCTGTTGACCATAGCGATAGCTGCGCTGGTCTGGCTGAGATGAAGATCCATGCGTATGTCCGGATAATGGGCAGGTGCGCTATTCTAGCTGAGCACTGTATCTTTATACAGCTCTGTCGGTTGGCTACCCAGTTAGTCCGTGAACGTTGCCATGGAGAGGGTCTTGAAGAAAAGTGAGTTACCGGTAAAGCACTGCGTCACATGTGGGCTTGCGTTCACCTGGCGCAAGAAATGGGCGCGCTGTTGGGACGAGGTCCGCTATTGTTCGGAACGTTGCAGGCGGCAGAAGAAGCCGGTTCCCGGTGGTTGATGTTTCAAAGCCCGTGTCTGTCACCCGCTAGCGATATCACCGTTGGGCACGCCAGCGGTGCTCTGCCGAACGACCAGGCTGTGGGGCAGCGTCACGTGCCGCACTTCAAGAGGGCGTTTCTCGATCAAACTGATCAGCATGTCCACCGCGTGCTGGCCGAAGCACTCGGCTGGCTGAGCGATGGTCGTCAGCGGTGGGTCGCAATAGGCAGCCAGTTCGATGTCGTCGAAGCCGGCCAGGGAAACGTCCTGGGGAACTCGCAGGCCCATTTCCTTGATGCGCTTCAATGCGCCAATGGCCATCTCATCGCTTTCACAGAACAATGCAGTAGGACGCTCGGGCATGCCGAGCAACTGCAGTGCTCCGTTATAGCCTGCTTTCAGGCTGAAATCCCCTGGGCAAATCAACTTGGCATCGGGTGTGATGCCCGCTGCACGCAAGGCTGCCTCGTAGCCCGCACGCCGATCACGGGTCAACGGGCTGGTGGCAGGCCCGTTGATCAAACCCACACGTCGGTGGCCCAGGGCAAGCAGGTGTTCTGTGACCGCTCGCGCAGCGCCATGGTTATCCAGACTGACGGTGGGATGACGGCCCCCCTCGAGTATTTCGCAGGCGTTGACGATAGGGGGCAGGTCGGCTGCGTCGGTAGTCGACGCGAATGGATCGTAGGCGCGCAGCTGCAGTACGCCGTCGGCTTGATGGGCGTGCACCAGGTCGGCATATTCGCGCTCGGTCGCTTCGCAGCCCAACGTGTCGCACAGCAATACGCGATAGCCCGCCGACTGGGCAGCTTTCTGCGCGCCGCTGATGACTCGGGCAAAAAAACTGTTAGCAATATGCGGCACGAGGATGACCAGGTTGAACGTGCGTCGCGAACGGAACTGCACGGCCATCAGGTTTGGCCGGTACCCGGCCTGTTCCACCGCAGTATTGACCCGCTCGCGCGTTGCCAGCAGTACCCGTTCAGGTGATTTCAGCGCACGCGATACCGTAGCCACCGAAACGCCGGCCAGCCGCGCCACTTCACGAATATTCGACACGCCTACCTCGTTCCCGGTAATCCCGACGCAGAGCTTACCTCAGTTTGCCACTGCCTCCGGTACCGCGATGATCCGCCCGGTGGTGTTTGACAGGGGACGCGTTGACGCCTAGATTCCTTGAACAAATGTAACCGGTTACATCGCTAGGTCATTGATTGCTGATCTGACCAGCGCTGAGCTGACAAGGATCTAGAGGCTGGATGTCATGCAAAAAACCAGAATGGGTTTCGTCGGTGGGGGGGAAGGGTCGTTCATTGCCCGGGCACATCGGCGGGCGGCGGCGCTGGATGGGCGATTCGATCTGGTGTGCGGCGCTTTCAGTCGCGATTCGCTCAACAATCAGCGCACTGGAAACGCTTTGGGGCTCGCGCCACAGCGTGTCTATGGCGACTGGCGGGAGATGATCGAGGCCGAAGCGCGCCTCCCCGAAGACCAGCGCATGCAGTTGCTGGTCAACGTCACGCCCAATCATCTGCATGCGCCCGTCGCACAGCGCGCGATCCAGTCAGGCTTCCATGTGTTCAGCGAAAAGCCCGCCGCTTTGAACCTGGCCGAGCTGCAGGCGCTGGACCAGACCTTGCTCGGCAGTGACCGACTCTATGGCCTTGCCCACGTATACCTCGGTTACCCCATGGCCTGGGAAGCCCGCGAGCTGGTGCGCAATGGCCTCATCGGTGCCGTGCGTAAAGTCATCGTCGAATACCCGCAAGGCTGGCTCAGCCAGGACATCGCCAGCCAGGGCAACAAGCAGGCCGACTGGCGCGACGACCCGGAACAATCCGGCATTGGCGGCTGCATCGGCGACATCGGTACGCATGCGTTTAGTTTGGCTGAATTCGTTGCCGACCAGCAGGTGTACTGCCTCAGCGCCATGCTCGGCTCCCATGTCGAAGGTCGCCAACTGGACGACGACGTCAGTGTGCTGATCAAGATGAGCGGCGGGGCCAGCGGAGTTCTGATCGCCAGCCAGGTCTGCGCCGGCGAAGAGAATCCGTTGAAGATTCGCGTCTATGGCGAGTTAGGCGGGCTGGAATGGCGGCAGGAAGAACCGTCCAGTCTGATTCACCGTTCGCTGGACCAGCCCATGCGCATCCTGCGTTCGGGTCTTGGCCAACCTTGGCTCAGTGCCGCCGCCACGCGCCGGATGCGTTTGCCCGCAGGGCATCCCGAAGGTTACCTGGAGGCGATGGCCAATCTGTACGTGGATTTTGCCGACGCCATCCAGGCGGGCGGGGCCGGCAACCAGATGTCCGGCGTACCCGGCATGCACATCGGCCTGCGCGGGATGGCCTTCATCGAGGCCGCCATCATCAACCACCGCGGCGACGCCAAGTGGACCGAACTGATCTGCCCATCTTCCTCACGGAGTACCGCACAATGAACCTTCCTGCCGAGACGGGGCTGCGTGGCCCAGGTATATTCCTGGCGCAGTTCATGTCGCCCGAAGCGCCCTTCGACAACCTGGCCAACATCGCTGGCTGGGCTGCGTCACAAGGTTACAAGTCGATCCAACTGCCCACGCTAGGCACCCGCTACATCGACCTGGAGCGTGCAGCGCAAAGCCAGGCGTACTGCGACGAGCTCAATGCCGTCTGCGCCAAAGCCGGCGTGCAGATCAGCGAGCTGTCGACCCACCTGCAGGGTCAACTGGTCGCCGTGCATCCTGCCTTCGACGCGGTGTTCGACGAGTTCGCGCCGGTGCATTTGCGTAATGCTCCACAAGCCCGCACCGAGTGGGCCATCGAGCAGCTCAAGCTTGCCGCACAAGCCAGCCAACGCCTGGGCCTGACCGCCCACGCGACCTTTTCCGGCGCCTTGCTATGGCCCTATGTCTACCCGTGGCCGCAGCGGCCCGATGGTCTGGTCGAGCAGGGTTTTGCCGAGCTGGCCAGGCGCTGGTTGCCGATTCTCGATTGTTTCGAAGAGGCCGGTGTCGACCTGTGCTACGAGATTCACCCCGGTGAGGATCTGCACGACGGTGCCTCGTTCGAGCGCTTCCTGCAGGCAGTCGACCACCATCCGCGCGCCGCCATCCTGTATGACCCCAGCCACCTGCTGCTGCAGCAGATGGACTACCTGGGTTTCATCGATCGTTACCACGCGCGCATCCGCATGTTCCACGTCAAGGACGCCGAGTTCCGTCCCGATGCCCGCTCCGGCGTGTATGGCGGCTACCAGGACTGGGTCGATCGGCCGGGCCGCTTCCGCTCGCTGGGTGACGGCCAGGTGGACTTCAAATCGATCTTCAGCAAGTTGACCCAGTACGGCTTCAACGGTTGGGCCGTGCTCGAGTGGGAATGCTGCCTGAAGGATTCGGCGCAAGGCGCAGGTGAGGGTGCTGCCTTCATCGAGCGACACATGATCAAGCGCACGCAACGCGCTTTCGATGATTTCGCCGGCGTGTCCGCCGACGTGCAATCCAACCGAAGATTACTGGGTTTGCCCGAAGACTGAACCGCCCAAGCTTTCGACCGACACCTGCCATAACAATAAAACGGTGAGCGCAATGAAAACGATGAACGCCCGACTGAGCGTGATGATGTTCCTGCAGTTCTTCATCTGGGGTGGCTGGTTCGTCACCCTGGGAACATTCCTGGCGACGGGCCTGGGCGCCAGCGGCAGCCAGATCGGGCTGGCATTCTCGACGCAATCCTGGGGAGCGATCATTGCGCCCTTCGTCATCGGTCTGATCGCCGACCGCTGGTTCAACGCCGAACGTATCCTTGCCGTGCTGCACTTGCTGGGCGCGGTGCTGTTGTATCAACTCTATCGAGCAGCGGATTTCGCCGCGTTCTATCCCTATGTCCTGGCCTACATGGTGGCCTACATGCCGACCCTGGCCTTGGTGAACTCGGTTGCCTTCCGCCAGATGAAAGAACCGGCTCGCGAGTTTTCCCGCATCCGGGTATGGGGCACCATCGGCTGGATCGTTGCCGGCGTGGTGATCAGCATGGTTTTCGCCTGGGATTCTGCTCAAGGTATCGCCGGTGGCGCACTGCGTAATACTTTCCTGATGTCGGCCGTCGCTTCGCTGCTCCTGGGGCTTTACAGCTTCACCCTGCCCAGCACGGCACCTTTGCAGGCCACCAGCGAGCGCAAGGGACTGAGTCAAGTGCTGGGCCTGGATGCTTTGGGGCTTCTGAAGGATCGCAGCTACCTGATCTTCTTCCTGGCCTCGATCCTGATCTGCATACCACTGGCTTTCTACTACCAGAATGCCAACCCGTTCCTGGCCGAGATCGGCATCGCCAATCCCACCGCGAAGATGGCCATCGGGCAAGTGTCCGAAGTGCTGTTCATGCTCCTGCTGCCGCTGTTCATTGCCCGCTTCGGCATCAAGATCGCGCTGCTGGTCGGCATGTTCGCCTGGGTGCTGCGCTACGTGCTGTTCGCCTATGGCAGCGGCGGGGAAGAAGTCGCCATGCTGCTGATCGGCATCGCGCTGCATGGTGTCTGCTACGACTTCTTTTTCGTCTGCGGGCAGATCTACACCGACGCCAAGACGCCTGAACGCTTCCGCAGCTCGGCACAGGGGCTGATCACCCTGGCCACCTATGGGTTGGGCATGCTGATCGGTTTCTGGGTAGCGGGGCAGGTGACCGATCACTATGCAACGGGCATGCAACATGACTGGAAAAGTATCTGGCTGTTCCCGGCGGGCTTCGCCGGGGTGGTGTTGCTGGGCTTTGCGTTGACGTTCAAAGCCAGGCCCAGCTGAACACCTGGCGCACTCTGGGAAAAACGACGCGCTATTAACCGGTCATCTGCGCCAACCAGTCTTGCCGCATTTGCGGTACCGATTCGACAAGGCTCTGTGTGTAGTCATCAAACGGTGCGCTGAGCGCTTCAGCAGTGGGTCCTCGGTGAACGATACGGCCGTTGCGCAACACCGCCACCTCATGGGCAATCTGCTTGGCGACGTGCAGGTCGTGGGTGATGAACAGGTACGACACGCCCGTTTCGGCTTGCAGATGCCGCAGCAATGCCAGAATCTCCTGGGCAACCAGCGGATCCAGCGCCGAAGTGGGTTCATCACAAATGATCAGTGCAGGCTCGGCAGCCAGCGCGCGTGCAATGCATACGCGCTGTTTCTGCCCCCCGGAAAGCGTGTGCGGCAGTCGCTTGGCGATGTCTGCAGGCAGGCCCACCTGGCCCAGCAATGCGATCACCCGCTGTTGCCGCTGCTGTCGGCTTGACCCGGTAAATTTCTGCACGGCGCGATCGAGCTGATCGCCGATCGACAGTCTGGGATTGAGCGCACTATCGGGGATCTGATGGACCAGTTGGACCTGCTGCAGGTGATGGTGGGCCCGCTTCCCGAGCGTCAACGGCAGCGCCTTGCCGTTCAGCGTCATGGAACCGCCAACGTCCGTGAGCAATCCGCAAATGGCTCTACCCAAGGTCGACTTACCTGATCCTGATTCGCCGATGAGCGCCAGCGTGCAGCCTTGCCACAGACGCAGGGAAACGTCGTCCAATACCGGCCGATGGTGATACCTGGCGGTCAGTGAGCGGATGGTCAGCAGTTCTTTCTGCACCGATGGAACAACGCCTGGACCGCGAGAAGTGCATCCGGCATCGAGCAGATCCCGGGTGTAGCGCTGCGTCGGCCTTTGCAGAATCTGCTGCGTCGTCCCGTGCTCCACGCATTGGCCATGACGCAACACCATGATGCGGTCGGCCAGTTGTGCAACCACGGCCAGGTCGTGGCTGATGTAGATGGCGGCTACACCTGCCCGGCGGATGACCTGCGCAATGGCCTGAAGAATGCCCAGTTGCGTGACGACATCCAGTGCGGTCGTCGGCTCGTCGAAGACGATCAGCTCGGGCGAACTGCACAGCGCCATGGCGATCATCGCGCGCTGCAGCTGCCCGCCCGACACCTGATGCGGGTAACGTGTGTAGAACGTTTCAGGCTCCGGCAGACTGAACTCGGTGAACAGCTGCAGTGCCCGCGCCTTGGCCGTGGCCGCATCCATGGGCCCGTGCAACTGCGCAGCTTCGATCACCTGGGCACCGATGGTCAGAGCCGGGTTGAAGGCCGATCCAGCCGATTGTGCGACGTACGCGATGCGCCTGCCGCGTATCCGTCGCAAGCCAGGTTCGGGAAGGCGCAGCAGGTCCTGCCCATGGAACAGGACTCGCCCGTCGGCAAGCGTCATGCCTTCACGCAGATGACCCAGGATCGCCTGGCCGACAGTGGATTTCCCCGCTCCGGACTCGCCGATCAGACCCAGCACTTCTCCGGCATTGAGCGTGAAGGACAGGTTATCGACCAGCATCTGCCCAGGCTCGCCTCTGGCGGCAATTCGTAACTGGTCGACGCACAACAGTGGAGGTGCAGAGGCGTGGGTCGAATCAGTCATGGTTGCGCGCTCCCCACTGGCGTGTGTTGCCGTTCAGCAGCCAATCGGCCAGCGCATTGATGCACAGCGCCAACACGGCAATCGCTGCACCCGGTATCAACGCGGCCCACACACCGAACAACACGCCGTCCTTGTTATCCCGGGCCAATCCGCCCCAGTCTGCCGTAGGGGGCTGAATGCCCAGCCCGAGGAAAGACAACGCGGACAGAAACAGCAGAATGAAAACGAAGCGCAGGGCGAATTCCGCGATCAGGATGGGCAGGGCATTGGGCAGAATTTCCCGCAACAGAATCCAGGCCATGCTTTCTCCGCGCATGCGCGCCACGTCGATGAACTCCATGGCTGCAATATCCGCCGCCAAGGCACGTGCCACGCGCAGAATGCGAGTGGCCTCCAGCAGCCCGAGCACCAGAATGATCACAGCCAGGGTCTTGGGCAGCGTTGCCAGAATCACCAGCGCCAGTATCAACGTCGGTATCGCCATCAGCACGTCGTTGATACGCGAGATCAGTTGGTCGATCCAGCCCCCGGCAGCCCCAGCGATGAAGCCCAGCGTCGTTCCCCCGACGAACGCCACCAAGGCTGCGGCGGCAGTCACCGACAGCGACGTGCGCGTGCCCCAGATCAGCCGCGACAGCAGGTCGCGGCCCAGATTGTCGGTGCCCAGAGGCGCCAGCGCTGACGGGACATCCCAGGCTGTGCCAATCACCTGGTCGGGAGCATGGGGAGCCAGCCAGGGCGCGAAAAGGGCGACGGCCACGAACAGAACCAGACCGACGATGCCGGGCAGGTGAACGATTTTCGGTGCGGGCATGAATTATTTTCCGTGGCGTAGACGGGGGTTGGTCAACAAGGCGATCACGTCGGCGAACAGATTCAGCAGGATGTAGATGGCTGCCAGCACCAGCGCGCAACCCTGGACCACAGGCACGTCCCGTTTGCCGATGCTGTCGACCAGGTATTGGCCCAGGCCGGGATAGACGAAAACGTTTTCCACGATCACCACGCCCACCATCAGGTAGGCCATGTTCAACACGATGACGTTGATGATCGGGCCCCAGGCATTGGGCAAGACGTGCCGCCACAAAACCCGCATGGGTGAAAGCCCCTTGAGCACGGCGGTATCGACGTAGCTGCTGCGCTGGGCATTGAGCAGCGCCGCTCGGGTCATGTTGCTCATGTGGCCCAGCACGGCGAGTACCAGCGTGGCCATGGGAAGTGCGATGGCTGTCAATCGGTCCGAGAACGGCATCCCTGCCTGCACGCTGCTGTTGCTGGGCAACCACGCGAGGGTCATCGAAAAGATGAAGATCAGCAGGTAGCCGGAAAAAAATTCGGGCAAGGCCACTGTGGTGCGACTTGCCAGGCTCAACAGGCCATCGACCCAGCCGCCATGGAAACGTACCGAAACGAACCCCATGATCAGCGCCAGCGGTACCGCGACCAACGCGGTGATGCCTGCCAGGAACAGGGTGTTTTGCAGCCGTTCCAAGAGGGCCGTAGAGATGGTTTCCCGAGAGCTCAGGCTGACGCCGAACTCACCTTGCAGCACCCCACCCAGCCACTGCACATAACGCCAGCCGGCCGGTTGGTCCAGGCCCAGTTGCAGCTTCAGGGCCTGGATCGCCGCAGGGGTTGCGGACTGACCCAGAATTGCGGTTGCCGTATCGCCCGGTAGCAGGTTCAGGCCGATGAAAATCAACAGCGAAGTCGCCAGCAGCATGACCATGCCGACCGCCAGGCGCCGCGCAATCATGCTTGCCAGCGCGCCTTGCCCCCCCGCGCGAGCGATAACCGAAAGTGTCACCGACATCGACTTTATCCTTCCAGCCAGACTTTCTCGGCGGCTCGGTTGCCACTGAGGGGCACCCCAGGCACCGACGTGAAACCCTTGACGTTCTTGCGCGTGGCTGCCAGCGCATCGGCGTACAGCGGGATGATTTCACTGCTCTGCTCGACCAGCATCACCTGGATGTCGTGGTAGATCTGCCGGCGTTTGTCTTCATCGGTTTCGCCACGCGCCGCTTTCACCAATTGATCGAAAGCCGGGACGCGCCAAGCGGATTCGTTCCAGGGGGCCTGGCTGGTGAACACCATGGACAGCAATGCATCGGCAGTGGGGCGCGCCCCCCAATTGGAGGTGCAGAACGGCTTTTTCAGCCAGGTATCGGTCCAGAATGCGTCGTTTGGCACCCGTTCGATGCCCAGGGGAATGCCAGCCTTTTGCGCCGACTGTTGATACAGCTGAGCCGCATCCACCGCCCCTGGAAAGCCCGCGTCTGCCGCGAAGAGCGTGAGCGGGCCTGCGAACCCTGCTTTTTGCCAGTGGAAGCGCGCCAGATCAGGGTCGTAAGGTCGCTGGGGAATATCCTGCGCGAAGTACCGGTTCGATGGGAAGACTGGATTGTCGTTGCCCAGCGAGCCATACCCGCCCAGGACCGTGTCGATCAACTGTTGCCGGTCTATCGCGTATTTCAGTGCCAGACGCCCATCGAGGGAATCGAACGGCGCCACGTGGGCCAGGCCGGGCAGGGTGAATATCTGGCTGTCCTTGTCCCGCACCAGCTGAATCGAGGGCAGCTTCTCGATGCGCCCGACTATCCGCGGATTGACCCGATTGATGATCTGCACGGAACCGCTGACCAGCGCCGCGACCCGGGCGGTCGAGTCATTCATGGCCAGGGTTTCGACGGAGTCGACATGGCCGCGTGAAGGGTTCCAGTGGTTGGGGTTGCGCTTGACCAGCATGCGCACGCCCGGCTGGAAGCTTTCCAGAATGAAGGCGCCGGTGCCGATGGCTTTTTCGAACGCCTCGTTTTCGGCTGTGATCACGAAATGCACCGCTGACAACAAGGCGATGAACTCGACGTTCGGCTCCGCCAGCGTGACAGTGACCTCGTGATCCGCAGTGGCTCTCAAGCTCGTGACCGGGTCCAGATAGACCTTGACCGGGGAGGACGACTTCTCGTTGCGGTGGTGGTTGAGCGACCAGACCACGTCCTTTGCACTCAAGGCGCGTCCATCATGAAAATGCACGCCTTTGCGGATGTTCAGGACCCACTTGCGGCCACCGTCATCGCTGGACCAGGATTCGGCGAGTGAAGGCACGATTGCTCCGCTATCGTCGACTTCAACCAAAGCATTGAACAGCTGACTGCCGGTGAAATACATCCAGCTTTCGAACCAGAAGGCCGGATCCAGGCGGTCTGTGGTCGACGCGTTGTCCAGGCCGATTGTCAGGTGGCCGCCTTTTCTGGGACCCTGTGGCTCCTGCGCGAAGGCATTGGCCAACGGCCAGGCGGAGGTCATGGCCGCTGTCATCGCGGCCGCTCCGGTACCCTTGATGAACGAGCGACGATCAAACATGCAGGGCATCCTGGGCAACGGGTACGAAGTCGGAGCCGGCGAGGGCGGTCGACAGTGCGCGAATGTGTTCCGGACCGATGCCACAGCAACCGCCGACGATACTGGCACCCTGATCGACCCACTCACGCGCCCAGCGCAGGTAATTGTCCGGCTGGGTGTCGCGGCGCAGTGCGCTGATGCCGACGTTGGCACCCCGTTTATGGTCCGACGGTTCGAAGGCATTGGCATAGATGCCGAGCGGTAAACTGCTGTGTGCGCCAGCCTCGAGCAAGGCAGCGCTCATGACTTCCGGCGGGCTGCAGTTGAACAGCACGGAAGCCGCGCCCAGTTCGACTGCCGCCAACAGGGCGTCGGTGATGCTTTCGCCAGATCGCAGGCGAGCCTTGCCCTGGGCGTCCAGCGCGTCATCCAGCGTGAAGGAAAACCAGCGTGGTCGCGGGTCGTCTTTCAATAACTCGGCCACCAGCCTGACTTCCGCAATGGAGCTTTGCGTCTCTGCCAGCCATAGATCGACATGCTCGCTCAGCGCGTCGATCAGCACCCGCAGGACCTTGCCAGCCTGCACCGGCTCGAACAGATCCGGGCGGTACGAGCCAAGCGGGGGAGGCAGCGACCCGGCGACGCGAACGGCGTAAGGACTGGCATCGGCAGCGGCGCGGGCGAGGGTGCCCGCCCGCTGCGCCAAAGCGGTGCCGTCGTTCTCGAACCGCGCTTCGCCGATATGGAAGGGCACCACGGCATAGCTGTTGGTGGAAATGACCTGCGCACCGGCAGCGATGAACGCGTCATGTGCCTGGCGCACATATTCCGGGGCTTCGATCAGCGCCAGCGCAGACCACTCGGGTTGACGAAACGGTGCACCGTTTCGCGACAGCTCTCGGCCCATGCCGCCGTCGAGGATTTGAATGTGTTTTGCCATCGTATTCACCAGAGCGCCAAATGATGGCTGTGTTGTAGTGGACACTCAGTCACAAACCCACGACCGAGCAATCGCGAAGAACGCATTCGAACGCAGCTTGCCATTCAGGGTTTTCAACCAGACAAACGAGCGTCGAAGTGCAGCGTCCTTAGATTGAATCGCACTATAAAAGCCATCGCAACGATCACAATGGAATAGACTGCTCTGATTCAGATATATATTTTCCAACTGTTTACGGAGCAACAGTCATTCAACAGTATGACTTCGACACTCACCCCGGCATGATGGGCAGTGACATCTGAGAGCAAATGAACCGTATATCAATCGTTACGTGAACAATGAATCTTCCATTATTCGTTTCTCTCGACGGGCCCAAGGGCACCGGTAAAACCACGCTGTTGGAGGCCGTGACCAAAATATTGAGGGCCGACGACAAAAAAGTGATCCGGTTATGCGAGCGCAAGAGCGATCCGCTCAGGGCTGGAACCATGATTCTGGTCAACCAACTGGCGAGAAGTCCCCGTGAGGATCTGGAGTGGGAGATCTGTGAGCGTTTTGCCCAGAGCCGTGCCTGGATCTCCCAGAACGTGCTGACCCGGCAGCCACGCGACAGCATCATCCTGATCGATCGCTGGTACCCATCGGAGGCCGCTTTTCGCCGGATGGTCCCATTCGCAGACATTCTGCAGCTGAACATCGATCGAAACGTGCGAGTGCCGGACCTGCATGTCGGGGTTGTCACAGACCCGGCTATTTCATGGGCGAGGGCAGCTGCACGACGGCGCGGACTCAGCAGTACGGTGATCCATACGCTGCAAGAACATGTCGATTGTACGCGAGCGTTCGAGCGGGCGATTGCAGATCACGGCTGGGTTTGCTGCCGTAATGACGGCAGTGTCGAACAGGCAGCGATGCAGGTGGTTGCCGAGGTTTACAAGGTCCTTGGCATGGAGTGGCCAGGGAAAAGCTGATGGGGTTGGTCAAGTGGGTTGTCGTGGCACATGGCACGTGGGCCGTCCCTCGAAAGGGACGGCCGGAGGATACCTGAGAGGCTACTGCACGGTGCCTTGCAGGGTAGGGCCAGGCGTTGCGCCTTTGCGGCGAGTGAGTCGCTTGCCCAATTGCACGCCCGGCATCTCGACATACTTGTAGGTCAATGTCGAGACCAGCAGTACCGCCGCCAACTGCAAGACGACGATGCCGTTGTCGAGCCATATGCTGTGGGTCGAGATGTACTTGACCATGTTGGGCATGTCATGGCCCTGCAGGGTTTCTGTCAGGTCGGTGTGCAGCACTTTCGACAGCACGATCACGGCGCTCTTGAACACGAAGAGAATGGCTGCGTGCGTCAAATAGATGGAGAACGACAGGGCGCCCAGCCAGACGAAGAAGCGCTGGTGCAGCAGTCGCGAGATCACGCCGCGCTCGAACGCAAATACCAGAATCAAGACACAGAACAGCAGGCTGGCATACACGCCCTTGTGATCGATGTTCGACACCAGCAGACGATAGCTGCCCAGCACCAGGGCAATCTCCAGCAGATTGAAGTCCACGGCGTCCAGATCCAGGTCCTTGATGCGATCGTAGAGCACGTACAGGCAGGCACCGGCGAAGAAGCACGAAGCGCCGCGGAAGATTTCCAGCTTCAGCCAGGATTCACCATTCCACAAGGTGATGAAGGCCGCCAGAGACACCATTGCGAAGACCTTGACCTTGCTGGTGCGCGCCAGCACTGCCATGACGCCAAATATCAAGTACAGGTAGTACTCGATGCTGATACTCCAGGAGGGGTAATTGAACGAGCCGGTCATGGCGCTGTTCAGCCAGGATTGCAGCAGGAGCAGGTTGGGCAGAAATTCGTCCATCGACGTGGCGCCGCTGAACGCCGGTTCGTTGAAACTGAAGCCCTTCCTCTCAGCCAGCGAGCGACCCATTTCCAGCACCAGGTAAACGCCCAACATGGTCAGGTGCAGGGGATACAGGCGAGCCGTACGACTGATGAAGAAATTTTTATAATCGGTCGCGTTGTTCAAACGCTGGCCATAGGTGTGAAACAAGACAAAACCACTGAGGATAAAAAAGAACTCCACAAGCAGGAAGGCGTTCTTGAAAAACTCGAGTTCGGCAATGCTTTGCACCACGTAAGTGTGGAACAGCACGACGGCAACCGCGCAGAGGCCGCGGAAACTGTCGAGTACGACAAATCTTTTCATGGGTAGTCCAGGGCGTTGTAAGTATTGCTACCCGGTGTCATGCCGAAGAGGCATGGCCCGTAGCCATCACACGAGCTAAGCTAAAGCAAGTCATCGGTAGGCACAAGGGCAATTTGGTCGATTCTATAGGCCAGGTAAAAAGTATGGATCTGACCAACAGCGCCTTCTTGGGATTGAGCAGGCCGCCGTTCTTCTGGATGCTCCTGAATCAATCCTTTGCCCAACCTGTGTCAGTCATTTTGTGGAGAAGTAGATCCCTGTATAGCTTAAGAGTCGGTACAAGCAGTCAGTGACCTCCAAGAGTTTTCGTCGAGTATCAAGCACGACTTATCCTCTATGGATCAACGAGTAGCGGCTAGGGGAGTGGCCCCATCGGCTCAAGCTCACGTATGAGGTCAATGAGCAGGCGCAGACCAACAGGTATCTGTCTGAAACTTGAGTAGTAAATGTGAAAGCCTGGGTCATAGTGAGTCCAATCCACAAGGACCCGCTGCAGAGATCCTTCCGCAATCTGCCGCTCGACTACCTTCTGCGGGACGTACATCAAGCCTACGCCGCGCATAGCCATCGCCACACCGACGCGACCCTCATCAATAGTGATGGGCCCCGGCACATCTATCTCCATCTGCTGACCGCCTTTCGAGAACTGCCAGTGGTAGATGCGTGCATTGCCCAGGCGCACACGCAGACACCGATGATGGTCCAGGTCGTCCGGATGCATCGGAATTCCGAAACGCTGCAGGTAATCCGGCGCGCCAACGACGGCCCAAGCGACATCGGGAGAGAGTCGCTGGGCGATCATGTCTTCGGGCACCGTCCCGCCGTAACGTATCCCCGCATCATGGCCGTCACCAATGACATCTACCATTCGATTCGTGACGGTGAGGTCAACCTCTATATCCGGATAGCGATCAACGAAGACTGGGAGGACCGGGCCGAGGATGAGTTTCGCGCCGTCGCTCAAGACGTTTAGTCTGATGCGTCCGGCAGGCTCGTCGCGCAGCCGGTTCAGGGCCTCCAGCGCCTGACCGATATCATTTACCGGCGCGCTGATGAGGCCCTGCAGCTCTTCGCCAGCTGCCGTAAGCGTCACGCTTCGTGTTGTGCGGTTAAGCAGTCGAACGCCCAACCGTGTCTCTAGCCCTTTCATGGCATGGCTTAGCGCAGACGCGCTGATCCCCACGTCCAGCCCAGCTTTCCTGAAGCTCTGGTGCCGAGCGATGGCAAGGAAATAAATGATATCTGCCAGGTTCGTGCGGCTCAGCTGCATTGATGACTCCGATGGTAAAGCGTTAAGGTCAGCCGACTTCCGGCAAGTGGTCAATCAGCTTATCGAGCGTAATGGGATAGTCACGGACTCTAATGCCGGTCGCGTTATAGATAGCGTTGGCAATCGCCGCAGCGGCGCCAGAAATACCTAGCTCGCCGACGCCTTTAGCCCTCAACGGCGTGGCATAGGGATCAACCTCATCCAGGAAAATAACCTCCTGATGGGGGATGTCGGCATGTACCGGCACTTCATAGCTGGCCAGATCGTGATTAACAAAAAAACCTAGGCGATGATCCACGACCATTTCCTCCATGAGCGCAGCACCGGCGCCCATGGTCATTCCCCCGATGATCTGACTTCGTGCCGTTTTTGGATTGAGTATCCTGCCCGCTGCGCACACTGCCAGTTGACGACGAATACGGATCTCGCCAGTGGCAGCATTTACTCCAACCTCAACGAAATGGGCGCCAAAAGTTTGCTGAGCGTACTCCTTGGCGAGGTCGCCAAACTCCATGAAGTCTTCGGACACCAGCTCGCCGTTCTTTGTCGCAGTGGTCAATGGCAGACTTATCGACCCTTGACGAACGTGGCCAGCGACAAATTCGGTGAGGGTCGGATCAAGGCCCAGCTTCATCGAAACGGCTTCCCTGAGCTTCACACAAGCAGCGTAGACGCCTGCCGTAGATGAGGCAGCGCCCCATTGACCGCCCGAACCGGATGATTCCGGGAAGTGCGAGTCGCCCAAGTTTACGTTTACCTTGTCCATATCCACGCCCATCATTTCCGCAGCAGTCTGGGCAATAATCGTGTAAGAGCCGGTGCCGATGTCGGTCATGTCAGTTTCGACGGTGACTATGCCTTCGCGGTCAAGCCGGACTCGAGCAGCGGACTTTGTCGTAGGTGCACCTCGGATCGCGGAGGCCATTCCCAAGCCAACCCACCATCCGTCACGGAGTTCTTTGGCCGGATGGGTGTTACGTCGCGCCCAGCCGAAATGATCAGCCCCCTTATTCAGGCACTCTACTAACTGGCGTTGAGAGAACCGGCGATCCGGCTGCTCGGGATCTACTTGGGTGTCGTTGATAACACGAAATCTTACGGGATCCATCCCCAGTTTCTCTGCCATCTCGTCCATGGCAATCTCCAGAGCCATCATGCCCGGCGCTTCACCGGGCGCACGCATGGCGCTCCCTTCAGCAAGGTCGAGTTGGGCAAGATAGAGGCGGGTCATGCGGTTAGCACCCGCATACAATGTTCGGGTCGATGCGGTGGCGGCTTCAGTGCGCCCACCTCGCAGATTGCCCGACCAGCTCTCATGACCAACGGCAGTGAGCTTGCCGTCGGAGTTGGCACCGAGCCTGATTCTTTGAATCGTCGCAGGCCTATGGGTCAGGTTGTTGAACATAAGCGGTCGGGGAAGTGCGACCTTCACCGGGCGTCCAGCCTCTTTCGAGGCAAGAGATGCCAATACCGCGTCGCACAAGATAGTGCCTTTGCCGCCAAAGCCGCCGCCGATGTAGGGCGAAATGAGGTGAATGTTCCCTTTGGGAATCCCCAGTGTTTTAGCCAGGTCTCTGACGCCCCAATTCATCTGTTGGATCGACGTCCAAAGCGTCAGTTTGTCACCCTGCCATTGAGCAATGGTAGCGTGAGGTTCCATCATCGCGTGCGCATGATCCGGAGTGGTGTAATGGCCGTCGAGTGTCACTGCGGCCTGCGTAAATGCGCCTTCAAAATCCCCGATCTCAGTGTGTGGGGGAGGGCCAAACGCGCCCGCCGCTGGCGTAGTGGCAGACGCTCGCTGTGCTGAGAGGTCGTAGGCGCCAGTTTCTCTGACGTAGTAGACCCTCAGCAATGCCGAAGCCGCCCTGGCTTGTTCGAACGTCTCTGCCACGACGATTGCTACGGCTTGGTGATAGTGATCGACTTTCGGCCCGGCAAGTGCCCGATCAACGTAAAATTCACCCCTGTCCAATTGACCTGCATTTTCGTGGGTGACGATGGCGATGACACCGCTGGCTTGCCGTGCCTCGCTTGAATCGATAGACGATATCCGACCTTTGCCGATTGCCGAGCCGACAACATAGCCGTAGGCGGGAGGGCTTAGTGCGGCTCGTTGTTCGTAAGCATAGGTGGCTGTGCCGGTCGTCTTCAGTTTGCCCTCAACACGATCCTTTGGCTGACCGATCACCTTCATCTGATCTATCGGGTTTGTGCTCGCGGGCGTATCAAACTTCATTAGGCATACTCCTGGTCAATCGACCGCAGCCGTGCGAGGCCGTTGTGAAGAAGACGAACTGGACAAAGCCAGACCGATCGTCCGTTCCGCCAGTTTGATTTTGAAAGCGTTTTGGGTAGTTGGATTAGCGCCAGCCAGCAAGTGTGTTGCTACGGCTTTAGCGCCGTCAGGCATAAAAGCGTCGGCCGCTTCACTTCGCCAGGGCTTGTATGAGACACCCCCAAGGGCTAGTTGCCCCGTCCCATCGGGCAGCACGATCGCAGCGACTGAAACCAGCGCAAACGCATAAGACGCACGGTCACGAACCTTGTAGTAGATGTGCTCGCCGCCAACAGGCTTGGGCAAGGTCACAGCGGTAATCAGCTCGCCTGGCCCAAGGACGTTTTCGATATGAGGGGTGCTCCCTGGGGCACTGTAGAGGTGGTCGATCTCAATCGTTCTGACGTGACCGTCTGAATTGAGTGTTTCTACCTTGGCGCCCAATGCTCGCATCGCCACCGCCATGTCGCTGGGATGGCTGGCAATGCAGGCATCGCTGACACCTATGACCGCTTGTTGCCGACTGGCACCGCCCATTGCAGAGCAGCCAGTTCCCGGGCGACGCTTGTTGCAGGGCTGATTAGTGTCGTAGAAGTACGCACACCGGGTGCGCTGTAACAGATTGCCTGCCGTCGTGGCTTTGTTGCGCAATTGTCCTGACGCGCCGGCAAGCAGCGCCCTGGAGAGGACGGCATAGTCTCGACGCACCTGTGGCGCAGCCGCCAGATCAGTGTTGCGCACCATGGCGCCAATCCTTAGCCCGCCTTCGTTCGTCGCGGTGATTTTGTCGAGCGCCAATCCGTTTACATCAATCAGATGCTGCGGGGTCTCGATCTCCAGTTTCATCAGATCGAGCAAATTGGTACCACCGGCGATGAATCGGGCTCCCTCGTGGCTTACGCAAGCGTTAACCGCTTGCTGCATAGATGCGGCGCGTTCGTACGTGAAGGACTTCATGCCTCGCCTCCTGCTGATTCCTGGATGGCGTCGACGATGTTGGAGTACGCACCGCAACGGCAGATATTCCCACTCATGCGCTCCCGGATTTCGACGGCGCTGACTTGGCTCTTGGCAATCAGATCACCGCTGACGTGACTGGGTATGCCGGCTTTTATTTCTTCAAGCATCGCGACTGCCGAGCAGATCTGGCCAGGCGTGCAGTACCCGCACTGGTATCCGTCATGCTTGATGAACGCTGCTTGCAGTGGGTGCAGGTTGTCCGGGGTACCGAGGCCTTCAATGGTGGTGATGCTGTCGCCTTCGTGCATGACCGCAAGTGTCAGGCACGCGTTGATTCGTCGACCCTCAACGATCACCGTACAGGCGCCGCACTGGCCGTGGTCACAGCCTTTCTTGCTGCCCGTCAGATGCAGCCTTTCTCGAAGGGCGTCCAGAAGCGTGGTGCGGTTGTCGACATCCAGGGCAACTCGCCGCCCGTTGAGGGTAAACGTCACATGACTGACTGGCGGAGTTTGCGCTGTCGATTTGATATTGGCGGTCGCTTGGGCGTGATCGACCTTTGCCAAAACCGCAGTGACCGCAGTGCCTGCGGTGCCAATGAGCACTTGTCGGCGGGACATCTCTATTCCCGCTCCGGATGCGGTGGGATTTTCGGGGTTCATGAACGTCTCCGATCGCAATGTGTGTGGCATAAGCGGGTATCAGTTACTGATGACTTACCGGCGCACGTCTAATGTGAGGGCAATGACGGCACGCAGTGCCGTATTTTCATGACTAGAGCCTATGGCACTGCGTTCTAGCTGATAACTGCGATTTTAAGGATGAATCCATGAGTAGCGCTCAGTAATGTCCACAAAGGCCCGGAATTGGCGGGTATTAAGGTATCGGGGATTGAATACAGCTGCCGGCCGCGGCTTGACCACTCCTAACGGTTATCTGGTTTAATCAGGGACAATCGTGAGCGATGGCTGAGGCAAGGCTTCGCAGTCCTTCATCAGAGAAGTATAAATGCGAATATCAATCCTCAAGGCCATGTTTTTTTAGTGGTGTTTGGGTGGGATCAGCGGTTGCCGCACTACCTTCTGAGCAAATTGTGCGTATTGCGCAGCTTGTCATCGATCCTTCTCAACTGGCGGCTTGTCAAGTTGCCGTCAAAGAGGAAATGGCCGACTCCGTCCGTCTTGAACTGGGTGTGCTGACTCTCTACTCAGTTGCAGAAAAAGGACACCCGAATAGGCTCCATTTCTTTGCAATCTAATCGGATGGAGCGGCATATCAAAGCCATATTGCTTCACCGCATTTTCAAGAATACGTGAAAACGACTCAGTCGATGATCCTGTCTAAAGAGTTGATCGAGACCTTCCCGGTTTAACTCAGCATTCAGCCGGGTCGATGATAGATCTGTTCGAACTGACGGGTCATTAGGGAGTCGTGCGCAGAGCCAAGTTTTTTTCAAATGGGGGAAATGTGATGAAGAGTTTAAGAGTGATGGCGCTTGCAGCAGCGGGTCTTGCGTTTGTCTCAATGAATAGTTTTCAGGTAATGGCGTCTGAGGCTTCGTACGCACATGCCCCGGCCTACTATGTCGGCGAGTTTGAAATTACCAATCCAGAAGGTATGAAGCCTTACAGCGCAGGGGTTGAAGCCACCTTCAAACCCTATGGCGGGCACTTCGTCGTGCGTGGCGGCAAGACTATTTCGCTTGAGGGTGTAGCGCCGAAGCGGCGACGCGTTGTTATCGAATTTGAAAGCATCGAAAAGGCCCAGGCTTGGTACAACTCTGCGGAGTACACCGAACTCAGGAAAATCCGCCAGCGATCAGCTAACACAGATGTTTACTTGATTGAGGGAGTCCCAGCCCAATAACTCACTCCTAACCCAGGCGCCGCGTGAGCAGCCACTCGTGTTCAACGCGGCCGCTGGGGAAGGAAGTAATACTAAAGCCACATGACTGCTTTTGCGTGGCAGACACTGCAGGACTAAATCTGCCGTAGGCTACAAAAAGGCGCCGCTACAACGCTCCGCCTTCCAGTATCATTTTACGGCGGCCCACGTTCGCAAGCCCCGACCAGCTATCTTTACCCATCCCTTTGCATCTGAGGTTTTTGTCGGCTCGTGAACACCTCATGCACTACCGGCACGGCGGTGAACACGTTGGGCCACCCGGCGTAGAAGGCCAACTGAGTCAACATTTCCGAGGCTTGAGACTGCGTCAGTCCGTTATCCATCGCGCGATTGAGATGAGCGGCCAGCTGAGCGACTTGTCCCGTGGCGATCAGGGCGCTTACGGTGACGAGGCTTCGATCACGTGGGGCCAGGCCTGGGCGCAACCACAAGTCGTGGAACAGAGAAGCGCTGGTGTAATGAACAAGACCCGCAGACACAAGCCCTACATTCTTATCGACATACGCCGTACGAACCTTTTCGGAAGCCTGGTCGATAGCGAGTAGGGGAGGTGAGGCAGGCGGCAATTGATCCGGCGTGATCCCGCGCCGGGTGAATACCTCTTTGGTGACAAGAATCGTAGCGGTTGCGTTGCCCCAACCGGTATAGAACGCCAGGTGGTTGATGACTTCGGAAATCTCCGAAGGCTTGACGCCGTTGTCCAGTGCCAGATTCAGGTGATACGCCAACTCGACCGTTTGCTGCTTGGAAATCAGCACCGCCAGTGTGGTTAGGCTGCGATCGCGGGGCGATAAGCCCGGGCGTTTCCACACCTCACCCAGGAGGGTGATCTCAGTGTTATGAGCCAGCGCGGGAGATACTGCACGCATGTCCTCAAGAGTCGGCACTTCCGGAGAGCGATGTGCGGACATGGGGTCTTTGGTCGAGCACGCGACCAGTAATAGGGTCAGGCAGGCGACGCCTGCTTTTGCCCAGCTCATCGGGAAGCCTCGTACTGCGCTTCGCTGACCAGTTCCATCCACTCGACGTTTTTCCCGTCGACAGCTTCCTGGATGGCCATATGAGTCATCCCTGTAATCGCGGTAGCCCCATGCCAATGTTTGACGCCGGGCGGTGTCCAGATGACGTCGCCTGGTTTGATAACGATCTTCTCTCCGCCTACCTGTTGTACCCAGCCGGTACCCGCCGTGACTATCAAGGTTTGGCCTTTGGGGTGGGTATGCCAGGCTGCTCGTGCTCCGGGCTGGAAAATGACTGCGCCTGCCGAGACAGTCGAGGGTGCGCGTGCCGGAAAGAGAGGGTCGATGCGCGCGTTTCCAACAAAGTTGGCTGGCGCTCCCATCATCGAAGGTTGTTCACCATTTCGGGTGACGGCCATTACCTGATCGTTTGGAATCTCGGCGCTATGAGCAGAGATGGCGGTACACATCACTACGGCCAACGAAGACGTCTTGATAAATCCTCTCATAGACAAGCTCCTGCTAGTGGGCGTTCAAGCGCACAAGCTAGATCAGCATTGCCTTCTGTACTACCACCAAAACCAACATGATCCGGTGAGCCGAGCTCAGCAGTCCGAAAGTTATCCGGGCGGTCGCTCTACCCCGGCTCTCCTAACATTAATGAGTGCTGCTCAGTAGAGCATCCTACTTAAGCCCGGTATTCAAGGGCTGACTCAGTGATTAGTTTTAGCACACTCGAATTTTATACGCATGTCAGCCACCGCAACCGTCGCTGAGGAGGAATCAAATATGAGCACTCGACTACTTCCAGGCATGGCATTGAGCTCGTTGTTTATCTGCAGTGGCCTCAGCACTGACGCCGCAAGCGCGGATGCGGTCAGCACATCGCAGCAAAAGGAGGCACCCATGAAGTGGGATCAGCGTGAGCTTGGCACTATCGTCAAAGCAGACGACTTACATATCTCGGTATTTCGACAGGACATGGTGAACTACGGTACGCCGACATTTATATGGTGCGTTGAGGTGGAAGGTGACCTCTATGTGCGTGCTTACAGCGGCGTTCAGTCCCGTTGGTACCAGGCTGCACTTGAACAAAGGGCCGGTAGGATTATCACAGCCGGCAAGACGATCGACGTCAGGTTTGAACCGGTTAGCGGTGACGTCAATGATCCCATCGACGACGCCTACCGAGCCAAGTACAGCACCAGCAGCTATCTGGCTCCTATGATCAGCGAGCGCTCGCGAGCTGCGACTCTTCGAATTTTTCCTGAAGGCAACGCGCGGTGAGAGAAATAGCATTGGCTGAGCCTCGTTCTGGAGAAGCGCAAACGGGGCACGAACCGCGGCACGGCATCCGGATTCTGTTGATCCTTAGCGCCTTGTTGGCCTTCGCGTCGATTTCTACCGACCTCTATTTGCCAGCAATGCCAATTATGGCGACCTCTTTACACACAGACGGCGGCACGATGGCGCTGACCGTGAGCGGCTACCTGGCTGGGTTCAGCGCAGGGCAACTGTTCTGGGGGCCGTTCAGTGACCGCTATGGCCGAAGGCTGCCTGTCGCGCTTGGCTGCTTGCTCTTCATCGCGGGATCCGCCGGCTGTGCGCTGGCCAGTGATGGCACCACCCTGGTCGTCTGGCGTGTGGTGCAAGCATTAGGGGCCTGTGCCAATGTGGTTCTCGCACGGGCCATGGTGCGTGACCTTTATGAAGGCCGGCAAGCCGGCCAGAAAATGTCCACCTTGATGACCATCATGGCGGTCGCACCACTGGCGGGCCCTACGGTTGGCGGGCAGATTTTGCATTCGTTCTCCTGGCAAGCCATCTTCTGGACCCTGGTAGTGCTGGGGGTGGCCACGCTAGCTAGTCTGGTACTTTTACCCGAAACCTTACCAGCCTCCCGGCGCAGCCACACTTCGCTACAAACCATCATCCAGCGCTATGGATTGCTGCTGCGCACGCCCAGGTTTCTGGCCTACGTTGCCACTGGCGGGTTTTTCTACGCGGGTACTTTCGCCTACATCGCGGGCTCGCCCTTTGCGTACATCGCTTACCACCATGTTGATCCGCAGTGGTACGGCGTGCTGTTCGGCGCCGGCATCATTGGGCTTATGGTCACCAATCAACTCAATGCTCGATTGCTCAATCGCTATGACGCCGACGCAGTGCTGTTTGTGGGCGGGGTCATCTCGGCCAGTGCCGGAGCCCTGATCGCATTCACCACCTGGGCTGACTGGGGCGGACTGCCGCTGCTCATCTGTGGCTGTTTCGTGTTCGTCACTGCCACAGGCTTTGTTCTGGCCAACGCCATCACGGGAGCATTGAACTGCCTTCCCCAGTTTTCTGGCACTGCATCAGCACTCGCCGGCGCTATGCAGTACGGAGCCGGTATTTTGGGCTCAGCACTGGTGGCGAGGTTTGCCGATGGCACTCCCTGGCCCATGGGCTCGGTCGTGGGCATTTGTGGCTTTGGCTGTCTGCTCGCCGCAGCCTGCGTGCTGTGGGCACGTCCTGTATCTGATCACCTTTAAAGTTGAGGATCTTCGATGAGTTTTTCATTTGAAAACCAAGTTGCACTGGTCACAGGTGCAGCCTCTGGAATTGGTTGGGCAACTGCCAACGCGTTCGCTCAGCTATGTGACAGGGCAATCCATTTCTGTGGACGGCGGTTTCATCATGCGTTGACCTCCGAGCTTCGCCACGCCCGCTTGTAGCCAGTCAATGCCACGAGTGCCAACGCTCACCACAATATCAAGGAAATGATCTATGCCAGAAATGAAGCTGTCCAGGACACCCCGTGCGCTGCTTATCGCACTGGGCGTAATTACCTTGCTACCAGGGTTGTTCATGCTCATCGCTGGAATCTATCTGATTAACTTGGGAGGCTCCCGGTACTTTGCCGTGGCAGGCTTGGGCATGACCGCATCCGGGGGACTTCTTTTACGTGGGCGTCTGTCAGGATCGTTGCTTTATCTTGCCCTGTTCATTGCGTCTATAGCGTGGTCGGTATGGGACGTGGGTTTCGCATTTTGGCCTTTGTTTTCAAGGTTGATGGCGCTGGCTGCCTTGGCTTTCCTGATACTGCTAGGCACCCCAAAGCTACTTTCTGGCGGCACGCCTTTGGTGGCCAGGCTTTCATACGCTGGCGCGTTTGTTGTTGCTGTCGCGCTCGCGGGAACATTCTATGCAGCACTGCAGCCGCAGCCTATTCAGACTGCTGACGCTGCACCGAGTCCAGTCCCCGGTAAAGCGGTTGGCATAGTCGAACCTGCCGCCGACTGGCGGCACTTTGGGCGTACACCTTCCGGCACCCGGCACGCTGTTTTGGATACGCTCAACCCGCTGAACGTAGCTGAGCTCAAGGTTGCCTGGACATACCGAACGGGCGAGATTCCTAAGGAGGCTAAAGAGGCCCATGTCGTGACGCCACTGCACGTCAACGGCATGCTTTACGGCTGCACTCAGTCCAGCCAGTTATTCGCCCTAGACGATGAGACGGGGAAGGAGATCTGGCGCCATGACCCCAGGGTTGAGGCCAATAACGTGTACCCACGCTGTCGTGGTGTGGGTTATTACGAGGACACCGCTGATGTAGCAACGACGGACACCCAAGTACCTGTGGCGGCTTGCGCGCGTCGGATCATAGCGACAACGGTGGATGCCCGCTTGATCGCGGTGGACGCTCAGACGGGTGAGACCTGTAAAGATTTTGGTGACAATGGCAGCGTCAGCTTGCGGATTGGCATGGGGAGCCCGGACAAGGAACTCTATTTTCCGACCGCAGCACCCACCGTTGTCCGAGACCTGGTCGTGGTCGGTGGGCTTGTGTGGGACAACCAGAAAACGGGGGAACCGTCCGGTGTTGTGCGTGCCTTCGATGTTCGCTCAGGCGCGTTGGTCTGGGCATGGGACTTGGGTAACCCCACGATTACACGCGAGCCTCCAGAAGGACAAAGCTATACCTCAGGTACTCCGAACGTGTGGTCGATACCAGCGTTTGACGATGAGTTGGGGTTGATCTATCTGCCAACGGGGAACGCGACGCCTGATTTCTGGGGCGGTCATAGATCTCCCGCTGATGACCAGTATTCGTCGTCCATCGTCGCACTTGACATCGCTACAGGCCGTGAGCGCTGGCACTTTCAGACCGTGCATCACGATCTATGGGACTATGACGTGCCCTCCCAGCCAGCCCTTTATGATGTTCCGGACGGCCATGGAGCTATGGTGCCGGCGTTGATCCAGACGACCAAGCGCGGGCAGATCTTCAT
This sequence comes from Pseudomonas sp. CFBP 13710, assembly GCF_014842235.1. Taxonomy (NCBI): domain Bacteria; kingdom Pseudomonadati; phylum Pseudomonadota; class Gammaproteobacteria; order Pseudomonadales; family Pseudomonadaceae; genus Pseudomonas; species Pseudomonas sp. CFBP 13710. The sequence goes on along the minus strand of NZ_JACYVJ010000001.1, from coordinate 549,399 downwards.
GCTTGACCGGCGCACCGGTACTCCGATAGCCAGCGTTGAGGAGCGCCCTGTTCCTCAGGGGGGTGTACCGGATGATCGCAGTTCACCGACCCAACCCTATTCAGTAGGCATGCCCGCAATCGGCACTGAGCCGCTTAGTGAAAAGCGCATGTGGGGCCTCACACCGGTAGATCAACTCATCTGCCGAATCGAGTTTCGTAAAGCACGCTATGAGGGCGAGTTCACGCCGCCCAGTGAGCGCCTGACGATTCAATACCCGAGCTGGCTGGGTGGTATGAATTGGGGTTCGGTTTCAATCGCTGAGAACCTCGGCTATCTGATTGTGAATGACACTCGGGTTGCCATCTGGAATCGCATGATCCCCCGCAAAGCCTACGACGAAGCAAGCGTAAAAAATGGCGGCCACGAGGGTAACGCTCCGCAGGCAGGCACGCCCTGGGGTATCGAGATGGGGCGTTTCCTGTCGCCCTTGGGCATTCCTTGCCAGGAGCCACCCTATGGGACAATCAGCGCTATCGATTTGGCAACGCGCAAAGTCGCTTGGTCAACGCCGCTAGGAACGACTGAAGACACCGGTCCTCTGGGGATCGCCACACACTTGCCCATGCCTATCGGCATGCCCACACGTGGAGGGCCGATAACAACCTCTACAGGTCTGGTGTTCATTGCAGCGTCGCAAGACTTTTATATCCGCGCGTTTGACGTGCGCACCGGCAAGGAGTTGTGGAAAGGGCGCCTGCCTGTTGGCGCGGAAGCAACGCCGATGACTTACATCTCTCCGAAAAGCGGCAGGCAATTTGTGGTTATCAGCGCGGGCGGAAACTCCGCCACGACTTCAAAGGGGGATTACGTGGTGGCCTACGCACTGCCTCGATGATGCGCGAACCCTGCGCTACATGAACTGAGTGAGCCACACGCTCAATTGGCGGCGCAGGCAAATACTTAGTCGTTTAACTCTTGTAGCGGAGCGCATTGACTATCAGTGCAAAGGCTGGCAATGACTGCCTGCGGCTCGGATAATATAGGTGATATCCAGGAAAAGTTGGCGACCAGTCTTCAAGAACACGGATCAACCGACCATCCTCGACATATGCCTGGACAAGATCCTCCGGTGCATATGCCAACCCGTATCCTTGCAGAGCGGCGGCCATTATTTGGGGTGAATTGCTAAAGATCATCTGGCCAGACACCTGAACCTGTAGCGCCTTGCCGGCCTTGGAAAACTCCCAGGCATACAAACCACCATGAGTGGGCAAACGCAGGTTCGCGCAGTTATGAGTTGTCAGGTCTTGGGGAATCTGTGGTTTCGCACGATGAGCAAAGTAACTCGGCGCCCCCACCACAGCCATTCGAAAGTCAGGGGAAATCCTGACTGCGATCATGTCCTTTGCCACTTGATCGCCTATACGCACTCCGGCGTCGAAGCGTTCAGCGACGATATCGATTAACCGGTAGCCGATGTTGATCTCTAGAGTCAGATCGGGATATTCCGGCAGCAACCTAGAGAGTTTCGGCCAGAGAATGGTAGATGCCGCATGATCGGGCGAGGTGATCCGGATAGTTCCGGCCGGTTTGTCACGCAGCTCTCCTAACGCGGCAATTTCGGCTTCTATCCCCTCGTAGTAGGGCACAAGGCTCACAAGCAATCGCTCGCCGGCTTCGGTCGGCGACGCGCCGCGTGTGGTTCGAGCCAGCAAGCGAATACCAAGACGTTCCTCAAGACTGCGAATGCTATGGCTAATAGCAGATTGGGACACGCCCAAATGGGCCGCAGCCTTGGTGAAACTGCGCTCGCGCGCAACGGTGATGAACACCGCAAGGCTGTTGAAATCGTTCTGTGGCATTATGAATTAATCTCATACCGGTTATCGCAGTATGCCACTTCTTTAATGGGGGAGATGTTTATAAAGTCGCTGCATCCCCAATAACCAAACAATTTGTGGGTTGATTTCCAACACCCACAAAAGGAGATGGATGATGCATAAGCGCAAAATCGGCAGCAACGGCCTCGAAGTGTCAGCCATTGGCCTGGGCTGCATGGGCCTGACATTCGGCTATGGCACCGCCACTGACAAAGCGGACGCAATCAAACTCATCCGGGCGGCCTTTGAGCGTGGCGTCACCCACTTCGATTCGGCAGAAGCTTATGGGCAAGTCAACGAAGAAATGGTTGGCGAAGCCGTTCAACCATTTCGCGAGCAGATCGTCATTGCGACAAAATTCGGTTTTAAGGGCGGCACTCCCGCCGCAGGGCTGGACAGTCGACCTGAGCGCATCCGCCAAGTGGCGGAAGAATCACTCAAGCGCTTGAAGACCGACTGCATTGACCTGTTTTACCAACATCGCGTCGATCCAAACGTGCCTATGGAAGATGTTGCCGGGGCCGTGCGCGACCTCATCACCGAAGGCAAGGTCAAGTACTTTGGCATGTGTGAAGCCGGCGTAGATGCTATCCGTCGCGCCCATGCGGTGCAGCCGCTGTCGGCACTTCAAAGTGAGTATTCAATGTTCACCCGTGAGCCTGAACAGGTAATTATGCCAACCCTCGAAGCGCTCGGGATTGGCTTCATTCCCTTCAGTCCATTGGGCAAAGGTTTTTTGACCGGGAAAATTAATGCTGGCACGACCTTCTCCAACGGCGATGTCCGGAACAATCTGCCTCGTTTTGCTGACGGTGCCCGCGAGGCCAACCACCATCTCGTCACCCTGATCGGTGAAATCGCCCACCGCAAGCAAGCCACCCCCGCCCAGATTGCGCTGGCTTGGCTGCTGGCACAAAAGCCGTGGATTGCGCCTATACCAGGTACTACCAAGCTGCATCGCCTTGAAGAGAACGTAGGCGGAGCAACCGTGGAGTTGACCGTAGAAGACCTTCGCGAACTTGGTGAGGTTCTGGCCGAGGTGCCTGTACAAGGTGAGCGTTATACCGCGCAAATGATGAAAACCATCAACCGTTAATCGTTCTTCAGCGCCTGACGGTGTTTCTTCGGGGCACCGTCACACCCTCGTTTCCCAGTTATCTGGACGGTGCCAAAAGAAAGGCCCCTCATCGCCCTTGGCTTGCGCGATGCTCGCTAGATCTCGGTGCCGGTTACCACGCCCAGGACTGCGTGTTTATTCATGGCGAGAACTAATACCCGACTGAAACGAACTACGAGTGGGCGGAAACCGTTCAGGATTTCTCTCGCGTGGAGGATTTGTCTACCATTTTCAAAGGCAAGCTGATGCTGGCGGTAGAAAACACCCCAAGGGCTGGCGAAATCACCCATTGCGCGCAGGATTTAGCGTTGAAGCTCAAGCGGTAAACGGGCAGGGGGCCTTTCTGTCGTCAAACTTCCTAGTAATGACGCTGGCGGCCCGGAACGTCCAATGGATTTCAGATCGACTATTCAAAAGCTAGGTGCACGCTAGCGACCCTTGGGGGGGCGCCTCATTGATCCATCACTGCGGCCGACGTAGAGGAGGGTGCCAGGCCATAGGCTCAGATAGCACGGTAGGAGGCGAACCAGTCGCTTCGGTTCCCATGCTTTGACAATCTACTCTGTACACCTCAGTAAGTCTGAAACCAGTGGAATTTGGATATGTCTTGGCAAATACCGATATCTGGCCAAACACTGTCGTTAGACCCGACATCCTGCGAGACGAAGCTGTTGGGAATAAGACCTGCGCGCTTTGCCGATTCTTTTCGATGAGGCTGCCGTAACCATAAGCATCGACGCCGCGCATCAAATCCGATGGTGTTTAGAGCTCAGACCTGGATCATCGCCAGAGAGAGTCTGTCGGATGATCGGACGCCATAGCGGATCAAGAGGCTTGGCTGCAAAATTCCCCCGAGTCTTTTTGGAATACCGACTACAGCCCGGTGTCGTGACCCAGGCAATGGGCGGTCTCATGATGAACTCTATAAAAGCTCATGCGTCGGCGCTGCCCCAATCAGCCAAGGCTATCCTTCGGATTGACCAACTCCAGTGCATCATCGACTCTATGATCGGGCAAAGCATCTTGTGGTGACGATCTTGGAATCCAGTCTGCTGGGTTAGCCAAGTAACCAAGTCATGGCTGCCAGGTCAGCCGGGGCAGTGCAGAGGGCCTAAAAACGTCATGGGGCATTCATCGTGGAGACTCATGACGAGTGGGCGCTGAACGGTAAGCCAGTTCCTCATAGAAAGCCTACACTTATGCGATTTAACATAATATACATTATGCGTAATGCGGTATCTTGCAATCTCCACAGCAGGGTTGGCTCTGCAAGCCAGGGATCGGCCTTTGCCACGAACCCGCCATTCGTGCAGTCCAGCTACGCCCATTCCTTGGCTTGCGGACGCTACGTTCACTAGACGCTGTTCGACTGAACCCTCATGGTTGCCTAAAGGCTTGTCACCTGTGCAAGCGTTCTTGCCCACATTCACAATACGTAGCTGCAGATCAATCCATGCCTTGCGTGTTAATCAACCAGCTTGTCATGCGCGATCCGAGAGCATCGCCTGTCCGCCAAAACATGCAGTCCTCCACACTACGCACCGTCTGTTCAGCTTGGTCCAGCGATGGCCGCCAGGCTACAGCATGCGTTATCAGACACCTGAACCGGATGAGCCAAAGCCATGCGCAATCGCTCACAACACGAGCCCTATGCGTTGATCAGCCAGCTGCACGAACGCTGTGGAGTGTTCGTTCCATACAACGCAAACAACCCTTCACCAACCGTGCTGGTCAGGCCAGGGGAAATTTGACGCAGAGATACTGGGCGGTTTTCTGATTCTGCCGCTTGGATGGCTAACCGCCTGAATGCTAGCGGCTTGGCGTGGATCAGCCAGTCGGCGTTAGCGACATGAATAGAGTGGAAAGCACCCTATCATGATGCTAAAATCGGCTAAAACACGCTAACTCTACTAAATAGTCATTTAGTAGAGTTATGCGGTTAGGCTGAGTTTGCGCTGTGGCCTCTTGGATGTACTCCTACCCCCAAAATTGCAGGTGCGACATGGGGTGCTAGACTCACCCCGAGTCAGTTGTATGGATATCTGCTCAGCCGATTTTCTGGGCATGTCAGTGGTGCGTTGTTGATAATGTTCTCTCCAGTGCAAATGGCTCATACCTTTTTTGAAGAGAGGAATGACTCATCAAAGCGATCTGCACCGCTGCACTCACTGCATTATTGCTGGGCTGCGCCACTAGCGGAGGCAACCCGGCAATGGACGCCCACTCGCCGGCGCCCCCTAGTGCCGCAAAACTCAGCGGTAACGACATTGCCAGCCAATTCGTAGGACGCTCACATCAAAGTGTAACGTCAAATGGTCAATCTTTTTCCGAGATTCTCACAGCCGATGGAGCAGCCAAAATCAATATGACTGGAATGCCTGAAGCTAAAGGGAGTTGGAAGATCACGGGCGATGTGATTTGCGTGACCTATTCGGCGTATGGCGAAGAATGCAACATTGTCAAAGCCGATGAACGATGGTTTGGTTCGTCGACAGTGTCAAAGGGACAACGAATAATCGTTTTGCTCGCTGATAATGCCGAGAACTAGCTACCTGTGTGAAAAATGGCCAGGCGCCAATGCGCGCTTACGTTATCCATCCTGCCCGGTGAATCATTCACCGGGCATCCACCCTCCTACACGCTCAGCTTCCGGCTGAACTTGGTCTCCATCACGATGTGCGACGCCGTGTGCGCCACGCCCTTGATCATGTTGATCCGGGTCAGCTCGGCGTTGAGTTCGCCCAGTGTCCCGGTGGCCAGGTGAATGATGAAGTCCGACTCCCCAGACACCGCGTACACAGCCTGCACTGCCTCGATCTTGCGCAAGGTGGTCATGACGTCGGTGTAGCTCTTGTTGGTGCAGGAGGTCATGGTGAAGCAGTTGATGGTGGGCTGTATCCGGTCGTGGTCGATGCGCACGCTGTAGCCGGTGATGACGCCGGCCTTCTCCAGCCGCTGGATACGCTCCTGCACCGAGGAGCGCGACACTCCGAGCTTGCGCGCCAGTGAAGCGGTCGGCTCGCGGGCGTTGGCTTGCAGCAACGCCAGCAGTTGCCGGTCGTTCTCGGTGAGGTTGAACAATGTGCCGGGTGGGTGTGCGTCCATGCCGTGTCGACCTTGCCTGTAAAAGTGTTAGCGCGGCCCTGCGCCGGCGTTTCGTTCCTGGAACTTGTCCATGATCTTCAACCCGGTATACACCAATTGCGCCGCCGGGGGGCCGAATGGGCCCCCGTTCCACTGCAGCCCGTAGCGGTCGAACAAGCGGTAGCGGTCCGATTCGCCGCAGATGGCCTCGGCAATCACCCTTCCCCCGGCCGGCGCGGTGTTCATGCCGTGCCCGCCGAACGATGCGCAGGACCACAGTCCGGGGCCCAAGGGGCCGATGTGGGGCATTTTGTGCCTCGCGTAGCCCATCAGTCCAGACCAGGCCTTGTCGATTTTCAGGCCTTGCAGCTGTGGGTAGACATCGAGGATATCGGCGCTGAGCAGTTGCGCCAGACGCTGCTCGTCTTGCAGGTTGTGGGTGGTGATGTGGCCGCCCCACAGCAGCCGATCGCCATCCACGATACGGTAGTAATCCGAGGCTCGCCGAGAATCGCCGACGGCTTCAGTGGTACGCACTGCCTGCTGCAGGCGTGCGCCCAGCGGTTCGGTGAGCACTACGTAGGTGGCGATGGGCAGGAAGGCACGGTGCAACTTGCCGAATTCCGGGCCGCCGTAGCCGCCGCAGCAGTACACCACATCGACGCAATCGACGCTGCCGTGGGCCGTTGACACTTGGGAGCGCCCGGCTCGGCTGTCGACCTGGAGCATGGCGCACTGCTCATGGATCACCCCACCTTTTTGCTCGATCAGGTCGGCCAGGCCCAGGCAATAGTTCAGTGGGTGGAAATGGAAACCGTGGGTGTCGCGCAGCCCTTGGTGGTAGCGATCGGTATCGAGCAGGGTGCGCAGGGTGTCGCGGTTGAGGTAATCCAGGGTGAAGCCGAAATCTCGCTCCATGCGCTCGCTGAATCGCTGGAGGCTGTCCGCGTTGTCGAAGCGGCTGACGCTCAGCTTGCCCCGGCTGGGTGCACAACCCGGCAGTGAATGCCGCTCAATGGTCTCGCGCACGCTGTCCACGCCTTCCAGGGACAGCTTGAACAGGTCGGCAGCCGTATCCTTGCCGCAGCGCTGCTCGATGGCCGAGAGACCTTCGGACCAGCCTTGCAAGACGAACCCGCCGTTGCGCCCGGAAGCGCCCCAGGCCACCCTCGCCGCCTCCAGCACCACCACGGACTTGCCGCGCGACACCAACTCCCAGGCGGTGCTCAGCCCTGCCAGGCCGCCGCCGACGATGCACACATCGACGCAGACCTTGCCGGCGAGCGGCGGCCGCACGGGTGCCTCGCGCATGGTCGCGGTGTAATAGTTGTCGATATAGCTGAACATGAGGTCCGTCATCCTTCATCGGGCGGGTGCGTGCCGTGTGCTCCCGGCACACGGCACGCTGGCAGGTCACTGCACCTTGGTGAGGTCGGCGCCGTACCATTTTTCGGAAAGTCGCTTGAGGGTGCCGTCGGCTTTCATCTCATCGACGATCTTGGTCAGCGCACCGTTGAAGGCGTCGTCGCCCTTGTCGACGGCGATGGCCAGGGGTTCGTAATAGGCCGGCTTGCCCTCGACCTGGACGATCGGGTAGCCATTCTTGATGGCGGCACTGATGGTCGGCAGTGCGGACAAGGTAGCGTTGAGGCGCACCCCGTTGCCCATGCGCAGGTCGTCCAGCGGGCCCATGCTGTCGCCGTAGGTTTTTACCTCGCCAGGCTCGACGTCGTAGGTGAAGGACGGCACGTCGGCCGCATCGATGGTCAGCCGGCGGTTGATGTAGTCCTCGGACGTGGTGCCGGCCTCGACGCCGATGATCTTGCCGTTGAGGTCGGCGGTCTTGGTGCCGGCGGCGGCCTTGTGCACGGCGAACACGTACGGGGTGTAGTAGTAGACCGCAGGGAAGTCGAGCACCCTGCCCCGCTCACGGGTCGGGGTCATCGACCCTACCGAAATGTCCCAGCGGTTCGACCAGCGCCCGGCGGTGATGATGCCGTACTCGGGCGTGACGAACGCCACCTTGCTGCCCAGGCGCTTGCCGATCTCGGTGGCCACGTCGATGTCGAAGCCCTGCAGGGCATTGTCCGGCCCCAGGAACGATTGCGGTGGCCAGTTGGCCGCCGTGGCCACTTTCATGACCTTGGTCGAGTTGATGCGGTCCAGGGTGGTGCCTGCCCAGGCAACCCCGGCTCCGGCCGTGAAGACGCCGGCCAGTGCGGCGGCGGTGAACAAGCGGGTCAGCGACGTCATGGTGAACCTCCAGAGAGCAGCGGTACGCGGTTATCGTTCTTGTGGCGTGTGCAGCATGGGTGAATCCGTGACCGGTTCCGGCGCGCAGCTCGCGCGCTCAGTGGCTGAGAATCTGCGAAAGGAACTCGCGCGCACGTTCGTGTCTTGGGTTATCGAAGAAATCCTGCGGTTTGGCCTCTTCGATGATGCACCCCTGGTCCATGAAGATGATCCGGTCGGCCACGCGGCGGGCGAAGCCCATTTCATGAGTCACGCAGAGCATGGTGATGCCGTCCTCGGCCAGCTCGCCCATTACGTCGAGCACCTCCTTGACCATCTCGGGGTCGAGCGCCGAGGTGGGTTCGTCGAAGAGCATGATGCGCGGGCGCATGCACAGCGCCCGGGCAATGGCCACGCGCTGTTGCTGGCCACCGGACAACTGGCCCGGGTATTTGTCGGCCTGGTTGCCGATGCGCACGCGTTCCAGGTATTCATGGGCCAGGGCACGGGCGTCGGCATCGCTCAGCCGGCTGACCAGCCGCGGTCCCAGCATCAGGTTGTCGAGCACGGTCAGGTGCGGAAACAGGTTGAATTGCTGAAAGACCATGCCGACCTGGCGGCGTATGCCGGCCACGCAGGCGGCACTGCGGGTGAGCGGGGTGTCGCCGATGATCACCTCGCCCTGCTGAAAGTCTTCCAGCAGGTTCAGGCAGCGGATCAGCGTCGACTTGCCCGAGCCCGAGGGCCCGCAGATGACCACGATCTCGCCGCTGGCAATATGCAGGTCGATATCCTTGAGCACGTGGAACTCGCCATACCATTTGTTCAGCTTGCGCACGCGAACACCGGCCTGCTGGGGAAGATCGTGGGCAACGTTCGATCGATTCATCTCAAGCTCCTGGACGGCTCAGCGGTGGGCACGGTTGAAGTGTTTTTCCAGGCGGGCCTGGACCGTTTCCAGAACGATCGACAGCAACCAGTACAGCACCGCGGCGGTGATCAGCATCTCCAGATGGCGAAACTCCGCGCGGCCCTGGGTGCGTGCCAGAAACATCAACTCCCAGACGCCGATCACCGACACCAGCGAGCTGTCCTTGAGCATGGAGATGAACTGGTTGCCGGTGGGCGGGATGATCAGACGCATGGACTGCGGCAGAATCACCCGCAACATGGTTTGCAGTGGCGACAGGCCGATGGCCCTGGACGCCTCCCACTGCCCGCGCGGAATGCTGCTGATGCCGGCGCGGAAGATTTCGGTCATGTACGCGCCGTAGCACAGCGACAGCGCCAGGATTCCCGCCGGCACGGCGCCGACCACATAGCCCAGCTGCGGGATGCCCAGGTAGATAAGGTAGATCTGGATCAGCAGCGGCACCCCACGGAAGAACGAGGTGTAGAAGCTGGCGATCGCGATGGCGAAACCGTTGGACGACAGGCGCGCGGTGGCGCCCAGCAAAGCGAGTACGAACGCGATGGCAATGGAAATTGCAGACACGTAAACCGTCGTGAATACCCCTTGGGTAATCATGAAACCGACTTTGGTGGCGATGAACGCGTAGGAAAGGTCGAAGGTGTCGAAGAACAGCAGGAACATCAGCAACAGCTCGCACCACACCGTGATGATCTGCGCCCGCAAGGGGAACCGTCCCAACACGAACAGGTTCAGCACCAGCGTCAAGGTGAAGGTGACTGCCACGGCCACGTCACGGGCCAGCGGTGCGTGCAGGTCCAGCAGGATCGGCGCCATCAGACGGCCGAGGCCGCTCTCGCCGAGGCCGGCGAACAGCGTGACGGCGAAGGTGACGGCAGCCACGGTACCCATGAACGTCAGGTTGTCGGTGGCGCGGGGCTTGACGATGTGGTCCTTGAACATGGCATGGACACCTTTGTTGTTGTGTTTTCATTATGGGCGCGCAAAACGCTGGCGAGCACCCTGCGCTTTGCATTGATTCGATGGTGGATCCGGCAGATTTGGCGGACAGGCCCTGACAAACGCAGTAAAGCGCGAACGATTCGCCGCTACGGTGGCGTTTTCCACGTCACTGGTACGGCCTGGCTAGGCGCCGTCTGGGCCAATCCCATCGAGGATGAGGCTGCGATAGTGGCCGGGGCTTGCGCCGGTCCACTTACGAAACGCTTTGTAGAAGGAACTGGCGTCGGCGAAGCCCAGGCGCTCGGCGATGTCTTCGAAGGTCGCTTGCGGCTCGGCCAGCCAGAGCACTGCGCGTTCCCGGCGCACGCTGTCCTTGAGCGCCTGGTAGCCAGCGCCCTCCTCGGCCAGGCGCCGACGCAGCGTGGCCACCGAAGCACCGCACTGGCTGGCCATGGTCTCGATGGCGGGAAACTCTGCGGCCGGCAGATTGCGCAGCCTCTGGCGTATGCGCCAGCCGAGGCTGTCCGGATCGCGGTAGCGCACCAGGATGTTGGCCGGGGCACGGGCAAGAAAACGCCTCAACTCGGTCGCACTGCGCCGCACGGGAATGTCCAGGTGCTCGGCGGCGAAGATGAGCCGGGTGCGGGGTCGTTCGAAGCGCAGGTTGGGCGAGAACATCACCTGATAATCGCCCACGTACCGAGGCGCCGGCCCGCGCAGTTCCATGGCCAGAATCGGAATGCGCCGTCCCGCCAGCCAGCAGGCGATGCCATGCACGATCATCCAATAGGTGAAGCAGGAAAACGCCCGTTTGGGTTCAGCGCTGTGCTCGTGGATGACGATCTCGGCCAGCGACTGCTGGGTCGCCAGACGCCCGTCGTAGGCGGCCAGCATCAGCGCGAGGAACTCCAGGGCGCGTTGCAGTGCCGCGCCGACCGTGGGCTGGTGCATGCAGGCTCGGCACAGAAACGCGAAGCTGCCGCGCCGCAAGGGCCGCGCGTCCATGCCGAAGAATTCGTCGTCGAGCGCCCTGGCCAGTTGTCGCCAGAGCCGAGCGTAGCTGTGCACCGGGATCCGAGCCTGGTCATTGCCCAGCAGCGTGGGGTCGATACCTGCCGACTGCAGCAACGGCTGCAGGGGCAGATGACAGTCACGCACGGCTTCACGCACCAGGTGAATCGAGATCGTATCGCGCAGCGATGGAGCGTCGAGCGGGTTTCGGGTCAGGTTCACTCATCCTCGCTAACCGCTTCTGGGCGAAACGGACCGAACGGCCTGTAGGGCACTCATTGCCCTACCCTTGCGGCCGTCAGTTCTAATCCATCCGTTGGCGCCGAGCAAGCATCCTGACCAAAGACCTGCCTAGTAGGGGTTTGGGGAGCAACGGAACAGAAAGTGCACTTAAGCTCGGATACCCGTGGTTTCACAACCTACCCACAAACTTACCAGACCAGATTTTTCACGGAGCCGACGGTGGTCCGGGTTCGAAATATTTCGCATGGCTTTTCAGAAATGTCCTACAGCACACCTGAAACCCTTGTAATAGGATGTTCGGCTGACTAAAAGGAGTGTCACGTATGGCTAACCACGGTTATATGACCATCACCGGCAAGGCTCAAGGACTGATTTCAGCGGGTTGTTCAACCCAAGACTCTATTGGCAATAAGTGCCAGGCCGGGCATACCGACGAAATCATGGTGCTGTCTTACACCCACAATATGGTCAACATCGGAAATATTAATAAGCCAACACATAGCCCAATCATTATCACCAAAAACGTTGACAAAGCCTCGCCGCTACTCGCCCAAGCACTCTCAACTAGAGAAGAAATAAACTGCACAATAAGTTTTTATCGAGTATCTTCTTTTGGTATGCAGGAAAAGTTTTATTCAGTCTCAATCAATGGCGGAATTATCGCTGATCTGACACTTGAAATGCCTCATGCCATTTTGCAAAGCGACGCAGAACCTCAAGAGCATATTGCTATTCGTTACCGAGATATCACGTGGACTCACCACGCTGCTGGCACCAGCGGATATAGCACATGGGGAAATAACGAATGAAACCAACAGTCGAAAGTTGCATGCCTGGTAGCTGTGATTATTGGATGGTTAGCCAAGCCGCCGCAAAATTGGGTAGTCAAGCCAGCACACTAGGCGCTAGATATATTAATGATGGAACGCTGCGCCTGCAATTCAACAGAGAGGTTTCTTATTACGCCAGAGGCATCGTTAATGACGTTTCTCAGGGTAATAAAAGCGCTGAACAAGGATTAAAAGAACTAAAGGATGAGCAAAACAGTCTGCTCAGCCAGGCACGAGACATTGCCTTGCGAGGAGCAAGCGTTATCTCGGGAGCGCTTCAGTTTGCTGCGGGCGCTGGGATATGCTACGCCTCCGTGGGCACACTTTGCCTTTTCGCGGGTGCGCCCATGATGCTCAACGGTGCTAATAACACCTATGAAAGCGGGCGCAATCTTTTCGAGAATCGTTCCGATACCGTAGGACCACTAAGAACGGGTTATCGCGCCGTTTCTGGAATGCTGGGAAAAGGTAATTGTGAAGCCGATGTGGCCTATGGAATGGTTGACTTGAGTTCGTCAGCCTACGGCATAGGTAGGATGGTATTAAAACCCGATGCTTGGCGCTTGTTTAGATATGTGAATACGGACTATGTTAGAGGGTATCAACAAGCTACGCGAGGGGGATTTTTCTTCGATAGATTTATGGACGGCATGACTGCAAAAACCATGTATGACGTGTGCCACCCTTCTAATGAGTAACTTTATTTATTATCCCGTCTTCGTGTTGATAACGGTACTTCTGTACTGTCCTTCCTATTGGGCATACTTCGCATTTTCAGGTCGTCGCTTTTCCGCTTTGAAGTTTTGGGGGGTTGGGATCTATAACGTACTGTGCGCTTCTATTCACGGTTTTTTTTTGCGAGATAGCACGTTGCCGTTTATGGGGTACGTAGACAACTCCGTAATGGGTTGGCTATCCCTTGTTATGATATTTGCCCATGTGTGTACCCTTCCCGCTAATTGGGAACGAAAACGCTGGTTTTTACGAAAGTAAACTAACACCAAATCAATACCCATCCAGAAGGGTGTTTCAAAGACGCGTCCTGGTTATCCTCACAGGTCATCGTCTGGATTGAGCAGTGGCCGCAGCTCACCCCGGGCGACCTCTTCCGGTACCGCGAAGGAGTACCGTCCTAACATATTGATGTGCTCGAAGATCAGCGGCGACAGCCGAGCCAGATCCTCTTCCAGCACTGTGTAGCCGTGCTGCTTTAGCCGTTCCACAGCTGCTCTCATTTAGAGAGTGTTCCACAGCACGATGATGTTCACCACCAGGCCCAAGGCACCGAGTTGATCCTCCTGGCCTTCGCGGTAGCGCTGGCGAAGTTCACCGCGTTTGCCATGGAACACAGCTCGGGCCAGGCTGTGCCGGCCTTCACCGCGATTCAGCTGGGTCAGGGTGGCACGACGCTTGGATTCGTCATCGATGTAGGTCAGCGTGTGCAAGGTTTTCTCTATCCGCCCAAACTCTGCCATCGCTTGGGCCAAGCGGGTCGGACGATCACCCGTTTGCAAGTGGGCATAATACCGGTAGCAGGTACTCGACCGAGTTTGAGTGAACCTGCCAGACGCGGCAGTTCATCCCAGTGCTCGGCGATCAGGTCGAGTTTGACCGACTGACGAGCCAGTCCGTTGAGTTTGCCGTAATCCGCGTCTGGGCGCGTGCGCCAGAAGCGGGTACCGCCAACATCGGCCAGGCGCGGGCAGAAGTGATAACCGAGCAGGCGGGACAACCCGAATACCACATCGCTGTAGGCACCGGTATCGGTCATGATTTGTGTTGGCTGTAATTCGATCTGTTGTTCCAGCACAACCGCTAGCAGTACCAGGCTGTCGCGCAAGGTGCCGGGCACCATGATAATCCAGCCTCGTTACAGTTCAAGTAACTGGTATGCTTAATCAAAGTTCAACTATTACTAACACAGTCGAGTAAACGGTACTTTTCATGAAGATCGGTTACGCGCGGGTGAGCACTCGGGATCAGAAAGCCGACCTTCAGGTCGATGCTCTGCAGAAGGCCGGATGCGAACGAATCTATCAAGACATCGCCAGCGGAGCGAAAAGTGCTCGACCGGAACTCGACAAGTTACTGGCCAACGCACGAGCGGGCGATGCCCTGGTGATCTGGTTGCGTTTGGCGGTGGAGAACAACAGCAAGTTCGTGCGCGGTCGAAAGAGGGCCAAGGAGAACATTGAGCGCTATTGCCTAGAGCCATTGGGCGTGAAGCGCCTGGAGTCCGGAAACTATGAACTGACAGCTCCCTATCAGAGCGACGAGGAATTGGATAAGGCGGTGCATGACTTGCTCGGCGAGATCAGCCAGGAAGCCAAGATGCGCAACTGCTTTATCGAGGCGGATGCCTGGGAGGAAGGTACTGAACGACGCTGGTAGGGCTTAAGTGCACTTTCTGTTCCGTTGCTCCCCAAACCCCTAGTAGACGCATTCGACGGCAATGGCCGTTGCTTCACCGCCGCCAATACAGATCGCGGCGATGCCGCGCCGCAGGTTGCGCTGGCGCAGTGCCGCCAGCAGCGTGACGACGATACGGGCACCCGATGCACCGATGGGGTGACCGAGTGCGCAGGCGCCGCCATTGACGTTGACTTTGTGCGCCGGCAATTCCAGCGCTTGCATGGCGGCCAGGGTGACCACGGCGAAGGCCTCGTTGATCTCGAACAGGTCGACCTCGTCCAACGCCCACCCGGTGCTGTCCACCAGCTTGCGGATGGCGCCGATGGGCGCGACCGGAAACAGGTGCGGGGCGTCGGCGAAGGCGGCATGCCCGTGGATGATCGCCAGCGGTTCGAGGCCACGTGCCTGCGCCTGGCTCCGACGCATCAGCACCAGCGCGGCGGCGCCATCGGAAATGGAGCTGGAATTGGCCGCGGTTACCGTGCCGCCCTCGCGAAACGCAGGCCTGAGCGAGGCGATCTTCTCCGGATTGGCCTTGGGCGGTTGCTCGTCGTCGCTGATCAGCAGCGGCTGTTTGTTGCGCATCACCTGCACCGGCACGATCTGCGAAGCGAAGCTGCCATCGGCGATGGCCTGGCGCGCGCGGGTCAACGAAGCCAGGGCGAATTCATCCTGCACCTGACGACTGAAACCGTGGGCCTGGGCGCAGTCTTCGGCGAAGGTGCCCATCAGTCGTCCGGGCTCGTAGGCGTCTTCCAGGCCATCGAGGAACATGTGGTCGAGTACCCGGCCATGCCCCATGCGATAGCCGTCGCGCGCGCGGTCCAGCAGATACGGCGCGTTGGACATGCTTTCCATGCCACCGGCCACTACCACGCGGGCACTGCCCGCCAACAATGCGTCATGCCCCATGATCATGGCCTGCATGCCCGACCCGCACATCTTGTTCAAGGTGGTGCAGGTGGTAGCGTGGGACAGCCCGGCGCCCAGTGCCGCCTGCCGCGCCGGTGCCTGGCCGAGCCCGGCCGGCAGCACGCAGCCGAACAGCACCTGGTCGACGGCATTGGCATCGACACCGGCACGCTCGACGGCGGCGGCGATGGCGGCGGCGCCCAATTGCGGTGCGGTCAGGCTGCGCAAATCGCCCTGGAACCCGCCCATGGGCGTGCGTACGGCACTGACGATGACGATCGGATCTTCATGCATGGGTGTTCTCCCTCGATCTGCCCTGCCCCGGCTCACTTGGCCGCCATGCGCAGCGCGCCGTCGAGACGGATCACCTCGCCGTTGAGCATGCTGTTTTCTATGATGTGGCACACCAGTGCCGCGTATTCGTCCGGCTTGCCCAGGCGCGGCGGAAACGGCACGTCGGCGCTCAGCGCGGCGCGCACGTCGTCGCTCATGCCGGCCATCATCGGCGTCTCGAAAATGCCTGGCGCGATGGTCATCACGCGAATGCCATAGCGGGCCAGCTCGCGCGCCGCCGGCAAGGTCATGCTCGCCACCGCGCCCTTGGAAGCGGCATAGGCTGCCTGGCCGACCTGCCCATCGAAGGCAGCCACCGAGGCGGTGTTGATGATCACCCCGCGTTCGCCCTCGGCGTTTGCAGTGCTCTTGGCAATGGCCTCGGCGGCCAGGCGCAGCAGGTTGAAGGTACCGATCAGGTTGATGTTGATGATGCGACTGAAGCTCTCCAGCGAATGGGCGCCCTGCTTGCCGAGGATCTTCTCGCCGGCGACCACGCCGGCGCAATTGACCAGCCCGTGCAGCTCGCCAAAGCTGTGCAGAGCCATGTCCACGGCCGCCTGGGCGGCGTCGGCCTGGGTGATGTCGGCCACTGCAAAGGCCGCCTCCAGCTCGCTCGCCTGGGCCTGCAGCGCCTCGGCGTTGAGGTCCACCAGCAGCAAACGGGCGCCAGCCCGGGCAAGCATCCGCGCGGTGGCGGCGCCCAGGCCGGAGGCGGCGCCGCTAACCATGAAAATCTTGTCTTGAATGTGCATGAAGCTGTCTCCCTGTCAGGCGCTGGGCGCCTGCTGCTTGGCGATTTCCTGGTTGCGCAGGATGAAGCGCTGCAATTTGCCACTCGGCGTTTTCGGCAGCTGCTCGACGAATTCGATGTCCCGCGGATAGGCATGGGCCGCCAGCCGCTGGCGGACGTGCAGGCGCAAGGTCTCGGCCAACTCGGGGCCGGCTTCGAAACCTGCCTGCAACACCACGAACGCCTTGATCACTTCGGTACGCTCGGCATCCGGTTTGCCGACAACGGCGGCCTCGACCACGGCAGGGTGTTCGATCAACGCGCTTTCCACGTCGAACGGCCCCACCCTATAGCCTGAAGTGGTGATGACATCGTCATTGCGGCCAACGAAACTGATGCTGCCGTCCGCATTGAGCTCTACCGTGTCACCGCTCAGATAATACTTGCCTTTGAACGCCTTGGTCGGCATGCCCAGGTAGCCGCCGAACCAGCACAGCGGCGAGCGTTCGCGATCCACGGCGAGCACGCCCGGTTGTCCGGCTTGCAGCTCCTGCAACCGGGCGTCGAGCACTACGATGCGATGGCCGGGCACGGCAAAGCCGGCAGAGCCCTCGCGAACGGGATGGTCGAGACCGTGATGGTTGCACAGAACCATGCCCAACTCGGTCTGGCCATAGTGGTCATGGACCACCACACCCAGCTGCTCGGCGAACCAGCGGATCACCTGCGGATTGAGCGGCTCGCCGGCACTGCTGGCGATACGCAGACGGCCGCGCACACCGGCGGCGAAACGTTCGCCGGCCGCAATCAGCATGCGGTACGCGGTGGGCGACCCGGCGAGGTTGGTGATCGCGTACTTGTCGATCACCCGGCAGGTGCTGTCCACGGTGAAGCCGCCGTCGTAGAACAGCGTGGCATGCCCCAAAGCCAGCGGACCGGCGACCGCATAGTAAAGCCCGTAGGCCCAGCCCGGATCGGCCAGGTTCCAGAAGCGATCTTCGGCGCGCAATTGCACGGCGTCGCGCAGGTAACCCTTGAAGGCCAGCAGCGCCCGCAGCGGCACTTCCAGGGGTTTGGCCGGGCCGGTGGTACCCGAGGTGCACATCAGCATGAACGGCGCATTGCCATCGAGCAGCGTCGGCGGGCACTCGTCGCTCTGCTGCTTGAGGGCGGTCCAGAAATCCTGTTCATCCGCAGTTGGCGAAGCGCAGCCCACGGTCAACACACTGGGACGGCATTCGACCTCATCGAGCTTGGGCCGATTGCGCAGGTCGGTGACCACCCAGCGCGCCTGCGAGCACTGCAGGCGCTGTTCGATGGCCTTGGGGCCGAAGGCGGTGAACAAGGGCTGGTAGACGGCGCCGATGCGCCAGGTACCCAGGATGGCGATCAGCAATTCGACGGTGCGAGGCATCAGCCCGGCAATGCGATCCCCGGGCTTGACGCCCTGGTTGCGCAGAAAGTTGCCGAACTGCGCTGCATGGGCCTGGAGTTGTTCGAAGGTGTACTGGGTGGCAACGCCGTGCTGCGACTCGCAATACAGGGCCACGGCCTGCTGGCCAAGGTGGCGGTCGCAGCATTCGACGCAGGCGTTGAGCTGATCGAGGGTGCCGTGCAGATCCTGCGCGGCGGTGTCCAGGTAATCGAAAGCCTGGGCGGTACTGGAATAATCGCGCATCACATGTCCCTGCTTGTTGTTATGGGATCTTGTTGATCTGGGCTCGTTGCGACCTCAAGGGCACCGCTCGATAGTGATCCGCGGAAGGCTTCGCGACAATGTTGTCAGCGCTCAGGCTGAGTGAGCGGTTTAGCCACCAGGGGCCGGATCAGCTTTCCTGACTCTGCTGCGCCTTGGCTTGAGCGCGTGTTGCTGGATCAGCTGTTGTTCCAGGGTGTCGGCGCGCGCTTGCTGCGCGGTGGCGGCCTGCAACGCCGCCTCCTGCGCCTCGCGGGCACTTCGCAGCTGGGTTTCGAGCTGCTGCAGCGCGTGTTGCCCTTGCTCGGCGGCCAGCGCCGACCGTGCTTCTCTGGCGGCTGCCTGAAGTTGCGAATCACCGAGCGCGCTGCGGGTTTCCTCCAGACGCTTTTGCAAGGCTTCGAGCTGTTTCTGTTGCTCGCGAGCTTCGAGCTGGCGCGCTTTCAGGTCTTCACGGACGCGGTCCACCTCACGGTGCGAGCGCTCCTCGACGCCGCGCACGTAGGCCTCCTGGGCCAGGCGATTGTGCTCGGCCTGCTGCCGCTGATCGCGCAAGGCCTGTTGCAAGGCCGCAACATCGGCTTGCAGCTCGCTTCGCGCGCCTTGCAGTTCGACACGCTGCTGCTGCAAGTCTTCGATCTGCACCTGACGCTGCGCCAACAGCTTGTCCAGGTCGGCCAGCCGGGTTGCGGCGTTTTCCCGGGCCGTTTCAGCCTCGCTCACCTGCCGCCGGGCCAGTGCGATATCGCGGCGGGCCTGTTCTTCCACCCCTGCAACCCGCTCGTATTCGGCCGCCAATACTTCGCGCTGGGCCGCGACCGAGTGTTCGACCACCCCTTGGGCGAGCACGCTTGCCTGTTGCCAGACGGCCACGAATGCCTGCGCCACCTCGGCAGGCAGCCCCGGCAGGCGGGTCTCGCCCCGCAGCCGTTGCGCCAGTTGCTCCCACCACTGATCGAGCAACGCGCCTACTCGCGCCGGGCTACCCCGGCCCAGCTCGAGGCGCACGCGCTCGACTGTCGGCCGCTCGCCGCGGGCCAGCACGGCGTCCGCTGCGGCAAATACGTCGGTTTCCGGTACGCCCACTGCCATGCCACACACTCCACTGGATTAGGTATGATAATAAAAGATTATCCGACTCTAAATAACGAATTCCTAAAATATAATACGCTGAACGTAATGAAAAATACATTTGATGTTGCGCTAATCGAAACCCAGCCCCTGGATCTGCACTTTCTGGCAGAAAACACTGCACACGCGGCTCAAGCGTTCATCGCAGCAGGAACCGCTGCCAACACGGTCCGCAGCTATCGCAGCGCACTGGGTTATTGGTCAGCGTGGTTGAAGTTGCGCTATGGACAGGTGTTGGGAGATGCGCCGTTGCCTGCGGCCGTGGCGATTCAGTTCGTCCTCGATCATCTGGCGCGACCCGTCGAGGACGGCAGCTGGAGTCACCTGCTGCCGGTTGCCATCGACCACGCACTGGTCGATGGCCGGGCCAAGTCCCGCCTGGGCCCGCTGGCCTATAGCACCGTTCAGCATCGGCTGGCGGTGCTGGGCAAGTGGCACCGGGTCAAGGGCTGGGATAGCCCGACCGATATGCCTGCGCTGAAAACGCTGCTGCGCAGCGCGCAGAAGGCCCAGGTACGTCAGGGCGTGACCGTACGCAAGAAAACCGCCATGGCCCTGGAGCCCCTGCAGGCCATGCTGGCCACCTGCACGGACGGCGTGCGCGGCATACGTGACCGCGCCCTGCTCCTGCTGGCCTGGAGTGGCGGCGGCAGACGCCGCTCCGAAGTGGTCGCGCTGCAGGTGGGCGATGTGCGTCGGCTGGATGTAGACACGTGGGTTTATAGCCTGGGCGCTACCAAGACCGATACAGCCGGCGCACGGCGCGAGAAACCCTTGCGCGGCCCTGCCGCCCATGCACTGACCGCATGGCTGGCCGCCGCGCCGGCGACTACAGGTCCGCTGTTCCGACGTCTGTACCGTGGCGACAAGGTGGCCAGCCAGGGGCTTGGCGGCGACCAGGTGGCCCGCATCGTCAAGCGGCGGGCCCAACTCGCAGGCCTGGAGGGGGATTGGGCGGCACACAGCTTGCGCTCGGGCTTCGTCACCGAGGCCGGTCGCCAGGGCGTGCCGTTGGGGGACGTGATGGCGATGACCGAGCACCGCAGCGTGGCGACGGTGATGGGTTACTTCCAGGCCGGGTCGCTGCTGGGGAGCAAGGCGGCGGACCTGATCAAGGGCGACGACTAGCTCCAGGCCAAGACAAGGATGTCGCAACCGGATGTTGAAACTTCTGCGGAAACATCGGCTCCGGCGCCGGTCAATAGCATGTCAACGCTGACATTTTGGCTGAACCAGAGCCTTATTCGACCATCAAGGATAATTATCATGACCACTTCCAAGCTGCTGCCCCGCCTCGCTCTTGCTGCCCTGTGCGCGCTGAGTGTGCCTGCCTTCGCAGCCCAGACCGACACCAAGGAAGAAAGCGTGACCCTGGATCGTCCGGGCAATGGCATGCACGAAATCAAGGAAGGCGACAAGGTGCCGGATTCCTACAAGCGCAAGGAACTGGCGATCGACCCGGCCAAGCACGGCCTGGCGCAGCCTGAAGAGAATGAACAGTGGGTCGAGATCAAGGACAAGTACGTGCGCGTGAACATCCCGAACGGCACCATCGTGGAGATGATCGACAAGTCTTCGGTCAAGAAGTGAGATTTGCGCTCTAGTCCGGGTATTCCAAGATGTCTGGGCCGGTAATGACGCGTTGTTTCTTCGCGGCCGGTGACCGCTCCTACAGGTAGGAGCGGTCTGTGGCCGCGAAACGGGCGACGCGGTCTATCAGGCGTTATGGGCTAGGTGCGTCTGACATAGTGCAACGGTAGCAGCGTGGTCGACTTGATGCGCTCCATGGCAAAGGTCGAGCTGATGTCGGTGATGCCCTCTACCTGGATCAGTCGCTTGTACACAGCGTCGTACCCGGCGATATCAGGCACCACGATGCGCAGCATATAGTCCGTATCCCCTGCCATTCGATAGCATTCCACGACCTCGGGCAGTTCGCCGATAACGGTGTGGAAGTCAGCCAGCCACTGGGCATTATGTCGCTGCGTGCGCAGCTCGGCGAACACCGTCACGGCCACATTCAACGCACTGGCATCGAGCAGTGCGACCCGCTGGGTGATCACGCCCTGTTGTTCCATCTTCTGTATGCGGCGCCAGCAGGCGGTACCACCCAGACCAATCTGCTCGGCAATGTCTGCCAGCGGGCGGGTGCAATCGGCCTGAAGTATCTCGAGGATTGCCATGTCGAACTTGTCCACGGTAGGTCAGGCCTGCTTGAGTGGTTGATAGGGGTAAGCACGGGATGCAATGTTATTCTCTTTTACGGCCACTCTAGGCAAATTCTTTGCTCCAAATCAGGTTGGGCTAGCGTAGAAGTCAATTTTTTTCCCTCCATGCATGGCTAACATAGGCAGCACCGAATCAGACCTGGTCGACACGCCATGCCCACCCTCCCCGTATACCTGGATTACGCCGCCACCACGCCCATCGACGATCACGTGGTCAAAGCCATGCTCGCCTGCATGGGGCGCGATGCGCTGTTCGGCAACCCTGCATCGAGTGCCCACGCCTACGGCCAGCAGGCACGCCAAGCCGTCGAATTGGCCAGGCGGCAAGTGGCGGAACTGCTGAATGCTCCCGCCGAAGACATCGTCTGGACTTCAGGCGCGACCGAGTCGAACAACCTGGCGATCAAGGGCTGCACCCGTCCGGGTGACCATATCGTCACCAGCGTGCTGGAGCACAAGGCCGTCATCGACACCGTGCGCGAGCAACACGCCGCTGGCTGCGAAGTCACCTGGCTCACTCCGGACGCCAACGGCCTCATCCAACCGGAGGCCGTTGCTCGAGCGCTGCGAGCCAATACCCGGCTGGTGTCGCTGATGTGGGTCAACAACGAACTGGGCACCCTGACCGATATCGCCCGAGTCGCGCAGCTGGTGAAGGACCACGGCGCACTGCTCCATGTGGACGCCGCCCAGGCGGCCGGCAAGGTCGACATCGATTTGTCCGGCATGGCCATCGACCTGCTGTCCCTGTCGGCGCACAAGCTTTACGGCCCCAAGGGCATCGGCGCCCTGTACGTCGGACCGCGATCGCGACCTTCGTTGCGCGCCCAGATGCATGGCGGTGGCCATGAGCAGGGCCTGCGCTCGGGCACCTTGCCCACCCACCAGATCGTTGGCATGGGTGCGGCATTTGCCCAGGCCTCGGCGCAGATGCACGCCGATAACGCGCACATCGCGCAACTGGCCCAGGGCTTGCGCGAAGGGTTGCTGGCGTTGACCGGTGTAACGCTCCATGGCTGCGCGGAGCAGCGGATTCCCCATACCTTGAACGTCTGCATCGCCAGCCCGTCTTTTTCAATGCAGGCCGTTGCTGGCCGTATCGCGGTGTCGTCGACCTCCGCCTGCAATTCGGCAAGTGCCACGGCATCCCACGTGTTGCTGGCACTGGGCTTGAGCCAGGCTCAGGCTGTGAACAGCTTGCGAGTGAGTCTGGGCCGCTACAGCACCCAGGAGGATGTCGACCAGGCCATTGCCGTGATCGCCGCCGCCCTGCAGGCCCCCGCGCCATTCTGGTGAAATCGAAGGCCTGGTAACCGCGTCGTTCTTTTCGCGGCCACAGACCGCTCTTACGGCATGAGTGTCCCGTAGGAGCGGTCCGCGGCCGCGAAAAGGGCGCCGCGCAGTGACTAACGTCCCACGATGAAGGGTTCGTAGCCATAACCCGCCCTGGGAGCATCAGAAAATCTCCAAACTACCGTTCGTCGGCTTCAGGGCACCGACGATGGCAATCCGATGCCCAAATCTTCGTACCGATTCCTATAACGGAGAAATACCATGGTCACTCGCACGATCACTCGCTTTGCCCTTGTTGGCCTGCTGTCTGCCACCAGTATGTATGCGTTGGCCGGTTCGGTGCCTCCAGGCAAGGAACCCACCCCTTCGACTCCAAGCACCAGCACCGACACCCGCACTGGCAACCAGATGGGCAACGGTCGCGCAAACGATGCCAACAGCAGCAGCGGCAGCACCACGTCGGGTACCCCGAACGGCCAGGGCACATTCAGCAACGGCACCGGCAACAGCAGCGGCGCCAACAGTGGCTCGATGGGTTCGGGTTCCGGTAACGGCGCAAGCTCGGGCAAAGGTGCAGGCAGCGGCGCAGGCGGCACCAGCGGTAACTGATCCTGAGGCAGACGGGCATTAGCCGCCCCTGCCGTCAGCGTTACCGAAATCGAAGGCGGGTGGGTGTCAGAAGGTGCGTACAACCGCATCAGGACATGCCACCCGTTTTCACATCCCTCACATACAGCGTCTTTTTCGGTATTCTTCCGGTCCCATCGCCCCAGTGCGGCGCCCTGCCCGCACGGCTCGATCCCATCTGACCAGGAAGCCTCATGTCCCAGATCATCCTCGTACTCAACGGCCCCAATCTCAACATGCTGGGTTTGCGCGAACCTGCGGTCTACGGCCATGAAACCCTGGCCGATGTCGAGGCCATGGCCGTGCAGAGCGGACAGGAACTGGGCTTTGCGGTCGAATGCCGCCAGACCAATCATGAAGGACAGATGATCGACTGGATCCATCAGGCCCGCCAGCGCGTTGCCGGCATCGTCATCAACCCGGGCGCCTGGACCCATACCTCGATCGCCATTCATGACGCCCTGATTGCCTGCGAAGTGCCAGTGCTGGAAGTGCATATTTCCAACGTTCATCGGCGCGAGGAATTCCGCCATCAATCATTCGTATCGAAGGTAGCGGTGGGCGTCATTGCCGGCTTCGGTACCCACGGCTACAAGCTGGCCATTGCCCACTTCGGCAAACTGCTCGGCGGCAAGACGTCCATCTGATCCGGTTTTTTTACCGCTTTCTGAATCTGTTTTTACTTGCCTTCAACGCTCATAGTCACCTGAACGAAATTTCATTTTCTGGAGGTGTGTCATGGACGGTGTGATCATGTTGACCATCATAACCGCGACCCTGGGTTCGTTCGGTTACGTCATGTACCTGATCCATAAAGAGAGCAAGGAAAACAAATAGGCCGCCGAGTCTGACTCGGCGGCCTGGTCACACTCGCTCGCGAGCGTCTACTTGATGAAGTTGTCGACCAGCATGTGCGCCACATCGTCGGCGCGACCGCTGAGCATGGCCTTGGCCGAGTACAGGGCCATGTTGGACACCTGCGAGAACTCGATCTTCGGTGGCATCACCAGTTCTTCGGGATTGACCTTTACATCCAGCAGCGCCGGGCCAGGATGGTTCAGGAAGCGCTGCACCGCCGCTTCTAGGCTGGCGCCATCGGACACCTGCTCACCGTAGAAGCCCATGACTTCAGCCAATTTGGCGAAGTCCGGGTTGTGCAGGTCGGTGAAGTTATCCAACAAGCCTTCAACCTTCTGTTCGATCTGGACGAAGTTCAATGAACTGTTGTTGAACACCACCACCTTGATCGGCAGCTTTTCCTGAACGGCTGTGAGCAGATCACCCAGCAGCATGGCCAAGCCACCGTCGCCCGACAGCGAAATGACCTGGCGTTGCGGGTAGGCTTTCTGCAGGCCCAGTGCCTGGGGCATGGCATTGGCCATGGTGCCGTGGCGCAGGCTGGTGAGCGTGCGGCGCTGACCGTTGGTGTTGATGTGACGCAGCACCCAGACCATGGGTGAGCCACCGTCGGCGGTGAACAGCGCGTCTTCGCTGGCGTGTTTGTCCAACAGGTGGGTCAGGTACTGCGGGTGAATCAGATGCCCGTCGGTATGGCGCTGGTCATGGGCCAGGGTCTTTAAGGTTTTCTGCCGCACCTTCAAGCAGTCTTCCAGAAAGCTGTGTTCGCTACGCTCGGCCAGCAGTGGCAACAACGCCTGCAAGGTCGGCAGGACGCCGCCCACCACCCCCAGTTCGATCGGGTGGCGACGACCCAAGTGAGCGCCTTTGCGGTCGACTTGAACGATCCGCGCATTCTGCGGGTAGAACTGGCCCCAGGCGAAGTCGGCGCCCAGCAGCAGCAGGGTGTCGCACTCCATCATCGCGTGGTAGCCGGATTCGACCCCGAACACGCCGGTCATGCCCATGTTGTATGGGTTGTCGTATTCGACGAAGTCCTTGGCCCGTGAGGTGTGGGCAATGGGCGCCTTGAGTCGGTGAGCCAGCTCGATCAGCTCGTCGTGGGCACCTTCACAGCCGACCCCGGCGTAGATCGCGATCTTCTTGCCTTCGGCAAGAATGGCGGCGATCTCGGCCAGTTCGTCGGGGCTGGGTTGCAGTACCGGACGAGGCTGGTGAACGCTGAACGGGCGGTCATTCTTGACCTCCGCAGCACTGATGTCCGATGGCAGGATGATCACCGCCACTCCCCCTTCGTTCAAGGCGGTTTGCGCGGCCAGGGTGGTCACTCGGCGCGCCTGCTCCGGCGTGTACACCTGTTCGCAGAACACCGTGCAACTGCCGTAGATGGCCTTGAAGTCCACTTCCTGGGGAAAGTCCATGCCCAGCTCGCTGGTCACGATCTGGCTGGCAATCAGCACCATGGGCGCCTTGTTGCGCTGGGCTTCGAAGATACCGTTGATGAAATGCAGGCCACCGGGGCCGCAGGAACCGGCGCAGGCCGTCAGTCGACCGCTGATGAACGACTCGGCGCCCGCGGCGAATGCCGCAGCTTCTTCATGGCGCACGTGGACCCATTCGATCTCGCTGCGCTTGATCGCGTCGGTGACGTGGTTGAGCGTGTCGCCGACTATGCCGTAGCAGTTGCGAACCCCGGCCTGCTGCAGGGTCTGGATCACGATGTCGGCTACTTTCTTGCTGGCCATGGAGGCCTCCTGGTCAGAGAGTCATGCTGCTTAGGCTTGAGCTCGCGCAGGGAGTTCAGCCCGGCTGGTGCCGCCCAGCTGCAACCGCATGACCGGTCGACGACGTTGCCCGGCGCGCAGGATCATGCTTTATTGGCGGCCTTTTTCAGTGTTCAAGGCCATTGCCATGTCTGCTCGCAAGTTGCTCAGCACCGCCCTGCTCGTTCTCGTATCGCCCCTGGCCATGGCCCACGCCCATCTGACCCACCCTGTGCCCGCTGCGGATACCACCGTCGTTGCCCCGGCGCAATTGAGCCTGGGTTTTTCCGAAGCAATTGAACTGGGTTTCAGCCAGGTGAGCGTGACTGCGGCGGACGGCGACGCGGTAGCCTTGCAGCCCTTGGCCAGTGCTGCGGACGATGCGAAGACCCTTGTGATCAAACCTGCCGCGCCCCTGGCAGCGGGTCAGTACACGGTGCACTGGCAGGTCGTGTCGGTGGATACCCACAAAAGTGCGGGTGAATACCGCTTCACCGTGAGTCCGTGACCATGAGTGTATTGATCGCTCTGCGTTTCCTGCATTTCACCAGCCTGATGCTGGTGTTCGGTGCGTGCATGTTTCGCCCGTTGCTGCTCGTGCACCCCAGCCAGATGGGTCGGTTGCGTAACCTGATCGATCCGTTGGTGTGCCTGCTGGCTGCACTGGCCCTGATCAGCGGCGTGGCCTGGCTGTTCGCCGTGGCTTATGAGCTGGGCGGCTCGCTGGACATGGCGCTGGTTCGCCGGGTGCTGGCCGAAACCTTCTTCGGCAAGGTCTGGACGCTGCATCTGTTTGCCTGCGTGGCGGTCCTGGTGTGTCTGCGCCTTCCCCATCCGAAACTGCAAGTAGTGGCCAGGCCCTTGAGTGCACTGACGCTGGCAACGCTCGCGCCGGTAGGCCACGCAGCCATGCTCGAAGGCGCCGCTGGCACCTGGCTGGTGATCAACCAGTTGATCCACCTGCTGTGCGTCGGTGCCTGGCTGGGCGGTCTGATGTTGCTGATGTTCGTACTGGCTCGACCCGGCGACCTAGACTTGCGCGTGGTGCTCGGTCGCTTCAGTGGCGTGGGTTGTGTGCTGGTGGCCGGGATGTTGATAACCGGACTCATCAACACCCGGGCGCTGACCGGGACGTTCCTCCCGCTGCCTGGCCAATCCGGGTTCGCCACAGTACTGGCGATCAAGCTGGCGCTGGTGTTGGCCATGCTCGGCCTGGCCCTGTGGCACCGGCGTCAATTGGCCCGGGGCCCGCTGGACATCCATGGGCTCAAGCGTACCGTTACACTCGAATGGGCATGCGGGCTGGGCGCCGTGGCTGCAGTGGCTTTGCTCGGCACCCTGGCGCCTACGCCGCTGACTTGAGCCATCCCTGGTGCAGACAAAAAAAGGGCCGTGCTCCCCTGCAAGAGCACGACCCTCAAGATCTTTTCGGCTTCAAACTTGACAAGACACCACGGTATAAGACGTGAATGCGTGATCAGTATGCGAGGCGTTTGTTACAGTTTGGCGATGGACACTTCAGTCGATTTCACGAAAGCGATGACTTCGCTGCCGATCTGCAATTCGAGCTCGTGCACCGAGCGCGTGGTGATCACCGAGGTGACGATACCGGCCGGGGTCTGCACGTCGATTTCCGAGACGACCGGCCCTTCGATGATTTCCTTGACGGTGCCCTTGAACTGGTTGCGTACGTTGATCGCTTTGATGGTCATGCAGTCATCCTCGTTAGACATTCGGTCGCACCGCAGTGCGTGAGGTAGAGATTGCACCTACAACCGGATATTTAAAAAGAATGAATAATGCTTTTTATATGCCTTCAGGGAATATGCAGCATCAACCTGGCCCGCCTCGCTATTCGGGCTCGGCAAATCGCAGTGCCTGGCGTATGCCCATGACCTCGGCCTCCAGTTGCGGATAACCCACGGCAGAACCTGCATAGCTGAACCCGTAGGCCATGCCGGGCTGTACCGCTGCGACCAGGGTCTGGGTAATGGCGAGGGTTCCGTTGCGGGTGACCTTGCAGGTGGTCTGCGCAGCTGGCAGGTTGCCCAGCCGGGTCGCTTTGACCTTGGTGCACACGCTCTGGTAGCCGGAGCGGGAAAAGTTGATCTGGATGGCCTTGCGCATCTCCAGCAACACCGCTTCCAGGTTGACCGAATGGTCCTGGGCCAGCGCGCCACGGGTCATCTCGACGATCATCAACGGATCGCCATTGGCATCGGTCTTGGTGGCACGCTGGCGGCTGCCGCTGGGCTGGCCCTGCGCATCGGCCGAGTCGGGCAGGATCTGCACGTCCCAGTCGGCGGGCCAGACGATCACGCTGTCGTCGGCCCACACCGGTGTGCCGATCAGCCAGCACAGCAGCAGGCAGTGGGCGTGGCGCAGGTAGGGCATGGGGCTTGCTCCAAGGCAAAAGGGCCGTCAGTCTCGCAGACCCATGGCCGCAGCACTACGGTAATATCCGCTGTGATCAGCGGCAATCCAGGGAGCAGGCAGCAATGACGCAACGGGTTTTCAGCGGTGCCGGGCAAAGCAAGAACCTGCTGTACCTTGCCTCGGCCAACGGGCGCCTGCGCAACACCGACCAGGCAAGCCTGCGCGTGGGGTTCGTGCTGCTGGAGCATTTTTCCCTGGCCGCCTTCACTGCCAGCCTGGACACCTTGGTCACTGCCAATCTGATCAGCCCGGCGGCCTACGCCATTCGCTCCTATGGGCTGGCGCCCGGCCAGGTGATCAGTGATCTGGGCATACTGCTGCAGCCGGATGCGCCACTGATGCCAGGCATGCACGACGAAGTGGACCTGTTGATCATCTGTGGCGGCTTTCGCACACCGCTGCGGCCTTCCCTGCTGCTCAGTCGAATACTGGCGGACTGCGCGCGTCGCGGCATTGCCCTGGGCGGGCTGTGGAACGGCGCCTGGTTTCTCGGCCAGGCAGGCCTGCTCGATGGCTATCGCTGCGCGGTGCATCCGGAAAACCGCGCTTCGCTGGCAGAACTCAGCCCGCAGATCACCGTCACCCCCGCCAGCCAGGTTATCGACCGCGACCGCGCCACCGCCGCGAGCCCCAACGGCGGTTTCGGCATGATGATGGAAATGATCCGCCAGCAGCGCGGCGAGACCCTGGCCAATGGGGTGGAACACATTCTTGCCTTCGAAGGGCTGCGCTTCAAGCGCACCGGTGGCCAGGCGACCGGCAAGCTCAGCCAGCCGCTGCGCAACATCATTGACCTGATGGAGAGCAATCTGGAGGAACCGCTGTCGCTGGACCAACTGGCCGAGTTCGTCGGCCGCTCGCGGCGCCAGATCGACCGGCTGTTCCAGGACCAGCTTGGCACTTCGCCGCACCGTTACTATATGGAACTGCGGGTCACCGAAGCACGTCGTCTGTTGCAGCATTCGACGCTGTCGATCATGGACGTGGCGATTGCCTGCGGCTTTGTCTCGGTGAGCCATTTCAGCAAGTGCTACAGCGGCTATTTTGGCCACTCGCCCTCGCGTGAAACCCGCTTGGCAGACTGATCGGCTGCGGATGACGGGGAACCGTGTCGAGCTTTGCCGGTCGACTCCAGTTCATGCCTCAAGCGAGCACCCGCCCCATGGAATACGCCCTTCCCGATTCCTTGCTGGCCCGCGTGCCGATGCCCTGGCTCAGTACGCTGATCGCCGCCGCGCTGGCCGTATGCGTCATTCTGCTGATCCGCTGGGTCGGCCTGATCATCCTGCGACGCGTCTCCAAGTCCTTCGTACTGGCGCAGCAACTGGTCGCCCGTGCCGAGCAGCCGACCCTGTGGCTGATGCCGCTGATGGCCCTGCAGGCGGTGTGGACTTCGGCGCCCGACGACCTGCTGATGATCAATACCGTGCGCCACCTCAACGGCATGCTGGTCACCGCCTGCCTGACCTGGCTCGGCCTGCGCTGTGTCAAGGCTGTGGCTACGACCATGACCCTCAAGCACCCGCTGGACATCGAGGACAACCTTGCCGCCCGGCGCATCCAGACCCAGGTACGGGTGCTGGTGCAGTGCCTCAACGTACTGGTGCTGATTTTCGGCATCGCCCTGATCCTGATGACGTTTCCAGCGGTGCGCCAGATCGGCACCAGCCTGCTGGCGTCCGCAGGTCTTGCGGGACTGGCTGCCGGCTTCGCTGCCAAACCGGTGCTGGGCAACCTGATCGCCGGCCTGCAGATCGCCATTTCGCAGCCGATCCGCATCGACGACGTGGTCATCGTCGAGGGCGAATGGGGGCGTATCGAAGAGATCACCGGCACCTACGTGGTGGTGAAGATCTGGGATGAGCGGCGCATGGTCGTGCCTCTGCAGTACTTCATCGAGAAGCCGTTCCAGAACTGGACCCGCAGTACGTCCAGCATCATCGGCTCGGTGTTTCTCTGGGTCGACTACTCGGTGCCGCTGGAAGCGCTGCGCGTCGAGACCAAGCGTCTGTGCGAGGAAATTCCGCACCTGTGGGACGGCCGTGTGGTGGTTCTGCAGGTCACCGATACCAGCGACAAGGCGATGCAGTTGCGCATCCTGCTCAGCTCGCTGGATTCGTCGCGCAACTGGGATGCGCGCTGCCATGTGCGCGAGCGGCTGATCACTTTCGTCAACAACCGCTACCCCGAGTGCCTGCCGCAGCTGCGCGCCGAAATGTCGACCCGCACGCCGCATCCGGCCAACGAAGACGGGCCGGCCGACGTCGCCCGCCAGCCGCCGGTTTGATTCTCAGCGCCGCGGCGCGCCCTTGGCGGCAGCCTTCTCGTCCTGGCGATCGGATTCGAACAGCCGGGCCAGCTCGGCGCGTGCTTCCTGGGCGGTCTGCATGACCTTGGCTTCATCGTCGTAGATCGCATGCTGGGCCTGCAGCACCTGTTCGTCATGGCGCTTGAAGCGGCTGATCCGCGCATCGGCCTGGGATTGGCTCAAGCCCAGGCCGACCAGCGTTCGGCGGGTGATTTCCAGGCTCGAGTAGTAGGTTTCGCGAACCGCCTGGGCGCCATGGTCGACCAGCCGGTGCACATGCTGGCGGTTGCGGGCGCGGGCGATGATCTTCACGTGCGGGTACAGGCGGTTGACCAATTCGGCGGTCTTGATGTTGATTTCCGGATCGTCGGTGGCAATGACGAAATACTCGGCCTGCTCGACCTTGGCCGCGCGCAGGATCTCCGGCCGCAGCGGGTCGCCATAGAACACCGGCAGGTGGCCGAAGCTGCGCGAGAACTCGATGGACTCCACCGAGGTGTCCAGGGCTACGAAGCTGATCTTCTGCGCCCGCAGGATCCGCGCAACGATCTGCCCCATCCGGCCCATGCCGGCAATCACCACGCGCGGCGCGTCGCTTTCGATCTCGCGGTAGGCGTCCGGCACTTCCACCGGCGGGGTCTTGACCCGCAGCAGGCGTGCGCACAGCAGCAACAGCAATGGCGTGAGCGCCATCGACAAAGTGATGGTCAGCAGCAAGGTGTCGTACAGGCGCGCGTCGAACAGGCCCTGCTCGCGGCCTATCTTGAACACCACGAAGGCGAACTCGCCGCCGGCGGCCAGCACGATACCCAGGCGTACGGCGCTGAGCCGGCCCAAGCCGCCGGCCAGACGCCCGATCAACACCAGCAACGGCAGCTTGATGCCGATCAACAGCAGCGTCAGCCCCAGCACCAGTGCCGGGTTTTCGAGCAGCAGGCCCAGATTGGCGCCCATGCCGACACTGATGAAGAACAGCCCCAGCAGCAGCCCCTTGAACGGCTCGATCTGCGACTCCAACTCGTGCCGGTATTCCGAATCGGCCAGCAGCAAGCCAGCGAGAAAGGCGCCCAGGGCCATGGAGACACCGGCCAGTTCCATCAGCCAGGCGGTGCCGATCACCACCAGCAAGGCCGTGGCGGTGGACACCTCCTGCAGGCCAGTGCGGGCGACGACGCGAAACACCGGACGCAACAGGTAGCGCCCACCGACCACCACCACGGCGATGCTGCCCAGCACCCGCAGGCCGTGATCCAGGGTACTGCCCTCGCCTGCATCGCTGCCACTGCCGGCCAGCAACGGCACCATGGCGATCAGTGGAATCGCGGCAATGTCCTGGAACAGCAGGATGGCAAAGGCCAGGCGACCGTGGGGAGCGTTCAGCTCCTTGCGTTCGGCCAGGCTTTGCAGGCCGAATGCAGTGGACGACAAGGCCAGGCCCAGACCCAGCACCACAGCACTGTTCAACGGCTGGCCGAAGCCGAGCAATGCCACCGCGCCGATCACCACTGCGGTCAGCAGCACCTGTGCCAGGCCAACCCCGAACACCGCCTTGCGCATGACCCACAGCCGCTTGGGCGACAGCTCCAGGCCAATGATGAACAGCAGCAGGACTACCCCCAGTTCCGAGATGTGGCTGACGCTCTGTGGGTCGCCGACCCAGCCCAGCACTTGCGGGCCGATGACCACCCCGGCGAACAGATAGCCCAGCACCGCGCCCAATTGCAGGCGTTTGGCCAACGGCACGGCAATCACCGCGGCCAGCAGGAACACCACGGCGGCTTGTAGCATGTTGCCTTCTTCGGGCATGGGGAACTCCTTGTCGGATGTGAAAGTGCGGACCGCGGCAGCATTCTACAGGCGCCGGCGCTCGCTGGCATGGGCGCGGATTGACGGCCCCGCGTCGACATGATTTGCTAGGCGCTTCGTTTTGGGTGCCCTTCACAGGGTGAAACGGGAAACCGGTGAGTGCCAGCTTCGATTGGATGCTGGCGCAAGTCCGGTGCTGCCCCCGCAACGGTAAGCGAGAGAAGTGTCAGATCCACTGCGCCTGTCATGGGTGTGGGAAGGCGACGCTTTCAAGGCTGGCTCATACCGCCCCTCGCAAGCCCGGAGACCGGCCCAGACTGTCTGTGATCGACAAACCCGCGGTGGGCGGGCGCTGTTGCGAGCATGGCGCGCCTGCGCCAGGCTTTCTGCGTGCGCGTGCCCGATTGTCGGAACCACATACCGTGGAGCCGCCACCGTCGGGACCACCAGAGGGAACGCCATGTCCAGCACCGTCTCAACCAGCCCTGAACACGCCCAAACGCATACCGCCACCCTCGCCCAGCGCATTGCGCTGGCGACTGGTACGTTCCTGCTGGGCTGCTGCCTGGTCGGCTTCGCCGGTTTCTCGCATATCGAAGCCGTGCACAACGCCGCTCACGACACCCGGCACAGCGCCGCCTTTCCGTGCCATTGAGGAATACCGAGATGATCAGGCACATCGTACGTACCGCCGGGTTCAGCGGGCTGCTGGCCGCTTTGTTGTTGACGCTTCTGCAAGCCCTCTGGGTCGCCCCGCTGATCCTTGCGGGTGAAACCTATGAAACACCTGCCGCGCAGCATGAGCATGCCGATGCCGCAGGCGCCGAGCACGAGCACGAGCACGCCGAGGCCTGGGAACCCGAAAACGGCTGGCAGCGCGTGCTGTCCACGGCCGGGGGCAATCTGGTAGTGGCCGTCGGCTTCGCCCTGATGCTGGTCGCGCTCTATACGCTGCGGGCACCCGGTCGCAATGCCCAGGGACTGTTGTGGGGGTTGGGTGGATTCGCGGTGTTCTGCCTGGCGCCGAACCTGGGCCTGCCGCCGGAACTGC
Source organism: Pseudomonas sp. CFBP 13710 (assembly GCF_014842235.1). Classification (NCBI taxonomy): domain Bacteria; kingdom Pseudomonadati; phylum Pseudomonadota; class Gammaproteobacteria; order Pseudomonadales; family Pseudomonadaceae; genus Pseudomonas; species Pseudomonas sp. CFBP 13710. Next base: position 515,560 of record NZ_JACYVJ010000001.1, on the reverse strand, counting down.
CCGGCACGCAGGCGGCAGACCTGGCATCGCGGCAAACTTGGTGGATCGGCACAGCCGCGTCGACAGCTGCGGGCCTGGCGCTGCTGGTGTTCGGCCGCGGCATGCTGCTCAAGGCGCTGGGCCTGGCCATCGTGCTGGTACCGCACCTCATTGGCGCGCCCCAACCCGAACAGCATGCGAGCCTGGCGCCCGAAGCGCTGGAACAGCAGTTCGTGATTGCTTCACTGGTAACCAATGCGGTGTTCTGGCTGGCCCTGGGCCTGATCAGTACCTGGTTGTTTCGCCGAGCCCGTAGCTGAATCCGATGACGGCGCTGTGGGTAGGGTTCGGGTGTCGCCGAGGTTGCAGCGCGCAGGCGCTGCAGGAGCTGCTGCAACAGACCCTGCTTGAACACCGGCTTGACTGGGCGGATGTGCAGGGCCTGGCCAGCATCGACCTCAAGGCACACGAGCCAGGGCTGCTCCTGCTGGCCGAGCGTCTTGCCCTGCCCTTCTCCACCTACAGCGCGCAGGCGCTGGCGCCCTTTGAGGATCGACTCAGCCATCGTTCCGCGCGCTCATTCGCAGCGACTGGTTGCCAGGGTGTTGCTGAAAGCGCCGCCCTGGCCATGGCCGAGCACTGCACGGCGTCTGCGGCGATGCTGCGTGTCAAACGGCGGCACACGGCGGTGGCTACCCTGGCCATCGCCAGCAGTGTGGGTCAGACCAGCTGCGCTGTGCGTTCAACTTGAATATCATTCACCCCTCCGCCTGTCAGGAATCCCCATGACCGTTTATTTCATCGGCGCCGGACCGGGCGATCCGGAGCTGATCACCGTCAAGGGCCAGCGCCTGATCCGGCGTTGCCCGGTGATCATCTATGCAGGCTCGCTGGTGCCCGACGCGGTGCTCGAAGGGCACACCGCGCACCAGGTTCACAACAGCGCCGAGCTGCACCTGCAACAGATCATCGAGCTGATGCGCCAAGCCCATGACCGGGGCGAAGACGTAGCGCGGGTGCACAGCGGCGATCCCGGCCTGTATGGCGCGATCGGTGAGCAGATTCGCTGCCTGCGCGAGCACGGTATCGACTACCAGATCATTCCTGGCGTGACCGCTACGGCCGCTTGCGCAGCGCTGCTGGGCGTGGAGCTGACCCTGCCCGATGTGGCGCAGACGGTGATTCTCACCCGCTATGGCGACAAGTCGCCGATGCCGCCGGGTGAAAGCTTGGGCAGCCTGGCCCGGCACGGCGCGACGTTGGCCATTCACCTGGGAGTGAAGAATCTGGATCGAATCGTCGCCGAACTGCTGCCCAGCTACGGCGCGGATTGCCCGGTTGCCGTGATTCACAAGGCCAGCTGGCCGGATCAGGACTTCGTGCTGGGCACCTTGGCGGATATCCAGCTCAAGGTCGCAGCCAAGGACTTCCGGCGTAGTGCGCTGATTCTCGTGGGGCACGTGCTGCACACGGACAGTTTCGCCGACTCGGCGCTGTACCGTGCGGGCCATGCCCACCTGTACCGTTCTTGAACGACATGGACTGCATGGCTGATTCCACCAAAGTGATCGCTTGCCTGATCTATCCCGGGGTGATGAGCCTGGATGTGACCGGCCCGATGCAGGTGTTCGCCTCGGCCAACGTCGAGCTGGCCCGCCAGGGCCTGGCGCCACTCTACCAATTGCAGCTGTTGGGGGAGGCAGCGGGCGCCGTGGCGACCTCCGCCGGGTTGAAACTGCATGCCGACGCCAGCTGGCTGTCGGTGGACTGCAGCACCCTGGACACGGTGCTGCTGCCCGGCGGCAGCAGCGATGCCGAACAGTGCGCGAACACTGCCCTGCTCGCCTGGTTGCGCGAGGCCGCGCCCACGGTCCGACGCTTGGGTTCGGTGTGCTCGGGAGCCCTGATGCTTGCCAGCGCGGGCTTGCTGGACGGCTTGATCGCCACCACTCACTGGGACGATGTCGAGGCCTTGCAGGCGTTTGCCAATGTGCAGGTGCAAGGCGATCGGCTGCACACCTACGACCCTTCGGACAAGGACGGGCACAGCCACATTTTCACCTCGGCAGGCGTCACCGCCGGGATCGACCTGGCGCTGGCGTTGATCGAGGCCGACCTGGGCAGACCCCTCGCCCTTGCCGTCGCCCGTCGTTTGGTGCTGTTTCTCAAGCGCTCGGGTGGGCAGACGCAATTCAGCCCGCACCTTGCGCGCTGCAACGGACCGACGTCGAGGCTGACCGAGTTGCTTGAATGGATTGCACTGAACCTGAGCGCCGATCTGTCCCTGGAAGCGCTGGCACACAAGGCCAACATGACGCCGCGGACGTTGTACCGGGTTTTCTTTGCCGAACTGAACATCACGCCGGCGCGGCATATCGAACGGGTCCGCCTGGAAGCGGCCCGGGCGATGATCCAGGGCGGGCAGTTGTCGCTGCAGAGCGTGGCGCGCCTGTGCGGCTATGGCCATGCGGAAAACCTGCGGCGCAGTTTTCAGAAGGTGCTTGGGGTGAGTCCGCAAGGTTACGCCCAGCGCTTCGGCCAGTAGCCGCCCGCATCGTGCTGCTTGGGCGCAGCGAATCGGATGTGGGCCCCGCGTTCTGGCGCGGGGCAGCTTGCCTACCTAGCTTGCCTACCTAGTAGTAGGCGTTTTCTTTCTGGGTGTGGTCGGTGACATCACGAACGCCCTTGAGCTCCGGGATGCGCTCGAGCAGGGTGCGCTCGATACCGTCCTTGAGGGTGACGTCGGCCTGGCCGCAACCCTGGCAACCACCGCCGAACTGCAGCACGGCAATGCCGTCTTCGACCACGTCGATCAGGCTGACCTGCCCGCCGTGGCTGGCCAGGCCGGGGTTGATCTCGGTTTGCAGATAGTAGTTGATGCGCTCGTTGACGGGGCTGTCGGCGTTGACCATCGGCACCTTGGCGTTGGGCGCCTTGATGGTGAGCTGCCCGCCCATGCGGTCGGTGGCGTAGTCGACCACGGCGTCGTCGAGGAAGGCTTCGCTGACGGCGTCGATCCAGGCGGTGAAGCTTTTCAAGCCCAGGGCGGTGTCTTCCGGCTTTTCTTCACCCGGCTTGCAGTAGGCAATGCACGTCTCTGCGTACTGGGTGCCCGGCTGGGTGATGAACACGCGAATGCCGATTCCGGGCGTGTTCTGCTTGCTCAGCAGATCGGCCAGGTAATCGTGCGCAGCGTCGGTAATCGTTATAGCGCTCATAGTGGTTCCTCACAGACTTGCCAGCAGTTTACGCGAATCCGGCGACGCTGACAAAGCCTGACTGTTTTGGTCGGGAATCACCCGGTACGGGCCATCGAGGTCGAATCCAGGCGAGCGTCGGTCCAGTGCTTGACCCGGTGGTACAGACGCTTTTCGATCCACACGTAGCTGGCCCACGACACCAGGGCGATAGTGGGCACGCAGAACGCAAACACCCAATACGGGTTCAGATGCCAGTGGACGCTGGCCAGCCAACCGGCGTAGAGCACCAGCACGTGCACCAGGTACACCGAATACGAACAATCGCCCAGGGTCTTGAGCAGGCGGCTGCCACGGAAGTGCGGCTCCATGGCCACGCAGGCCAGGACAATCAGCGCGCTGGGCAAGCCCCAGTGCAGCAGCCGGTCGCTGGAATCCAGGTGATAGATCAGCACCGCCGACACGATGATCACGGCCAGGGGTAGCCACAAGCCCTGGGCGATCCAGCCGCGGCGGTAGAGCATGCCGATACCGATGCCCAGCAGGAACTCGTAGATGATGTTGTTCTGATAGAAGCGGCTGACCACCCCATAGCGGCCCAGTACTTCGCTGACCGCGACCAGCGCGGCGGCGACGATCAGCGGGCGGTAACGCTGCGGCACGGTGAACACCAGCGAGAACAGCAGGTAGAAGAACATCTCGTAGTTGAGTGTCCAGCCCACGTTCAGCGTCGGGTACAGGCCGTAGCCACCGGGATTTTCCGAAGGAATGAACAGCAGCGAGAGGATGAAATGCGGCAGGTCTATCGCGGCATGGGGCAGCCATTGGCCCAGGCTGACCAGCATCAGCCCCATCAAGGCGGTGTACAGCCAATAGGCCGGTACGATGCGAATGACACGGTTGAGCAGGAAGCGCCCCGCGGGCATCTGCTTGTCCTGGGTCGACAGGTAGATGACCAACCCACTGATGACGAAAAAGATATCGACGCCCACCGCGCCTCGGTCAGTGAAGAACTGACCGATGGGGCCTGCGGCATGGAAGTCGAAGAAAATCTGCATGAAGTGATGGCAGACTACGATCCAGGCGGCCAGGGCCCTTAAAGCTTGAAGCGAAATCAGCATGCGTACCGCCTTTTGAAACGAGAATTCGCGCCCCTTTTCAGGGCATTCCGAGGGGTGGGACTGCAAAAATCTCGAAAAGGTCGCGACACGCGTTAATGACTGACCGGCTGCAAGTTTCTTCCGGGGCCTTGTGCAAGGGACTGGAAAAGCACGAGCCCGGCGTTCCGAACATGAGTGAAATTCATGGCAATCCTCGTGATGATCAAATAGCGCACAGGTTTGCTATCATCCGCCACCTGTCACAGTGTCCGAATTTTCTGAAAGAGTGGTTCCCATGTCCGACCGCAGTGCTCGCCTTCAAGCCCTCCAGCAAGCCCTCAAAGAGCGCATCCTGATTCTCGACGGCGGCATGGGCACGATGATCCAGAGCTACAAGCTCGAGGAAGAGGATTATCGGGGTGAGCGCTTCGCCGATTGGCCAAGCGACGTCAAGGGCAACAACGACCTGTTGCTGCTCAGCCGCCCGGATGTGATCGCCGCCATCGAGAAGGCCTACCTGGACGCGGGCGCCGACATTCTGGAAACCAATACCTTCAATGCCACCCAGGTGTCCCAGGCCGACTACGGCATGGAGTCGCTGGTGTACGAGCTCAACGTTGAAGGTGCGCGGGTGGCCCGTCGCGTCGCCGACGCCAAGACCCTGGAAACCCCGGACAAACCGCGCTTCGTCGCCGGCGTGCTGGGCCCGACCAGTCGCACCTGCTCGCTGTCCCCCGACGTCAACAACCCCGGCTACCGCAACGTCACCTTCGACGAGCTGGTGGAAAACTACACCGAAGCCACCAAAGGCCTGATCGAGGGCGGCGCCGACCTGATCCTGATCGAGACCATCTTCGACACCCTCAACGCCAAGGCGGCGATCTTCGCCGTGCAGGGGGTGTACGAGGAACTGGGCTTCGAGCTGCCGATCATGATTTCCGGGACCATCACCGATGCGTCCGGTCGCACCCTGTCCGGGCAGACCACCGAGGCCTTCTGGAACTCGGTAAGCCATGCCAGGCCGATCTCGGTAGGCCTGAACTGCGCGCTGGGTGCCAGCGAGCTGCGCCCCTACCTGGAAGAGCTGTCGAACAAGGCCGGGACCTACGTTTCGGCGCACCCCAACGCGGGCTTGCCGAACGCCTTCGGTGAATACGACGAGCTGCCTTCGGAAACCGCGAAGATCATCGAAGAGTTTGCCCAGAGCGGCTTTCTCAACATCGTCGGTGGCTGCTGCGGCACCACCCCGGGGCATATCGAAGCCATCGCCAAGGCAGTGGCCGGCTATGAGCCGCGGGCGATCCCGGACATTCCCAAAGCCTGCCGGTTGTCGGGTCTGGAGCCGTTCACCATCGACCGTCAGTCGTTGTTCGTCAACGTCGGCGAGCGCACCAACATCACCGGCTCCGCGCGCTTCGCGCGGCTGATCCGCGAGGACAACTACACCGAGGCCCTGGAAGTCGCCCTGCAGCAGGTGGAAGCCGGCGCGCAGGTGATCGACATCAACATGGACGAGGGCATGCTCGACTCGCAGAAGGCGATGGTCACCTTCCTCAACCTGATCGCTGGCGAGCCGGACATCTCGCGGGTGCCGATCATGATCGACTCCTCCAAGTGGGAAGTGATCGAAGCCGGGCTCAAGTGCATCCAGGGCAAGGGCATCGTCAACTCGATCAGCATGAAGGAAGGCGTGGAGGCCTTCATCCATCACGCCAAGCTGTGCAAGCGCTACGGCGCGGCGGTGGTGGTCATGGCCTTCGACGAGGCTGGCCAGGCCGACACCGAGGCGCGCAAGAAGGAAATCTGCAAGCGCTCCTACGACATTCTGGTCGACCAGGTCGGCTTCCCTCCGGAAGACATCATCTTCGACCCGAACATCTTTGCCGTGGCCACCGGCATCGAAGAACACAACAACTATGCCGTCGACTTCATCAATGCCTGCGCCTACATCCGCGATGAGCTGCCCCATGCATTGACCAGCGGCGGCGTGTCGAACGTGTCGTTCTCGTTCCGTGGCAACAATCCGGTGCGCGAGGCGATCCACTCGGTGTTCCTGCTGCATGCCATCCGCAACGGCCTGACCATGGGGATCGTCAACGCCGGCCAGTTGGAGATCTATGACCAGATCCCGGCCGAGCTGCGTGACCGTGTCGAGGACGTGGTGCTCAACCGCACCCCGGAAGGCACCGACGCCCTGCTTGCCATCGCCGACAAGTTCAAGGGCGACGGCAGCGTCAAGGAAGCCGAGACCGAAGAATGGCGCGGCTGGCCGGTCAACCAGCGTCTGGAACACGCGTTGGTCAAGGGCATCACCACGCACATCGTCGAAGACACCGAGGAGTCTCGGCAGTCGTTCAAGCGCCCGATCGAGGTCATCGAAGGCCCGTTGATGTCGGGCATGAACATCGTTGGCGACCTGTTCGGCTCGGGCAAGATGTTCCTGCCCCAGGTGGTCAAGTCGGCGCGCGTGATGAAACAGGCCGTGGCTCACCTGATTCCGTTCATCGAGCTTGAGAAAGGCGACAAGCCCGAAGCCAAGGGCAAGATCCTGATGGCCACGGTGAAAGGCGACGTCCACGATATCGGCAAGAACATCGTCGGCGTGGTGCTGGGCTGCAATGGCTACGACATCGTCGACCTGGGCGTCATGGTGCCCGCCGACAAGATCCTGCAGGTCGCACGCGAGCAGAAGTGCGACATCATCGGCCTGTCCGGCCTGATCACCCCTTCGCTCGACGAGATGGTTCACGTTGCCCGGGAAATGCAGCGTCAGGACTTCCACCTGCCGCTGATGATCGGTGGGGCCACCACCTCCAAGGCGCACACGGCGGTGAAGATCGAGCCCAAGTACAGCAATGACGCGGTCATCTATGTGACCGACGCCTCGCGGGCGGTGGGGGTTGCCACCCAGTTGCTGTCCAAGGAACTCAAGCCGGCGTTCGTCGAGAAGACTCGCCTGGAATACATCGAGGTTCGCGAGCGTACGGCCAACCGCAGTGCGCGCACCGAGCGCTTGAGCTATACCAACGCCATCGCGGCCAAGGCCACCTTCGACTGGAGTACCTACCACCCCGTGCAGCCGACCTTTACCGGCGCCAGGGTACTGGATGACATCGACCTCAACGTACTGGCCGAGTACATCGACTGGACACCGTTTTTCATATCCTGGGACCTGGCCGGCAAGTACCCGCGCATTCTCACCGACGAGGTGGTGGGTGAAGCGGCCACCGCGTTGTTCGAGGACGCGAAGGTGATGCTGCGCAAGCTGATCGATGAGAAACTCATCCGCGCCCGCGCGGTGTTCGGTTTCTGGCCCGCCAACCAGGTGGAACACGACGATATCGAAGTGTATGGCGACGATGGCCAGCCGCTGGCGCGCCTGCATCACCTGCGCCAACAGACCATCAAGACCGATGGCAAGCCGAACTTTTCCCTGGCCGACTTCGTCGCACCCAGGGACAGTGGCGTGACCGACTACGTGGGCGGCTTCATTACCACCGCTGGCATCGGCGCCGAAGAAGTCGCCAAGGCCTATCAGGACAACGGCGACGACTACAACTCGATCATGGTCAAGGCCTTGGCCGACCGCCTGGCCGAGGCTTGCGCCGAATGGCTGCACCAGCAGGTGCGCAAGGTGCATTGGGGCTACGACCCCGAAGAGACACTGGACAACGAGGCGTTGATCAGGGAGCAGTACAAAGGCATCCGCCCTGCCCCTGGCTACCCCGCGTGCCCGGACCATACCGAGAAAGGCACGCTGTTCGATCTGCTCGATGACAACGGGCAAAGCGGCGTGACCCTGACCGAGCACTACGCGATGTTCCCCGCGGCTGCGGTCAGCGGCTGGTACTTCGCCCACCCACAGGCGCAGTACTTTGCCGTGGGCAAGGTCGATCGCGATCAGGTGCAGGCCTACACCGAACGCAAGAAACAGGAGCTGGCAGTCAGCGAACGCTGGCTGGCGCCGAACCTGGGTTATGACAACTAACGCAGATTCCGTGGCGGGTACGGGTTCAGCCGCGACTGAACCAGTACACCGCCGTCGCCACGATCACAACGATCATGAAGCCTATGGCCCAGGCATCGACATGGCTGTCGCTTTTGCGAATCTTCACGGAATTGCTCATCAGCTTCGTCTCTTGTGATTTTTGTAGGACGCTGGTTCCAGTAAAGCCCAACGATGGCCTTTTCACAAGTAGGGTCAATGCCTCACCAGGCGCAACCGAACACCCTCTTGAGTTCTTCGACGGCTGCCTGGCTCAAGGGCGCAGGTCGTGGCTCGGTCATCAGCCACAGCCGTGCGGTTTCCTCCAGTTCTTCCAGCGCATGGCTGGCCTTTGACACCGAGCTTTCCCAGACAACCGGGCCAAGCCGTTCCAGCATGACCCCCCTCACCTGATCGGCCAGTGCGGCAACTTGCGTCGCCACGTCGGGCGAGCCTGGGCGCTGGTACTGGATCAACGGGATGCGGCCCACCTTCATGACCTGATAAGGCGTGAGCGGCGGCAAGATGTCCTGCGCGCTCCACACCCCAGCCAAAGTGAGGGCCACCAGATGAGTGGAGTGGGTGTGGACCACGCCGTTGACTCCTGGGTTTCGGTCGTAAACTTGCCGGTGCAGGGCCAGGGTCTTGGAAGGTTTGTCACCGCTGACCCATTCACCCGCCGTGGTGACCTTGGCAATGGCGTGGGGCTGCAGCCTGCCCAGACAAGCATCGGTAGGGGTGATCAGCCAACCGTCGTCAAGGCGTGCACTGATGTTGCCGGCGCTGCCGACGGTATACCCACGCCCGAACAGGCTCAGGCCGACTTCACAGATTTCTTCGCGCAGGTCGTTTTCATTTCTCACGAAAAATCTCCCGCCAGGCAAGCCAGCGCCTTGGGAAAAAAGTCCACGCTGCCAAAGTTGCCTGACTTCAGCGTCAGCGCAAGCGCATTGGAGCCGCCAAAGGCTACGGTAGCCGGCACGCCAGGATCGATCTGCCGGCCGATACGCAAGCCTTTGACGCGCAACGCCTGCACCACCGAACCGGAAGTTTCCCCGCCCGCGATGACGAAGCGGCGCCAGCCCTTGCCTTGCAGTTGTGTCGCGACCTCGCCCAGCGCCGCCTCGATCATGGCGCCTGCGTGTTCGGCACCCAACTCCCGTTGCACGGCAGCCACTCGCTCGGGGCTGCTGGTGGCGTAGATCAGCACCGCTGGGTCACGGTCGGCGAACGCTACAGCCTGGGCTACGACCGGTTCGCCTCGGGCGATTGCAAGTGGGTCGATGCGAAAGGCCGGGCGACCTGCTTCCAGCCAGGCAGCGACCTGTCCGTTGGTAGCCTTGGAGGTACTGCCTGCCAACACAACGGCACGGCCTTCGATGACTGGCATGGCGGATGCGTCGCCTGTGCGCAACAGGCCCTGGCGGCGGAAGTTCTCCGGGAGGCCCTGGGCCACCCCCGAGCCGCCGGTGATCAAGGCGAGGTTCGCACAGGCACGCCCCAGCGTCTGTAGATCGTCGTCACTCACGGCATCGGCAATGGCCACGCGCACGCCTTCGGCTCGCAGTTCGTCCATACGCATGGCCACCGCAGAGGCGCCCTGCCCGACCACGTCGTAGCGCAGCAGACCCACCGCACCGGTGGTTTGCTCATCCAGCACGCGGACCAGGTTGGCATCTTTCATCGGTGTGAGCGGGTGGTGCTGCATGCCGCATTCATTGAGCAGGCTGTCCTGAACGAACAGATGACCGCGGAACAGGGTGCGGCCGGTCTCCGGGAACGCCGGACAGGCGATGGTGAAATCGCTGCCGAGGGCTTCCAGGAGTGCCTCGGTGACCGGGCCAATGTTGCCCACTGCGGTCGAATCGAACGTCGAGCAGTATTTGAAGAAGAACTGTTGGCAGCCACGCTCGCGCAGCCACGCCAGCGCCTGCAACGATTCGGCTACGGCGCTGGCCGCCGACGTGGTACGGGATTTTAGAGCAATGACGATGGCATCCGCCTCGGCGAACTCGGCCAGATCACTGTCTGGAACGCCAATCGATTGCACCGTGCGCATGCCGCCGCGCACCAGGATGTTGGCGAGATCGGTAGCACCGGTGAAGTCGTCGGCAATGCAGCCGAGCAGCGGGCGATGGACAGCGGTCATGAGTGGCATCTCCTGCACAGGTCACCGTGGCGGGCACGGCGCATGTTAATTATTGGTTCATTTGAGCGATTCAATGACCCAATACTACAAGCGAAAGCAAGCTTAGTGTTAATCCATGTTAAATAAATTGACCTTAATGTGAAAACCGCACTATCGTGCTGTCACTCGGGAGCTACGAATCCATAACAAATATTGTTCATCCGGTGGTCGCTGCCGATTTTCCCTTCACCGAGGACGAACCATGAATTTCGAATTGCTGTTCGCTGCACAAGCCGGCCAGGCCGTACGTTACGCACTCACCGGCGCCAAGGGTGGTTTCTCGCGCACCTTGCTGGCCCAGACGCAGCTGATGCCCAACCTGGTCCCCGCCGTTCTGTGCGACCTGGACGTGCCCGGCCTGCATGGGTTGTGCGTCGAACTAGGCTTTGCCGCAGAACAGCTGTGCATCTGCAAGGATGCGGCCGCGGTTGCCAGCGCACCGTCCGATGCCATTGTGCTGGTCGCCGACGTCGCCCTGCTGCAGGCTGCCCGCTACGACATCCTGGTGGAAGCCACCGGCAACCCTGCGATTGGCTACCAGGTCGCCCGGCGCGCCATCGAGGACGGTCGTCACGTCGCCATGGTCAGCAAGGAAGTGGACTCGGTTGCGGGTATCGCCCTGTCCCGCCTTGCCGCACAACACGATGTGGTCTACACCACCGCCGACGGCGATCAGCCGGCCAACCTGATCGGCTGGGTCAGCTGGGCGCGTGTGCTCAAGCTGGACATCGTCGCGGCGGGCAAGTCCAGTGAATACGATCTGGTGTTCAACCCCGAGGACGGCAGCATCACCCAGCTTGATACCACCATTTCCGCGCCAGCCATGGGCGAATTGCTGCGCCTGGGCGATGACATTCCAGCCACCCTTGCAGCACGCCGCGCCGCCTTGAATGGCCTGAAGACGTCCGCCACCGCCGACTATTGCGAAATGTCGGTGGTGGCTACCAACACCGGCCTGGTGCCGGACGTGGAACTGCTGCACTACCCGATTGCTCGTACCAGCGAACTGGCCGACATCTACGCCTTGCGCGAAGACGGTGGTGTGCTGGGTCGCAGCGGCGTGATCGAGGTGTTCAACGTGCTGCGTCTACCCGACGAGGCGAGCTTTGCCGGGGGTGTGTTCGTGATCATCCGCACCCACGACAAACCGACCTGGGAATTGCTTGCGCAGAAAGGCCACGTGGTCAGCCGCAACGGACGCTACGCCTGCCTGTACCTGCCCTACCACTTCATGGGTGTGGAAACGCCGATCACCCTGCTCAACGCTGTGCTGCACAAACGTGCGTCGGGCACCGACAAACCGAGCCAGTCGACCGTTCTGGCCGGACGCGCCACGATCGATATCGCCGCAGGCACCGTGCTGAAAATGGGTGGCCACCACCACGACGTCACCGGTGTGCAGGCCGTGCTGATCGGGCGTTCGGATGCCCCCGACGATATCGCTCCGTTGTACCTGGCAGCCCACGCCACCGCCGCGCGGGACATCAAAGCCGGCGAGTTGCTGCTGATGAGTGACATCGGGCAGTACAACGATGAACTGCACCGCGCCTGGCAGACCGGCCTGCAATCGGCCTGATCGCACAGCGGCTTTCAGCCGATACCGGTGCCCAACACGGGCACCGACGTCCACTTCACAGGTTCCATAAAAACATGAATAGCGAACTGCTGATTTTCGCGATGGCCGCCGGCGCCATCGTGGTGTTGATCCTGCTCATCACCAAGCTCAAGCTCAACCCGTTCCTGGCCCTGACCCTTACCGCGATCGGCCTTGGCCTGCTCAGTGGTGCGGGCGCCGGCGAGACCATCGACAGCTTCGCCAAGGGCTTCGGCTCGGCGCTGGCCAAGACCGGCCCGGTGATCGGCCTGGGTACGCTGCTGGGCGGTATCCTGCTGGGCTCGGGCGGCGCCGACCGCATCGCCAATGCCTTTATCGGCCAGCGTCCGGTGCAGTACGCGCCCTGGGCGATCTGCGCCGCCGCCTTGCTGATCGGCATGCCGCACCTGTTCGACGTCAGCTTCATCATGCTGGCCCCGCTGGTCTATACGGTGGCAAAACGCACCAATAGCCATCTGCTTTACATAGGTCTGCCTCTGGCCGCCGGCCTGTACGTGTCTCACGGTCTGCTGCCGCCGCACCCGGCCCCGACGCTGGCGGTCGCAGCGTTCCATGCCAATACCGGACTGACCATCTTTTATGGCCTGCTGATCGCCGTGCCGACCGCGATCATCTGCGGCCCGATCTTCACCCGCCTGATCAGCCCCTGGTTCGGCCCGGCGCCCGACCTCAGCGCAGGCCCAGTGGGCGCGCGGGAAGTCAGCCCGGATCAAAACCAGGTGTCGCTGCTGTCATCGATCATCGCCGTGCTGCTGCCGCCCGGCCTGATGCTGGTCGGCACCCTGGGCTTGGCCTTCAGCGTCAAGGGCTCGATGGCCTACGGGGTATTCAACGCCCTGAACAACCCGATCCTGTCGTTGTTGATCGCGGTCATCTTTGCCTTCTTCGCCTTGGGCCTGCGCGCCGGGTTCAACCTGGGCCAGGTGCAGAAGATGGCCAGCCAGGGCCTGGCACCACTGGGCGCGATCGTGATGATTCTGGGCGCTGGCGGTGGCTTCAAGGAAATGCTCACTACCATTCACCTGGATGCACTGATCACTCACCATGCTTCTGGCTGGGCGGTCAATCCGCTGATTCTAAGCTGGGGTATCGCGGCACTGCTGCGCATCTGCGTCGGTTCTGCGACAGTCGCCACCGTCGCTGCCACCGGGATCGTCGCGCCCCTGGCACTGGCCTATCCGGGCCTGTCACCGGAGCTGTTGGTACTGGCCACCGCCTCGGGTGCCGTGATGCTCTCCCACGTCAATGACTCGGGTTTCTGGCTGTTCAAGGAGTACTTCCAACTCAGTGTGGCTCAGACCTTCCGCACCTGGACCCTGATGCTGTGCCTGCAATCGGTGATCGGTTTGATCGGCGTTCTATTGATCGAGGCGGTGATTCGCTAAGATGGCCGCCTGACCATCTGCCTGCACGCCCCGGAGCCTGAATGCCCACCGACGAGGACCTCGCCATCACTGGCGCCGCACCGATGATTCCCGACCAGCGCCGGGAACAGATCCTGCGCCAGTTGCGCAAGCACCAGGTGCTCAGCGTGCACCAACTGACGGAAATGTTCGATTGCTCGCACATGACCGTGCGCCGCGATATCAGTGTGTTGGAGCAGGAAGGCCGCGCCTACTCGGTGCCCGGTGGCGTGCGCATTGCCAGCCAGTTGCACAGCGAACCCAGCCATCAGTCCAAGGCGGTCGCCGAGCAGCCGCAGAAACAGGCGATGGCAAGGCTCGCCGCAGGTTTGTTACACGATGACATGACGGTGTATCTGGATGCTGGCACCAGCACACTGGAGGTTGTTCCGCATATCGCGGCCCTCTCGGGCATGACCGTGGTGACCAACGACTTCGGCATCGTTCATGCTCTGGCCGAAGCGCTGCATGTGGACGTGATTCACACCGGCGGGCTGCTCGACCATCCCAACCGCTCGTGCGTGGGTGGTTTGGCAGTGGCCACATTGCGCCAGCTGGCGACCGATATTGCCTTCATGTCCACCAGTTCCTGGGACCTGCAACGGGGCATCACCACGCCTTCGGCGCTCAAGGTCGAGGTCAAGCAGGTGGCGATGCAGTCGGCGTCTCAGCGGGTGCTCATCACCAGCAGTTCCAAATACGGTACGTTCGGGATGTACAAGATCGCCGGGCTCGAGCAGTTCGATGTGGTCATCAGCGACAGCGAGTTGACTGACGTGGCAGCCGAGGCGATTCGCAAGCTGGGCGTGGAAGTACTGTTGGCCCAAGAGTGACGATACGGGTAGATGGAACTCCACTGCCTGACAGCGGCCACAATTGCACACAATTCCTGCGGGAAGTACCTGCCATGAACGACACCTTCGATCTGAACCGCTTCATCGACGCCCAACGCGTGGTGTACTCAGATGTCCTCGAAGAATTGCGCAGCGGCCGCAAGCGCACTCACTGGATGTGGTTCGTCTTTCCCCAACTGGCGGGCCTAGGGCGGAGCGAGACGGCGCGTTTCTACGCGATCAGCGGCGCTGCCGAAGCAGTGGCCTATCTGCACGATCCGTTACTGGGCGCTCGGCTTCTGGAGTGCACACGGACCGTGCTCGAGCATTCGGGCAAGAGCGTGACAGCCATGTTCGGCAGTCCCGATGATATGAAACTGCGTTCATGCATGACCTTGTTTGCCAGCGTCGCACCTGAGCAGGCGTGCTTCCAGCAAGTGCTCGACCGGTTCTTCAACGGTGAGCCCGACGAGAAAACCGTTGCGCTGCTGGAACAGCCCCTGTAGCAGCGGCGCGAGCCGCGTCATGGCCAGTGTGGTGTGCCAGACGCAGCGCGGCGAACCCGGACGCGGCTTGCGCCGCTGCTACAGGGATTCGTGCAAGCCGCGCCATCTGCGATGACGCGGCTTGCGTTGTGGTTGTAGCAGCGTCGCGTTGTGTCGAAGAGTTGCAAATAATCGATAGCCTGCTTTGCTTTAACCAACGTTCCCTGTCCGAGGGGACCTCAAGCGCACGCCTGCGAACGAGCCCATGACCGAGTCTGCCCACCCTACCCCTTCGTCGTCCATCAACCTGCAAATCATCTCCATCGTCTTCTACACCTTCATTGCCTTCATCTCCATCGGGCTGCCGATTGCCGTGTTGCCGGGTTACGTTCACGATCAGCTGGGCTTCAGCGCCGTAGCGGCTGGCGTGGTGATCGGCGCGCAGTACCTGGCCACCCTGCTCAGCCGCCCGAGTGCCGGGCGTATGGCCGATGCCCTGGGCACCAAACGCACCATCGTCTACGGCTTGATCGGTATCGGTATCAGTGGCGCGCTGACCTTCGTATCCGTGTTCCTGCACAGCGCGCCGCAGTGGAGCCTGGGGGTGTTGATCGCCGGGCGTGTGGTCCTCGGCCTGTCCCAGGGTGCGATCGGCGTGGGCACCAGCAGCTGGGGCATCAGCCGCGTCGGCGCCGAGCACATGGCCAAGGTGATTTCCTGGAATGGCATCGCCTCCTATGGCGCAATCGCCATCGGCGCGCCGCTGGGCGTGCTGATGGTGGGGTTCGCCGGCTTCTGGACCTTGGGCATCGCCCTGATGCTATTGAGCGCGCTGGCGCTGTGGATGATCCACGATACGCCTGCCGCGCCCGTGGTGCGTGGCGAACGCATGCCGTTCTGGGCGGCCTTCGGCCGGGTCGCACCGCACGGGATGAGCCTGATGCTGGCGTCGATCGGCTACGGCACCCTCACCACGTTCATCACCCTCTACTACGTGGAGCGCGGCTGGGAAGGCGCGGCCTGGTGCCTGACCGCCTTCGGCATCAGCTTCATCGCGGCGCGCCTGGTGTTCATCAACAGCATCAATCACCTGGGCGGTTCGACGGTGGCCATGGCCTGTATCGCCACGGAGGTGGTCGGGTTGAGCCTGCTCTGGCTGGCGCCCTCGCCGACCTTCACGCTCGCGGGTGCAGCGCTGGCCGGCTTGGGGTTGTCGCTGGTCTATCCTGCGCTGGGGGTGCTGGCCATCCACAAGGTACCGGGCACCAGCCGCGGTGCAGGCTTGAGCGCCTTCGCGGTTTTCTTCGATCTGGCCCTGGCGATTGCCGGACCGGTGATGGGCGCAGTAGCGGCCGGGTTCGGCTATGGATCGATTTTCGCTCTGGCCGCCGGGCTGTCCCTCGCGGCACTGGGGCTCACTGCGTGGCTGTCGCGCCAGGATCAGTGATCGGCGGTCTGCAGGCCCGCGCGTGAAGGCCGACCCAGGGTGTGAGTGAAGAACTTGCCGGCTTCGTGGATCAGGTCGCGGTGGATACCTTCACGGTCCACGCCGTCGGCATCGGTACACAGGGCCGGCGAAGCGTCACGTTGCTCGTCCGTGCATGGCGCCATGAACACAAAGTGACCGGCGCCGGGGAGCAGTCGATAGTCCGTGTTTCCCGGCAGCTTGCGCGCCAGCGCCTCGGCATTCTTGTCGATGGCCACCAATTGATCGTTGTCGCCGCTGTAGATCAGGGTTGGCAAATGGACTTCAGCCAGGGTCTGGCGACCGAACATCAGGCTCAACGGCGCCATCAACAACAGCGCGCGTACCCGTGGGTCGGCTTCGGGGTTCAGGTCGTCGCGGTCGGCTTCCAGTTCACCACGGGTCTGGCAGGCATCGGCGTCGTAGGGCCGCTCTTCGCAGTACTTGCGCAAGCGCTGCAGGTCGGGGCGCGCGCCGGAGAGGATCAATGCCGTCTCGCCACCTGCGGAATAGCCGATCACCCCAACCGCGTTGGCATTGACGAAAGGCGACAACATCGAATCGCCCAACGCTGCGCTGATCGCCTGGGAGATCTGCAGTGGCCGCCCGTACAGATTGCTGAGCTTGCCCAAACGGCTGTGATCCTGGGCGTTGTCACCCGGATGGACCACCGCCACCACCACGAAGCCCTTGCGCGTCAGTGCAGTGATCAGATCGTGCAAGGCCAAGGGGGTGCCGGTGTTGCCGTGGGACAGCATCAGCAGCGGGAAGCGACCGATGGCGATCGGGGCATCCTGCTGCGCGTCGATGCTGTAGCCGCCCAATCGCGCCGGATGCGTACGTCCCTGGGTGGGGTAGAAGGCATAGGCTTGCATGGGCTGGTCGTCGAGCGGGTCGTTGAAGGTCAGCAGGTGATAACCCACGTTCCAGCGGGCATGGGGAAGCGCTTGAGCCTGCACCGAAAACAGGCTCAACAGCAGCAGAAAAACCAATACTGCACAACGACGGACCATCGCGGCGCTCTTCCTTGGCAAAACCTTGGGGGTAGGTTCTGACACAGCATAGGATGGGCCAAGTCACACGCCGGTTCCGTGAAATATTACGCAGGCGCGGCTGAAAACCCTCCACTGACCGCAACCAGGGTCTGATCGGCTGAACCCTCGTCCGTGGTCCGGCTCTATGAAGGTGCCCCTGAAGTGTTGCCGGCCATCGCTCACAAAGCCTTGGCTGCGCTTCGCCCCCATGAAAAGGATTCCAGCATGAACACTCGAAAGGCCCTTGCCACGCGCACCTCGTTGACGTGCCTTGCCGCCCTCGCCATCGCGGGCTGCGCCGGCAATAACAGCGCATCCAAGGTGGACGCGCCCGGCGTGCCGGCCACGGCTCTGACCAAGACCCTGGACGCTGGCGCCAACGCGCTGCAGTCGCGCCCACCCATCGATGAGTTGAACGCCTACCTGGATGGCTTTCATTTCTACAATGGACACCCCGGCGCGCAGATGGAAGCCCATCACTATTGCGCCATCCTCAATGAAGAAGTGATTCAGTGCGTCATTTATGACGGTAACGTCAAGGATGCAAAGCTGATGGGCGTCGAATACATCATCAGCGCCGGGCTCTTCGCCAAACTGCCCACGGCCGAGAAAGCGTTGTGGCACAGCCACGTCCACGAAGTGAAGTCCGGCCAACTGATAGCGCCGGGCATTCCCGCGCCGGCCGAACATGCCCTGATGGAAAAACTGGTGAACACCTACGGCAAGACCTGGCATACCTGGCACACCGATCTGGACAAGCAGCTGCCCCTGGGCGTACCGCAACTGATGATGGGTTTCACCGCTGATGGTCAGATCGATCCGGCGCTGGTGCGCGAGCGCGACAAACGCTTCGGTGTCGACAGCGACAGCAAGAAAGCGGCCCGCGCCGATATCCCCGCGCCGGCGATAGACCCAGGCGCCGACGCCTGGAGCAAGGGTCGCGTCATCCAGATCCAGGACCCCACCGGCAGTCGTCACGCGCATTGAGCCTGCAAGTGCAGAGCCGTGGCGTCAGAACGTGATACCCAGGTGCTGTCCGGCAAAAATGACCTGATCGAACCAGAACGCTTGGTGAAGCGCCACGATCAGCCAGAACACCAGTTGATAGGACACCTTGCGCGTCTTGTGTCGGAACAGTTGCTGGGCGAGCAGCGCACCCGGCCAGCCGCCGAGCAGCTCGACGCCGTGCAGCAGTCTTTCCGGAATGCGCTGGCCCTGCACCGTGGCGCGGCGCTTGTCATGCCAGTACAACCCGGCCGCAAGCAGACTCATCAGGGCATAGACTGCCAGCAGCGCCGGGTGCCCGGCCAGTGCCAGGCGCAATACGCCCAGGAACGGCAACAGGCACAGCAGGATGAAGGCCGTAAGTTTCAGCGCCAGGAATCGCACGGGACGCTGTTGCCCTCCGCGCAGCGGTGACGGCGCCCGGCTGGGCGCCGTTTCAGCCTTGCGCACTGGACCAGTCGATCCAGCCGAACTGCCAGGTGGCCAGGATGATCAGGCCGAAGGCAATGCGGTACCAGGCGAACACCGCGTAGCTATGGGTGGCGATGAACTTGAGCAGGCCGCGCACTGCGATCATCGCGAAGATGAACGAGACCACGAAGCCCAGCGCAAACACCGGGAAGTCCGCTGGCTGAAACAGATGGTGAAACTTGTAGCCGGAGTACACCGCGGCGCCGACCATGGTCGGCATGGCCAGGAAAAACGAGAACTCGGTGGCCGTCTTGCGCGACAGACCGAACAGCAGGCCGCCGATGATGGTCGAGCCCGAGCGCGAAGTGCCGGGAATCATCGCCAGGCATTGGGCAAAGCCGACCTTGAGCGCATCGCTCCAGTGCATGTCGTCGACGTGGTGAACCCGCACGGCATGTTCGCGCTTCTCGGCCCAGAGCATGACGAAGCCGCCAAGCACCAGCGCCACGGCCACGGTGATGGGGTTGAACAGGTATTCGTGGATCTTGTCGGCGAATATCACCCCCAGCACCACTGCAGGCAGAAAGCCGATCAGCAGGTTGATGGTGAAGCGCTGCGCATTGCGCTGGGTCGGCAAGCCGGTGACGACTTCGAGGATCTTGCGGCGGAACTCCCACACCACGGCCAGTATCGCACCCAGCTGGATGATGATATTGAAGGCCATGGCCCGCTCGCCTCCGAAGCCGATCAGGTCGGCCACGATGATCTGATGGCCCGTGCTGGAGATGGGCAGGAACTCGGTCAAGCCTTCCACGATGCCCAGAATCAACGCCTGCATGGCGGTCCAAAAATCCATCATTCCCCCAATTGGACGCGCGCCTGGCGCGGTCCTGTCTGTTTAATAGAACTCATTGCCGTCGGGCCCCGCGATGCTATCAGAGCAGGTCGTGCAAATCCGCATGCCGGCGCCGTCGAGCGTTGATTGAGTTGAAGTTTCATCTTTACGGCAGGTCCACGGCACGCAACGCGCGCCGCGAGTGTGGCGCAGGTTACAATCCCGGCCTTCGATGCATTGCATGCACCTGCCAGGGATTGTCCATGTCGCCTTTGGAATTGTTCGCCGCCACGCTGGGCGTGATCGCGGTGTGGTTGACCGTCAAGCAGAATTGGCTGTGCTGGCCGATCGGCCTGGTCATGGTACTGATCTATTCGTATGTGTTTTATGACTACAAGCTGTACTCCAACATGCTGTTGCAGGTGGTGTACGCAGGCGTGCAGGTGTACGGGTGGTGGCACTGGACCCGTGGTGCGGCGATGGCCAATGGTCGACCGGTCACGCGCCTGGCACCAGCGCCGCTGCTCGGCGGTTTGCTCATCGGCCTGGTCGCAGGGCTTGCGCTGGGAGCGGCGATGGCCACCTGGAGCGACGCCAGCCAGCCGTGGCTGGACGCCCTGCTGACCGGCTTCAGCCTGGTCGCACAGTGGTGGATGGCCACCAAGCGCGAGCAGTGCTGGCCGCTGTGGATCGTCCTCGATGCGATTTTCGTCGGCTTGTTCGTGCATCAGGCGCTGTACCTGACGGCAGGGTTGTACGCACTGTTCCTGCTGCTGGCGATTCACGGCTGGCACCAGTGGCGCAAAAGCGTGGCGGTGGCCGCATGAAGGTCGTGGTGCTGTGCGGGCCCGAATCGTCGGGCAAGAGCTGGCTGGCCGAACGCATGCGCGTGCAACTGGGTGCGGTGGTGGTGGGCGAATACGTGCGCCACTTCATCGACCGCGAACAGCGTGACACCTGCTACGCCGACATCGACGCCATCGCCCGCGGCCAATTGGCCTGGGAAGATGCCGCCCGCCGCGCGCAACCGGCGTTGCTGGTGCTCGACACCCACTTGCTGAGCAATATGCTCTGGAGTGAGACCTTGTTCGGCAACTGCCCGGCGTGGCTGGAAACGGCGCTGCTGCAACGGCACTACGACGCGCACTTGCTGCTCTCGCCAGAGGGCGTGGAATGGACTGCCGATGGCCAGCGCTGTCAACCCGAGCTGTCCCAGCGCCAGGCCTTCTTTGCCCAAAGCCGGGCCTGGCTGCTGGCCCACGCGCTGCCCTGCACCGTCATCAGCGGAGATTGGCGAGCGCGTGAAACACAGGTGCTGGCGAGCATTCGGCATGTTCTGGATCAACCCTAACGTGCGTCAGCGCATGTGGTGTTTGTGCAGCAGGCGATACAGCGTCGGGCGTGACACGCCAAGCACCCTGGCCGCCGTGCTCAGGTTGCCGCCATGGCGCAGCAGCACGTCGCCCAGCGCCTGACGCTCGGCGCGGTGCTTGTAATCCTGCAGCGTCCCCAAAGGCGCGGCGACCAGGGTCTCGGTGCCCAGCCCCAGGTCCCCGGCTTCGATCTGGTTGCCGTGGGCCAGTGCCTGGGCCTGGCGAACCCGGGTGGACAACTCACGGACATTGCCCGGCCAGTCATGCTCGCCCATGGCGATCAGTGCCTCCTGGCTGAACGGGCGATGGCGCCGACCGTTCTCGCGGCTGTAGCGTTGGGCGAAATGATTGGCCAGCATGGCCAGGTCGCCATAGCGTTCGCGCAACGGTACCGCTACGATCTCCAGCACGTTGAGCCGGTAGTAGAGATCTTCACGCAGCTGCCCCTTGCGCATGGCGCCTGCCAGGTCGCTGTCGCTGGTGGCCACCACGCGCACGTCCACCTCGCCTGAGCCCTTGCGCTGCAGAAACCGCAGCAGTTGCTCCTGGATGTCCAGCGGCAAGCCATGTACCTGCTCGAGCAGCAAGGTACCGCGATGGGCGGCCTGCAGCACGCTGCCGGACAACGGGTGCACATTGGTCTCGCCACAGCCAGGCGCGAAGAGTGGCGTCTGGCCCGGGCGGTGGGCACGAGCCTGGCAGTCGAAGACGATGAAGGGCTGCAGTCGGCGCGCAGACTGCTGGTGCAGTGCGCGGGCGATCAACTGCTTGCCGGTACCCGCTTCACCCCGGATCAAGACCGGGGAATCGGTGGTCGAGAACTTGTTGATGAGCTTGTACAAGTCGCGCATGGGCTGACTATCGCCCAACAGTCCGCAAGGCTCGCAGGGGTAGGCGTTCGAATTCACAGGCATGGCCTTTCCTTGCTGGGACGTGATCGGGAAAATACATCAAAAACAGCGGCTTGCAAGTTGTGCCAAAACGGTAACGGAAAATTGACGTTTAACCCCTTCGGGCTGGTCATTGATCGTCGTCGCGCGACATTGGCGCGTCAGCGATACGTCTCGCGGAGCGAGCGCGACGCCGGTGTACAATCGCCGCTTTTCAGTATCGGCAAGGATGAGCATGAACGCGTTCGATTGGCACCGTGTGCTGCTGGGTGATGTCAACACGGGATTTCTGGGCGAGGTGGTCGCGCGTACGCTCATGGCCTATGTGGTGGTCTTCCTGTTTCTGAAAATCGCCGGACGGCGCGGGGTGCGCCAGCTGTCGCTGTTCGAGCTGGTGGTGATCCTGACGCTGGGCTCGGCGGCTGGCGATGTGACCTTCTATGAGGACGTACCCGTATTGCCCGTGCTGGTGGTGTTCCTGGCGATGATCATCTTGTATCGCCTCACCACCTTTTTGACCGAGCGCAGCGGCCGCTTCGGCGAATGGTTGGAGGGCAAGCCGTTTCTGATCATTCGCGACGGTGTGTTCGAGCTCAAGGCGCTGCAGAGCGGCAACATCACCCACGCCGAGTTCCTGATGGAACTGCGCCTTCGCGGCGTCGAGCACCTGGGCCAGGTGCGGCTGGGTATCCTCGAGGTGAATGGTGACGTCAGCCTGTACTTCCACGAACGCGAGGATGTAAAGCCTGGGTTGTCGATCCTCCCGCCCGAGCATCGGGAGTCGCTGACCACGGCCGATCGCGAGGACCTGTATGCCTGCGAGTATTGCGGCCACCTGGAAACCCTGGTTCACCAGCAGGCGCTGCCCTGCCCGCGTTGCGACAATCCGGTGTGGAGCAAGGCGCTCTGCAATCCACGGGCGGCCTGAGGCTACCGGCGCGGCAAGTCGTCCAGATGCTGATACCCGGCGTTCAGCGCCGCGGCCAGAGCGCGGGCGCGACCCAGCCGAATCGGGCCCTTCTCCATGTCCACCAGCAATGCCGGGCAGGCCATTGGCACCGCGCCTTCCAGTGACTTCAGACGCCCGTCGGTGAACACCAGGCAGCGTTGTGCTTCCTGGGGGTGCTGGCGTGCGCGCTGTTGCAGCCATTCGCGAGCTTGGTCCAGTGCTGCCAGCAGTGGCGTGCCGCCGCCTGCGCCCAGCTCGGCCAGCCAGGGCTGCAACGCCGCCGAAGCCTTCAAACCGTGGCATTGCCAGGCCGGCCCGGTGCCGCTGGCGGTGAGCAACGCCAGCCGGGCGCGTTGCCGGTAGGCATCGTCGAAGACCTGGGCCAGCACGCCCTTGGCCTCGGCCAGGGCGCCATGTCGGCGGGTCGAAGCCGACGCGTCCACCACTATCAGCCATAGCTGCTGGGCGGCACTGCGACGCTGTTGCCAACGCAGGTCGTCACGTTGGCGCGGCCGCCCCTGCAGCAGGGTAGCCGGCCAGTCGACCTTGCCGGCCGATGCCGCGCGCGCCGCGCCTTGCCGCCCTTGTTCGAGGTTGCCCTTGCCGGGCCGAGCATCCGCCGGGCGCGGACGGATGCTCAGGGCTTTTTTGGCCAGCTCGGCACCGTGCGCCGTTCGCCCACCGGAACGGCCTGCGCCGGCATGTCGCCCCACTGGCCTTGACCGGGGCCGGAGGGTTGCGCGGTGCTGGGAGCGGGCGGCGGTGGCGGTGTTGCGCTGGACTCTGGCGGCCGGCTAGCCTGGCGGCGATGGCGCAGGGCGAACTCGGCAACCGCGTCGACGTCTTCGTCGAGGATAGCGTCGCCGCCGCGCCAGGCCGCATGGGCGCGCGCCGCGCGCAGCCAGACCAGGTCGGCGCGCAGGCCGTCCACGCCTTCGGCGAAGCAACGGGTGGTGATCGATTCAAGCGCCTGGTCGCTCAGCGGAATCGACTCGAGACGCTCCCGCGCCTGTTGGCAACGCAGCCGCAGCGCCGCCTGCGCGGCAGCCCACTGCGCGCAGAACGCCTGGGGGTCGCTGTCGAATGCCAGACGGCGGCGAATGATCTGGCTGCGTTCGGCCGGCGCGGGCTGGCCATCCAGGGCAACGTTGAAGCCAAAGCGGTCGAGCAGCTGCGGACGCAACTCGCCTTCCTCGGGGTTCATGGTACCGATGAGCACGAAGCGCGCCGGATGGGCGTGGGAGATGCCATCGCGCTCGATGCGGTTGACGCCGCTGGCAGCGACGTCGAGCAACAGGTCGACCAGGTGATCGGCGAGCAGGTTCACCTCATCCACGTAGAGCACGCCACCGTCGGCCTTGGCCAGCACGCCTGGCGAGAAGCGTGCCCGCCCTTCGCCCAGCGCCGCTTCCAGGTCGAGCGTGCCGACCAGGCGGTCCTCGCTGGCACCCAGCGGCAAGGTCACCAACTGGCCACCGGCGAGCAGATCGGCCAGCCCGCGCGCCAGGGTGCTCTTGGCCATGCCCCGTGGCCCTTCGATCAACACGCCACCGATGCGCGGATCGATAGCGGCCAGACACAACGCCAGTTTCAGCGAATCGGCGGCGACCACGGCGGCCAGGGGAAAGTGCAGAGTGTCGGTCATTGCAGGGATCTCTTCAGGCATCTTCTTCGGTATCCAGCAGCAGGTCTTCCACGGCTTGTCGGTAGTCGCCCGGTTCAGCCCACAGGCCTCGCTGCTGAGCCTCGAGCAGACGTTCGGCCATGTCGCGCAGCGCCGCCGGATTGTGCTCCTGCAGAAAACTGCGGGTGGAAGGATCCAGCAGGTAGGCGTCGGTGAGCAACGCGTACTGGTGATCGTCGATCAGGTGCGTGGTCGCATCGAAGGCAAACAGGTTGTCGACCGTCGCGGCCAGTTCGAAGGCGCCCTTGTAGCCGTGCCGCTTGACCCCTTCGATCCACTTCGGATTGGCCGCGCGGGCGCGCACCACGCGGTTGAGCTCTTCTTTCAGGGTACGCACGCGCGGCACGTCTGGCTGGCTGTGGTCGCCGTGGTAACTGGCGGTCTTCTGCCCGCCCAGGGTTTCCGCAGCGGCCAGCATGCCGCCCTGGAACTGGTAGTAATCGTTGGAATCGAGCAGGTCGTGCTCGCGGTTGTCCTGGTTCTGCAGCACGGCCTGGACCTGCCCCAGGCGCCGGGCGAAAGGTGCGCGTGCGGCGGTCCCCTCGTCGTCCGCACCATAGGCATAGGCGCCCCAGTTCAGGTAGGCCTCGGCCAGGTCTTCGCGGGTCTGCCACAGGCGGCCGTCTATGGCCCCTTGCACCCCGGCGCCATAGGCACCGGGCTTGGCGCCGAAGATACGCCAGCCCGCCTCGCGGGCGGCCTGCTCGGCAGGCACGCCCTCGGCCAGCAGTTGCGCCTGTTCGGCACGGACCTTGGCTGCCAGCGGGTTGAGATCGTCGGGCTCGTCGAGCGCCGCCACGGCCTGCACGGCCGCATCGAACAGGCGCAACAGGTTGGCGAAGGCATCACGAAAGAACCCGGACACCCGCAAGGTCACGTCCACCCGCGGGCGATCGAGCAGGCTCAATGGCAGAATCTCGAAATCGTCCACCCGCTGGCTGCCGGTGGCCCACACCGGGCGCACACCCATCAGCGCCATGGCCTGGGCGATGTCGTCGCCGCCGGTACGCATGGTCGCCGTGCCCCAGACCGACAGGCCCAGCTGGCGCAGGTGATCGCCATGGTCCTGCAGGTGCCGCTCGAGAATCAGGTTGGCGGAGGCGAAGCCGATGCGCCAGGCAGTGGTGGTCGGCAGGTTGCGCACGTCCACGGAAAAGAAGTTGCGCCCGGTGGGCAACACGTCGAGGCGCCCGCGGCTGGGTGCCCCGCTCGGCCCGGCGGGCACGAAACGGCCCGACAATGCGCTGAGCAGGCCGTGCATTTCGGCCGGTCCGCAGGCATCGAGACGCGGTGCCACGGTGTCGCACAGGTGGCCCAGGATGAGTTGCACGTCGCTCCAGCCTTCGCCCAGTTCCAGCGGACCGTTCAAGGCCTGCTCGATCAGCTGGGCGGCATACAGTTCGAGCCGTTCGCGGCTGTCGCCGGCACTGCGCCAGGGCTCCTCGCTGATCGCGGCCAGGGCCGTCGGCCGTGGTCCGTCCCAGGGTGCGCCGAGGTCGCAGTCGAGCGGATCGAAACCCAGTTCGAAAGCCTTGGCCAATGCTCGCAGCATACTGGCCTGGGCGTCGCGGCCGTCGCCCCGAGGAATGCGCAGCAGTGCCAGCAGGGTATCGGCACGCAGGCGACCCTGGGGCGACTCGCCGAACACGTGCAGCCCATCGCGTATCTGCGACTCTTTGAGGTCGCACAGATAGGTGTCCAGGCGCGGCAGCCACACCGCCGCTTCGGCACCCTCGGCCATCTGCAGCTCGTGATCGATGCGGGTTTCGCGCACCAGCGCCAGAATGTCCTGTTCCAGGGCCTGGGCGCGGCGCGGATCGAGCATCTGCGCGTCGTAGTACTCGTCGGCCAACAGTTCCAGATCGCGCAGCGGCCCGTAGGTCTCGGCGCGGGTCAGCGGCGGCATCAGGTGGTCGATGATCACCGCCTGGGTGCGCCGCTTGGCCTGGGCGCCCTCGCCCGGATCGTTGACGATGAACGGGTAGATATTCGGCATTGGCCCCAGTACCGCATCGGGCCAGCACTGCTCGGACAGCCCGACGCCCTTGCCCGGCAGCCATTCCAGGTTGCCGTGCTTGCCCACGTGGATCAGTGCATCGGCGCCGTAGGTGTGGCGCAGCCAGAAATAGAACGCCAGGTAACCATGGGGCGGCACCAGATCAGGGTCGTGGTAGACCGCGCTGACGTCCACCTGGTAACCGCGCGCCGGCTGGATGCCGACGAAGGTCAGGCCCATGCGCAGACCGGCGATCATCATGCGGCCGTTACGGCACATGGGGTCGGCACCTGGCTCGCCCCAGCGCTCGCGCACGGCGGCTTGATTGGCCGCCGGCAGCAAGGCGAAGGCGGCGAGGTAGTCGTCCAGCGCCATGCTCTGGGCACAGGGGCGCAGGTCCAGTTGCTCCAGATCGTTGGTCACGCCGCCGAGCAGCAGGTGAATCAGCGCCGTACCGCTGTCGGGTAGATCGGCCACCGGATAGCCCTGCTGCTGCATCGCGCGCAGGATGTTCAGCGCCGCAGCCGGAGTGTCGAGGCCTACGCCGTTGCCGATTCGGCCATCGCGGGTCGGATAGTTCGCCAGCACCAGGGCGACACGCTTGTCGACATTGGGCAGGCGCGCCAAAGCGGCCCATTTGCGCGCCAGTTCGGCGACGAAATCCATGCGCTCGACATGCGCCGTGTAGCACACCACATCGCTCTGGCTGCGCTCGTTGTGCCAGGCCAGGTCCTTGAAGCTGATGGCCCGGCTGATGATGCGCCCGTCCAGCTCCGGCAAGGCAATGTGCATGGCCAGGTCGCGCGCGCCCAGACCCTGCTCGCTCGCCTGCCACAATGCCTGGTTGTCTTGCGCGCAGATGGCCTGGATCACCGGAATGTCACGGCGAAACGGCCGCAGGTGCGGTGCTTCCGGGCTGGACTGGGCAAAGCCGGTGGTGTTGAGAATGATCGCGGCGCCCGCCTCGTCCATCCAGTCCTGCACCTGCGCCAGGCATGCAGCTTCCTTGAGGCTGGCCACGGCGATCGGCAACGGATTGAGCCCGGCCGCCTGCAGCCTGGCACAGAAGGTGTCGACGAAACCGGTGTTGGCCGCCTGCAGGTGCGAGCGATAGAACAGCAACGGCACCACAGGCCATTGAGCTTGCCACTGCGTCTGCCAGTAGGCCAGGTCGGCGGTCGGTTGCGTCGGATGGTAGATGACCGTGCGCGGCAGCGTCTGAGGCGCTTCGCACGGTTCGGTGCGTCCGAACCAGGTATTGCCGAGGTAGCCGAACAGGTTGCGTGCGTTTTCCATGCCGCCCTGGCGCAGGTACTGCCACAGGCGGTCGGCTTGTTCGGCAGGCACCGTACAGCGCTCGGCCAGTTCGGGATCGGGGCGATCGCAGCCTGGCACCAGGATGACCTGCACGCCCCGCTCGGCCAGCTGCATCAACTGCTCGACGCCGTAGCGCCAGTAGCCGATGCCGCCGTGCAGGGAAATCAGAATGACCTTGGCGTGGCGCAGCACCTGGTCGACATAGAGGTCGACCGAAGAATGATTCTGCACCTGCATGGGGTTGGCCAGGCGCAGGCTCGGGTAGTCGGCCGGCAGACGCTCGCTGGCCTCGGCCAGCAAGGCCAGGTGCGAATCGCCGCTGCAGAGGATGACCAGTTCGGCGGGCGTCTGGCCGAGGTCGGCGATGCTGTCGTCCGGCACGAAGCCGCCGGGTTGGGTCCTCAGCAGGTGCATAGGTCAGGCTTCCAGCGCGGCGCGCAGTTGCGCTTGCAGCGATGCTGCATCCAGTTCCTGACCGATCAGCACCAGGCGCGTGCTGCGCGCTTCGTCTGCGCCCCAGGCACGATCGAAGTGCTTGTCGAAACGCGTGCCCACGCCCTGGATCAGCAGGCGCATCGGCTTGCCTGGAATGGCCGCGAAGCCCTTGACGCGCAGGATGCCGTGTTGGACCACGGCAGCGTTGAGCGCCTGCAGCAGCTTGGCTTCTTCGGCCTGCGGCAGCTCGATGGAGATCGAATCGAAGGCGTCGTGATCGTGGTCGTCGCCTTCATGGTGGTCGTGGTGGGTCTTGCGGCCGTCGATGTGTTGCTCGGACTCTGCGCCCAGGCCCAGCAGTACCGCCAGCGGCAAACGGCCACTGCTGGCCTCGACCACCTTCACTGCCGCCGGCAGTTCCTCGGCGACCTCGGCGCGCACCGCAGCCAGGGCGTCTGCGTCGATCAGGTCGGCCTTGTTCAGAATGACCAGGTCGGCGCTGGCCAACTGGTCGGCGAACAGCTCGTGCAGCGGCGATTCATGGTCCAGGTTGGGATCGAGCTTGCGCTGGGCATCGACCTGCTCGGGGAAGGCTGCGAAGGTACCCGCCGCCACGGCCGGGCTGTCGACCACGGTGATGACCGCATCGACCGTGCAGGCGCTGCGGATTTCCGGCCATTGGAAGGCCTGGACCAGCGGCTTGGGCAAGGCCAGGCCGCTGGTTTCGATGAGGATGTGATCGAGGTCGGCGCGCCGTGCCACCAGCTCGCGCATGACCGGGAAGAACTCTTCCTGCACGGTGCAGCACAGGCAGCCGTTGGCCAGCTCGTAGACCCGGCCATTGGCTTCTTCTTCGGTACAGCCGATGGTGCACTGCTTGAGGATCTCGCCGTCGATGCCCAGCTCGCCGAATTCGTTGACGATCACGGCGATGCGCCGGCCCTGCGCGTTGTCGAGCATATGGCGCAGCAAGGTGGTCTTGCCCGAGCCGAGAAAGCCGGTGACGATGGTGACGGGTAGTTTGGACAGCGTTTTCATCGGGTCGCCCTGATTGCGCGGCAGGGCACGAGACGAGCGCCGCAACGGCAGGCGCCAGCATTCGTCACCGGATCACCCCGCCCGGTTGAATAGGAAAGAACAGTCGAGGCAGGTCTCCTGGCTCGCGATGCCGGCCATTCTGGCCCAGGCTGCGGCGCCTTCCCGCGAGCGTTCGCAGTGGCCTTGGCGCAGCCTTCATCGCTTACAGTTGCGGGGGCAGCCGCGGCTTGGACCGCGTTCCCGTCTTAGCTCTGCTGGGCAGAGAACCTCGAACGCGCAAGGCTACCACAGGGCACGGGACGTGTCAGTGATACGGCTCAGACCCGATAGCGTACATGGGGGCGGCCGCCGGCCAGGCTAACCTCGGCATGAACACCATAGACCTCGGCGATCAGCCGCTCGGTCAAGACCAGCGCCGGCGCACCA
This sequence comes from Pseudomonas sp. CFBP 13710, assembly GCF_014842235.1. Lineage (NCBI taxonomy): Bacteria > Pseudomonadati > Pseudomonadota > Gammaproteobacteria > Pseudomonadales > Pseudomonadaceae > Pseudomonas > Pseudomonas sp. CFBP 13710. Next base: position 485,917 of record NZ_JACYVJ010000001.1, on the reverse strand, counting down.
CTGGCAACCAGACGGCCGCCCTTGAGCACGACCAGCACGTCGCAGAACATCGCCGCCAGGTTCAGATCATGAATCGCCATCACGCAGGTCAACGGCAGGTTCTGAATCAGTTGCAGCAATTCCAGCTGGTGCTGGATGTCGAGGTGGTTGGTGGGCTCGTCGAGCAGCAGTTCGCTAGGCTGCTGGGCCAGGGCGCGAGCGATCTGCACCCGTTGCCGCTCGCCGCCGGACAAGGTGTGCCAGCGCCGCTGTGCATGGCCGCTCAGGTTGACCTGGGCCAGGGCCTGGGCAATCGCCAGGTCGTCTTCGCGCAGCCACGGTGCGAACGGCGAGCGGTGCGGCGTGCGCCCCAGGCGCACCACCTCCTGTACGCGAATGTCCACCTCGGTGCTGGCGTGTTGTTCCACCATCGCCACCTGGCGTGCGACCGCTCGCCGCGATACGTCCGCCATGGGCTGATCGTCGAGTGTGACCTGCCCCTGGCTGGGACGCCCGAGCCCGGCCAGCAGGCGCAGCAGCGACGACTTGCCCGAGCCATTGGGGCCGATCAGGCCGACCATGCTGCCGGGCGTGATGGCCAGGCTGACGTCGTCGAGAATCAGCAGCCCACCCGCTTTCCAGCTGACCTGGTGCAATTGCAGGCTCATGCTCGACGCCTCGCGCGGTAGAGGATCAAGGCAAACGCCGGGGCGCCGACCAGGGCCGTGACCACCCCGATGGGCAACACCTGGCCGGGCACGATGATGCGCGCGACGATATCGGCCAGCACCATGAAGTTGGCGCCGATCAGCACCGAGGCGAGCAACAGCCGGACGTGGCTGGGCCCCACCAGAAAGCGCGCAATGTGGGGCACCACCAAACCGACGAAACCCACTGCGCCGACGATGCTGACCATGGTCGCAGTGATCAGCGCGGTGGTCGCGAACAACACCAGCCGCACCGCGACCACAGGCACGCCAAGGGTGGCGGCAGCGTCTTCGCCGAACACGAAGGCATCCAGCGCCCGCGCGAAGTACAGGCACAGCACCAGGCCCGCCCCGACCACCACCGCGGCCAGGCCTACGTCGGGCCAACGCACCCCGCCCAGGCTGCCGAGCAGCCAGAACATCACACTGCGTGCCTGCTCGGCATTGGCCGAGGTCGAGACGATATAGGCCGTCAGCGCATTGAACAGTTGCGATCCGGCGACACCGGCAAGGATCACCTGCGCCGGGCCGCTGCGAGTGCCGGCAGCCAGCAGCAGCACCAGGCCGAACGCCAGGGCCGCACCGAGAAACGCGCCCATGGAAATGCCGATCACGCCGCCGCCCAGCCCAAGCAGCATCACCACCACCGCGCCCGTCGAGGCGCCTGCGGAGATGCCCAGCACGTAGGGTTCGGCCAGCACGTTGCGCAGCAGCGCCTGCAACACCGCGCCGCAGATCGCCAGGCCGGCGCCACAACAGGCGGCAACCAGCGCGCGACTCAGGCGGTATTCCCAAATGATGCCCTGGATGATTCTCGGCACCGGGTAGTCGGCCAGCCCCACGCCATTGAGCAGCGCCTTGCCGACCGTGGCCAGGGCAATGCCCATTTCCCCCACCGACACCGCCAGGGCGATCGACACGCTCAACGTCGCCAGGGCGAGCAGCGCCAACAGGAGGCGCCAGACCCAGCCATCTTCACGCGCCAGGCGCTGGATCAAGGTGTGGCCCGTGTACGCTCGAGGCCGGCAGCAATGTCTTCCACCGCGCGCACGACATCCATGGAAGGGTTCAACGACTGCGCATCGACCACGATGATGCGGCCATTGCGCACGGCATCCAGCTCACGGGTCACCGGGTCGCTGCGCAGGAACGCCAGCTTTTTCTCGACATCGTCGGCCGGGTACAGACGCCGCTGCATGCGCGCGACGACAATGACATCGGGATTGTTCGCAGCGATGCTTTCCCAGCTCACCCCAGGCCATTCCTCGTCACTGTCGACGATGTTGCGCAGGCCCAGCAGACGGTTGATATAGCCGGGCGCGCCGCTCTTGCCGGCCACCCAGGGGTCGCCTTCCAGGCGCGTGCTGGAAAACCAGTACACCACCGACAGCGGTGCGTGCCCGGCGCTGCCGGCGCGCTCGCTGGCTTTCTGGATGCGTGCGTGCAACTGGTCAGTCAGGCGCTCCCCGGCCGCCTCGACATCGAAGATGCTCGCCAGCTCGCGGATTTCCTTGTCCACCAGTGCCATGGAAAACACCTGGCTGCGGCTGCCGTCGGCATTGGAGGTGGCGGTGACTTCCTTGCCGTCGCAGTCACTGGGCGACACATAGGAAGGGATGCCAAGGCTGGCCAGTTGCTCGGGCTTGGCGACTTCGCCGTTGGGTCCGACGTGGTAGGTGTACTGCGCCACCACGATGTCAGGCGCGGTAGTAGCCACTGCCTCGAAGCTGGGGGCATTGTCGGCCAGGCGTGGCACCTGGGCATTGGCCGCGCGCAGAGGCTCGGGCAACGGCCCGAACCAGACCCCGGTGCCCACCATGCGTGGCGCCAGGCCCAGCGACAGGAGAATCTCGGTGCTGGCCTGGCCCAGGCTGACGGCACGCTGCGGCGCGGCCTGGACGGTCAAGGGCGCGCCGCAGTTGGGCAACGTCAGTGGATAGTGGGTGGCGGCGTGACTGGCGACGGCAGCGAAGAGACCGACGGCAGCGACGCTGGCGCGGACGAATACGGCAGGAAGATTCATTGCAACTCCTTGGATGGCGCGTCCAACAGATCGAAGAAACCCCCAGCAAGGTCTGGCTGACGACATGCAACATGTCGATCACAGTGGCGCGACCGCGCCGGATTCGAACCGGCTTCCTGCTCTGGGCGAAGACAAGCGGCGCAGACGGTAGGCGACCCGTCGGCAAAGATCAAATGGTTTAACCCGCGCAACGCGCTGTGGATACCCCGATTGCCTGCCTAGGGGCCGCCGTCGCGGGGCCGGTCGGTACGGTCCTGCTCGACCACATAGCCCGTGTCTATGCTGACCACCACCGACATGCCGGGGCGCAGCCGATGGGCCCCGTCCTGGTCCGGGTCCACGGTGATGCGCACCGGAATGCGCTGCGCGATCTTGACGAAATTGCCGGTGGCATTGTCGGCCTGCAACAGGCTAAATTCCGAGCCGGTGGCAGGCGAGATGCGCTGTACGTGCCCGCGCAGGCGCAGGTGATTGAGCGCATCGACGGTGAAGGTCACCGGTTGGCCGATGCGCACATCGGCCATCTGGGTTTCCTTCATGTTGGCCATGACCCACAGCGTATCGGGAACCAGCGCCATCAGTTGCGCACCGGAATTCACATAGGCACCCAGGCGCACGCCGACCTGCCCCAGCTGGCCGTCGCGCGGCGCCAGGATGCGCGTGTTGTCCAGATCGATGCGTGCCAGCTCTACCGCGGCTTCGGCGTTGGCGACGTTGGCGGCCAGCGAGTCACGGTTGACGATCACCGTCTGCAGGTCTTCGCGGGCAATGGCCAGCGCAGCCTTGGCCTGTGCCACCGAGGCCAGCGCCTGGGCGTTGGCAGCGCGGGTCACATCGAGCTCGCGGCGCGACACCGAGCCGTCGCTGATCAGGTTCTGGTTGCGGCCCAGATCGGCAGCGCCCTTGCGCGCCTGCGCTTCGCTGTTCGCCACCGCCGCCTGGCGCTGGGTAATGGTGGCTTCGGCACTGCGGCGCTGTTGCAGGTTGTTGGCCAAGGCGGTCTTCTGCACTTGGACCTGCGCCAGCGCCTGGTTCAGGCGCTGGCGGTAGATACGGTCGTCCAGGCGTACCAGCAGGTCGCCTGCCTTGACGAACTGGAAGTCCTGTACCGGCACTTCGAACACATAGCCTGCCAGTTGCGGCCCGATGATCGTCACCTGGCCACGCACCAGGGCATTTTCGGTGCTTTCGATGTGGCTGCTGAACGGAGGCAATTGCCAGGCATACAGCACGATCGCCACCCCCACCAACGCGATGCTGGCGAAAATCAGGCTGGACAGTACCCGCACCCGCCGCGAACGCGGTTCGGTGGCCGCTGGATTGGGCGGTGGGGTCTGGCCTTCGGGCGTGGCGGCGATGGCATTGGTGGTCGTGGACGTCGGTTCGGTCATGAAGTGCTGGCGCCGCTGGTGGATACGGTAGGTGTCGCGGCGGTGGTCACCGCCCGGGTGGTGCTCATCAGCCACAGGCTGCGGACGAAGATCCACAGCATGGTCAATACGGCAATGATGCAGATCAGCATGAAGACATCGTTGTAGGCCATGACGTTCGCCTCGCGCGTGGCGGCCGTCGCCAGCGCACGGGTGCCCAAAGTGGCCCGCAGGGCCGGGTCGGCGATGTGCGCCAGGTAGCTGGCGGCGGCATTGCTGACCCGCGCCTGGACCAGCGGGTCCATGAGGGTCAGGTGCTCGACGATCATGCTCGAATGGTATTTCTCGCGGACGATCTGGAACGTGCCCAGCAACGCTGCGCCGATCAACCCGCCCAAATTGTTGCAGATACCGAACAGCACCGAGAAGCTGACCAGGTTGCGCGGGTTGGTCAACACGTGGCGCATGCCCAGCACCATGGTCGGGCCCAGGAAAAACGTGCCACCGAAGCCCAGCAGGAACTGGCTGACGTACATATTGGCCGGACGCGTCAGGTTGCTGGAGAAACTGTCCATGGCCGAACCCACCGCCATCAGCGCCAGGGCAATGATCAGTGGCATGAACAGATGCTCGGGGTTGATGGTCCAGGCACTCACGGCCAGCCCCGCCACCGCGCCGAAGAGCATCACGCAATAAAGGGTGCGCATCTGCTCCTGGCCCATGTTCAACGCTTGCAACAGACCGACCGCCCCGGTGGACTGCTCCGACAGCACCATGCGCGTCAGAATCACTGCCAGGGCCAGGCGGATGGCGACACCGCTGCCCAGCCAGCGAGTCATCAACATCGGGTTGCTGCGATTGTGTTCCACCGCCAGGCCACCGAGGATCAGGACGATGGCCCCAGCCGAGGCCCAGCCTATCCAGGGTGCCTCAAGCCACCAGTCGATCCGGCCCAGGGACAGCACCGCGCAGAGCAGCGCAATGCCGGAGGCAAGAATCGCGAAAATGAGGAAATCCAGCGGCTCGAAGGTCTTGAAGCGGTCGCCCGGCGGCAGTTTGAGCAGGAACACACAACCCAGGGTCAGCAGCGCCATGCCCAGTTCGAACAGGTACAGGCCACGCCATTCGGCGATCTGCAGCAGGTCCTCGGAAAACACCCGCGCCAGCGGCAAGGCCAGCTGCGAGGTGCCCAGGCCCAGCACCAGGGCCTTGAGACGCCACTTGGCAGGAAACGCCTGGATCATGTAGTACAGACCCAGGGAACTCAGCGCCGCCCCGACCATGCCGTGGGCGGCGCGAACGGCAATCGCCGAGCCCAGGTCGTTGACGAACAGATGGCCAAAGGTGACCAGCGCATACAGCATCAGAAACAGTTCGGTGAACGTGCGCAGACCGAACTGCTGGCGGAATTTCACCAGCAGCAGGTTCATCGACACATTGGTCATCACGTAGGCCGCAGGCAGCCAGGCCATCTCCGCCGCCGTGGCGCCGAGCGAGCCCTGCAGGAATTGCAGGTTCGCCACCACCAGCGAGTTGCCGAGGCCGCCGGTCAGTGCCACCAGCAGGCCGACGATACCGAACGCCAGGCGCTTGCGCGTCGAATGCAGAGGCGTCGAGGGAGAGCCCGGCAAGTTCGGCTTTTCGTGGGGCAGCCAATCGCGGCTCGTGTAGCGGGTCATGCGGTGGCCTTGGCGGGGAGCGTAGAAACGACGAAGAAACGACGAAGAAACGACGAAGATCGGGCGCTAGTAAACCTCACCGGCGGGGGGCTTGCCAATGCTCGTCGCTGCCATGATTTGACTGCACCCCGGCAGTGACCCAAGCTGAATGCCCCGGCCAAGCCTGCGCCCTTTCGGATACCCGCATGTTCAAACGCGTTCGCCTTCCGCTGACCCTGCTGCTCGTGGCACTGCTGCTGATAGCGCTCTGGTACGCCTGGCGCCCTGCGGCCCTTACGGTTCCGGCAGCGCCGCAGCAGGGCTACGGCAAAGCCCTGAGCCAGGCTCGTCATGGTCAGCCGGGCGCCGCACGAGTCCTTTATCAGCAGTTGGCCCGCACTGACCTCAGCGCCGAGCGGCGCGCTGCGCTGTACGCCGAACTGCCCAACTACCCCAGTCCTCAAGCCCTCAAACTCGCCACTGCCGACTTGCAGAGCGAGCTTGTCGACGTCCGCCATGCGGCAATCGATGCCGTCATCGGCCTGGTGCCCGAGAGCCAGCGCAGCGTACTGCTGGGGCCCTTGCTGGAAGACCGTGACGAGTCGATCCGCTTTCACGCCGCGCGGGGGTTGCTCGGCTTGCCAGCCGATGAACTGGGCCTGTATTTCGGCCACCTGGACAAGGTGGTGAACGCCTGGATTGCTGCCCTGCAGGGCCAGACCGACAGCGCTGCCGCCCAACTGGCGCTGGCCCGGTTGTACTTGCACGAGAGCGCGCATGTTCAGGCCGAGCAGGCGCTGGCCCGCTATCGCCTGCTCGAGCCCGACGACCTGGAAGCCATTGCCATGCAGGTCGAGCTGTACGAGCACCAGGGCAAAAGTGACCAGGCGCGGCGCCTGCTGGCCGAACAGTTGCTGGTGCATCCACAATCGGCCCTGTTGCAGCAGCAATTGGGCTTGTGGCTGATGGCCCATGACGAGGATGAATACGCCCTGCTCGCCCTCGCTCGTGCGGTGGAGCTGGCACCGGACAACACTGACTACCGCTATGTACTGGCCACCAACCTGCACGACCTGCAGCAGGTGGAAGCGGCGCAGAAGCAGCTCGAAGAGATCCTGCGCCGTGACCCGGCCAACCGCCGCGCACGGGTGTTGCTGATCCAGTACTGGAAAGAAACCGGTCAGTTGCAGAACGTGCAGGTGCTGCTGGCCGAACTCGAGCAGCAGAACGCCGACGACCCCAGCCTGCAGCAGGGGTTGTGAAGTCGCGCCTTTTTCAGGGCCACCCTCGCCCGTTTTTGTCTGAATGAGCTCGGAACCCCGCCCACGGCCCGGTGTCCAGTATCAAGCTGCGTCGCGTTCTGCACTGCAGCCCCTTCCGCTACCCGAGGACACCTTTTTGACGACGGCCAAAGCAGCCACCGGTATCGCCGGGCTGGACGACATTCTTGGTGGAGGTCTGACCCGCTGCCATATCTTCCTGCTCGAGGGTCAGCCAGGTGCGGGCAAGACGACGGTAGCCCTGCAGTTCCTGCTCGAAGGCGTTGCGCAGAACGAAACCTGTCTCTACATCACTTTGTCCGAAACCACCAAGGAACTGCGCGAAGGCGCTCGCTCCCACGGCTGGGAACTGGACGAGCGCGTCACCGTGTTCGAGCTGACGCCGCCGGAGTTGGTGCTCGACCTGCAACAGCAGCAGAGCCTGCTCTACAGCAGCGACCTTGAACTGGGCGAAGCGACGCGGCAGATCTTCGACGAAGTCGAACGGGTCAAGCCTTCACGGGTGGTATTGGACAGTTTGTCCGAGGTACGTCTGCTGGCTCAGGGCTCGCTGCGCTATCGGCGGCAGATTCTCGCCATCAAGCACTATTTTGCGCGTTTCAATGCGACCGTCCTGCTGCTCGACGACATGACCAGCGAGCCACTGGACAAGACCCTGCACAGCATCGCCCACGGCGTGATTCGCCTGGAAGAAACCGCGCCGGACTACGGCGCCGAGCGCCGGCGCCTGCGCATCATGAAGTACCGCGGGCAGAAATACCGCGGCGGTTATCACGACTTCACCATTCAGGCGGACGGGATTCACGTCTATCCGCGCTTGGTTGCGGCCGAACATCGCGCCCGCTACGAGCGTACCCAACTCACTTCGGGCATCCCGGAGCTGGACGCCCTTCTGGGCGGCGGCGTCGAGAACGGTTCGAGCACTTTGATCATCGGCCCCGCGGGTACCGGCAAATCGCTCATTTCCATGGTTTTCGCCGCTGCGGCCGTGGCCCGTGGCGAAAAAGTCGCGCTGTTCATCTTCGACGAAGAGCTCAGCTTGCTGTTCGAGCGCATGAAAAACCTGGGCATCGATCTGGAAGCCTATCAGCGCAGTGGCAAGATGGTCATCCAGCAGGTGGACGCCGCTGAACAGTCGCCGGGCGAATTTGCCCACATGGTCCGCACCAGCGTCATCCTGCACGACATCAAGACAGTGGTGATCGACAGCATCAATGGCTACCACGCCGCGATGATGGGCGAAAGCACACCCGTGCTGCACATCCATGAGCTGCTGCTGTACCTCAACCGCCTGGGCGCCTCGACCTTCATGACCGTGGCCCAACAGGGGCTGGTCGGCGACATGAAGGCGCCAGTGGACATCACCTACCTGGCCGACACCGTCATTCTCCTGCGCTACTTCGAGGCGCTGGGCAACGTGCGGCGTGCGGTGTCGGTGATCAAGAAGCGCTTTGGCGGCCACGAGAACACCATTCGCGAATACAAGATCAGCAGCCAGGGCATGAAGGTCGGTGAGCCACTGAGCGCTTTCCAGGGGGTGTTGCGCGGTGTCCCGACCTACGTCGGCGAAGCCCGTCCCCTGCTTGAAGCAGATGATCAGTGAAGATGTCGATACCCACATCGGAACGAGTGCTGGTGCTTGCCCCCATGGGACGCGACAGCCAGGTGGCCCTGCAGATTCTCGGACAGGCGGGTATTCAAGGCATCGCCGTGGCCGACGTCGACGATCTCTGTGCGCACCTGCAGCGCGAAGGCGCAGGTGTCTGCATTGTCGCCAACGAAGCGCTGTCCGAAGCCAGGATGCAGCCGTTGCTGGTGTACCTGAGCCAGCAGCCGGCCTGGTCCGACTTGCCGATCGTGCTGATGACCCATCAACGCGCGGCCGACCAGGCGCAGTCCATGCTGCTCGCTGCGCGCCTGGGCAACGTCACGTTCGTGGAACGCCCGTTTCACCCGCTGACCTTGATCAGCCTGGCCAAGACGGCCATTCGTGGTCGGCGCCGTCAATATGAAGCGCGTGACCGTCTGCTGGACCTGAGCGAAAGTGAACAGCGTTTGCAGCACGCCATGAGTGCCGGGCGCCTGGGAGCCTGGGAGCTGACCTGCAACCCGCTGCAGTTGAACTGCTCGGACCGGACCCGCACCCACTACGGCATCGAGCCCAGCACCCGTTTCGACTACTCAGACTGGCTGCTGTGCGTGCATCCGGGCGATCAGGCCATGATGCAGGAGGCACTGATCAACAGCCTGCAGCTGGGCGCCGACTTCGCCTTGCAGTTCCGCAACAGCTGGCCTGACGGTTCAGTGCATTGGGTGGACATGCGCGCCCGCGCCATTCCCGACAGGCAGGGACGCATCCAGGCACTGGTCGGGGTTACCACCGATATCACCGAACAGAAAGCCGCCGAACAACAGTTGCGTGAACTCAACGGCAATCTGGAACAGCAGGTCGAGGAACGCACGGCCCAGGTACGGATCAACGAAGAGGCCCTGCGCCAGGCGCAGAAAATGGAAGCGGTGGGCCAGTTGACCGGCGGTATCGCCCACGACTTCAACAACATGCTCACCGGCATCATCGGCAGCCTGGAGCTGATGCGCCGACGCCTGAGCCGCAACCAGCTCGACGACCTGCCCAAGCTGATCGACATGGGTATCAGCTCGGCCAACCGCGCCGCATCCCTCACTCACCGCCTGCTGGCGTTTTCCCGCCGCCAGTCACTGGATTCCAAGCCAGTCCAGGTGAACGGACTGGTGCAGTCGATGGAAGAACTGCTGCACCGCAGCCTCAATGAAAGCATTGCGCTGCGCATGCACCTGGATCCTGAACTGTGGATAGCCGAGGCGGACCCCCATCAACTGGAAAGTGCCCTGCTCAACCTGGTGATCAATGCCCGCGATGCCATGCCAGGGCGTGGCGAAGTGATCGTCGAAACGGCCAACCGGCACCTCGATGAGAGCTTTACCAGTGCGCACCAGAACCTGGCACCGGGCGACTACATCATGCTCAGTGTGAGCGACACCGGGTCGGGCATGGACCAGGCCGTGATCAATCGCGCATTCGATCCATTCTTCACCACCAAGCCCATTGGCCAGGGCACTGGCCTGGGCCTGTCGATGATCTACGGGTTCAGCAAGCAGTCGCGGGGCCACGTCGCGATCCAAAGCACCCCCGGCCAGGGCACTACGGTGCAGCTCTACCTGCCGCGCTGCTATGCCTCGCAACTGCCCCAGGCCACTGCGCCGGTGATCGAATCGCCGATGGCCACCAATGGCGAAACGGTTTTGATCGTCGAGGATGACCATGCCGTGCGTAGCCTGGTGTGCGAAGTCCTGCGCGAACTGGGTTACTGCTATCTGGAGGCAGCCGATGCCAGCGCCGCGCAGCCGATCCTGGCGTCCGGGCAGCGCATCGACCTGCTGATCAGCGACGTCGGCCTGCCCGGCATGAACGGTCGGCAACTGGCCGAAGTCGCGCGCCATCTGCGGCCGGGACTCAAGGTGCTGTTCATCACCGGCTATGCCCAGCACGCCGAAGTGCGCGCCGGTTTTCTCGATGACGGCATGCAGATGATCACCAAGCCGTTCGCGTTCGACGTGCTCACGGCCAAGGTGCGGGAGATGTCCCAGGCCTGAATCAGCGCTTGGGCTTGGTCCGCACATCGTTGAAGCACGGCATTCTGGCGTCCACTCGATCCGAGGCGCGGGCGCCTGGTTTGGCAGCGGTTTCCACATACCAATAGCAGCTGTGGATGGCCCGGGTGATGCCGACATAGGCCAGGCGCAGCGCTTCCTCGTGCTGGGCACTGTCGTAACCGTCCACCTGATCCGCCTGCGCCAGGCCCGCCAGGGCATAGACCTGGTTCTTGTAGGGCGAGCGACTGGCATACTGGCAATCGCCCAGCAGAAATACCGCGTCGGCCTGCAGACCCTTGGCGCTGTGGAACGTGAGCTGGCGCAAACGACGCTGCTCGGCTGGCAACGCTTGATCTGCCTGCAGCAGGCCCTGGATATGCTCGGCCAAAGCCTGGCGGTCACTGTTGCGACGATAGAGCACCAGAATCGAGTCGCCTGCAGCGTGATGCTCGGCGGCGCGCCGTGCCAGATCGGCAAGGTCTCGACTCAAGAGGGTCACAGGCGATGGCTCGCGATCGAATACACGACGGGCCAGGGCCTTCTTGCCGGGTATGGCCGGTGCCGACGCCACGATATGCTCGGCGGCGTCGATGATCGCCTGATGGCTGCGGTAGTTGTCGATCAGCAGTACGCGCGTGTGCTTGTGAGCGCTGAAGGTGCGGTTGAACTGCATGAAGTAGCTTGGGTTACTGCCGCGCCAGCCATAGATCGACTGCCAGTCGTCGCCAACGCACATCAGCGAGCTGTGCTGCGCGGCTCGCTCACCGGCCAACGCGGTGCTGCGGCGCAGGATTTCCGCAAGACTGGCCCTCAACCAGCCAACGATCTGTGCGGAAATATCCTGGAATTCGTCGACGAGCAGATGGGACATGGGGCGCAGTGCGTCGTCAGGCAGTTCGCTGACTCGCGAGCCTGGCCCTTCGCCAAGCAAGGCGAACATGCGATTGAACAGCATGACTGGCGGCGTCTGGTTTTGCAGATGCGCTTCGAGTGCCGGCCAGAACAGGCGCAAGGCAGCGAAAAAGTCCGCTTCGGAATCTTCCGCGTTCCAGCTCATCCGGTCGATGGCGTCGACGACCTGCACTCCGAGGTTCTCGATGAAGGTCGCGGCAGCCACGAAACAGTCCAGCAGCGGCGCCGGGGCAAGTTCGCCGGGCAACTGGTATTCGAACCCGGGCCCGGTCAACCCTTTGCTGTTCAAGGACGTCAAAACCTTCTTGGCATCGGAAGGATTATCCAGCCATATCAGCGGCTTATCACAGAAAGCTTGAAACAGGGTGCGCTTGACTGCCCATTCGCCCCAGATTGGAATCTTGGCCGTGGGCCGGGTGAGTTGGGCATCGGTACCGGGTTCGAACCCTAGCACGACCCAGGTGTTCAAGCGTGCAATGTAGCCATGTGTATGAAAGGTAAAACCTTTTATATCAATGGCTTGTCGATCTATCTTGATCCCCTTTATAGGCCAGGCATCCTGCGCACGCCAGTGTTCTTCGATCAAGTCACACAGTTCGGCGTCGCGAGCGCTGGCCAGGCTGAGGGCTTTGAGCCGCTTCTGCACATCGGGATCCTGCGGGTCCAGCTTGCGCAGTTGGGCTGCGCTCGCGCGCAAGCTGCCGATGTGACCACTGAACGAAGGATCGCTACTCATCAGGCTGCGATAGCATTCGTTCATCAACTGACGCTGGGTGTCGTTGAGCCGCAGTTGGAACGGATTCGCTTCCTCGCTACCCGTTGCTGCCGCCCCGAGGTTTTCGAAAGCGCGCACCTCAGCCAGCCCAGGCAGCGCGTGAATCAGCGGCAGAACCAGGGAATGATAGGTTCTGACCATTTCACGTACTTTCTCGAATACGTAAGGTACTTCCCACATATCAAAGACTTGGCACAACTTCTTGATAAAGTCTCGACGTGATTCCCGGGTGAAGGTCACCACGCTCAGGCTGTCGAGTTCGAAGCCCATGTAGTGGTGAAGCACAAGCACGCGCAGTACCAACGATGTGGATTTACCTGCACCTGCACCAGCCACCACGCACGTGGCGGGTGTCGTGCTGAAGATCATTTTCCACTGCGCAGGGCTGGGCTGGGCGTGTTCGGGCAGGCGGGTAGCGACGTCAGCCTTGATGGTTTTCTTCAGCGCTGGCGTCAGTTCGAGCTGCCAGGGCGCGAACAGCAACGGCTGTGGCGTTTGTGAGTTGACGGGTTTTTTCGGCGCGCGGGGTGGCCGTTTCGACTGTGACTCGGGGGGTGGTTCGACAGGCGGGGCCGGCGCGGTAGCTTCTGTGAGCGGCGTGTGAAACCAGGCGTCACGCTGCTGCGAGCGCAGCCAACGCCAGCCCCGGGCGATCAGGCCTGGGGCTTGACGGTCTTTGTCGGTAGGTTGCGATGACACGAAAACTCCTGGGCATATCGCGAGGACCGCAATATACCAAAGATCCCACCTTCAAACGCTGCACACCCTCCGTAGCAGCGGCGCAAGCCGCGTCGGCGGCCTGTGCGGTGTACCTGACCCACCGCAGCGCCCTCTTCGCGGCCGATGACCGCTCCTACGCGATACCGGATTTCCTGTAGGAGCGGTCCGCGGCCGCGAAACGGTCGACTCGGTCTATCAGATACTCCGCAGCGCCCTCTTCGCGGCCGATGACCGCTCCTACGCGATACCGGATTTCCTGTAGGAGCGGTCCGCGGCCGCGAAACGGGCGACTCGGTCTATCAGATACTCCGCAGCGCCCTCTTCGCGGCCGATGCCCGCCACCACGGAAGGTGCGTGCGGGATCAGCCGATGGCGGAATCCACCAGCACTTGCGCTTCGGCTACCAGACGTTGCAGATGCGCCTCGTCGATGAAGCTTTCGGCGTAGATCTTGTAGATGTCTTCGGTGCCCGAGGGACGCGCGGCGAACCAGCCGTTGGCCGTGATGACTTTCAAGCCACCGATCGCCTGCCCATTGCCTGGCGCATGGCTGAGGATCTGCTCGATCGGCTCACCTGCCAGTTCGGTCGACTTCACCTGTTCGGGCGACAGCTTGCTCAAGGCCGCTTTCTGCTGCGGGTTGGCCTTGGCCTCCACGCGCGTGGAGAACGGCTCGCCCAGGCTCCGGGTCAGCGCTTCATACGCCTGGCTTGGATCGCGGCCCGTACGTGCGGTCATTTCGGCGGCCAACAGGGCCGGGATCAACCCGTCCTTGTCGGTGGTCCACACACTGCCGTCCATGCGCAGGAACGACGCACCGGCACTCTCCTCACCGCCGAACCCCAGCGAGCCATCGAACAGACCGTCGGCGAAATACTTGAAGCCCACCGGCACTTCATGCAGACGACGCCCCAGGCGCGCAGTGACGCGGTCGATCATGCCGCTGCTGACCACGGTCTTGCCCACGGCCGCGTCGGTGCGCCACTGCGGACGGTTCTGGAACAGATAGTCGATCGCCACCGCCAGGTAGTTGTTGGGGGCCAGCAACCCGCCCGTCGGGGTAACGATGCCATGACGATCGTGATCGGGATCGCAGGCAAAGGCCACGTCGAAGCGGTCCTTCAGGCCGATCAGCCCCTGCATGGCGTAGCTGGACGATGGGTCCATGCGAATCTGGCCGTCCCAGTCCACGCACATGAAGCGGAAGGTGGCATCGACTTCGGTGTTCACCACCTGCAGGTCGAGCCGATAGTGCTCGGCAATGGCCGACCAGTAGCGCACACCTGCCCCACCCAGCGGATCCACACCCAGGCGCAGGCCGGCTTTGCGGATAACGTCGAAGTCGATCACATTGACCAGGTCGGCCACATAGTGACCGATGTAGTCGTGCCGGTGAGTCGTGGCAGCCTTCAGCGCCTGCTCGTGAGGCATGCGCTTGACGCCGCGCAGGTCATCGGCAAGCAGCTCGTTGGCCTTGGCTTCGATCCACTTGGTCACGTCACCGTCGGCCGGGCCGCCATTGGGTGGGTTGTACTTGAAACCACCGCTTTGCGGAGGGTTGTGCGACGGCGTGATGACCACACCGTCCGCCAGGCCGCTGCTGCGCTCACGGTTGTAGCAGATGATCGCGTGGGAGACCGCCGGTGTCGGGGTGTATTCGTCGTCCTTGGACAACATCACCTGCACGCCATTGGCGGCGAACACTTCAAGGGCGCTGGCGCCTGCCGGGGTCGACAGCGCGTGGGTGTCGATGCCGACGAACAGCGGGCCGTCGATCCCATTGCTGCTGCGGTAGAGGCAGATCGCCTGGCTGATCGCCAGCACATGGGCCTCGTTGAAGCTCAAGTCGAACGAGCTGCCGCGGTGCCCCGAGGTCCCGAACGCCACACGCTGAGTGGGCTCGCTTGCATCCGGCTGGCCGGTGTAATAGGCCGTGACCAGACGCGGGATGTCGATCAGCAGCTGGGCTGGAGCAGGTTTGCCCGCAAACGGACTGAGCTTCATGCAAAAACCTCTAGTGTAGGTACCGAAACGGAGAATGACAGTTTAGTGGCACTTCGACACTGGAGGTAGCTATTTGATTCCCTTTTTTGACGCTTCTTTTGTCGAACCGACCGGCAGCAGGTTGCCTGCTGCCCTTCGGGACGCCTGATCAGGTGATCGGCGCGGGGTTGAACAAGGTGATGTCGTTGTGCAGGCGATAGCGCTCGGCCCACGTCTGTTTTTCACCGCTGGCCACGGCCAGGTAGTAATGGAACAGCTCCCAGCCCAGTTCCTCGATGGTCGCCCGCCCGGTGGCAATGCGCCCGGCGTCGATATCGATGAGGTCAGGCCAGCGCTCGGCCAGCTCGGTGCGGGTAGACACTTTCACCACCGGCGTCATCGCCAGGCCGTAGGGAGTGCCGCGCCCCGTGGTGAACACGTGCAGGTTCATCCCCGCAGCCAATTGCAGCGTGCCGCAAACGAAGTCGCTGGCGGGCGTGGCGCAGTAGATCAGGCCTTTGCGGTTGACCCGTTCGCCCGGACCGAGCACACCGTTGATGGCGCTGCTGCCCGATTTGACGATCGACCCTAGGGACTTCTCGACGATGTTGGACAAACCGCCTTTCTTGTTCCCCGGTGTGGTGTTGGCACTGCGGTCCGCCGCACCGCGTTCCAGATAATTGTCGTACCAGTCCATCTCGCGCACGAGCTGGGTAGCCACTTCGTGGGTTTCGGCCCGCGAGGTGAGCATATAGATGGCATCGCGCACCTCGGTGACCTCGGAGAACATCACCGTGGCCCCGGCGCGAACCAGCAGGTCGGAGGCGAAGCCCAGGGCCGGGTTGGCGGTGATCCCGGAGAACGCATCGCTACCGCCACACTGCATGCCCAGGATCAGCTCGCTGGCGGGCACCGTTTCGCGACGCCGACGGTCCAGCTTGGCCAGCCGCGTCTCGGCCAGCGCCATGATCTGCTCGACCATTTCACCGAAGCCATGCCCGGAGTCCTGCAGGCGGTACAGCCACGGCTCGCTCAGGTCTACCGAGGGATCGTCCTCGTGCATAACCTGCCCGGCCTGCAACTTTTCGCAACCCAGGCCGATCACCAGGGCTTCGCCACCCAGGTTCGGGTTGCGCGCCAGGTTGCGTACGGTGCGAATCGGAATGTAGGCATCGCGCGCATTGATGGCCACGCCGCAGCCGTAGCTATGGGTCAGCGCCACCACGTCGTCGACGTGGGGGTACTTGGGCAGCAGCTCTTCGCGAATGCGCTTAACCGCGTGGTCCAGCACTCCGGTCACGCACTGCACCGTGGTGGTGATCCCCAGAATATTGCGCGTACCCACGGTACCGTCGGCATTGCGGTAGCCCTGGAAGGTGAAGCCATCCAGCGGCGGCAGAGCCGGCGGTACCGCGTCGGACATCGGCAGGCTGTCCAACGGCGGCGCCGAAGGCATGGCCAGCTGGCTTTCCTTGACCCAACTGCCTTGACGGATCGGCTCCAGTGCGTAGCCGATGATCTGACCGTAACGCACCACAGCACCGCCCTCGGCGATGTTGACGGTGGCGACCTTGTGGCTCTGCGGCACACCTTCGATGACCGTCAGGCCATCGGGAAAACGGCTGCCTTCGGCCACGCCCTGATCGTTGACCACGACCACGACGTTATCGTCTGCGTGCAGGCGCACGTAGCGGGGAGAATCGGAATGTTCGATCAATTGCATGGCTTGGCCCTTCCAATCAATTCAGGCTGAATCCAGAGCCGCGTACCGGCAGTGCCGGCCGCGGTCTTGTCGTTGGCTGCAGACGCTTCAGGGACGAGCGGCATTGAGCTGCGGTGCATCGTCGACGACCGGGTCGCCGTTCTCTTCGCGCAGTACCACGCGCTTGATCGGGCCGACAATCACCAGGTAGCTGAACACCGCTACCAGGGCATTGGCACCGACGTAGACCAGCGCGTACTTGAACGAGCCGGTGGCACTGATGATGTAGCCGATCACGATCGGCGTGGTGATGGACGCCACGTTACCGAACATGTTGAACAAGCCGCCGCTGATCCCGGCGATCTGCTTGGGCGAAGTGTCGGACACCACGGCCCAGCCCAGCGCACCCACGCCCTTGCCGAAGAACGCCAAAGCCATGAACGCCACCACCATCCATTCGGCCTGCACATAGTTGCAGATCACCATGGTGGTCGACAGCATCAGGCCGCAGACGATCGGCGTCTTGCGCGCGAAGGTCAGGGAATGGCCGCGACGCAGCAGGCTGTCCGAGATGACCCCGCCCAACACGCCACCGATGAAGCCGCAGATGGCCGGCAGCGAGGCAATGAAGCCTGCCTTGAGGATGGTCATGCCGCGTTCCTGGACCAGGTACACCGGAAACCAGGTGAGGAAGAAGTAGGTGATGCCGTTGATGCAGAACTGCCCCAGGTACACACCAAGCATCATGCGCGTGGTCAGCAGTTGGCGAATGTAGTTCCACTTCGGCTTGGACTTGCCGCCCTTGGCCTGGTCCATGTCCACCAGCCCGCCGTTCTGCTCTATGAACTCCAGCTCTTCGGCACTGACGCTTGGGTGTTCCTTGGGATTGTGGATGTACTTGAGCCATACGCCCGAAAAGAGGATGCCCAGGCCGCCCATGACCACGAAGACATGCTCCCAGCCCCAGGAGTGCACGATCCAGCCCATCAGCGGAGCGAACAGCACCGTGGCGAAGTATTGCGCCGAGTTGAAGATCGCCGACGCCGTGCCGCGCTCGGCGGTCGGGAACCAGGCCGCAACGATGCGTGCGTTACCGGGAAACGACGGCGCTTCGGCTGCGCCGACCAGAAAGCGCAGCATGAACAGCGCGATCACCGCGTTGGCCATCGGCAGGTAGCCGACGAACCCCTGCATTACCGTGAACAGCGACCAAAGGAAAATGCTCCAGGCGTACACCTTCTTCGAGCCGAAGCGGTCGAGCAACCAGCCACCGGGGATCTGCAGCAGGACGTAAGCCCAACCGAACGCGGAGAAGATATAGCCGAGGGTGACGGCGTCGATGCCCAGGTCTTTCTGCAGACTGGCACCGGCGATGGAAATGGTGGCGCGATCCGCGTAGTTCAGTGTTGTCACCACGAACAACAGGAACAGGATCATGTAGCGCACATGCGTCTTCTTCGTCGCTGGCATGCGAAGGTACTCCCACGAGTTATTTTTATGCGGGTAGAGGGTATGAAGCCGGGTATTTCAGGTGTCGCTGACTCAGCCGGGCTGCAAACCATGGCCCTGTAGGACGGAGGAAGTCGGACAACAGCGGGAAGACATCACGTGGATAATCATGGTTGCAGCACCCTGGACGTTGGAATTATTAGGGGACACCGGTCTGTGCCGGTACTGCAGTTACGTTATCGTACAACGCTGATTATATCCATACCTCGGAGATGAATTATTTCCAAAGATGTAGCGATGTGGGCGGGAAGTCATCGTACTACGTTGCAGGCGCTGACTTGGAGGGTCAGATGGACAGATCTTCGTGCGCCTTGACCACGCGCGCCCGGCTGTTGGCCAGATGGATGCGCATCGCGGCGCGGGCGGCATCATAGTCACAGCGGGCGACCGCTTCGAAGATGTGCGCATGTTCGCGGACCAGCCGTTCGTGTTTCTGCTGGCGGTCCAGACGTGCGATGGCCACGGTGTCCAGGCGTGCACGGGGAAACATGCTGGTGCCGAAATGCGTGATGATGTCGGCGAAATAGCGGTTGTTGGAAGCCTGGGCGATCTGCAGGTGGAACTGGAAGTCGGAGACGATGGACCCGCTGGTGTCGGACGCCTGTTCGAAGCGCTTCAGCGCGTCTTCGATACACGCCAACTGGTCGTCGCTGCGCCGCAGTGCCGCCAACCCCGCCGCTTCGATCTCGAAACTGATGCGCACATCGAGAATGGCGATGACGTCCTGCAGGGTGACGATAGTGGCCGGGTCCAGGCGCGATACGGTCGAACCCGGGACGTTGAGGACGAAGGTGCCGATGCCGCGACGGGTTTCGACGATGCCCGACACCTGCAGGCGGGACAGTGCCTCGCGCACGGTAGCCCGGCTTACACCGCCCACCGCCATCAATTCGAGTTCGGTGGGCAGCTTGTCTCCGGGCTTGACCACACCCTGGCTGATCATCCTGCAGACATCGTCCACCAGGCTCTGGGCCAGGTTGCCCGGCCTGCGACGCGTGATGTCGGCGGTGACGATGTCGTTGCTCATGGCGGCGCGATCATGGCTGGAAAAGGAAAACCGATCATATATCAGCAAGTTGTGTGATGACAGCGCGAACATGCCGCCTTTCGAGGTGTTCGCGGTAGGTGCGGCGCCCTTGAAATATACCTTGAACCCCCCCTTCCCAACCGCTACGGCAGGCCTAGAATGGCGGCGTGGTCGCGGTCCCCAATAACGCTGTTGCCCCCCCTCCCGAGCCAACATGTCCAAAGCCAATCCCTGCCTTGAGTGCGGCGCCTGCTGCGCGCATTTCCGTGTGTCCTTCTATTGGGGCGAATGCCAGTCTGCGGGCGGCCTGGTGCCTGACGAGCAGGTCATTCAGGTCACCCACAATCGGGTGGCGATGCTCGGCACCGACGCCAAGCCCACGCGCTGCGTCGCCCTCGCCGGCGAGGTGGGCAAGGTCGGAATCGGTTGTACGATGTATGCCCAGCGCTCCAGTACCTGCCGCGAGTTCGACGCTTCCTGGGAACACGGCGAACATAACCCGGCGTGCGACAAGGCGCGTGCAGCCCATGGCTTGCCGCCGTTGCCGGAGCCGGTCATGACCCTCCTCGCCAGCTAGCCGGTTCAAGCGCCGCGCTCTGCGCCGAGAGCAGCCGGATGCCGTGCGCTTTTGGCCATCGACGGGATTCGGCGTTTAGCAGATAATCGGCCATCATTACGCTATCTCGCCCCATCTCTGTACCAGGAGTTCTTGCATGGCCGCGCTGAACACGCAAACCGTTGACGCTTTCAAATCCCAGCAAAATGCCATTGTCGAGCAGTGGCTCGCAGGCCTTGAAGCCAGCGGAGCGACGCGCAACATCAAGGAAGCCGACCTTCGGCAGCAGAGCAGCGAGCTGCTCAGCCAGTTGATCATCGCCCTGGAAACCAGTCAGACCCACAACATTGCCGGCAGCCAATGGGCCGATGTCCGTCAGGTACTGGAGAAACTGTCCCACAGCCGCGCGCTGCTGGGCCACGACTCGCACCAGACCGCGCATTTCATCTTTGCCCTCAAGCGCCCGCTGTTCGCCGTGCTGCAGGCAGCGTACGCCAGCCATCCGGCCGAGCTTGCCGAGCAGGTGCTGCTGGTCTCGGACCTGCTCGACGGGCTGGGCATGCACACCATCCGCACTTTCCAAAAGTCCCGCGAGATGGTCATCAAGCGTCAGCAGGAAGAACTGCTCGAACTCTCCACGCCCGTCGTCAAGCTGTGGGAAGGCGTACTGGCCCTGCCGATGATCGGCACGCTGGACTCGCAGCGTACCCAGGTGGTGATGGAATCGCTGTTGCAGCGCATCGTCGACACCGGCTCGGAAATAGCCATCATTGATATCACCGGGGTGCCGACGGTCGACACCCTGGTGGCCCAGCATCTGCTCAAGACAGTCACCGCCATTCGCCTGATGGGTGCCGATTGCATCATCAGCGGCGTGCGCCCGCAGATCGCTCAGACCATCGTCCATCTGGGCCTGGACCTGCAAGGCGTGGTCACCAAGGCCAATCTGGCAGACGCCCTGGCCCTGGCCTTGCGCCGCCTGAACCTGACCGTCAGCAAGGCGGTTTGAGCCCATGGAACGCATCCCTATATTGCAGATGGGCGCGTACCTGCTGGTGACCATCCAGGTCGACATGCACGATCAACTGGCGCTGGCGCTGCAGGATGACCTGTCGGAAAAGATCAGCAAGACTTCGGCCCGAGGCGTGTTGATCGATATCTCCGCGCTGGACATGGTCGATTCGTTCATTGGCCGGATGATCGGCACCATCTCCGGCCTGTCGCGGATCATGGACGCCGAAACCGTGCTGGTCGGCATGCAGCCCGCCGTGGCGATCACGCTGGTCGAGCTGGGCATGAACCTGCCGGGCGTGAGCACCGCGCTGAACGTGGAGCGCGGTATGCGCCTGCTGCAGGCACGGGTGAACGGCTCATGAACGTCGAGAGCAGCGGCAGTCAACCGGTGCGCCTCGAACAGGACGTGGTGCTGGCCCGCCAGACCGCGCGCAAGCTGGCCCAGGACTGCGGCATGCGCCTGATCGACCTGACCAAACTGGTGACGGCGGTCAGCGAGCTGGCGCGCAACACCGTGGTCTATGGCGGTGGCGGCGACATGGACTGGCAGATTCTCGACGACGGTGTGCGCAAGGGCCTGCGCCTGACGTTTCGCGACGAAGGCCCGGGCATTCCCGATCTGAAGCTGGCGCTGACCGACGGCTGGACCTCGGGCAACGGGCTTGGCCTGGGCCTGACCGGTGCACGTCGCCTGGTCGAGGAATTCGAATTGGACACCGCGCCTGGCCAGGGCACCCGCGTGACGATCACTCGATGGACCTGACCTTGCGCAGTGTCATCACCCAGGTGATCGCACTGCAGGACCCCAGCCAGGTCGGCGAAGCCCGCCGTGCCGCGCAGAAGATGGCGCAGGCGCAGGGCCTGGACGAAACCGACTGCGGCCGCGTGGCGCTGCTGGCCACCGAGCTGGCCAGCAATATCCTCAAGCATGCCGGCCACGGCGAGCTGCACCTGCGTGCCCTGCCCCATCCAACTTCACCGGGTGTGGAGCTGCTGGCAGTGGACCGCGGCACTGGTTTCGAGCTGCACGAGTGCATGGCCGATGGCTATTCCACGCGCGGCACTCAAGGCATCGGCCTCGGCGCGCTGGCGCGGCAATCGGAAGTGTTCGATGCGTACAGCGACGCCCGCGGTTCAGTGGTGCTGGCACGCCTGTACCGCAAGCGCGACAAGCTCGCCGACCTGCGCCTGGGCGTGACCCAGCGCTCGCTGCACGACGACCCGGCGTGTGGCGATGCCTGGCAGGTAACGTTCGCCGGCGAGGGTATCAGCGCCGTGGTGGTCGATGGTCTCGGTCATGGCGAAGAGGCCGAAAAGGCCGCACGCGCAGGTTGCCAGGCGTTCGCTCAGGCACCGTTCGCACGGCCCTAACATGTGCTCGACGACATGCACCAGGCCATGAACGGCACACGCGGTGGCGCAGTAGCCGTTGCCCAGTTCGAATACCACGCCGGGCAACTGCGTTTCGCCGGCATCGGCAACATCGGCGCCATGTTGCTATCGCCGGGCAAGAGCCGCGGACTGGCGTCCCATCCGGGCATCGTCGGCGGACAGTTCCGTCGCGCGCAAGCCTTCACGTTCGACGAGGCGAACGAGCAGTTGCTCGTTCTGTACAGCGACGGGTTGCAGTCGCGCTGGAACATGGCCGACTACCCGGGTCTGGTCCACCTTCACCCCGCCATCATTGCGTCGGTGCTGTACCGCGACTTCTGTCGCGGCCGCGACGACATCACCGTATTGGTCATCGCTCTGGAGCCACCCCATGTCTGAACCCCTCGATCTGGATGCCGAGGCCAGTGCGGCATTGATCGCCCAACTGCGTGCCGAGGCCCAGGCCTTGCGTGACGAACTGGATGAAACCAACCAGGGCGTGCTGGCACTGTATGGCGAACTCGACGGCCAGGCTGAGGAACTGCGCCAGGCTTCGGACCTAAAGAGCCGCTTCCTGTCCTACATGAGCCACGAATTCCGCACCCCGCTGGGCTCGATCCTGAGCATTACCGGCCTGCTTGCCGATGAACTGGACGGCCCCTTGGCGCCGGAGCAGCAGAAGCAGGTGAGTTTCATCACTCACGCCGCCCAGGAACTCAGCGACATGGTCGACGACCTGCTCGACCTGGCCAAGATCGAGGCAGGTCGGATCAGCATATCGCCGGCATGGTTCGACATGTTCGATCTGTTCTCGGCGTTGCGCGGCATGTTCCGGCCGATCGTCAATGCCAGCGCCGTGGACCTCATCTTCGAAGAGCCTGTCGGACTGCCACGCCTCTATACAGATGACAAGAAACTCGCGCAGATCCTGCGCAACTTCATTTCCAACTCGTTGAAGTTCACCCTCGCAGGTGAGGTGCGGGTGTCGGCCAGGCTCGAATCGCCATCGCAGATCCGCTTCGCCGTGAGCGATACCGGTATCGGCATTCCCGCCGAGCTGCACGGTACGTTGTTCGAGGACTTTGCCCAGATCGATTCGCCGGTGCAGAAACGCCTGCGTGGCACCGGCTTGGGCCTGTCGCTGTGCAAGCGCTTCGCCGAGTTGCTGGGCGGCACGGTTGGCGTGCAAAGCAGCCCGGGGGTGGGCTCGACATTCTTTGTGATCATTCCGTTGGCCATTGCGCCGGAGCCTGGCCATGACACCTGAAGTGCGGGTACTCATCGTCGACGACAACAGCGCCACTCGCTACGCGCTGCGGCGCCGATTGGAACGCCACGGCATCGTCATTCTGGAAGCCGGCACTGGCGGCGATGGCCTGGCGCTGATCGCCAGCGAGCAACTGGACGCGTTGATTCTGGACGTCAACCTGCCGGACATGAGCGGCTTCGACATCGTCCGACTGCTGCGCGCCAAGCCAGCCACCGCCCTGCTGCCGATCATCCATGTGTCGGCGGCGTCCATTCAGACCGGCGACATCATCACGGGTCTGGAAGCCGGAGCCGATGCGTACCTCATCCATCCAGTGGACGCCGACGTGCTGTTGGCCACCCTGCGCACTCTGCTGCGCGTGCGTGACACCGAGAACGCGCTGCGCGAAAGCGAGGCACGCTTTCGCGAGATTTTCGCCAACATCGCCGCGCCCATCGCGGTGATCGACGAGCAGCTGCAGGTGATCGAGTGCAATCATGCGTTCTCGCAACTGCTGCCTACCCCGGTGTCCCTCACCAGCCTGCAAGCGCAACTGGCGGCCGGGCAGGAAAGCGTGCTGGACGACCTGCAGGTGCGCTTGAGCAAAGGCGAACGCTGGCGTGGCAACCTGACCATCAGAGTCGACGATCAACTGCGTGAAACCGAATGGCAGGTCTCGCCCTATCGCGCGCCCGGGCACAGCCTGGTGTTCATCGAGGACGTGACCGAGCACCGGCAGCGCGAGCGTCAGCAGCAGATCCAGTTGGCCGACGCACAGACATTGCTGGCGCAGGAAGTGGCCGAGCGCGCGCGCACCGAGACGCAACTGTTGCAAGTGCAGAAAATGGACGCCCTGGGCAAGCTCACCGGGGGTATTGCGCATGACTTCAACAACCTGCTGACCGGCATCATCACGGCGCTGGAACTGATCAAGAAGCGGGTCGAGCCCTCCGCTGTGCAAGGTGCCACCGGCAGCGTCGACAAAGCCGTGTCACGCTATGCCGATGCGGCGCTGCAGTCGGCAACCAATGCGGCCGCCCTCACCCATCGCATGCTGGCCTTCGCCCGCCAGCAGCCGCTCGATACGCGGCCGATCGCGATCAACCAGCATGTGCATTCGCTGGAAGACCTGTTGCGCCGCACCATCGGTGAACGGATCACCCTGAGCCTGGACCTGACCGACAGCGCAGCCATCGCCATGGTCGATCCGATCCAATTCGAGAATGCGGTGCTCAACCTGGTGATCAATGCCCGCGACGCGCTGCCCGAAGGCGGCAACATCCGTCTGTCGACCTTCGCCGCCTATTCGCGGGGCGACACACGCCTGGCCGATGGCGACTACGTGGTGCTGTCGGTGCGTGACGACGGTACCGGGATCGATCACAGCATCATCGACAAGGTCTTCGACCCGTTCTTCACCACCAAGGCCGTTGGCAAGGGTACGGGGTTGGGTCTGTCGACGATCTACGGATTTGCCCGGCAGTCCGGTGGCGACGTACGGATCCGCAGCCTGCTTGGCCACGGCACCGAGGTGACCCTGATGCTGCCGGCTGGCCTGGCGCTGCTGCCGCAGCCCAGCGAGCCGGTGCAGTTGGAGAACCGCGGTAACGGCGAGCACTTGCTGGTGGTGGAAGACATGGCGTCGGTACGGATGTTCGTGGTCGAGGCGCTGATCGACGCAGGGTACCGCTGCACCGAGGTAGAAAGCGCGCTGGATGCATTGGATATCGTGCGCGATGACCCGTCGATCCAGCTGCTGTTGACCGACGTCGGCCTGCCGCAAATGAACGGCCGCGTTCTCGCCGACGCTGCTCGAGCCTTGCGTCCAGAGCTGCCGGTGCTGTTCATGACCGGCTACGCGGAAAACGCCCTGGACCTGCAGACCTTCCTCGCTGAAGGCATGGACATGGTCATCAAGCCCTTCCGCATGGGTGACCTGGTCGGCCGCATCACCCACCTCCTCGAACGCGATCCCCTGTAGCAGCGGCGCAGGCCGCGTCGGTGGTACACGCGTTCTGCCTGACCCACCACAGCGCTCCCGGACGCGGCTTGCGCCGCTGCTACAGGCGAGTGATTTGTAGCAGCGGCGCAAGCCGCGTCGGCGGTTTATGCGTTCTGCCTGACCCACCACAGCGCGCCCGGACGCGGCTTGCGCCGCTGCTACAGGCGAGTGATTTGTAGCAGCGGCGCGAGCCGCGTCGGCGGTCTACGCATTCCTCCTGACCCACCACACCACCCCCGGACGCGGCTTGCGCCGCTGCTACAGGCGAGCGATTTGTAGCAGCGGCGCGAGCCGCGTCGGCGGTACACGCGTTCCGTCTGACACACCGCAGCGCTCCCGGACGCGGCTTGCGCCGCTGCTACAGGGGTTCTCGGTGCCTGTAGCAGCGGCGCAAGCCGCGTCGGCGGTGTCCGCGTTGCGCCTGACCCACCACCGCGCGAGCCGCGTCGGCGGTGCACGCGATCGCTGATCACAGCCAGATCGCGTCCCACAAAGGATAATCGCCAACCTTCTGAACCAGCCCGGCGCGGACCGGGTTCATGATGATGTAGCGCGCTGCGCTTCTGAGATCCTCTTCGCGGCGCAGGGCACGGTCGTAATACCCTTTCTGCCAGAGTCGGCCACAGGTCCCGTTGCGGCGATTGATGGCCAGGCTGCTGCGCGCTTTCATCCGGCAAACGATCGTAGCCAAATCGCCTTTTCGCAATTGAAACAACCAGTGCAGATGATCCGGCATCACCACCCACGCCAACGACTCTACGTCCCCTGCGTCATGCAGGGCGCGCAACTGAGCAACCAGCGCCCGGGCGGTTTGCAAGCAGGAAAAAACGGCAGCCCGATCAGCCGTCACACAGGTGATCGAGTAAAGCCGGCCTAGCTCGCTGAAGCGCCCCTTGCGCAATACATAGGCTTTTCTGCACGCCGACATTCCCTGTCCACCGAAAAGCCTTCACCTTAGAAAACAGATGGCCCCTGGACAAGCGCACAATCATTGCCGAATCTGACCAGGCTTTTAGAACCCGGAGCCGGCCTGGTCGAGGCAAGCATCGACCTCGGCATCAGTGGGATGATGCAGGATCTCCAGCGAGTCGGACGTCCAGCTCACCAGGCCCAGTTCAGCAAATTCGCTGAGCCAGCCTTCCATCGGCCATTGCGCCCAGCGCTGGTTAAAGCGCTGAGCATTGGCTACGATCGCCGAAAAATGGTTGAGCGGCGGACGCCAGGTCGGGTGGTATTGATGGAAGGCCAGGGCCGCTGCCACTCGTAGCTCCACGCCATGGTGACGTGCGCTGAACGCGAAATCGGTGTCTTCGGCGCCGTAGCCCAGGTACCCCTCGTCAAAGCCACCGATGCGTTCGAATACCTCACGGGTGCAAGCGAAATTCAGCGACCAGAACAGGTGATGCGCAAGCAGCGAACCCGGCTTCCCGCGGTATTGGCTGAGCGGATGGGCAACGCCGTCGCGCATCAACGTGGCTTGAGTCCAGTCTTCCATCCGGGCGGTACTGGGCAAGTAACGGACCTCGCCCAGGTGCAGGGCTTCAGGCCTTTCGCGCAGCGCGGCAGCGTAATCGGACAGCAGGCTTTGGCTCGGGATGCAGTCCACGTCGAGGAACACCCAATGCTCGCCCCCGCATTGGCGCACGGCATTGCGCGCTTTCGCCAGCGGCAAGCCATGAGACGCATCATCGACCACGAGGCAGTGGATGGGAAAGCACTCACTGTGCAAATCACGCGCCGGCTGATTCATGAACACCACCCAGAACGCCTCGGGCATCAGGTTGCCCTGCTCCAGTCCACGGATGACATTGTCCAGCTGTCGCTCGCGGCCATGCACCAGTGTGATCACACTCACCATGTCACGTTCACCTCGTCAGAACCCACTCACCTTGCACAACCCCGGCAACCGCGCCGGCTCGCCGTAACCGCTGCCCGCCGGTGCACATCGGCTGACGCGCACAGAGCCGCTCCAGGCAATGCGCCGGCCGCGGGCCTCCACCTGTTCGATCAGATGCCGCTCGTCATGACCCAAGCTCGCATTCAGCCCTCCGGCATCCGTGTAGGCCAAGGTGCTCATACCGAGATTGGCCATATGCACGTTCGAGCGCCGTTCATCCATGGTCACCGAGCGCCGCCGCCGACCCTGTACGAGGCGGCTGGCACCCGGCTCGGCATCCACCCGCCCGCACACAGCGTCGACTCCGTAGGCTAGCTGCGCGGCCAGCCAGTCATCAGGCACCCGCACATCCGCTTCCGTCCAGGCCAGCCATCGTGCGCCAGCCTGTACCAGGTGTGCGGCGCCTGCGGCCCTCGCCGCTACCTTGTTGGCGGCATTGGTATCGATCAGCCGTACCGGATAGCGCTGGGCGATATCGCGCGACCTGTCGCTGCAGGCGTCGAGCACCACGACGATGCGTACCAGTTCGGTACACAGCGTGCCGTGCTCGGCAGCCAACATGACCGATCGCAGGCATCGGTCGAGACTGGCGTGCTCGTTTTGCACAGGAATGATGACGCCGATCATGCTGAACCTCTTGAAGAGACGAAATCGTCGAGACCATGCTGGCCATTGACCAGCAATCGACTCGAAGATGAACGAGAGGTTTCAGATAAACGATGAAACGTGCAGATTCATTCAAGACCGATCTTGAGCAATTCCCCGTCGTCGTCATCGGTCAACACATACAGATAGCCATCCGGGCCTTGGCGCACGTCGCGGATCCGCTCGCCGCGTTCACCCAGCAGACGTTCCTCGTGAACCACCTTGTCACCCTCGAACTGCAGGCGAATCAGGTCTTCGGAGGCTAACGCACCGATGAACAGATTGTGGTTCCAGCGCTTGAACTTGTCGTTGTCATAGAACGCCATGCCGCTGATGGCCGGTGACTTTTCCCACACATGATACGGATCGGTGATGCCCGGCCCGGTCTTGCCGCGGGCCTCGGGAATCGGCTCCCCGGAGTAATTGATCCCGTGGGTGTAGAGCGGCCAGCCGTAATTGGCGCCGCGCTCGATGATGTTCAGCTCGTCACCGCCACGGGCGCCGTGCTCATGGGTCCAGAGGGTGCCGGTCCACGGGTTCAGCGCAGCGCCTTGCTGGTTGCGATGCCCGAATGACCAGATTTCCGGACGCACGCCCTTCTGCCCCACGAACGGGTTGTCCTTGGGCACCTTGCCGTCGGCGAAGATGCGCACAACCTTGCCCTGCAGCTTGTCCAGGTCCTGAGAGGTGGCACGCTCGTTGTTTTCGCCCAGGGCGATGAACAGGTAGCCGTCGCGGTCGAAGACCAGACGGGAACCGAAGTGATTGCCGACCGACAGCTTCGGCTCCTGGCGGAAAATCGTGGTGAAGTTTTCCAGATGAGTCAGGTCTTCGGACAACCGTCCACGACCCACGGCGGTGCCGCCCTTGCCATCCTGGCCCTGTTCGGCATACGACAGGTAGACCATGCGGTCGGCCTTGAAGTCGGGTGACAGCACCACGTCGAGCAACCCGCCTTGATTCTTCGCCCATACCTGCGGTACCCCGCTGATGGGTGAAGAGATTTTGCCCTCGGCGCTGACCACGCGCAGATCACCCGGTTTTTCAGTGACCAGCATGCCCTTGTTGTCCGGCAGGAAGGCCAAACCCCAAGGGTATTTGAGGCCTTCGGCCACGGTTGTCACGGTGATCTGGCCCAGTTCGCTTGGGTAAGTGGTCACCGTTGCCGCCGAAGCGGCCAGTCCGTACAGCGCAAGGCCGGCGCAAGCCGAGGCCAAAAGGGTTTTCTGCAGCATGGGCTTATCCTTCAGCAAGAATGGAGTGATCAACGCGTGCCAGGGGCGGTGCGGGGTTGTTGGGTGCCGTTGGCCGGGCGGCGCAGGTTTTCACCGTTGCCGATGCCGCGGTTTTCGAGCGTCGGCGGCCGCGGATTGTCGGTACGCGGCGTCGGCTGGCGCAGTTGCGGATTGGGCGCGGTAGTGCCCTGGCGGCTGTTCGGATTGATCCGTCGAGTGGGGCTGTTGTAGGGATTGGACGTATCGTTGGCGGCTACGGTGATTGGCTGACGCGGTTGCTCGGTGGCGATCGACACGTGGGCCATCGCCGAATGAGACAGCATCGTGCCAAGCATCAGGGACGCCAGTAGGGACAACTTCATGGGTATCTCGCCCTCGATCACGGTGGATTCAGGGATTTGAGGATGAATTGTCCCTGACGTTCGCCGCGGCATGGCCCGGCGAGCTCGTCGAGGTGATTCACCATGTTTCAAATATCGACCTGCACCACTCAAGGTTGGGTCAGGCCGAGCCTCTCGTGCCACTGCGCAAGCGACTCGTCCGGGTACTGTTGAAACTGCCGGTCGTGCTTGCCGGACTGCACCTCGACCCAGCTCGCCTTGGAATCGAGCAGCAGGTGGGTGTGTTCGGGCGGCACCGGCAACTCGCTGTCGATGGCACTGGCGAATGGATGCACCAGCTCCGGCCAGGCCGGATCGAACAACCACAAGGCGCTACCACACAGATGACAGAAATGCCGCTCGGCAGTGCTGGGGTGAGTGCCGCCGCCACTCTCGTCGGGCAACCTGGCATGGTAGACGGTGATATGACTGCGACCCTGCACATTGAGACTGGCCGCCTCGCCGCCCAGGTTTATGGCATAACCGCCGCCGCCCTGGGTCTTGCGGCAGATCGAACAGTAGCACCGCTGATAAGGGTATGGATGGGCGCTGCGCAGGCTGAAAGTGACGGCACCGCAGTGACAGGATCCGTGCAGTTGCATGGCTGAACTCCGTATCGAGTGGCGATCAATGAGCGGTTGATGAACGTTCAGCGTAGACCCTGCACGGGCCGTTCAGTTTCGCAGGTAGCGCCCGCTGGCCGCGACGAACAAGAGCAGCACGATCAGCACGCCCAGGGCAATCGACAGGCTGCTGGCGTGGGCCACGAAGCCGATGAAAGCCGGGCCTACCAGGATGCCCGCATACCCCAGGGACGTCATGGCAGGAATGGCGGCGCTCTGCGGCATGGTGGTCTGGCGCCCGACCGCGGTGAACAGCACCGGGACGATGTTCGAGCAGCCTGCGCCGATCAAGGCATAGCCCAGCAATGCCGCCGGCCACGCCGGAACGGCCAGCGACAAGGCCAGACCGATTGCCGCGCAGAGCCCCCCGTACAATGTGACCCGGGCGCCACCGAAGCGCGAGACGATGGCATCGCCGGTCAGGCGGCCGATGGTCATGGTCGTGGCGAAGGCAGCGTAGCCAAGCCCTGCGTAGGCAGGTTGCATGTCGCGCTCGGAAACCAGGAATACAGCACTCCAGTCGAGCATGGCCCCCTCGGTGAGAAAGACGATGAAACACAGCGCCCCGAGGAACAGCACGATCCCACGTGGCACGGCGAACAGCGGGCCATCGCTTTCATTGCCATAGGGCAGCAGATGCGGCGCCGCCTTGAATACCGCGACAAGGGTCAGCGCTACCACGCAGGCCACCGCCAGCAGCGGCGTCAGGCCGAGCGCAAGCAAAGCGGTCATGCCGCCCGCTCCAAGGATGCCACCCACACTGAACAAACCGTGGAAGCCGGACATCATCGGCCGGCCACTGGCCTTCTCGACCAGCACCGCCTGGATGTTCATGGCGCAGTCGATGGCGCCCATTCCGGCGCCGAACACCAGGATTGCGGCAATCAACAGCTGCAGGGTCGCCACGCTGGCCAGCAGCGGCAACGTCAGGCAGATGAGCAAGGCTGCACCGACGATGACGCGTCGGCAGCCCCAGCGCGCGCAGAAATAACCCGCCAATGGCATGGCCAGGATGGAACCTGCGCCCAGCCCAAGCAGCAGCAGGCCCAGGCTGCCGTCGCTGAGCTGCGCCCGCGCCTTGGCCAGCGGCACCAGCGGCGCCCAGGCGGCCATGGCGAAGCCGGCGATGAAGAAAGCGATACGGGTGGAAAACTGCTCTTGCCGACCCGGCGCGGCGGTGGCGAAGGTGCTGCTCGACGACATGATCAAAGCCTTGGATAAAGAGTTTCATGCAGCCGCGCACACCGCTCGAGCGACACGCGACTACCTTGAATGCAAGATGAACAATCGCGACAAATGCCGTGGATCGGCGAACTTGCCGGTAAAAATTCACTCAACGACTGGTGTACCGATCAATAGAGCGACCCGCATTGTGTTCAGTTCCCCGGCGAAAACCCTCCTCCCCCTGCTGTTCCTGCTGCTGACTTCCACCTTGCAGGCCGCTGAAGCCCCGGCGGCCGATGCGCCTGTCGAAGAAGCAGCACCGCTGGTGCAAGGCGGCGTGATCACGTTGTTCGACAGCGGTCACAAGCGCGCTGCGGTTACGGTGCTGCGTCGCTACGCGCCGCGCCCGCTGTTCATGATCGGCTTTCTGGCAGCCCTGAGCGACGCCCTCACCAGCCCGCAGATCGCCCGCCAGCTGGGCACCAACTTCACCGCCAGCCTGGCGGTGGTCGCGGGCCTGTTCGCCACCTTGTCCTTCGCGGTGCTGGTGGTGCGCATGCGTCGGCCGGTGGCCCATCTGATCCGCAATCGGCCACTGGCGCAGCGCCTGCAGCACCGCGGAGTGCAAGAGTCGCTGCGGCTGTTTTCGGCGCTGTGGTACCTGCCCATCCTGCTGATGATTCTGGTCTCGGCGGTGCATCTGATCGGCGCCGGCGAGGAAAGCCAGAAAGCCTTGCAGAACGCCCTGCTCACCACCGTGCTGCTGATCGCCACGGTGTTCCTCAGCACTGTCATGCAACACCTGTTCAAACCCGCCGCTGCCGCCACCGCCACACCCCGCCTGCGGCCCTATAAAGAGCTGCTGCGCAACCTGGGCCACGCCGTGGTGCGCATCGTCATGGCCATCGCCTTCATCGAACTGCTGGGACGCATCTGGGGCGTGTCGATGCTCGAATTCGCCGCCAGCAACAGCATGGGCCGGGCGATCAGCGATTCGCTGAGCAGCATCGGCTTGATCCTGCTGGTCACCTGGCTGTTGTGGGTGGTCCTGGACACAGCCATCCAGGAGGCACTGAAGCCGTCGGTCGGCAAACGCGCCTCGCGCCAGCCGAGCACGCGGGTGCTGACCATCCTGCCGATGCTGCGCAACGCCATCAAGATCATCCTGCTGGTGATCTGCACCATCACCACCATGGCCAACCTGGGCATCAACGTCGCGCCGCTTCTGGCCGGTGCCGGGGTAGTCGGCCTGGCCATCGGCTTTGGTTCGCAGCAACTGGTGCAGGATGTGATCACCGGCCTGTTCATCCTCATCGAAGACACCATCGCCATCGGCGACTGGGTGGTACTCGACTCCGGCCACGCCGGCACGGTGGAGAGCCTGACCATCCGCACCCTGCGCCTGCGCGACGGCAAGGGCTTCGTGCATTCGGTGCCGTTCGGCCAGATCAAGGCAGTCACCAACCAATCCCGGCAATTCGCCTACGCGTTCTTCTCGGTGCAGTTCACCTACGACAGCGACATCGACACCGCCCTGGACCTGATCAAGCAGGCGGGGCAATCCATCGTCGAGGACGTGATGCTCAAGCACAACCTGCAGGGTCCGTTGCAGGTGTTCGGGGTGGACAAGATGGACCTCAATGGCATCGTCCTGACCTCGCAATTCCGCACTGTGTCCGGCGGTCAGTACGGCGTGGGCCGGGCATTCAACGAGCGCCTGAAGAAGCTGGTCGACCAGCATGACAACGTGCGTTTCGCCCAGTACTACCCTGCCCTCGGCCTGCCCGCCCCGACCCCGGCCTGAATTACCCGCCGCAAAAAAAACTCGGCACCGACGTTCACAGGGTGCGTGAACGTCGGTGCCGAGGTGTGCGTCGATGGTGATGGAGCGGGCGGATCAGCTACCGGCGCCGCCGTGGGCTTCTTCGAAGAAGTAGTCTTTCCAGCTGTCTGCCTTGTTCTTCAGCACACCCAGCTCATGCAGCCGCTCGGCGTATATGAAGGTGCGTTGCGGCACCACCGTGAAGTCGATCTCCGGGTCCTGGACGATCTTTTCCACGAACGCCTCGCTCAAGGTCGATTTCTCCACGCGAATATAGGTCTTGGCTGCGGCGACCTTGTCGGCCTTGACGATCTGCGCGGCTTCCACCAATGCGTCATAGAACGCCTTGTAGGTCTTGGGGTTGTCGTCGTGGAATTTCTGCGTGGTGTACAGCACATTGAAGGTCGCCGGGCCGCCGAGGATGTCGTAGCTGCTGAGCACCTTGTGCACCTTGGGGTTTTCCAGGGCCTGGTACTGGAACGGCGGGCTGGAGAAATGCGCGCTGATTTCCGAACCGCCGGCCATCAGCGCCGAGGTGGCGTCCGGGTGGGGAATGCTCACCGAAATGTTATCGAATTTCTTGAATTCCTTGTCGCCATAGAGTTTGGCCGTCTCCAACTGCAAGGTGCGAGACTGGAAGCCAACCCCTGCGGCGGGCACCGCGATGCGGTCCTTGTCGGTGAAGTCCTGCAAGGTCTTGACGTCAGGATTGTTACTGAGCAGGTAGTTGGGCATCGAGCCCAGCGACGCGATGGCCTTGACGTTCTGCCGACCCTTGGTGCGGTCCCAGACGGTGAGCATCGGCGGCACGCCGGCCGACACCACATCCAACGCACCGGCGAGCAATGCCTCGTTCATCGCGGTGGCTCCGGAAATGCTGTTCCAGTCCACTTCGATGTCCACGCCTTGCTGCTTGCCGTGTTTCTCGATCAGCTGCTGGTCACGCACGACATCGAGGATCAGGTAGCCGATGCCGAACTGCTGGGCGATGCTGATCTTGCCTTCGGCGCTGGCGCCGCTGGCCAGCAGTGCGCCGGCCAGGCCGCAGGCCAGGGATAGCTTGCTTGCAAATACCATGATGAAGTCTCTGGACTAAAGGAAATGGACTCAGCGCTGCATGCCCCAGCGCTTGATGGTGAGGCGTTCGAACGTGTTGAACAGCAGGTTTTCCACCAGCAGGCCGATCAGGATCACCGCAGCCAGGCCGGCGAACACCTTGTCGGTGTACAGCTCGTTGCGATTCTGGAAGATGTACCAGCCCAGGCCACCCTTGCCCGACGAGGCGCCGAACACCAGCTCGGCGGCGATCAAGGTGCGCCAGGCGAACGCCCAGCCGATCTTCAGGCCTGCCAGGATCGACGGCAGCGCGGCCGGAATGAGGATGTACCAGACGAATCGCAGCCCTCTCAGGCCGTAGTTGCGGCCCGCCATGCGCTGGGTTTCCGACACGCCGAGGAAGCCTGCGTAGGTGTTCAGTGCCAATGCCCACAGCACCGAATGCACCAGCACGAAAATCAGGCTGTTCTCGCCCAGGCCGAACCACAGCAGCGACAGCGGCAACAGCGCGATGGCCGGCAAGGGGTTGAACATTGCCGTCAAAGTGCTGAGCAGGTCGCGCCCCAACTGGGTCGACACTGCCAGCGTGGTCAGGCCGAAGGCCAGGACGATGCCGATCAGGTAGCCCTTGATCAGTACCGTCAGCGATATCCAGACCTTGCTCAACAGCTCGCCACTGGCCACACCGTCGATGAAGGCATGGGCGGTCTGCATGAAGCTGGGCAGCAGCAAGTCGTTGTTCTGCCAACGGGCGGCCAGTTCCCAGATAACCGCCAGGGCGAGCAGGATCACGCCCTTGCGCACCCAGGCCTGTTGCCAGATCCGCTGCGCCAAGGAGATGTCGCGCACCAGTTCGGCTTGGGTGAACGGCTCCAGGACGACTTCGTACTCCTGGCGTGCGGGTGGGGAAAGGCTCATGTCGTTGCTCCGAATGCGGCGAGATCAGTAGGCGATGCGCAGGCGCTGGAAATCCACCGGACGGTCCAGCTCAGGCGCTTCGCCCTCGTCGAACAGCAGGCGATGGATGCGCTGGGCGCTGGCCTGGAAATCAACGCCGCCCAGGCTGCTCAGGTCGAACTGGTGGCTGTTGATTTCCGCCCGCACCCGCCCCGGGTGCGGCGACAGCAGCAAAATGCGGTTGCCCACCACCAATGCTTCTTCGATGGAGTGGGTGACGAAGAGCAAGGTGAAGCGCACTTCCTGCCACAGTTCCAGCAGTTCTTCCTGCATCTTGCGCCGCGTCAGTGCGTCGAGCGCCGCGAACGGTTCGTCCATCAGCAGGATCTTCGGCTGCATGGCCAGCGCGCGAGCGATGGCGACCCGCGCCTTCATGCCGCCAGACAACGTATGCGGGTAGGCATCGGCGAAAGCACTGAGGCCGACCTTCTCCAGGTAGTGACGGGCGCGCTCGTTGGCTTCGGCGCGTTTCAAGGTGCGCGACGCCAGCAGCGGGAACATCACGTTCTCGATCACAGTTTTCCAGGCGGGCAGTTGATCGAACTCCTGGAACACCACGATACGGTCCGGGCCTGGCTCTTCTATGCGCTCTCCGGCGAGGCGAATCTGCCCTTCGCTGGGCTTGATGAAGCCTGCCACGGCTTTGAGCAGCGTGGATTTACCGCACCCGGAGGGACCCAGCAGGACGAAGCGATCGGCACGGTCCACTTCGAAGCTGACCTGATGCGTTGCGCGCACCACCCGTTCGGAGGTGCGGTATTCGAGGCTGACGTTGTCCACCTGCAGCAGGGTCTCGGCAGTCGGCCTTTGCCCGGGTACACCTGCGATATCAGCGCTGGCCGTGTGGCCTGGCAGTGCAGCGTTCATGCAAGACTCCCTATCAAAACGGCGCATCGCCCTGGATGGTGGTGCGGTACAACTTGCGCCGCAGGTGGTCCGGACAGCCGGCCGCGAGGTGTACCAACGAGCGGTTGTCCCAGAACACCATGTCGTGTGGCTGCCACTGATGACGGTACACATGCTCATCGCGCACGCTGTGGGCATAGAGCTGTTGCAACAGGTCGCGGCTTTCATCTTCGGGCAGGCCCACGATGTGCGTGGTGAAGCCTTCGCTGACGAACAAAGCCTTGCGCCCGTTCTCTGGATGGGTGCGAACCACCGGATGGGTCACGGTGACCACCTGGGCCAGCTGTTCGGCACTCAGGGTCGGTCGCCAGTTGGCGGCGTTCTTGCCCTCGCTGTAGCGCGCGGTATAGGAATGCACGGCGTGCTTGCCCTCAACGGCCTGGCGCAGTGCTGTGGGAAGAGTGTCCCAAGCCCTGTGCATGTCGGCGAACAAGGTGTCACCGCCTTCGCTGGGTAATTCCTGCGCATGCAGCATGGAGCCCAGGCTCGGCAGTTCTTTATAGGACAGGTCCGAATGCCAGTATTTGCCGGCGTCACCCAGCCCGACCGGCTGGCCGTTCTCGACAATGTTGGAAACGATGAGGATCTCTGGGTGCCCTGCGAGCAGGAACTGCTTGAGCACATGGATTTGCAGCACACCGAAACGACGGCTGAAGTCGATCTGTTGCTCAGGGGTAATGCGCTGATCGCGAAACACCACGACATGATGGTCGAGATGGGCGCGGTGAATGCGGGTGAAGTCTTCGTCACTCAACGCCAGACGCAGGTCCAGGCCGACGATTTCGGCACCGACATGGCCGGCCAGCGGACGAACTTCGAATGCTTGACGTGAGGTTTCAGGAAGGACGGCGGCCATGTTGTGCTCCGACTCTGGCTATTGAGTACGAGGGGATAGCCAGACTGTAGAGCTATAAGAATAGAATTTTAAATATCGTTATCGCATAACGATATCGCTGTCGGGACTTTCAGATTGTGGAGTCGCGTCGGATGTCTCTGATCCGCTTGAAGTTTTTTTTAAACGCCGTGAAGAAAACAACAGGATTGGCTGTCAGAAACCCGCTATTGACCCTGCGCTATTGCGAAACGTCTTACAGTCAAATACTGTACGCACGTACAGCCAATAAGGAATTCTGTCGTGACCACTGCCACCCCTGCCGCGCCGAGCGCCTATGAGCGTCTTGGCGTGCGCGTCCAGAAGATCATCAATTCGCCCACCGCGCAGAAGTCTCGCGCGGCCCTCATATTCCGCCTCGAGCACGAAAGCGAGGACGATTGGGCACAAATGCTCGAGGAAATCGCCGAGAACGACAACGTCACCCTCGCCCACCGCGACGACGGTGGCGTGCAGATTTTCTGGGTCGTGCCGAAGGAAGATTGATTCGATGATGGTCCGCAGTTTTTTCATCAGCTTGATGTTGTTCAGCTTTACCGCGTATGCCGATGCCCCACGCACGTTCAGCGAAGCCAAGAAAGTCGCCTGGAAGCTGTACGCTCCGCAGTCCACCGAGTTTTACTGCGGCTGCAAGTACACCGGCAATCGGGTCAACCTTGCGGCGTGCGGCTATGTACCGCGCAAGAACGCCAACCGCGCTGCGCGCATCGAATGGGAACATATCGTGCCGGCCTGGCAGATCGGCCACCAGCGCCAATGCTGGCAGAACGGCGGGCGCAAGAACTGCACCCGCAACGACAAGGTCTACCAGACCGCCGAAGCCGATCTGCACAACCTGGTGCCGAGCATTGGCGAGGTGAATGGCGACCGCAGCAACTTCAGCTTCGGCTGGCTGCCCGAACAACGCGGGCAGTACGGTTCATGCCTGACCCAGGTCGACTTCAAGGCCAAGAAGGTCATGCCACGGCCTTCGATCCGCGGGATGATCGCGCGCACCTATATGTACATGAGCAAGCAGTACGGATTGCGCCTGTCGCGCCAGGACACCCAGCTGTACCAGGCCTGGGACAAGACCTACCCGGTGCAGGTCTGGGAGCGCCAGCGCAACCAGCAGGTGGCGTGCGTGATGGGCCACGGCAACGCCTTCGTCGGGCCGGTAGACCTCAAGGCCTGCGGCTGAAGCCAGAGAGCCTTGGCGTGCAACCGCGCTTCAGGGCTTGTCGGCCTCGCTGAACGGCATCACCACCGATTCGATACCGCGCGAGCCCATGAGGCGAGCGCGCTCCTTGTCCGCTTCGGCCCGGCTGTCGAACGGCCCAAGGTAGACCAGGGTCTGGCCGTCGCGCTGGACGAAGCTGGCAACGAAGCCGTTTTCCACCAGACGCGCCGCCATGTCAGTCACCGAGCCCATGTTGCGACCCGAAACGATACGTACCTCCCAACGCTGCCCTGGCTGTTCGGCTACATCGACGGGCGCCAGCAATTCCTCGGCGCTGCCGCACACTTCGCGCACGCGAGGGTCGTTGCCATCGTTGTCGATGACCACTTCGAACCGGTCGCCATGGGGGACGGCCGCGTAGCTGCGGTAGGGTCCGTACACGCCCTGGGCGTTCTTGCCCTTCACCTGGCCACAGTAGTTGCCTTGATCGGTGGTGCGAACATTGGTGAAGCGCGCCGTCTTGGGGTTCTCCAACAGCTGCGACACCGCCTCATGGGCTTTTTCGAACGCGGTACCGCAACCGGCCAACGTCAGCATTGCCATCACCATCATCAACTTGCGCACACGCCTACCTCCAGAATTCGAGGCGCCGATTTTATCACTATCCACCCGGCCGGCGCCCGTTCTAGCGTCGACCGCCGCTGACGCCGCGGCAACGCCGTGGCATCATGCAAGCCTTACCTTTTCGAATAGCCAGCAGGGCCCCGACATGATCGCCAAAGAAGACCGCAACACAGCCGCACTGGCGATATTCCTCGACGCCCACCCCGAGTTGCGCGAGGAGATCCAGGTGCTGGACAGCCGCGAGCAGGCCGAACAGGTGCAGTGGGCTTTCGAGGACGAGGCGCAGGCCCAGGGCCTGGAACCGTGGGAGCTGGCGCTGCAATTGATTGCGCAAAGCCCGGAAGAACTCAAGGCGATGCGCCTCGAGGTTCACCAGGAAGTGGCGGACGCACTGGGCCTGAGCTGGGAAGACTATTGCGAATTCAATGCCGTCGAACTGTGACATGACCGACGGTCTCAAGCTGAATCGAACCCTGCTCGCCCATCGTCTCTCGAAAGCATGACACCCACGTCAACCTGCGAGGCATGCCATGACTATCGATCTCGATCCCATCCCGCTTATCGGCCAGGCCGGGGAATCACCTCTCGACGATGAGGTGCACAGCGATGGCGCCGCGCTGAACGACGCCGATGCAGACGAGCCCGAAGCAGGCCCGGACGATCTGGACATCGACGGTGCTGACGCGTCCACCGAACCCAGCTGAACATTGGGCATCGGTCCTGTGATTCGCCAGGGTGACATGAAGCTTGCCTTGGCGACCCTTCACGCAAGCGATCAATAGTAGTTTTTTGCCATCACCACGGAACTGGCCAATGGCCTGCATGTCTGATGCCCGGTAACACGGGAGTAAACTATGACAAGCCGGTTCACGGACTACGAGATTCGCTACGTCCTCAACGGTGAGGCCAGGCGCTTTCAGCAGCGCGATACCCACATGAGCGATGCCGATGCGTTGTACTACGCCGCGCTGCACTCGGGCATCGGGCTGGTCTATGGCGGCACCAACGCGGCAGAACATGCGGCGCAACTCAGAAGGCATGTCGAACGCCGCGGGCTGCGTGACGTACAGTGGCGACCATTGCACTGAATCTGCGCGATCGGGCGGGCGGCATTGATAGACTGCAGCAACCCGTAGCGAGGTGGCCGCGATGTTCGATCACGATCTATTGGCTTTGCATTTGATGCGCCTTCATCAGCATCAGCAGGCATACGCTGGTGCCTTGGCCGACGTGCGACGCTGCCTGCAGCGGCCCGGCGCAGGTGCGGAGGTTCACCAGGTGCTGGCTGACCTTGAACGGCGCAGTGCGGAACTGGCCAACCTTATCGAAGGGCTTGAGCACATCACCCAGTGAACGCAAAAAGGGCCCACCTTTCGGTGAGCCCTTCCAGACCGCCCAGCAGAGCGGATTTTGTTTGGTAGGCGCGATTGGACTCGAACCAACGACCCCCACCATGTCAAGGTGGTGCTCTAACCAACTGAGCTACGTGCCTGCTGTGAGGCGGCATTCTACGGATTCGGGGTTGCCTGTCAACTCCTTTCTGCGCGCTAACCCTATGAAATGCGGAATTATTTTTGGCGCGGGTGATTTCGGCATGCTGGTGAGGCAAGGGCAACTGCGTTAGCATCCCGGCACAGGCGAAATCCCATCGAGCCGAGGTTGCCGGATGTCCAGCATGCAATACCCCCCGTCCTTCTACGCCGCATCTGCCAATGCAGCGCCGTCTCGCCCTGCCCTTCAGGATGATATCGAAAAGGACGTGTGCATCATTGGCGCAGGCTACACCGGACTGTCCAGTGCGCTGTTCCTGCTCGAGCGCGGTTTCAGCGTTTGCGTACTGGAGGCGGCCAAGGTCGGCTTCGGTGCTTCGGGGCGCAACGGTGGGCAGATCGTCAACAGCTACAGCCGGGATCTGGATGTGATCGAACGCAGCGTCGGTGCCGAACAGGCGCGGTTGCTCGGCGACATGGCTTTCGAGGGCGCGCGGATCATTCGTGACCGGGTCACTCGCTACGGCATCAATTGCGACTTGAAGAACGGTGGCGTATTCGCTGCGCTGACGGTCAAACAGATGAAGCACCTGGAGGGTCAACAGCGCCTGTGGGAACGTTATGGGCACACCCAGCTGGAGCTAATGGACCAGACGCGCATCCGTCAGGTCGTCGATTGCGAGCAATACATGGGTGGTCTGCTGGATGTCAGTGGCGGGCATATCCATCCTTTGAACCTGGCGCTGGGGGAGGCGGCAGCGGTCGAATCGCTGGGCGGGCGCATCCATGAACAGTCCCCGGCGCTGCGTATCGAGCGTGGCGCCAATCCTGTCGTGCAGACAGCTCAGGGCCGGGTGCGGGCAAAATTCGTCATCGTTGCCGGCAATGCCTACCTTGGCGAGCTGGTACCGGAACTGGCGGCCAAGTCCATGCCCTGCGGCACTCAGGTGATCGCCACGGAGCCCTTGGGCGAGGCGCTGGCGCGCAGCCTGCTGCCGCAGGACTACTGTGTGGAAGACTGCAACTATCTGCTCGATTACTACCGCCTGACGGCCGACAAGCGCCTGATTTTCGGCGGTGGCGTGGTGTATGGCGCGCGGGATCCCGCCAATATCGAGGCGATCATCCGACCGAAGATGCTCAAGGCGTTCCCGCAGTTGGCGCAGGTAAAGATCGACTACGCCTGGACGGGCAACTTCCTGCTGACCTTGTCGAGGCTGCCGCAGATGGGCCGCCTGGGCGACAACATCTATTATTCCCAGGGTTGCAGCGGGCATGGGGTGACCTACACCCACCTGGCGGGCAAGGTGCTCGCCGAGGCGCTCAGCGGCCAGGCCGAGCGTTTCGACGCTTTCGCCGATCTGCCCCATTACCCTTTCCCTGGTGGCCGCACCTTCGG
Organism: Pseudomonas sp. CFBP 13710; assembly: GCF_014842235.1. Classification (NCBI taxonomy): domain Bacteria; kingdom Pseudomonadati; phylum Pseudomonadota; class Gammaproteobacteria; order Pseudomonadales; family Pseudomonadaceae; genus Pseudomonas; species Pseudomonas sp. CFBP 13710. Next base: position 444,199 of record NZ_JACYVJ010000001.1, on the reverse strand, counting down.
CGCGCCGCTGACCCAACTGGGCGCCTGGTATTACAGCCTGCGCGATCGCCTGGGGTTTTGATCGGAGCGCGAGCAGCCTGAAACCCTGCGGCGTCCCCGGACGCGGCTCGCGCCGCTGCTACAGGCACCGCAATCCCCCGTAGCAGCGGCGCAAGCCGCGTCCGAGAGCGCTGTGGTGGGTCAGGCAGAACGCATACACCGCCGACGCGGCTCGCGCCGCTGCTACAGGCACCGCGATCCCCTGTAACAGCGGCGCAAGCCGCGTCCGGGGGCGCTGTGGCGGGTCAGGCGCAACGTGTGCACCGCCGACGCGGCTCGCGCCGCTGCTACAGGCACCGCAATCCCCTGTAGCAGCGGCGCAAGCCGCGTCGGCGGTATAGGCGCTTTACCTGATACACCTCGAGAACCCCTTTCGCGGCCGATGGCCGCTCCTACGGCGGAAGCGTTCAGGAGCCGAGCGCTTTGCGGGCGCGGGCTGCGGCGGGTTCCTGGCCGGCTGCGGCGGTTTCGCCAGCGGCGTCCAGCCAGCGCTGGCGGTCGACCTTGGCCGGCAACTGGTTGGGTTGCTGAACCAGAATGGCCCAGGCACCGGCGCTCTTCCACGCCGAATCGAAGCTGTCGAAATCCATCGGCAGACGTCGGTTCATCCCCGAGCGCAGCAAAACGTGCCGTTTGAATCGGTCATAGCCCACCAACAAGGCATACCGCGGTTGCGACCAGAACGCCGAGCCCTCGCTGTAGCGCAGCAACACCGGGTTACCCGCCGCCACCTGAGTCAGCAACGCATTGAGCTGCGGATCGAGCGCATACACCAGCAAGCCATACTCGCGGGCGACCTGCGTGATGTTCTGCTGCAGGCGATCGGTTTCACCGGGCAGTTTCAGCGCCGGATCGAGCAACCCAGGTGTAATGGTAATGCCTTGTTGCGAGAGCATGCTGGCCAGCACCATCGAACCGCTTTGATTGGCGTTGCCCCGATAGAACGGTACGCCGTTGAGCTCCACTCGGTCCGCCAGGCCAGGCAGTGCCGGGCCGTTGTTGCTTGCGCAACCGGCCAGGCCTGCTACCAGGCTGCACATCAGCAGTAGACCGGCCACGACGTTAGATCTGGGCTGCATCGTATTCCCTTGCTCCGTGGCGACACACACTGTGACGCCGGAACGGCCATCATAGATTTCCCGCAGCCAGCGGTATAGCGGCTGAACAATGGACGGCCGCATAGGCCCGGCCGATGCACGCAAATGACCTTTCGTCAATAGGTTGAAACGCCCGCAAACCCTCAAGGTCATCTATTACGTGACCTAGAAGACGCGAAAGCAATGGAGGTAGTGATGAGCCTTGCAATGATAATCTTCAGCCTGATTGCCGGCTGGATGGCCGTAGCGGCCGCCATGCTCTGGGGGGTGCTGCGAATCGCTCGCCGCCACCAGCACGCGCAGCCGCAGCCTCGAGCAGCCAAGCGCTCTGCGCCGGCCGCACCCCGTCGCACCGGGACGCCTCAGCACGTCTGACCCGTCCATCCGGAACGTCAAGCCAGCCTAAAATCAAAGGCGAAAAAAAGGGGGCATCCATGCCCCCTCGCTTTGTCTGCCGCCTTTACGCTTCGCGATTGGCCGCCAGCTTGCGCTGCTTGGACCTGCGCGACCACATGTTCAAGCCCTCGATCGTCGCCGAGAACGCCATCGCTGCGTAGATATAGCCTTTAGGCACGTGTGCACCGAAGCCTTCGGCGATCAGCGTCATGCCGATCATGATCAAGAAGCCCAAGGCCAGCATGACCACCGTAGGGTTGTCGTTGATGAACTTGGCCAGAGGCTCTGCGGCCACCAGCATCACGATGACGGCGCTGACCACGGCGATGATCATGATCGGCAAGTGCTCGGTCATGCCCACGGCGGTGATGATGCTGTCGATGGAGAACACCAGGTCCAGCACCAGGATCTGACCGATCGCCGAGGCGAAGCTCATGCTTACCTTGTCGCCGATCTTCGCCTCTTCCTGATCGACCGGATCCACGGTGTGGTGGATCTCCTTGGTCGCTTTCCACAGCAGGAACAAGCCACCGGCGATCAGGATGACGTCCTTCCACGAGAACCAGTGATCCAGCACGGAGAAAACCGGCTCGGTCAGTTGCACGATGTACGCCACGGTACTCAGCAGGCCCAGGCGCAGGATCAGCGCCATGCTGATACCGATACGGCGTGCCTTGGCCTGAATTTCCTTGGGCAGCTTGTTGGTCAGAATCGAGATGAATATCAGGTTGTCGATGCCCAGCACGACTTCCATGATCACCAGGGTCACCAATGCCACCCAGGCGGTGGGGCTTGAAGCCAGTTCCAGTAGGTATTCCATGTATCGTTCCTGCCCTTATCACGGTTCGCTGAATGTCTGGAGAGGCTCGGCTGGTGCCGCGCACGCTAGCAAGCCCCAACTACTGGCTCTTTGCTAGCGAGGCATTCTAGAGACACGGACACCTCTGGAAAATTCGTATTTTTACCAGTTACACTTCGGTTTTTACGAAGTGTAGGTCACCGTGCTCAATTATCGTCAGCTTCACTATTTCTGGGTCGTTGCGCGCACCGGGAGCATCGTGCGTGCCAGTGAGCAACTCAACCTCACCGCACAAACCATTAGCGGTCAGATCAGCCTGCTTGAAGAAACGTTCTGTGTGAAATTGTTTCGGCGTGTTGGCAGGCACCTTGAGCTCACCGAGGCGGGTCGCCAGGCCCTGCCCTACGCCGAACGCATGTTCCAGATTGGCGGAGAACTGGAGGCGGTGCTGCGGACCCAACCCGATGAGGAACAGATTCCTTTTCGGGTGGGCGTGGCCGACGTGGTGCCCAAGTCGATCGTGTATCGGCTGATTGCACCGACCATGGAACTGAGCGAACCCCTGCGCATCACCTGCCGGGAAGACAAGCTGGAACGGCTGCTGGCTGACCTGGCGATCCAGCGTCTGGACATGGTCATCTCCGACAGTCCGATGCCATCACACCTGGACATCAAGGGCTACAGCCAGAAGCTGGGCGAATGCGGCATCAGCTTCTTCGCTACCGAGCAGTTGGCCGCACGCCATGGCGGCGATTTCCCGCAGTGCCTGCACGGCGCACCGCTGCTGATTCCCGGCCAGGAGAGCGTGCTGCGCAGCCGGCTGATGCGCTGGTTCGGCGATCAAGGGCTGCTGCCGCGGGTGGTCGGCGAGTTCGACGACAGCGCACTGATGCAGGCCTTCGGACAGTCGGGCAGCGGCATCTTCATCGCGCCCAGTGTGATTGCCGATGAAATCATGACCCAGTACCAAGTGCGGCTGATCGGGCAGACCGAAGCCGTCACCGAGTCTTTCTACGTGATTTCGGTAGAGCGCAAGGTCAAGCACCCTGGCATCGTGGCCATCACCGAAGGTGCACGCCGCGAGCTGTTCACCGCGCCGGCCTGACCCGCGGCCGCACATCGCCCCGAGGTTTTTCCGGGGGCTTGCGGACAACTATGGCAACATTGGTCATCGGCTTTTACACAAAGGGTGCCCCCATGAAGATCATCAATGCCAGGTTGCGCAAGACCGAAGGCCTGCACACCGTCACCTGCAGCGGTGCCCGCATAGCGGCGGTCCAGGCACAAACCAACAGGGTCCAGGCTCATGGGGATGACATCGACGCACAGGGGCAATTGTTGATAGCGCCGCTGGTCGAGCCGCACATTCACCTGGATGCCACCCTCACGGCCGGTGATCCGCAATGGAACATGAGCGGCACCCTGTTCGAAGGCATCGAACGCTGGGGCCAACGCAAGGCGAGCATCACCCACGAAGACACCAAACAGCGCGCCCTGACCACCATCGGCATGCTCGCCGAACACGGCATCCAGCACGTACGCACGCACATCGATGTGACCGACCCGACCCTGGGCGCGCTCAAGGCCATGCTCGAAGTGCGCGAAGAGGCGCGCCACCTGATCGATCTGCAGATCGTGGCGTTTCCCCAGGAAGGTATCGAGTCCTACCCTGATGGCCGCCAGCTGATGGAGCGCGCAGTTGCCATGGGCGCCGACGTGGTGGGCGGAATTCCGCACTTTGAGAACACTCGAGAGCAGGGCGTCAGCTCGATCAGCTTCCTCATGGACCTGGCCGAGCGAAGCGGTTGCCTGGTGGACGTGCATTGCGACGAGACCGATGATCCGCATTCGCGGTTTCTCGAAGTACTCGCCGAACAAGCCCGCGTGCGTGGCATGGGCAGCCGGGTCACGGCCAGCCACACCACGGCGATGGGCTCGTACGACAACGCCTATTGCTCGAAACTGTTCCGCCTGCTCAAACAGTCGGAGATCAGCTTCGTGTCCTGCCCGACCGAAAGCATTCACCTGCAGGGGCGTTTCGATACCTTTCCCAAGCGCCGCGGCGTGACCCGCGTTGCCGAGCTGGATCGGGCGGGCATGAATGTCTGCTTCGGCCAGGACTCCATCAAGGACCCGTGGTACCCGCTGGGCAACGGCAATATCCTGCGGGTCCTGGATGCGGGCCTGCACATCTGTCACATGATGGGCTTCGAAGACCTGCAGCGCTCGCTCGATCTGGTCACCGACAACAGCGCCCGCGCGCTGAACCTGGGCGAACGCTATGGCATCGCCGTGGGCCGCCCGGCCAACATGGTGATCCTGGGCGCCGAGAGCGACTATGAGGCGGTGCGCCAACAGGCCAAGGCGCGGGTGTCGATTCGCGGCGGCCGGGTATTGATGAACCGGGTACCGGAGCGGGTGGAGTTCAATCTCGGCTGACGGGCTGGACCCTGCTCGGTGCCGATCCCGAGCCAACTGGCACCGTCGGCCGCTGACGCTGTATCTGACAGACACGTCCTACAGCACAAGGATCCTTCCTGCACTCATTACCCGACCCCCTCCTCTCTAGAGTGGCCGACGGCGGATTCTCCCCGCCGCTTGCCCATGTTTCCCAGCCCCCGAGAGGAGCATCCACGTGCAACCAGCAGCCTGCAGCACCCCTTCCTTGACCCGACACACGCTCGGCATGGCCATCTCCATGGCCCTGCTGACGGCCCTCGAACCTGCCATGGCCGATGGATTGGTGGCAATCGATGGCCCTATGGGCACCGCCTTGGTCGACAGCCAAACGCCTGCACCGGTGATTGCCATCGTTGCGCCCAATGCCCAGGGTCTTTCCCACAACCGTTGGCAGGACTACAACGTTGGCGCGGCCGGTGTGGTATTGAACAACAGCCTGTCTGCGGGACAAACCAGTGTTGGCGGGCGTGATATCACGGTTGCGGCCAACCCGCAGTTGGTCGATGTCGCCGCTCGCACCATTCTCAACGAAGTGGTGGGCACGCGTGGCTCCCGTATCGACGGCGAGCAAGTCATCTTCGGCCAGGCCGCCGACTACGTGTTGAGCAACCCCAATGGCATCGAGCTCAATGGCGCCCACCTGGCCTTGGGTCAACACGACACGGCGACTTACGTGGTGGGCACAGCGGTGCTGGCAGACGGCGCGATCGCGCGCTATGACACGCGTGATTCGCAGCAGCGCCTGGTGGTCGGCCAAGCTGGGGTGAACGTTGGCGCCGGCTCCGTGCAATTGATCGCGCCCAGCGTGATGGTCAGCGGCGACATGACGGCGGGTGGCGATTTGAGCTTGCTGATGGGTCGCCAGCAGGTCGATGCGCGAACGCTGGCCAACACCGACACTGCACCGACGCAGACGGCGGTCGACGCCAACCTGCTGGGCGCCATGCACGCCCGGCGCATCAAGGTCATCAGCACCCAGGCCGGTGCCGGCGTGAACATGGGCATCACTGGCATGCACGCCGCCCAAGGTATCCAGATCGCGTCGGCCGGGGCGCTGGCGATCAGTTCCACCGCCCGCCAGAACGGCGAGCCCGCCCAGGCCACGCTCGACGCGGGTGACGAGGACGTGAGCCTGTCAGCCGCAAGTGACTTGACGCTGACGTCGCTGGCGGTCACGGGTCGACACATCGACGCACGTTCAGGTGCGCGCCTGAAGCTGGACGCCCTCGCTCACCAGACCGAAACACAGCGACCGGCGCTTGCCGAGGATCACTGGTTCACCTTGGCGCAGGGGGAATCCGACGCTCACATCACCGAACGCACGCTGCGGCATGTGGGCAATAGCCTGATCGCTCAGGGGCGGGTGCGCCTGGACGGGGTCAACGGCATCGAAATCGCGGCCAGCCGTATCGATGGACCGGAGCACGTCGGGATCTACACGGTGCGCGGAGGCGTCGAGGTCGGGGCGAAGGTGGACACACACGCGCGCAGCGTTCGGCTCGCTTCGTCCGATAGCCCTGAAGACAACGCCTCTACCTACGTCGAGCGAGCCAACGCCAGCCATATCAGCGGCGGCTCGGTCACACTCCCCAGCGCCAGGCTGGTGGGTGCAACAATCGATGCGAGCCATTCGCTGCACATCGGCGGGTCGGGGGCCACGGAGATCGCTGGACTGGATCTGCGCAGCACCTCGAGCCAAGGTGCCGACGTGCGGCGCGTGACCTTGACCGAGACCCGCGCCCATGAGGCCGCGCGCACCCATGCGTATCAGTTGCCAACGCAGCTGAATGCCCTCGACGGCGAGCTGTCGATCCGGGGCACGGACATCTCCATCAGCGGCAGCAGGCTGTCGGCAGCAAGTGTGGGTCTGCACAGCCAGGGCAACATCGCCATCGAGGGTTCCAGCGCGCGCATGCATCTCGAAGGTGCGCGTCCGAGCGCCGCACAGGCAGCGCGCGGCTTCGATCGCACGTCTACAGCTATCAGCCCCAGCGTGCTGGCAGCCAGCGGCACAGTTGCACTGCGCGCGCGTCGGTCGACCTTCAGAGACGGTGACATTTCCATCGCGGGCTCCCACCTGTTGGCAGGTACTGCCCTGACCCTCGACGCCCAGGACAACGTCTGGATAAGCGGCATCGGCGAAACGGAAGGCTTCACCCTCAGCGGGTCGCATTGGAGCCCAATGGCCGGTGCATCGCAAGGCTCCTGGAACCGTACGGGCTTCAAGGAATCACGGGCGCGCAGCACGCTGGCCGGTGGCACCGTGCAGGTCACTGCGGGCACGATGCTCGACGTGGCTGGCTCGGAGCTGGACAGCAAGGGCGACATCAAGCTGCAGTCCAGCGATATCCAGCTTACCGCCAGCCTGGAGCCTGCGGGACCGCGCAACCGGGCGATATGGTTGGACAACGATCTGCCTGAGTATCATTTCGTGTCAACCAACGGTAATGCTCGTACGCCCGTGACGGACCGTGTGCATAACGGCTTCGCCATGAAAGCGGGCGGCGATATAGACATCTCGGCGGTGCGATTGGCCACCCATGCCGCTTCGGTCCACGCAGCGGGTCGCTTGACGATTGCCGGCAGCCTGGCATCGTTCAAGGACACCCCGGTGTTGGACAGCGATGCGATACGCAGCCATTACCATGGCTACATTCCGCCGCGACGGTCGAGCTGGCAAGCCCCGACGGGTTTGCCACTGGCAGCCCTGGACGTGCAAGCGCCCCGTAAAAACGGCACGACCCGCGAGTCGGCGTTCGTGGCCGGCACGGTCGGTGCCGATACCGCCCACCGCATCAGGGATCTGAACATCCCGCTGAGCTTGCGCTGACCCACGCAGGCGAATCCAGAACCCGACCCTGTATCCGTGTGAGCGTCAGTGACTGCGAAGCGAGCGTCGCAGATCAGGGCCGGGTGGTTTGTACCAGCAGCATGATGGCGTCGCGCTTTTCCAGCAAATGCTGGCGCAGGATCGCGCTCAGGCGCTTGCCGTCGCGAGCCTGGAGGGCTTCGATCATCTGTTCATGGTCGTGCAGGGCGCGATCCCACTTGGGTGCCTGCTGGTTGGACAGGAACCGCAACGCCTGCAGGCGGCGATTCACCGTGAGGTACATCTGGCGCAGCGCCGAGTTGCGTGACGCCAGGTTGATCAGGTCGTGGATGGCGCGGTTGCGCTGGTAGTAACCCACCAGGTCATGCTGGCTCTTGCTCACCACCATGGCATTGTGCAAAGCCTTGATCTGCTCCAGCTCCGCTTCGGTGATGCGCTCGCACGCCAGCTCTCCGGCAAAGGCTTCCAGGCCACTCATCAGCTCGAATGCCTCGCGAATTTCCAATTCGCTCATGCGCGCGACGCTGGCTCCGCGGTTGGGGTTGATTTCGATCAGGCCTTCCCCGGCCAGCACCTTCAGCGCCTCGCGCAGAGGCGTGCGTGAAATACCCAACGTCTCACACAACTCGCGCTCGTTCAGCTTGGTACCGGGCGGCAGCACCCCCTCGGTGATGAACCCACGCAAATGCTCTACCACGGTGTCGTGCAGACGCTGCCGTTCGAGACGTGGCAATTGCAGCGCGGGCGTGGCCGGGGCGGCCATTGACGAAGACTGCATGCAAACTCCTTGTAGCGATGGGTTAACGCGAGCTTTTCTTATTCTAAAAAGCGCGAATCTAGGCGGATATTAGCGCAATTGAGTGGTTTGACACAGCGCCCCCAACTGCTAATGTAATTTTGCATTCAAAATACAACAACAAAGGGTTGACCCATGCTCAAGCTCGACTTTCATCCTGCCGGCCGTCATTTTCTGCAAATCCCGGGCCCCAGCCCGGTACCCGATCGTATCCTGCGCGCCATGAGTTACCCGACCATCGATCACCGCGGTCCCGAGTTCGGTGAACTGGGCCTCAAGGTGCTCGAAGGCATTCAGCAGATCTTCAAGACCCGCCACCCGGTGATCATCTACCCCGCTTCAGGCACCGGTGCGTGGGAAGCAGCACTGTGCAACACGTTGAGCGCAGGCGACGAGGTGCTGATGTTCGAAACAGGCCATTTCGCCAGCCTCTGGCAGAAGATGGCCATCAGCCTGGGGTTCAAGCCGGAATTCATCGGCCTCCCAGGCATCGAAGGCTGGCGCGGCGGCGTGCGTGCAGACATGATCCAGGCGCGCCTGGAACAGGACAGCGAGCACCGGATCAAGGCGGTGTGCGTGGTGCACAATGAAACCAGCACCGGAGTGACCTCCGACATTCCTGCCGTACGACGGGCCATCGATGCCGCCGGGCACCCTGCCCTGTTGCTGGTGGACACCATCTCCGGGCTCGCCTCGGCTGATTATCGCCATGACGAATGGGGCGTGGACGTGACCATCTCCGGCTCGCAGAAAGGCCTCATGCTGCCTCCCGGCATCAGCTTCAACGCGCTGTCGCCCAAGGCCATCGAAGCCAGCCAGCGCGGTGGCCTGCCGCGCAGCTTCTGGGCCTGGGATGACATCATCGAGATGAACAAGACCGGCTACTGGCCCTACACGCCCAATACCAACCTGCTCTATGGCCTTTCAGAGGCACTGGACATGATTCTCGGCGAAGGCCTTGACAATGTCTTCGCCCGCCACCAACGCCTGGCCCAGGCCTGCCGTACCGCCGTGCAGGCCTGGGGCCTGCCCATCCAGTGCGCCGATCCCAGTGTGTACAGCCCGGTACTCACGGGTGTGATGACGCCCGAAGGCGTCGACGCCGACCAGGTGCGCAAGACCATCTACGAGCGCTTCGACATGTCGCTGGGCACCGGCCTGGGCAAGCTCAAGGGGCGCATGTTCCGCATTGGCCACCTAGGCGACTGCAACGACCTGACCTTGATGGCCACCCTGAGTGGTTGCGAAATGGGCTTGCAGATGGCCGGGGTCAAACTGGACGCCAGCGGCGTGCTCGCCGCCATGGATTACCTGGGCGGGCAGCACGTGCCCCTGCGCCGCGAGTGAATCACCGGCGCTGCCCCTGGCTGCGCCCGATGCGACTGACTATCCCGAATCAACGCCTGCGGGCGTAAACAATAAGAAACTGGAGATAGAACATGAAGCGGTTATATCTGCGCCCCACTACCATGGTGCTGGTCATGCTGTGCGCCATGTATTTCATCACGTACCTGGACCGGGTCAACGTCAGTACCGCTGCGGTCGGTTTCGGCAAGGAATTCAACCTCACCAAGACCGAGATCGGCATCGTCTTCTCGGCCTTCGCCTACCCCTACCTGGTGTTCCAGATCATCGGCGGCTGGGTCAGCGACCGTTTCGGCGCCAAGCGCACCCTGGTGGTGTGCGGGCTGATCTGGGCCAGCGCCACGGTGCTCACCGGCATGGCTGGCGGCTTCGTTTCCCTGATCGTGGCGCGGGTGTTGCTGGGGTTGGGCGAAGGCGCCACCTTCCCCGCTGCCACTGCGGCCATGTCGCGCTGGGTCGGCAAGGAGAACCGCGGCTTCGCCCAAGGCATCACCCACGCCTTCGCCCGCCTGGGCAACGCGCTGGCGCCGGCTGCGATGGTCGCGGTAATGGCGGCCTACGGCTGGCGCGAGTCGTTCTATGTCTGCGCCGGTATCAGTTTCGTCTGGGTCGCGCTGTGGGCGCTGGTGTTCACCGAACAACCCAAGGATCACCCGCGCATCACCCAGCAGGAGCTGGACGCCCTGCCTGCGCCCAAGCCCAAGAACACCATCAAGCTGCCTTGGGGACGACTGTTCCGGCGCATGGCCCCGGTCACCATCGTCTACTTCTGCTATGGCTGGACCCTGTGGCTGCTGTTGAGCTGGGTCCCCATGTACTTCATGAACATGGGCCTGGACCTGAAAAGCACCGCTATATTCGCCTCGACCGTGTTCTTCGGCGGCGTGGTTGGCGACACCCTGGGCGGCATCGTCAGCGACCGCATCTACAAACGCACCGGCAACCTCAACCGGGCGCGCAGCCTGATGGTTGCGATCTGCCTGTCGTTGACCCTGGTAGCCCTGCTGCCACTGATGTTCACCCACGACATGTACGTCTCGCTGGCTTGCCTGGCCATCGCGTTCTTCTTCTCGGAGATGACCATCGGGCCGATGTGGGCGATTCCCATGGACATCGCCCCGGACCATTGCGGTACCGCCAGTGGCATGATGAACACCGGATCGGCCATGGCCGCAATCATCAGCCCGGTGGCCGCCGGACTGCTGATCGACAAGTTCGGCAACTGGCAGCTGCCGTTCATGGTCAGCATCGTGCTGCTGGCCATTGGCGTGGTGCTGTCGTTCCGCATGCGCCCACAGAACCGCTTCGTCTACGAGCTTCCCGCAGCCGCCACGCCGGTGGCTGTCGCGGTGCCCAAGTGACTGTTGGCGCAATGACATCAGGCGCGAAACAATCCTGAGCAAGGAGTACGATAACCTGGACCGGTGAGGCGGCGGGCCGGCCTGTGTCACGCGCCCGTCGCCACGCCTCCTGCCTGGAGAAGCCTGCCATGCCTCGTTTGTGTGCCAACCTTTCGATGCTGTTCACCGAACATCAATTCCTGCAACGCTTCGCCCACGCCGCCAAGGCCGGGTTCAGGGGTGTGGAATTCCTTTTTCCCTACGACTTCGACAGCGCCGAGATCAAGGTGCGACTGCAGCAGCACGGCCTGACCCAGGTGTTGTTCAACCTGCCACCCGGCGATTGGGATAGCGGTGAGCGCGGGATCGCCTGCCTGCCGGAGCGCCGCGAGGAGTTTCGTGCCGGCGTGGCCACGGCCATCGAGTATGCCAAGGTGCTGGGCAATACCCGGATCAACTGCCTGGCCGGTATCGCCCCGCCCGGCGACGACCCGCAACTGGCCCAACGGACCCTCGTCGACAACCTGCGCTACGCCAGCGAAGCGCTGGCGAGTCATGGCATTCGCCTGGTGATGGAGATGATCAACACCCGCGACATGCCCGGCTTCTACCTGAACGGCACACAGCAAGCATTGGCGATTCGCGAACAGGTGGGCCACGACAATCTGTTTCTGCAGTACGACATCTATCATATGCAGGTGATGGAGGGTGATCTGGCGCGCACGTTGCAGTCGCACCTGCAGGCGATCGGCCACGTGCAGCTGGCGGACAACCCCGGCCGCCACGAACCGGGCACCGGGGAAATCAATTTCCGTTTCCTGTTCCAGCACCTGGACCGGATCGGCTACCAGGGCTGGGTGGGGTGCGAGTACAAACCGTTGAATGGAACCGAGGCCGGGCTGGGCTGGATGAAGAGCCACAACCTGGCCTGAGCCCCCGGCTCGCTACAGAGGCTGGCGTTCGTAGGCGCGGTATTCCGGCTTCCAGAAATGCACGTCGATTGCCTCGCGCAACGCGGCCTCATCCATCGGTGCAGCCACGCCGTCCTTCTGCGCTGCCAGGCCTACCGCCAGGGCAATGCGTTTGCTGACCGCCTGCACGTCGCGCAACGGTGGCAGCATCTGCCCCGCTGCCGCGCTGTCGGCCAGCGCCTGTGCCGAGGCCATGAGCATGCCGTCGGTAACGCGCGTGGCCCGGCTGGCAATGGCACCCAGTCCCACACCTGGGAAGATGTAGGAGTTGTTGCACTGCGCGATGGGGAAAGTACGACCCAGCACTTCGATCGGCAGGAACGGACTGCCGGTGGCCACCAGCGCGTTGCCTTCGGTCCACTGCAGGATGTCCTTGGGGTGGGCTTCGATCTGCGAGGTGGGGTTGGACAGCGGCATGACGATCGGCGCCGGGCAATGCTGATACAGGGTTTTCACCACTTCCTCGGTGAACAGGCCGGCTTTGCCGGAAACGCCGATCAGCACGCTTGGCCTGGCGTTGGCCACGACTTCCAATAGGGTCGGCCACTGCCCGGCGAACGACCAGGACGCCAACGTCTGGCTGTCGTGGGCCAGGCGTTGCTGGAAATCGTACAGGTCGGGCTGGCGGTCGGTCAGCAGGCCCTTGCTGTTGAGCAGATAGACACGGCTGCGCGCCTCCTTGTCGCTCAACCCTTCCAGTTGCATGGCAGTGATGATCTGCTCGGCGATGCCGCACCCGGCGGAACCGGCGCCGACGAATGCCACGGTCTGCTCGGAAAGCTTCTGGCCCTTGACCTTGCACGCGGCCAGCAAGGTGCCCACGGTGACGGCGGCGGTACCTTGTATATCGTCGTTGAAGCAGCACAGCTGGTCACGGAACCGCTCGAGCAGTGGCATGGCATTGCTCAGGGCGAAATCCTCGAACTGCAGAATCGCCTCCGGCCAGCGCCGCTGCACGCCCTCGACGAACGCCTGCACGAAAGCTTCGTAGCGCTCACCGCGCACACGCTCTTCGCGACGCCCGAAATACAGCGGGTCGGCAAGTCGCTCGGGGTTGTTGGTACCCACATCGAGCACCACCGGCAGGGTGTAGGCCGGGCTGATGCCACCGCAGGCGGTGTACAGCGACAACTTGCCGATGGGGATGCCCATGCCGCCCACGCCCTGGTCGCCCAGGCCGAGGATTCGCTCGCAGTCACTGACGACGATGACCTTGACGTTGTCCTTGGTCACGTTGTTGAGGATTTCGTCCATGCGCTCGACATCGTCGATGCTGATGAACAAGCCGCGATGGCTGCGGTAGATGCGCGAGAATTCCTGGCAGGCCTTGCCGACCGTGGGGGTATAGATGATCGGCAGCATCTCGTCGATGTGGTCGTCGACCAGGCGGTAGAACAGTGTTTCGTTGGAGTCCTGGATCGAGCGCAGCAGCACGTGGCGCTCGAGGTCGGTCGAGCATGCCTGGAACTGGTGATAGGCCCGCGCGCATTGCTGGTCGATGGTCTCGATCTGCTGGGGCAGCAAGCCTTGCAAATGCAAGGTGTCGCGCTCTTGCGCGGTGAAAGCGGTGCCCTTGTTCAGCAACGGCGTGGCAAGCAGTGCCGGGCCGGTGAACGGGACCTTGATCGGGCGTTTGGCGGAGCTGGTCATGCTGTCTCTCCCTTGCTTTTTGTATTTTGCATTCAAAATAGACGCCTTTGCCAAAGGGTGCCATCGGTTTTAGCGCAATCGCCGCTGCGGCGCCAGCGCTGACCGAGGGGCCGTGCCGGATGAAGTGCGCGAGAACAGCCTGCAGGCAGCGCCGCGTAAAGCTCTTCGAACCTTTGCCGATCACGGGCCGTCGTAAATGCAGGCCTCATGCACCGAGGCATCCGCATCCGAGGATCCAGACCATGCAGATCATTCACCCCAAAGCGCGCTATCAACCCTACACCTCTTCTTCCGGAGGCTGGGGATCGGCGTTTTCGGTGATGAATATCCTTTGGCGCCAGCAGGCCTTGGGCAAGGGCCCTGCTGCGCTGTTGCGGCAAAACAAACCCGACGGGTTCGCCTGCGTCAGTTGCGCCTGGGCAAAGCCAGGCAATCCTCACGCCCTGGAATTCTGCGAGAACGGCGCCAAAGCGACCGCCTGGGAGCTGACCGCGCTGCGCACAGGTCCCGAGCTGTTTGCCAAGCATAGCCTCAGCGAGCTGCGCACCTGGAGCGACTACGAGCTCGAGCGCAACGGGCGCCTGACTCATCCGATGCGCTACGACGCGCCCAGTGATCGTTATGTGACCACCACGTGGGAGGAAGCCTACCAGGGCATCGGCGAGCAACTGCGCGGGCTGGAACCGGACAGTGTGGTGTTCTACGCCTCGGGACGTGCCTCGCTGGAAACTTCGTTCATGTACCAATTGCTGGCTCGCGCCTATGGCACCAACAACCTGCCGGACAGCTCGAACATGTGCCACGAAAGCACGTCGGTGGGCCTGCAGGAAAGCATCGGGGTGCCGGTCGGGACGGTGAACCTGAAGGATTTCGAGCTGACCGACTGCATCTTTTTCTTCGGTCAGAACGTGGGCAGCAACAGCCCGCGCATGCTTCATCCACTGCAGGAGGCGCGCAAGCGCCAGGTGCCGATCATCAGCTTCAACCCGCTGCGCGAGCGCGGTCTAGAACGTTTCGTCAATCCGCAATCGCCGGTGGAAATGCTGGGGCCGGACTCTACGGTGATCAGCACGCAATACCACCAGGTAGCTATCGGTGGTGACACGGCGGCGGTAATGGGCATCGCCAAGGCCCTGCTGGCGATGGACCGCGCGGCGCGTGCCGACGGCCGGCCGGCGGTGATCGACCATGATTTCATCGCCGAGCACACCGAGGGGGTCGATGACTTCCTGGCCCAGGTGGACCAGCACGAATGGGCCGCGCTGGAACAGCGCAGCGGCCTGGATCGCGCGGCGTTGGAGGCCGCTGCCACCGTGTATGCCCGCAGCAACCGGGTGATGATCATCTATGGCATGGGGCTGACCCAGCATCGCCATGGCGTGCAGAACGTGCAGATGCTGGTCAACCTGCTGCTGTTGCGCGGCAACATCGGCAAGCCGGGCGCTGGCATCTGCCCCGTGCGCGGGCACTCCAACGTGCAGGGGCAACGCACGGTGGGCATCACCGAGGATCCGGCCAAGGTGCCGGTGGACAAGATCGAAGCATTGTTCGGCATTCAGGTGCCGAAGAAGATGGGCATGGCCACGGTGGATGCCTGCGAGGGTATCGTGGCCGGCAAGGTGAAGGGCTTCATCGGCCTGGGCGGCAATTTCCTGCGCGCAGTACCGGACACCGATCGGATGGAGCCGGCATGGTCGGGCCTGGCCCTCAATGTGCAGATCGCCACCAAGCTTAATCGCACCCACCTGTTCCCCGGCCAGCATGGCTGGCTGCTGCCGTGCCTGGGGCGCATCGAGCGCGATGTGCAGGACGGCCGCCGCCAGGTCTACACCACCGAGGACAGCACCGGCTGCATCCGCGCCTGGGAAGGTCGCGCCGAGCCTGCCAGCGAGCACTTGCGCGCGGAGTTGGCGATCATCGCCGGCCTGGCCCAGGCGACGCTGAGCGGCAACGAGCAGATTCCGTGGGAGCTGTGGCGCCAGGATTATGCCCGCGTGCGGGAGGCCATCGCCCAGACCTATCCAGAGATCTTCCATGACATGGAGACGCGAATGTGGGAGCCCGGCGGTTTCCATCGGCCGCTGGGCGCTTGCGAGCGTCACTGGACCACGCCCTCGGGCAAGGCGCAGTTCGTCACCGCCAAGACGCTTGACGAGGACGACGACGTCTCGCAGAACGCCGGACAGCGCGATGTGCTGCAACTGATGACGCTGCGCAGCAACGATCAGTTCAACACCACGGTGTATGGCTACGAGGACCGTTTTCGCGGGGTCAAGGGCACGCGCAGCGTGATCTTCCTGAACCACAACGACATCGTCCGGCTGGGTTTCAATCCGGGCGACTGGGTCACGATTCGTACCGCCATCGAGCCGCAGGTGCGCCGCGAGGTGGGGCCGATGCAGATCATCGCCTACGATATCCCGATCAATTGCGCGGGCGCCTACTACCCCGAATGCAATGCATTGGTGCCCTTGTGGCATTACGCGAGCAAGAGCAAGGTGCCCGCCGCCAAGTCGATCCCGGTCACCCTGCACAAGGCCCAGGCCCGCGCCGAAGACATGGCCCACGCTATTCCACTCGCCGACCAAGTGGTGTGAAGCCGGACGCGGCTCGCGCCGCTGCTACACCATTGCAGCGCCTGTAGCAGCGGCGCAAGCCGCGTCGGCGGTGCATGCGGTGTACCGGTAAAATGCGGCGACGAGCGTCAAATGGTTTTCGCCAGCTCGCGATAATGGGCTTTGAGGGTGTCGATGAAATCCTCGGCCAACAGGGTGCGGTTCTGCGCATGGGGCCAGATCACGTAAGTCGGCAAGGGAATATCCGGGCGGAAGGGTCGAACCACGATCTGGCGGTGCAGGTAATCCCTGGCCACCAGCGGATGAGCCAGGGTTATGCCCATGCCGTGCGCAACCATTTCGCAATTGATCGCACTGTATTGCGCTTCCAGGGCCATGATTCGCTCCACACCGGCCTGTTCGAACAGCCCGTCGACCAGCGCCCGCGTGCCGTCTCCGTGGCACAGCGACACGAAAGGCTGCCCCTGCAGGTCCGCGAAGGTAATGCTCTGGTGCTCAGCCAGGGGATGCGCCGCCGGCAACACGCAGACTGCGGCCATCTCGGCCAGCAACTCGACCTGATGGTTCGCCACATCGCCCGGATGCACCACGATGCCAATGTCGCAGAACTGCGATTTCACCCACTGTTCAACGGTGGGCGACGAGTTCACGTGCAGCGATACGGTCAGCTCCGGACGGGTCGACGTGAACGTCTTGAGCACCTCGGGAATGACGCTCATGCCCGTCGACGGCACGGCCGCGACACGCAGGCGCCCGGTGCCCAGGTTGCGAATGTTCTTCGCCGAATGCTTGAGGCTGTCGAGCCCGACGAATGCGCGCTCCACCTCTTGAAAGAACGCGCGACCCTCCTGTGTCGGGATCAACCGTACCCCAGCGCGCTTGAACAAGGTCAGCCCGGTGCTCAGCTCGAGTTGAGCGATCAGTCGACTGACGTTGGGTTGCGAGGTGTACAGGACATCGGCCGCTGCGGTCATCGAGCCCATGCGCATAACACTGCGGAACGCTTCGATCTGTCTCAGGTTCACTGACGCCTCCATATCAAATATGCATGACTAGGCCCGATATCCGTATTTGACCATATACCGTCACGCTCGCAATACTCAAGTCCAGCAGCATATACACATAGCGCACACCAAGATGCGTTACCCGGCGCCGCCCATGGCCGGGAGCATGCACAGCGCATGCGTGGCCCCGGTTCGCCGGAGCGACCGACGCATTGTTCGATCTGCCCCCTGCACTTCGGAGATAGTCTGTGAATAGCCAACAACCGTCCTTTCGCCTCACTTCCCTGCGCGTCGCCCTCGCTTTCGCCGCTCTGAGCGGCGCCTGCGCCCACGCCGCCCCGACCCTCTACGTTGCCGGTGTCGGCGGCTCTACCGAGCAGATGTACAAGAGCAAGATCATTCCCGCCTTCGAGAAGCTGCACGACGTCAAAGTAGTCTACGTAGCCGGCAACTCCACTGAAACCCTGGCCAAGCTGCAGGCGCAGAAGGGCCGCCAGCAGATCAACGTCGCCATGATGGACGACGGGCCCATGTACCAGGCACTTCAGCAGGGCCTGTGCGGCGACCTCAGCGATGCGCCGGTGTACAAGGACCTTTACCCGCTGGCTCGCCTCAGCCCACAGGCCACTGGTATCGGCATGGTCGCTACCGGAATCGGCTACAACGAAGAAGCCTTCAAGAAGCGTGGCTGGGACGCCCCCGACTCCTGGGAAGACCTGGCCGACCCACGCTACAAGCAACTGCTCGGCATGCCCCCGGTGACCAACACCTACGGCCTGCACACACTCGTGGAGATGGCTCGCCTGCGCGGCGGCAGCGAAAAGAACATCGACCCCGGCTTCAAGGCGCTCAAGGACGAGATCGGTCCGAACGTGCTGGCCTGGGTGTCGGCGCCCGGTGAAATGGACGGCATGATGCAGAACGGCGATGTGGTCATGGCGGTCTACGGCAGCGGTCGCGCCGTGGCCTTGCAGGGCACCGGTTTCCCGCTCAAGTTCATCTACCCGAAGGAAGGTGGTGTGGCCTTGCAACTGGCCGCCTGCGGGGTGACACCCAATGCCCAGCCGGAACTGTCGCAGACGTTCATCCAGTACGTGCTGTCGCCCGAAGTGCAAACCATCCAGGCCCACGAAAACGGTTTTGCGCCGGTCAACAAGACCGTCGAGCTGAGCCCCGAGATCGCCGCGCGCATGCCCTATGGCCCGGACAAAGTCAGTGCCCTGATCAAAGTCGACTGGGAGACCATCAACCAGCAGCGCAGTGAGTGGACCACACGCTGGAACCGTACCGTCGAGCGCTGATCCGCGCGCCCGTCCGAACTTTCCCGACCTTTTTCCCGGAGCCGCAGGCGCATGCCTGCGTGGCAAAGCCATGGCATTTTTGACACTGGAAGGCCTCGTCAAGAACTACGGTACATTCAAGGCCATCGACGGTCTGAGCCTGGAGGTACAGCACGGCGAGTTCGTCGCCCTGCTCGGCCCTTCCGGGTGCGGCAAGACCACCACCTTGCAGTCGATCGCCGGGTTCGTGCAACCCACCGAAGGCCGGATCGTGCTCGACGGTCGCGACATCACTCACGTACGCCCGGAAGATCGCGGCCTTGGCATCGTTTTTCAGAGCTACGCGCTGTTCCCGCACATGACGGTGGCGCAGAACATCAGCTTCGGCCTGGAGATGCGCGGCGTGGCCAAGGCCGAACGTGCCAAGCGCGTGGTCGAGGCGCTGGACCTGGTCCGTCTTGGCGGGCTTGGCGAGCGTTATCCCAAGGCGCTTTCCGGCGGGCAGCGCCAGCGGGTGGCGATTGCCCGCGCCCTGGCCATCCGCCCCAACCTGTTGCTGCTCGACGAACCCATGTCGAACCTGGATGCCAAGCTGCGCGAGGAAATGCACATCGAGCTGCGCGCCATCCAGCGCGAACTGGGTATCACGACCATTCTGGTCACCCACGATCAGGTCGAAGCGATGACCATGAGCGACCGCATCGCAGTCATGCAGCGCGGGCGCATCGTGCAGATCGATACACCATTCGAAGCCTACGAACGACCCCATTCGCCCTTCGCCTCGGCGTTTCTGGGCAAGACCAACGCCTTCGCCGGTGCCGTGCAGCTGCGCAACGAGCGCTGCTGCCACGTGCAGGTGCGCGACACCTTGCTGCATGTGCCCCACGAGGACCGCTCTCTGGGTCAGGACGTCAACGTGTACATCCGCCCCGAGAAAATCCGCCTGACCGAACCTGGCCTGGGCCGCATCAACGGTCGGATCGCCCTGCGGGTATTCCTCGGCAACCTGTGGTTGCTTGCCGTGGACAGCCACTTTGGCCTGGTCCACCTGACCCAGCCGAATCTGGGGCATGTACCGCCCGCCGAGGGCAACGAAGTCGGCCTGGACTGGTCGGACGACGACCTGCGCCTGCTCGACCGGGAGGCTGCCCATGGCCAGGTATGACGCCGAACACGTAGGCGCGGCGCCTTGGCTGCTCAGCGGCCCTGCCTTGCTGGTGTTCATCGCCCTGTTGCTGGCGCCGTTGCTGCTGACCGCACTGCTCTCGCTCAACCTGTTCAGCGACACCGAGGGCGTGCTGCCGGTGTACAGCCTGGCTAACTACATCGAGGTGTTCAAGGACGACTATTTCCACGAGATTTTCCTGCGAACCGGCTCGATGGCCCTGGCAGTGACGGTGCTGTGCGTACTGCTCGGCGTCCCGGAAACCATCATCATTGCGCGCATGGCGCCACGCTGGCGCTCGACCTTCTTGCTGGTGGTGCTTGGCCCGCTGTTGATTTCAGTGGTGGTGCGGACCCTCGGCTGGGCGATTTTGCTGGGCAACAACGGCTTGATCAACGATGCCCTGCAAGCCCTGGGCATCACCGACGAACCGGTAAAGATCCTGTTCACCCAAGTGGGCGTGATCATTGCCCTGACCCATGTGCTGGTGCCCTTCATGGTGATCGCGGTGTGGGCCACCCTGCAGCGACTGGACCTGCAGGTGGAGTGGGCCGGCCTGTCCCTGGGCGCGTCGCGGCTGACGGTGTTCCGGCGCATCATCGTGCCGCAAATCATGCCGGGCATTCTTTCCGGCTCGATCATCGTCTTCGCCCTCGCCGCCTCGGCCTTCGCCACCCCGGCAATCATCGGCGGACGCCGGCTCAAAGTGGTCGCCACTGCGGCCTACGACGAGTTCCTCGGCACCCTCAACTGGCCCCTGGGCGCGGCGATCGCCATGCTCCTGCTGGTGGCCAATCTGATCATCATTCTGGGTTGCAGCAAGCTGGCCGAGCGCCGCTTCAAGCAAGTCTTCGAGTAGGCCGCCATGCACAAGAACGGTTTTTTCTCGCTGCTGTTCCATACCCTGTTCATCGGCTTCATCGTCGCGCCGCTGCTGGTGGTGATGGCGATGGCGTTCACCGACAAGGGGTATCTGTCACTGCCCACCAATGGCTTGTCGCTGCGCTGGTTCAGGGCCCTGCTGGACAATCAGGAAATGCTCGACGCGTTCATGCTGTCGATCAAGCTGGGCCTGGCGTCGGCCACCATCGCCACGCTGCTGGCCATCCCGGCGGCCTTGGCCATCAGCCGCTACGACTTCCCCGGCCGCGGCACATTGACCGGCTTTCTGCTCTCGCCGCTGATGATTCCTTCCGTGGTGCTGGGGATCGCCTTCCTGCGTTTCTTCTCCATCGCGCAGATTGGCGGCTCGTTCTGGGCGCTGTGCCTGACTCACGTGATCGTTGTGCTGCCCTATGCATTGCGCCTGACCCTGGCCTCCACCATCGGCCTGGAGAAAGACATCGAGCAGGCCGCGCTGTCGCTGGGCGCCAAACGCTGGACGGCGTTCCATCGGGTCATCCTGCCGCGCATCCGCACTGGCGTGGTCGGCGGCTGGATGCTGGCTTTCATCCAGAGTTTCGATGAGCTGACCATGACCGTGTTCGTGGCCACGCCCGGCACCACGACATTGCCGGTGGCCATGTACAACCAGATTTCCCAGACCATCGACCCGTTGATCACGGCGGTCTCTACGGTGCTGATCGTTGGCACGTTGATCTTGATGCTGGTGCTGGATCGCCTGGTAGGCCTGGACCGCGTGCTCATAGGAGAAGGCAAATGAAGCGCTCGACGGCAGCGATCAAGGCCGACGTGATCGTCGTCGGTGGCGGGCTGGTGGGTACGGCGGTGGCCTACGGCCTGGCGCGCAACGGCGCCGACACCGTGGTGCTCGACCAGGGCGACGATGCGTTCCGCGCCTCGCGTGGCAATTTCGGCCTGGTCTGGGTTCAGGGCAAAGGCTACAACCTGCCCGACTATGCGCGTTGGACACGTTCTTCGGCGCAACGCTGGGCCGGCCTGCGCGATATGCTGCTGGCCGACAGTGGCGTGGATGTCAGCCTCAAGCAACCGGGTGGCTTTCACATGTGCTTCAGCGACGAGGAACTGCTGGAGCGCGAGGCGCGCCTGCGCCAATTGCAGGCGGCGGTCGGTGACTACCCCTTCGAGATGCTCGATGCCGGCGAACTCAAGGCGCGCCTGCCGCTGATCGGCAAGGCCGTGATCGGCGCCAGTTATACCCCCCAGGACGGCCATGTGAACCCGCTGAAGCTACTGCGCGCCCTGCATGCGTCCGCGCAACGCCATGGCGCGCGTTTCGCAGGCGGCCAGCACATCCAGCGCATCGAGGGCAATGCCGGCGACTTCCGCATCTGGGCTGGGGAGCAGGCCTACTGTGCGCCGCGCGTGGTACTCGCAGCCGGCCTGGGCAACCCTGGGCTGGCCGCGCAGGTCGGGCTGCATGCACCGGTCGCACCCAACCGCGGGCAGGTACTGGTCAGCGAGCGGGTCCAGCCGTTTCTCGACTATCCCACCATCAATGTCCGCCAGACCGACGAAGGCACGGTGCAACTGGGCGATTCGATGGAAGAAGTCGGCTTCGACGACAGTACCTCCAACGGTGTGCTCTCGGCGATCGCCCAGCGTGGCGTAGCGACCTTTCCGCTGCTGCGCGATGTGCGCCTGATCCGTGCCTGGGGTGCCTTGCGGGTAATGAGCCCGGACGGTTTCCCGATCTACCAGCAGTCATCGACCCACCCCGGGGCCTTCGTCATCACCTGCCACAGCGGTGTAACCCTGGCCGCCGCCCACGCCCTGCGCATTGCGCCCTGGGTGATGGGGGCGGCGCAGCCCGACGAATTGGCCGTGTTCAACGGCGAACGTTTTCTCAGCGACAAGGTGCTTGCCCATGCCCATTGAAGCCCCCCGCCGCGCCCCGCTGTTCCAGTCGGTGGCCGGCGAAACCCGCAGCAGCCGCAGTGTGACCTTCAGCTTCAACGGCGAGGCGTTGAGCGTACCGCCAGGCATCAGCGTGGCGGCGGCATTGTTGTTGTCCGGAATCGAGCGCTTCCGGGCCACGCCGGTGAGCGAATCGCCGCGCGCGCCCTACTGCATGATGGGCGTGTGTTTCGAATGCCTGGTCAGCATCGATGGCGTGCCCAATCGGCAGAGTTGCCTGATCGATGTGGTCGACGGCATGCAGGTGCGCTCCCAGGAAGGCGCTCGCGATTTGCAGTTCGAGGTTCCCTCGGTCAGCGTCCTGGAGGTGCAACCATGAACCCCGAATCCGTCGACGTCGTCGTCGTGGGCGCCGGCCCGGCAGGCATGGCCGGTGCCACCGAGCTGGCCGAGCTTGGCCTCACCGTGGTCTTGCTGGACGAGCAAGGCAGCCCTGGCGGGCAGATCTATCGCGGTATCACCCTGGCGCCGCTGAGCCGGCGCGACCTGCTGGGACCGGACTATGCCCACGGCAACGTGCTGGCCAGAGCCCTGGAGGACACTCCGGTGCGGCACATCAAGGAAGCTGCAGTGTGGCAGGTGGGTCGTGATCATCAGGTCAGCTATTTGCAGGGTGGGCGTATGCACACGTTGCAGGCCCGCGCGGTCCTGCTGGCCACCGGCGCCATGGAGCGGCCCTTCCCCATCCCTGGCTGGACCCTTCCTGGAGTGATGACCGCAGGCGCGGCGCAGATCCTGCTCAAGAGCGCTGGCGCAGTACCCACCGAGCCGGTGGTGCTGGCCGGTTGCGGACCTTTGCTGTATCTGCTGGGCTGGCAGTATCTACGTGCCGGAGTGCCGATCAAGGCCTTGGTCGATACCACGCACCGCGACGACTACTGGCGCGCGCGGCGTCATCTGGTCTCGGCCCTGCGTGCCTGGCCTTACCTACGCAAGGGCCTGGAGCTGATGCGCAGTCTGCGCCAGGCGCGCATCGCCCATTTCACTGGCGCCTCGCAGCTGGCGATCGAGGGTACCGATTCGGCCCAGGCGCTGAGCTTCACCGCCAACGGCAAGGCGCAGCGCATCGCCAGTCGCTGCGTGCTGCTGCACCAGGGGGTGGTACCCAATATTCAATTCAGCCAGTCGCTGCGTGCGACCCACGCCTGGGATCCGCAGCAGCTGTGCTTCAGCCCGCTCAGGGACAGCTGGGGCGAACTGGACGTGCCAGGGGTGTTTGTCGCCGGTGACGGAGGCGGTATCGGCGGTGCACAGGCGGCGGCACTGCAGGGCCGGCTGGCCGCCCTGGGCATCGCCGCTCGGCTGGGCGCGCTGGGCGCTCCGCAGCGCGATCGGCGTGGCGTCGAGCTGCGCCGGGCGTTGAGCGACAATTTGCGCATCAGACCGTTTCTCGACGCGCTGTACCGGCCCCGCGACGAGCATCGGATCCCGGCTGACGACGTCATTGTCTGCCGCTGCGAGGAAGTCACCGCCGGCCAGTTGCGCCAGTTCGTCGCCATGGGCTGCGCCGGTCCGAACCAGGCGAAGTCGTTCGGCCGTTGCGGCATGGGGCCCTGCCAGGGACGCCTGTGCGGCCTGACCGTCACCGAAGTGATCGCCGATGCGCGCCAGGTGCCCGCAGGCGACGTCGGTTACTACCGGATTCGTCCGCCGATCAAGCCCATCACACTCGGGGAGCTGGCCGGTGACTGAGCGCCAGCGCTCGGGCGCTGATGTATTGGTGATCGGCGGCGGCATCCACGGCCTCAGCACCGCCCTGCACCTGGCTCGCGCCGGCGTCCGGGTGACCGTGCTGGAGGCCGAGTATTGCGGTCGCCATGCTTCCGGGGTGAACGCCGGTGGCGTGCGCACCCTGGGCCGCCATGTGGCGGAAATCCCCTTGGCCCTCGCTTCGCGAACGCTTTGGCATGGCCTGCAGGACGTGCTCGGCGAGGACGGTGGCTTCGTCGCCAGCGGCCAGCTGAAACTGGCCGAGAACGACGCTGAACTGCAGGAATGCCAGCGCCGTGTGGAGCAGTTGCATGCCTTGGGCTTCACCCATGAAGTTTTGATCGATCGGCAGCAGGTGCTCGAATTGGTACCTACGGTGGCACCCCATGTGGTGGGTGGTATCTGGGTCGGCGGCGACGGCTATGCCGTGCCGTACCACACCGTTACCGCGTTTCGCCTGGCTGCGCAGCGGCTGGGAGTACGGGTCCTGGAGCAGACGCCGGCACTGCGCATCGAGCGCAGCGCCACTCATTGGCGGGTCGAGACGCGGTCGGGCGTGCATCAAGCGGAGCACCTGGTGGTCACCGCAGGGGCCTGGGCGGCGCAACTGGCGGCACAGGTCGGCGAGCCGGTGCCGGTGCATCCGCAGGGCTTGATGCTGATGGTCACTCACCGGGTCGCCCCATTCTGTGCACCGGTGCTGGGCGCTACGGGCCGGGCGCTGTCATTCAAACAGTTCGCCAACGGCACCGTGGTGATCGGCGGCAAGCTGGTGGGCTCGGTGGAGTTCGCCGCGCGCCATGGCGAGGTTCAAATGGACCGCCTGAGCACCAGCGCGCGTACGGTAACCGACCTGTTTCCCCATTTGCGCAACCTGGGTGTGAATCGGGTCTGGGCCGGTGTCGAGGCGTTTACCGCCGATGACATTCCAGTGATCGGCGCCAGCTGCAAGGCCGACAAGCTGAGCTATTCCTTCGGTTTCTGCGGCAGTGGTTTCCAGATGGGTCCCGGGACCGGTCAGCGCCTGGCCCAGCAGATTCTCGGCGAGCCCTCGCCGATCAGTCTCGACCCCTTTTCCATAGGGCGTTTCGCGCAATCGGCGACGACGCTCGAACAATCTGCAACATCCCTTATCCACTCGTGAGGAAATACACCATGCTGGACATCAAGCGCATCGAAACCAACCAACGCATGAGCCGTGTCGTGCAGTGCAACGGCTTCACGTTCCTCGGCGGGCAGACCGCCACCGACCGTAGCCTGGACATCAAGGGCCAGACTGCCCAAGTGCTGGCCAAGATCGACAGCTTCCTGGAGCAGGCTGGCCTGGACAAGACCCGTATCGTCACCGCCCAAGTGTGGCTGTCGGACATCCAGGCCAATTTCGCCGGAATGAACGAAGTGTGGGACGCCTGGGCACCCGAAGGCCACGCCCCGGCGCGCGCTACCGTGGAATCCCGCCTGGCCGCGCCCGATCTGCTGGTGGAAATCACCGTCGTCGCCGCTGGCTGACCCGCGTCGCCTGATTCGCGGGCAGAGCCCGTTCCCACAGGAGTAGGCCGATCCCCTGTGGGAGCGAGCTCTGCCCGCGAAGGCCGCGCTGCGGTTCCAGCCGTGAAATGCACCACCCTCGTGCCCCGATCGCCTACGCAAAAATCCATCTTCCCCCGTTGACGGCCACTTCGATTTGGTGTTTCCTGAAACCGGTTTCAATCCACTGATCGCCTGCCCATAACATCCATAAAAGGACTCAGGCCGTGACCCGTCTTTCCGTTCCTGTGCGCCCTCGCGTGACCATGCTCGACGTAGCCGAGCGCGCAGGTGTATCCAAGGCCAGTGTCTCGCGCTTCATCGGTGAGGATCGCGGTCTGCTGTCCGACGTCATCGCCACACGCATCGCCCGCGCCATCGACGACCTCGGCTATCGCCCCAATCAAATGGCCCGCGGCCTCAAGCGCGGCCGTACGCGCCTGATCGGCATGCTCATGGCCGATATCCGCAACCCCTATTCGGTGGCCGTCATGCATGGCGTGGAAACCGCCTGCCGCCGCCATGGCTACAGCCTGGTGGTATGCAACACCGACCGCGACCCGGAACAGGAACGCCAGCAGTTGCAGGCCATGCGTGCCTACAACGTCGAAGGCGTGATCGTGAACACCCTCGGCCACCACCTGGATGAGCTGCGCGAACTGCAACGGGAACTGCCCATGGTGCTGGTCGACCGCAAGGTGGCCGACCTGCCCAGCGACCTTGTCGGGCTGGACAACCGGAGGGCCGTCGACATGGCCCTCGACCACCTCCACGAGCGCGGCTATCGCCATCTGGCGCTGGTCAGTGAGGCGGTCGATGGCACTAGCTCCCGTACCGAACGCATCGAGGCCTTCGCGCAACGTACCGGCGGACCGGTGTTCTACACAGGTGCCGGCCTCGGCGAGCAACTGCGCACGTTCCTTGCCAGCACCGACGTCGGGCCCAAGGCCTTGTTCTGCGCCAATGGCGTGGCGGCACTGGCCTGCACGCTGGCCCTGCGGGAGTTGGGCAACCAGGCATGCGAAGACGTGGGGCTGATCGCGCTCGACGATCTCGACTGGTACCCACTGGTAGGCAACGGTATTACCGCCCTTGCCCAACCCACCCATGCCATCGGTGTGCAAGCCTTGGAATGCCTGTTGCGGCGGCTGCAGGGTGCGCAAGGTCCAGCCCAGACGTTCCACTTCACCCCTGACCTGATCGTTCGAGGTTCCACCCCGCTCCGCTGAAAAAGCGCTGCGGTGTGCGCAGTATCCATGCTTAAAATTGAAACCGGTTTCAGAGGACAATAACAATGCATCCCTATCCCGTCTCCATCAGCCTTTCCAGCTTCGGCGCGGACCATGTTCGTACACAGGGCCAGGCCAGCCTGGCACCGCTGGTTGCCCAGACCGGCGCCAGCCATATCGAACTGCGCGAGGAGCTGTTCGATGACTTCGATGCGCCCTCCCTGCGCAGTGCGATCGCCGCGCAAGAACTCACCTGCGTCTATTCCTCGCCGCTCGAACTGTGGCAGCCCGGCCAGGCCGCGCCCAATCCGCAGCTGCAACTGGCGCTCGCTCGCGCGGCCGCGTGCAGCGCGATCTGGCTCAAGGTCTCGCTGGGTTTTCACTCCACTGCCAGCGACTTGCACCTGCTGCATGATCAGTTGCGCGATCAACCCGTGCGCCTACTGATCGAGAACGACCAGACTGCCCACGGTGGGCGGATCGAGCCGCTGGTCGACTTCTTCACTGCGATAGCCAGGCAAGGCGTGCCGGTGGGCATGACCTTCGACATCGGCAACTGGCAATGGCAGCAACAGTCGGTTTCGAGCGCTGCGCAGCAGTTGGGCCGTTTCGTCGAATACATTCACTGCAAGGCCGTACAACGCACCACGACCGGCAAGCTGGTCGCCACGCCGCCCGAGCTGACCGACCTGCATCAGTGGGCGCGCCTGCTCGGCCACATGGCACCAGGCCTGGTGCGGGCCATCGAGTACCCGTTGCAGGGCAGCGACCTGCTGGCTGTCGCCAAGGCACAGGTGGCGACCCTCGCACGCCTTGGCCAGGCCGCGCAGGAGGTGGCCCATGGCTGAGTTCGATGTGCTGAGTTTCGGCGAAACCATGGCCATGTTCGTCGCCGAGCAGACCGGCGAACTGGCCGAAGTCGAGCGCTTCCGCAAACGCATTGCCGGTGCCGACAACAACGTCGCCATCGGCCTGTCGCGGCTGGGCTTCAACGTCGCCTGGCTGAGCCGAGTGGGCAACGACTCGCTCGGTCGCTTCATCGTCGCCGCGTTGCAACGCGAAGGGCTGGATTGCAGCCATGTCGGCGTGGATTCACAGCACCCCACCGGGTTCCAGTTCAAGTCGCTGCAGGACGATGGCCGCGACCCCACGGTCGAATACTTTCGCCGCGGATCGGCGGCCAGCCATATGGGCATTGGCGATGTGCCTGCACGTCTGCTCGATGCCCGCCACCTGCATGCCACCGGCATCGCCCCGGCGCTGTCGCCGAGCATGAATGCGTTGACCCGTGGCTTGATGGCAGCCATGCGTTCGGCAGGCCGGAGCGTCTCGTTCGACCCTAACCTGCGCCCGTCGCTGTGGCCCAGCCAGGCGCACATGATCGAGCAGATCAACAGCTTCGCTGCGCTGGCCGGCTGGGTATTGCCGGGCCTGGCCGAAGGGCAGCTGCTGACCGGACACGAACGCTGCGAAGACATAGCCCGTTTCTATCTCGACCAGGGTGTGCAAGCGGTGGTGATCAAGCTGGGCGCGGACGGCGCGTTCTATTGCAGCGCCGAGCAACAAGGCTACGTAGCCAGCCGCCCCGTGGCCAAGGTGGTGGATACGGTCGGCGCGGGTGACGGCTTCGCCGTGGGCGTCATCAGTGCCCTGCTAGAAGGCCGCGACCTGGCCCAGGCCGCCGCCCGCGGCAACTGGATCGGCAGCCTGGCTGTACAGAGCCCGGGCGACATGGAAGGCCTGCCGACGCGCGCAGCGCTGATCGAGGACGAAAGCCACTGACGCACGCAAAAAAGACACCCGCAAAACGTTGCGCCCTGCACCCATGAATCAAAACGCCCTACCTGTTGCGACAATTACAAAATGCTCAGGAGTCAGACCATGCACAGCCACACCGTGAAACTCGCCAGCCGTCGCTGGTGGTACATCATGCCGATCGTCTTCATCACCTACAGCCTGGCCTACCTGGACCGGGCCAACTACGGTTTCGCCGCAGCCTCGGGCATGGCCGCCGACCTGAACATAACGCCGGGGCTGTCCTCGCTGCTCGGCGCCCTGTTCTTCCTGGGTTACTTCTTCTTCCAGGTCCCCGGCGCGATCTATGCGCAGAAGCACAGTGTCAAGCAGTTGATCTTCGTCAGCCTGATCCTCTGGGGCAGCCTGGCGACCTTGACCGGTGTCGTCTCCAGCGCCTACTGGCTGATCGTGATCCGCTTCATGCTCGGCGTCGTCGAAGCCGTGGTCATGCCCGCGATGCTGGTGTACCTGTGCCATTGGTTCACCCGCGCGGAACGCTCGCGGGCCAACACTTTCCTGATACTGGGCAACCCGGTGACGATGCTGTGGATGTCGGTGGTGTCCGGCTACCTGATCCAGCATTACAGCTGGCGCTGGATGTTCATCATCGAAGGATTGCCCGCCGTCATCTGGGCATTCATCTGGTGGCGCCTGGCCGATGATCGACCCGCCCAGGCGAAGTGGCTCAGCCAGCAGGAAAAAGACGACCTGCAACAGGCCCTGGCCGCCGAACAGGTGGGCATGAAGCCGGTGAAGAACTACGCCGAAGCCTTCCGTTCGGGCAAGGTCATCACCCTGTCGTTGCAGTTCTTCCTGTGGAGCGTAGGCGTGTACGGCTTTGTGCTGTGGCTGCCGTCGATTCTCAAGCAGGGCGCGCAGATGGACATGATCGAGGCTGGCTGGCTGTCTTCCCTGCCCTACCTGGCGGCGGTGATCGGCATGCTGGTGGTGAGCTGGTTTTCCGACCGTATGCAACGGCGCAAGCGCTTCGTCTGGCCACCGCTGCTGCTGGCGGCACTGGCGTTCTACGGCTCGTACGCGCTGGGCAGCGAGCATTTCTGGTGGTCCTATGCACTGCTGGTGATCGCCGGAGCGTGCATGTACGCGCCCTATGGTCCGTTCTTTGCCATCGTGCCGGAGATCCTTCCCGCCAACGTGGCCGGTGGTGCCATGGCGCTGATCAACAGCATGGGCGCCCTGGGCTCGTTCGCCGGGTCCTACCTGGTTGGCTATCTGAACGCCAGCACCGGCAACCCGGGCGCTTCCTACCTGTTGATGAGCGGGGCGCTGCTGCTCTCGGCGCTGCTGACCATCATGCTCAAGCCCGGAGGCTGCGACGCGGTGGTCGGCAAAGCGGACGCCACGGGGCTTGCGTCCTGCAAAAACTGACGCAGATCATGAAACTTCATGAAATCGCCCGGTATTCGTGGCAAAGCGCACAGCTGTCATCCAGGTGGTGCTACTTTTAATATTCCACAGGCTATCCATTCCGATGGCCTGCCCTGCCACGTGCGGCTGCAACAGGTGGGCGCGATGAACAAGATGACATTTCCGAACGCTTGCCAGGTGATGCGCTGGCACTTTCACCCCATGGGCTTCGAGGGCAATATGGATGCGCCCAGCAGCATGGTGGCCAGGCTGTTCGACCGCAGCAGCGGCGAAACCCTGTTGGCCATCGCCGGGCTGCCTTGTGCAACGGTCATGAATGCCGCGGACGTCGAGCGCATCATCGAGGCGGTGGAAGCCGAGCTCGAGGCGTTCATTCCGCCGCTGGCGCTCAAGGCAGGCTGAGCGCGCCAGCCCTCCATCAGCTCGATCCGAAATGACTGTGCAGCGTACCCACAACGATCCGAGCGGCGTCGGCTGCGGCATTGTCGTTGAGCAATGCCTGCCAGCCGCGGCGACCGGGCAGGTGCCGAGCCCTCTGCAGTAGAGCCGGCCACTGATCTGCAGCCGGCACACCGAGCACACCCAGTGCCACGCCCAACCTTTCGAGCTGCAACGCCTGCAGGCGTTGCTCATCGAACGGGCGCTGCTCGGCAATGGCGATCAAACGCCCACCCAGATGCGCGACCTCGGCGACCACATTGTCCCCGGCACTGCCTACCACGATCTCGGCACGCAGCAGTTCCGGCAAGGGGTCGGCCAGGTGCCCCAGCAGCGTCAGGTTTCCCGGCAGCGGCAGGTCACTGGCGGGCAGCGGTCCGGCTACACGAAACCGATCGTCGGGGCAGCGTCTGGCAATGGCGATCAGTGAGTCGACGGTGAAGGCCGTGCCACCCTGCCCGGTGATCACCAGCACCGCGCCATGCCCAGGCGCCACGTGAGCGCTGCTTTGCTGGCTGTAGCGGGACACCCAACCGCAGTGGTCGGTCTTGGCCAGCACCCAGTCGGGCATCTGGCTGCACTCCATCGAGGCCGGGTATGGCGCAAGCAAGCGTGAGGCCGATGCATAGGCCTGCAGATGGGCCGGGTCGGTACGTTCGCCGTGCTGGCGCATGTACACGCACGGTACGCCGAACAGGCGCGTCAGCATCGCCACTTCCACGGATACATCGACCACCAGCAGACACGGCCAGGCGCTACGCATCCAGTCGGCCAGAAGCCCCATGCGTTCGCGCAGCCCGTCCACGGCCAAGGGCGCGTAATGCAGCGCGGGAAAGCTCTCCACATGCATGCCGGGCGCAGTGTCGGCGGGCAACTGCAGGGCCTTGATCGTCGAGGAGTAGTCGGCGTCGGGCAACCGCGAGCCGATCAACGTGACGTCGCAGTCCATGTGCCGGGCGATGGCCAGGGCGCGCATGCCATGGCCGGAGCCGTGGTGATGCACGTAGTAGCCGACCTGTGCGCGCTCAGGCACCGGCGTCGGCCACCTGCCGCAACAGCGCGTCGTAACGGTCGAGCATGACCTCGTGGCTCCACTGGCTCTCGGCATGCAGGCGGCAGGCCAGGCGTGACTTGCGCCGGGCCAGGCGCAAAGCGTGTGCCAGGCCTTCGACGTCGCCGCCTGCGGCCAGCGCACCGGTTGCGTCGGTCAGCAGATCGCCTACCGCGCCGCGGGCGAAGGCCGCTACCGGTGTGCCGCAGGCCAGGGCTTCTGCCACGACCAGGCCGAAGGGCTCTTCCCAGCACGGGGTGACCAAGGCGGCGGACGCGCTGGCCAGCTCGATGGCCAGTTCGTCACGGCCCAAGTGGCCAAGGTACTGGCACTGGTCATTCAAGCGCGGCTGGATCTGCTCCTTGAAGTAACGCGGGTCGACCGCCTGACCGGCCAGGCGCAGCGGTACGCCGGCCAGTTTCGCGGCGTCCATGGCCAGGTGCGCGCCCTTGTCCGGCACCAGCCGCCCGAACCAGATGGCATGCTCGAGCGGTGCCGCGCGCGGCGACCATAGCTGCAGGTCGATGCCGTTGGGGATGACATGGCACTCGGGAACGACCTCTTTCCACTGCCGTGCGTTGGCTTCGGAGATGGTTGCGAAGTGCCCGGCGCGGCGCTCGCCGCTGTAGGCGTTGATCAATTCGAAGAAGGGTGGTGTGTGCAGCACCGTCAACATCGGCGTGCGAATCATCGAGGCCATGGTCGCAGGCACATAGTGCAGGCTGTTGTTGAAGATGACGTCGAAGCGGCGGTCGTCGATGTTCTGCATCGCTTTGAGGTAGGCGTGATGCTCCTCGATGTACTCGGAGCTCAGGCAGGCCCGTCGACCGTCCTTGTAGGTGGTGTCATCCCACACCGGGACAATGTTGAGCGCCGGATCGCTGGACGAGCTGGCGAACAGCGTGACGTCATGGCCGCGTTGCATCAGCCCGGATGTCACATCGTGGGTGAACGCTTCCAGGCCGCCGGCGAACGGTTGGCGAATGGGGTGTTTGATGTGCGTCAGCACACCGATGCGCAACGGTCGGGCGGAAGATGAAGACATCGGGGATGTTCCTGGCACGGATTGCAGCTTTGAGGCTGGCGCGCAGGAATGGTTGCATAAAGTAGCAGCGCGATACCGCAGCGCCCGGTTCGCGGCCAAGGACAGCACCTACAGGTAACCTCGTATCCGTAGGAGCGGTCAGCGGCCGCGAAAAGCACACCGCGGATTGACCGACACACCGCAGCGCCCGTTTCGCGGCCTCAAGCCGCTCCTACAGGTGACCTCGTATCCGTAGGAGCGGTCAGCGGCCGCGAAAAGCACACCGCGGATTGACCGACACACCGCAGCGCCCGTTTTGCGGCCTCACGCCGCTCCTACAGGTGACCTCGCATCCGTAGGAGCGGTCGGCGGCCGCGAAAAGCACACCGCGGATTGACTGACATACCGCAGCGCCTGGTTCGCGGCCAAGGACCGCTCCTACACAGGTTATGCCCTGCCGTATCAGGCCTTGAGGGTGGCCATGTCGATCACGAAGCGGTACTTCACGTCACCGGCGTGCATGCGCTCGAACGCCTCGTTGATGTTCTTGATGTCCAGCATCTCGATATCGCAGGTGATGTCGTGCTCGGCGCAGAAATCCAGGACTTCCTGGGTTTCCTTGATACCACCGATCAACGAACCGGCCAGAACGCGGCGCTTGAGCACCAGGTTGGCCGCATGCAGAGCGGGATCTACCGGCTGGATCAGCCCGACCAGAATGTGCACACCGTCGAAACGCAGGGTTTCCAGGTAGGGATTCAGGTCGTGCGGCACCGGAATGGTGTCGAGCAGGAAGTCGAAGGTCTCGGCGGCGGCCTTCATCTGCTCGGCATCGGTCGATACGATCACATGGTCCGCACCTTGGCGACGGCCCTCGGCAGCCTTGCTCGCCGAACGGGTGAACAGGGTCACTTCGGCGCCCAGCGCCTTGGCGAACTTGATGCCCATGTGGCCCAGGCCACCCATGCCCAGAATGCCGACCTTGTCACCCGGCTTGACGCCGTAATGCTTGAGCGGCGAATAGGTGGTGATCCCGGCGCACAGGATCGGCGCGGCGTTGGCCGGGTCGAGGCCGTCGGGAATGCGCACCACGAAATTCTCGCTGACCACGATACTGTCGGAATAACCGCCCATGGTGTTGCTGCCATCGACGCGATCAGGCGTAGCGTAGGTCATGGTCGGGCCTTCCAGGCAGTACTGCTCCAGGTCCGCGTGGCAGGCATCGCAATGCTGGCACGAGTCGACCATGCAGCCCACGCCGACGCGGTCGCCCACGGCGTACTTCTGCACCTGGGAACCGACGGCAACCACGCGGCCGACGATTTCGTGGCCCGGTACCAGTGGGTACACCGCAATGCCCCAGTCGTTGCGGGCCTGGTGCAGGTCAGAGTGGCAGACGCCGCAATACTGGATTTCGATGCTGACATCGTCAGGGCGCAAGGCGCGACGTTCGAAGCTCAAGGGCGCCAGGGGCGTGGTGGGCGAAAGCGCGGCGTAGCCGAGTGCCTTGGACATGGTAAACCTCTCGAAACGAAAAATGATCAGGCTTAGATTGTGGCTTTCCCGCGCGCCTGCGGCCATGTCCGATCCTGCGCAATGAATGCCCATTCCTCCGAGCACCCCGCAAACGGGGCCCGAACGTGCGATCATCCGCGACAGATTTCATGCCTGATCCGTGGTATCCCATGAGCCTGACCAAACATCTCGACGCCAACGCCCGCCTGGTACAGCTGATTCGCCCGCTGGCCATTGCCGATGACTGGATCCCGACGGCCATCGACGGCCTGCGCGTGGTTTCGTGCCGCAGCCACGTCGCGCGGACCGCGCAGATCTACGAACCGAGCCTGATGGTGATCGCCCAGGGCAGCAAACTGGCGTACCTGGGCGAGCGCACCCTGGAATACGGTGCGGGCCACTACCTGATACAGGCACTGCCGGTGCCGTTCGAGTGCGAGACCTTCGCCAGCGAGCAGTTGCCCCTGCTCGGTGTATCTATCCCGATCGATCGAACGCTGTTGGGTGAACTGGTGCTGGCCATGGAGCCCGGCCCGAGCCAGGCACAGACCACCGAGTCGATGACTGCCGTAGCGCTGGACGACGCCATGCGCGGCGCGGTGGAACGGCTGCTGCAGTGCCTGCACGATCCCCAGGAGCGCCTGGCCATGGCGCAGGCCCGGTTGCGCGAGGTGCTTTACACCGCACTGCGCGGTCCCAATGGGCATGTGCTGCGCGCGCTGGTCGAACAGCAAGGGCAATTCGCACGTATCGCCGGCGCGCTGTCCTGGCTGCACGCGCATTACGAGCAGCCGCTGCAAGTCGACGACCTGGCGCGACGGGCGAACATGAGTGCTTCGACGTTTCACGAGCATTTCAAGCGCAATACGCTGGCCTCGCCCGTGCAGTACATCAAGCGCCTGCGCCTGCTCAAGGCCCGCGCGCTGCTGGTCGCGGATGCAATGAACGTCAACCAGGTCGCGTTGCGCGTGGGTTACCAGAGCACCTCGCAGTTCAGCCGGGAATACAAACGCCTGTTCAACCACAGCCCTGGCCAGGAACGAGTAACGCGCTGAACCCAGACGCGGCTCGCGCCGCTGCTACAGAGGCACCGCGATCCCCTGTAGCAGCGGCGCAAGCCGCGTCCGGCATCACCGCGTGGCATCAGACACACCGCTCCCACCGCCGACGCGGCTCGCGCCGCTGCTACAGAAGCACCGCGATCCCCTGTAGCAGCGGCGCAAGCCGCGTCCAGCATCACCGCGTGGCATCAGGCACACCGCTCCCACCGCCGACGCGGCTCGCGCCGCTGCTACAGAAGCACCGCGATCCCCTGTAGCAGCGGCGCAAGCCGCGTCCGGCATCACCGCAGGGCATCAGGGACGCCCGGTCAGGTTTCGCGTACGACCAGCTCGAAGCCGAGGTCGATTGCCTGGGCGCTGTCACTCTTGCCAGCCATGCTGTCCAGTAACATCTGCGCGGCCTTGCGGCCGATCTCGGCGCGCGGGGTACGGATCGAGGTCAGGCGCGGTACCAGATGCGCCGAACCCGGCAGATCGTTGAAGCCCACCATGCCCACTCGTCCCGGAATGGCGATGCCCAAGCGCTGGGCCTCGTAGATGGCGCCCTGAGCCAGGTCGTCGTTGCAGAAGAACACCCCGTCGACATCTGGATGACGCTGCATCAGGTCAGCGAACAACTCGCCGCCCAAGCCGATCGACGAAGGCTGCGGGCACAGCACCTCGAGTTGGGGATCATGCACCCCCGCCCTCTCCAGCGCCGCCCTGAATCCTTCGGCGCGCTGCATCACACGCGGGTCGAGCTGTGCGGCCACATAGCCCAGGCGTCGGCGCCCGGCGTCCAGCAGATGCTGCGCCGCCACGCTTCCGGCCTGCTCCTGGGAAAAGCCGACACAGGCACGCCCGCCGCTGGCGCCCAACTCCATCATGTGCACGCACGGCACACCACTGTTGTGCAACATGGCATGCGCACGCTCGGTGCGGCTCATGCCCGTCAGCAGGATGCCGCCCGGCTTGTAGGCCAGGTAGTTGCGAATGAGGTTTTCTTCTTCGTCGACATCGTAGTGGTAGTTACCGATCAGTACTTCCAGCCCGCGCGGGCGCATCACTTCATGGATGGCTTCCAGCGTGTCGATGAACAAATGGTTGGACAGCGAGGGAATGAGCACCACCACCGACTGGCTCTGCGCCGAGGCCAGCGCGCGTGCCGCCGGGTTGACCACATAGCCCAGGGTCTGCGCGGCCTCCAGCACCTTGGTGGCCAATTGTGGAGCGACCGTCGACACCCCGCGCAATGCGCGTGAAGCCGTAATGGGGGAAACACCTGAAAGTTTGGCAACTTCGGCCAGGGTGGGAAGGCCAGTTGCGCGTGAACCGATTCGCGCCATGATTCTTGTTGTTATCTACTTGCAATGAAAAAGAGTTGAGGTAAGGTAGCGCTGTCTCGAATCCAGAGCAATAATGATTTGTGCCTTGCTATTACCGCAGGCTGCACCAGACTGCTTTGACAAGATCAATAAGATGAGGGCGCCGTATCCACGAACGGCCGGCCCCAGCAGGAGTGACTTGATGAATGCCCCTCTGAACGCTTTGGTGGTGATGGGAGTATCCGGCTGCGGCAAGAGCAGCGTCGGTGCCGCCATCGTTGGCCGCAGCGGCGGCCGCCTGATCGAAGGCGACAGCTTTCATCCCGAAGCCAACATCGCCAAGATGAGCGCCGGCCACCCCCTCGACGACAACGACCGCGCCGGTTGGCTGGTGCGTCTGGGCGAGGAAATGCGTGCCTGCATCGAGTCCGGGCAACGCCCCGTATTGACCTGCTCGGCGCTCAAGCTCAAGTATCGCAAGACCCTGCGCGACGCCGTGCCTGGCCTGGGCTTCGTGTTTCTCGCACTGACCCGCGAAGAAGCCGCCAACCGCGTCGCCCATCGGCCCGGCCACTTCATGCCGGCCAGCCTCATCGACAGCCAGTTCGCTGCACTGGAACCGCCGACCGGCGAACCCCTGACCCTGGACCTGGACGCCACCACTCCCATCGTGGACCTGGCGCAGCAGGTGGAACACTGGCTGGTCGAGCACGGCGCTTCCACGCTGGCTTGATCAGCACTCGAAGACAGCGCTGTCTGAGCATCCCGCGCAGCAGTGCCTGATGTCCCCAACCACAACCGTTGCGCCCACAACAACGACAACACGAGGCAAACCTTTATGTTTGGCTTAGCTCACGACACTTACTTGCTGCTCGATGCACTGGTCACCATCATTGGTCTGATCGTGCTTATCACCCAGTTCAAGGTCCACCCCTTCGTCGCACTCACCATTGCGGCGATCTTCCTCGGCCTGACGTCCGGTTTGCCGGTGGTCAAGGTCATGAAGTCCTTCCAGGACGGCTTTGGCGGAGTGCTTGGATTCGTCGGCATCATCCTTGCGCTGGGCACCATGCTCGGCAAACTGATGGCCGATTCGGGCGGCGCCGACCAGATCGCGCAAACCCTGATCCGCAAGTTCGGGGTCAAGCGCATCCACTGGGCAATGATGTTCTCCGCATTTCTGGTGGGCATCCCGCTGTTCTTCGAGATCGGCTTCGTGCTGCTGATCCCGCTGGTGTTCATCGTCGCCCGCCGTTCCGGCGTGTCGCTGGTGAAGATCGGCATCCCGCTGCTTGCCGGTCTTTCGGTGGTCCACGGCCTGGTGCCGCCGCATCCGGGTCCGTTGCTGGCGATCGGCATCTTCAACGCCGATATCGGCAAAACCATTCTCTACGGCCTGATCGTCGGCCTGCCCACTGCGATGATCGCCGGCCCGATCTTCGGCTCGTTCATCTCCAAGTACATTCCGGGCAACCCTTCCAAGGAGCTGATGGACCAGATTGCCAAGGAGTCGGACAACCAAAACCTGCCCAGCTTCGCGGTGACCCTGATCACCATCCTGCTGCCCGTGTTCCTGATGATGCTCAAGACCTTCGCCGACGTGGCCTTGCCGGCAGAGAACCTGTTCCGCCAGTGGATGGACTTCATCGGCCACCCGATCACCGCGCTGCTCGCGGCCCTGTTGCTGGCCTTCTACACCTTTGGTGTGGCGCGCGGTTTCGATCGTTCGAAGATCATGAAGCTGCTGGACCAGAGCCTGGCCCCGACTGCGGCCATCGTGCTGATCGTCGGCGCTGGCGGTGGTTTCAAGCAGATGCTGGTGGATACCGGTGTGGGCAACATCATCGGCCAGATGGCCGTGCAGGCCGAGGTCAATCCGATTCTGCTGGCGTGGCTGGTGGCTGCGGTGATTCGCGTTGCCACAGGCTCGGCAACGGTCGCGACCATCACCGGTGCCGGTATCGTCGCCCCGGTCATCGGCATGATGCCCGGCGTCAACCGTGAGCTGCTGGTGCTGGCCACCGGCGCCGGCTCGGTGATCCTGTCCCACGTCAACGACGCGGGTTTCTGGCTGGTCAAGCAGTACTTCAACATGACCGTGACCGAAACCCTGAAGACCTGGACCGTGATGGAAACCATCCTGTCCGTTGTCGGCCTGATCTTCATCCTGCTGTTGTCGATGGTGGTCTGAACCCGATCACATATGCAATTGGGTAGCGCCTATTCGCGGCCGATGACCGCTCCTACAGATATGCATTCCCCTGTAGGAGCGGTCATCGGCCGCGAAAGCCCCCCGCAGATCAGCGCCGCTTCAAGCGATCGATGATCACCGCGATCAGCAGAATCGTCCCGCGAATCACGTACTGATAGAACGTGTCGATATTCTTCAGGTTCATCGCGTTCTCGATGATCGCCAGAATCAGCACGCCGGCAATCACGTGGCGAATCATGCCGATGCCCCCGGCCAGCGACACCCCACCCAGCACACACGCCGAGATCACCGTCAATTCGAAGCCCTGGCCGATCATCGGCTGGCCCGAGGTCATCCGCGACGCCAGTACCACACCGGCCAGCGCACCGATCACACCGTGCACGGCAAAGATGATGATCTTGGTGCGATCCACGTGCACACCCGCCAGCAGCGCCGCTTCCTGGTTGCCACCGATTGCCATGGTGTTGCGTCCATAGGTGGTGTAGTTGAGCAACCAACCGAAGAAGATGAAGCAGACGATGGTGATCAGGATCGGCACCGGCACGCCCATCAACTGGCCATTGCCGAAGATGAAGAAGTCCTCCTGCATGACCCCGACCGCCTTGCCATTGGAAAAGATATAGGCCAGGCCGCGCACGATCTGCATCGTCGCCAGGGTCGCGATCAAGGCATTGATGCGCAACTTGGCGATGACGATGCCGTTGATCAGGCCAACCACCAGCCCCATCAGCAAGGCCGCGCCCACGCCCAGCAGCACGCTTTCGGTGTCGCGCATCACCACCGCCGCGATGACCCCGGCGCATGCAATCACCGAACCCACGGACAGGTCGAAATGTCCGGACGCCAGGCAGTAGAGCATGGTGCAGGCCGCAATGCCGGTGGTCGAAATGGCCAGGCCCAGCCCACGCATGTTCAATGGCGAGAGGAAGTTGTCGATGAACATCGTGCACAGCACGAAGATCGCCAGCGCGGCGAGCAGCATCACCCACTCGTCCAGAAAGCGACGCAGGTTGAGACCCTGGCGGGGGGCCGGCAGTGTGTTTTGCGTAGACATAAGCACCTCTGTTGTTATTGTTCAGCCGCGAGTGCGCGGCAGTGCCAATTGCAGCAACCTGGATTCCTGCGCCTGCTCGCGCAGCACTTCGCCGGTCAACGCACCTTCACTCATGACCAGGATTCGATCGCTGATGCCGATCACTTCCATCAGGTCGCTGGACACCACGATCACCGCGATACCATCGGCGGCCAGGCCGTGAATGATCTGGTAGATCTCGGCCTTGGCACCGATGTCGATGCCGCGTGTGGGTTCGTCGAGCAACAAGACCTTCATCGGCATCGACAGCCAGCGACCGAGGATGGCCTTCTGCTGGTTGCCGCCGGAGAGGTACATGATCGGCTGCTCGGCGGACGGGGTCTTGATGTTCAGCGCCTTGATCTGGCGCGCGGCGTTCTCCTTTTCCCACGGGCCCTGCACCAGGCAGCCCAGGGTGAGATGGCGGTCGCGGGCGCCGATGTTGATGTTTTCGGCCACACTGGCCAGGGGTACGATGCCTTCCTTCTTGCGATCCTCGGGGCACAATAGAATGCCCGCGGCGATGGCGTCGCGCGGGTTGGCCAGGGTCAGCGAACGCCCATCGAGGGTGAGGCTGCCTGCCTTGCTGGCGGCCAATCCGGACAGCAGGCGCAACAGCTCGGTGCGGCCTGCGCCCACCAGGCCGAAGAAGCCCAGCACTTCACCCTTGGCGACGCTGAAACTGACCGGCTCGTGCAGACCCGGCCCCAGCAAGCCCTCGACGCGCAGTGCCTGGCCCTGATGAGGGCGAGGACGGTAGTTGTAGATGTCCTGGATATCGCGGCCGACCATGCAGGTCACCAACTGGTCGTGGGTCAACTCGGCCATGTCGTCGAAAGTGCGCACGTAGCGGCCATCCTTGAACACCGTGACGGCGTCGCAGATGCGGAAAATCTCCTCCATGCGGTGGGAGACATAGAGGACCACCCTGCCCTCGTCGCGCAGCTTGGCAATGATCGTCATCAGCCGGTCGATTTCCCGTGCCGACAAGCTACTGGTCGGCTCGTCGAAGGCGATCACATGGGCATTGCGCGACATCGCCTTGGCAATCTCGACCAACTGCCGCTGGCCCAGGGACAGACTGCCCAAGCGCTGGCGCGGATCGATCTCGTCGGCCAGACCGGCGAGCAGCTCGCCGGCACGGCGCAGCATGGCGCTGCGATCGATCAGGCCGAAACGCGCTGGCATGTGGCCCAGCAGCAGGTTTTCCGCCACGCTCATTTCCGGCACCAGGTGCAGCTCCTGGTGAATCACGGCCACGCCGCTGCCGATGCTCTCGGCGGCGGACTTGAACACCAGGGTCTGGCTGCCAATCTGCAGGCTGCCCGTGCTGGGCTGGTAGGCACCGCCCAGGATCTTCAACAAGGTGGACTTGCCGGCACCGTTTTCGCCCATCAGGGCATGCACGCTGCCCGGGCTCACTTCGAAGCTGATGTCCGACAGTGCGCGCACGCCTGGAAAATTCTTGCCGATACCGTTGAAACGCAATGACTCTACACGCATGGATACAACTCCAGAGCAGGCATCACGGCAGGCCGTGAAGAATCAGCCTCTGCCGGGGCAGAGGCCATGGGTCGGATCAGTTCCACAAACCGATCTTTTCCAGTTCCTGCTTGAAGTTCTCGCGGGTGATCAGGGTCACGTCGTCCATGGCGGTGTACTTGGGCGGCTCCTTGCCGGTGGTGACCCACTCGAACATCATGCTTGCCGTGTTGTAGCCTTCGGTATGGGGGCTGGGCAGCATGGAGCCGAAAAAGCCGCTGTTGGCTTTCTTCAGCTCGCCGATGGCATCGGTGCCGTTGATGCCGATGCCGATCACGTTGGCTGCGGCGAACCCCGCACTTTCGGTAGCGCGCACGCCACCCAGCACGGTGTTGTCGTTCATGCCGCCGATGATCAGATTCTTGGCGCCTGACGGCAGCTTGACCAGCGTGGAGTTGGTAGCGTCCATGCTGCCGGGTACGTCGAGGGTCTTCTGCGCGGCGAACAGAATGTGCTCGGTCGGCAGGCCCGCAGCCTTCAGCGCCTTGACCGAGCCGTCGGTGCGCTTCTTGCCGGTATCCAGCTCGTTGTAGGTATTGATGATGGCGTAGGTGTCTTTCCAGTCCCAGCCACGCTTCTTGGCTTCGCCGGCCATGGCCATGCCCTGCTTCTCGCCGACTTCGAAGGCGGCCATGCCCAGGTACGGCACGTCCTCCATGAAGTTGCCCTTGGCATCGACGAAGCGATCGTCGACGGCCATTACTTTCATGTCATTGAGTTTGGCCTTGGCGACGATGGCCGGGCCTAGCGCAACGTCAGGGGGGCAGATGACGAAGCCCTTGACCCCATTGGCGGCCAGGCTGTCGATGGCCGAAAGGGTTTTCTCGCCGTCGGGCACAGCGATCTTGATGACCTTGAAGCCTTTGTCCTTGCCGGCCTTCTCGGCAAAGGCCCACTCGGTCTGGAACCAGGGCTCTTCAGCCTGCTTGACCAGAAAACCGATCTTGACCTCTTCGGCCCACGAAGCCGACGAGCCTGCGAACATTGCGGCGGTCAGGGCGGCACAGCACAGGGAACGGATCCCATGACGACTCAACATAGCTAACTCCTTATTTTTATTGAATAGCTACAGCGTCCAGCAACATCAGCGAATAGTCATACCATATAACAGGATGGGCATTTGTAACGTAACGTCACGCTTGCGCCATCCACAGCGGCGTGTCGTAGATCCTGTCAGAAATGACACCACGAGTGATCTGGCAAATAGTATTACCATTTATTTTTACGGACGTCGAATTTCAGCTATACCTGCCAGTGCAGCCACCGCCGGAGTCCGGTTGTCCAACCCCGGGATCCAGCCATTTCCTATAAAAAACTACGGAACGCCTTACATGCCTATTTATCAAAAACTGCTCAGCGCCATTGGATTGACCCTCATGACTGCTTCCATCTCTGCCCATGCGGCAGGCTTGACTTCGACTCGCGAAAGCTTCGGCGCGCTGCCCGATGGCACGCCGCTGGAAAAGATCACCCTGAGCAACAGCCACGGTATGAAAGCCAGCATCATCACCTACGGCGCGACCTTGCAGGCGCTGCAAGTGCCGGACAAGAAAGGCGAGGTTGCGGATGTGGTACTGGGCTTCGATGACATTCAGGGCTACCAGGCCAATCCCACCGTGTATTTCGGCGCCACCATCGGCCGCTTCGGCAACCGCCTGGCCGGGGGCAAGTTCAACCTGGACGGGCAGACCTATTCGGTACCGCTCAATGACAAGAGCAATGCCCTGCACGGCGGCACCCGAGGGTTCGACAAACACGTCTGGGCCGTAGAGGCCACGCAGGATGCCGACCAGGTCGCGGCCACCTTCACCTATCGCTCACCCGATGGCGAGATGGGCTTTCCCGGGACCCTGGCGACCCAGGTCACCTACAGCCTGAACGAACGCAACGAACTGCGCGTGCAGTACAAGGCCACCACCGACAAACCCACCGTGCTCAACCTGACCAACCACAGCTATTTCAATCTGGCCGGTGCCGGCAGTGGCGATGTGTTGAAGCAGGTCGCCACCTTGCAGGCGAGCCGCTACACGCCGGTGACGGCGAAGTTGATCCCGACCGGCGAGTTGGCACCGGTGAAAGGCACGCCGATGGATTTCCTCGCCCCTACCGCCATTGGCAAGCACATCGGCGCCAAGCATGAGCAGCTGGCGTTCGCCGAGCCAAAACAAGGCGGCTTCGATTTCAACTGGGTGCTCGACAGCGCAGGCGACTTGAAACGCGAGGCCGCCAAGGTGACCGACCCGGTGTCGGGGCGCACCTTGACGCTGTACACCACCGAGCCAGGCGTGCAGTTCTACACCAGCAACTTCCTCGACGGCACCGTTCGCGGCAAGGGTGGCAAGGTGTATCCGCACTGGGGCGCCTTCACCCTGGAAACCCAGCACTTCCCCGATGCCCCCAACCAGCCCACGTTCGCCAGCACCCGCCTCGATCCCGGCCAGACCTACACCCACACCACGGTGTTTGCCTTCTCGGCGCAGTGATTCGGCCTGACCGACCGCAGCGCCCGTTTCGCGGCCACGGACCGCTCCTACGTGAGGTGGACAGCGCCTGTAGGAGCGGTCATCGGCCGCGAAAGGCTGACTGCGATGTGCCTGACCGACCGCAGCGCCTGTTTCGCGGCCACGGACCGCTCCTACGTGAGGTGGACAGCGCCTGTAGGAGCGGTCATCGGCTGCGAAAGGCTGACTGCGATGTGCCTGATCGACCGCAGCGCCCGTTTCGCGGCCACGGACCGCTCCTACGGATATCGGGCATGGATCGTGGGCAAAAAAAAGCCACCGCACTGACGTGAGGTGGCTGAAAATCTAAC
Organism: Pseudomonas sp. CFBP 13710; assembly: GCF_014842235.1. Classification (NCBI taxonomy): domain Bacteria; kingdom Pseudomonadati; phylum Pseudomonadota; class Gammaproteobacteria; order Pseudomonadales; family Pseudomonadaceae; genus Pseudomonas; species Pseudomonas sp. CFBP 13710. Next base: position 399,910 of record NZ_JACYVJ010000001.1, on the reverse strand, counting down.
CAAAGAGAGTTGAAGCAGAGCACTGGGCCAGTCGCTATGCGGGGAAGAATCAGCGCCTGGCCTCGTATTCAATCTTCGAAATCAAAGATACCAGCCGAACCGAGGCGCCACTATTGCGTTCGTCAATAGTCATTATCGACACATGAAACGTGCCGCAGGCACTCAACGGTGCGCAAGCGGATGCGCACCTGACACTTGATCACGTACACTCGGTCTTCGTTAACATCTTGATACGTATGCGCTGATCGCGTGACCCATTGACTGGCACAAGAACGTCGACCTTGAAACGCAACTCCACCGCCATCTTCTCCCAGCCCGGCTTCCGTGCCTTCCTCATGGTACGTCTCGCGGCCATGTTCGCCATGCAGATCCAGGCCATCGTTGTCGCCTGGCACATGTACGACATGACCCGCCATCCACTGACACTGGCCTACGTCGGCCTGGCGCAGTTCATCCCCATGGTGCTGTTGCTGCTGCCGGCCGGGGATCTGCTGGATCGCTTCGACCGGCGGCGCATCCTGCAGATCAGCTGGAGTGTGTCGGTGCTCTCCTCCGCCGCGCTGCTGTGGCTGGCCCTGAGTGAAACCGTCGACACCTGGCCCTACTACGTCGCATTGTTCGTGTTCGGCTGTACCCGAGCGTTCACCGGGCCCGCCGTGCAAAGCCTGCTGCCGCAGATCGTTGCGCGCGAGCACCTGGCCCAGGCCATCGCCACCAACAGCATGATCATGAAAGTGGCGGTAATTGCCGGTCCCCTGCTGGGCGGGCTGCTGTATGCCGCCATCGGTGGCTGGACGTTCGGCATCTGCCTGCTGGGCTTCGCCCTGGGTGTGCTGCTGCTGCAGTGGGTACCCAGCGTGCGCATCGTGCGGCCGGTGGATGATCAGACCACAGCAGTGAGTCGCTTCACCGCTGGCATCCGCTTCATCACCTCGCGGCCGATCATCCTCGGTGCGATATCGCTGGACCTGTTCGCGGTGCTGCTCGGTGGCGTGGTCGCCCTGTTGCCGATCTATGCTGCGGAAATTCTCCATGTCGGCCCCGCCGGGCTGGGCCTGCTGCGCAGCGCCATCGCACTGGGTGAACTGGGCATGGGTTTCTACCTGAGCATCCGTCCGCTCAACGCGCGGATGGGCCAGCGCATGTTCCTCGCGGTGGCCGTGTTCGGCGTGGCCAACCTGGTGTTCGCTTTGTCCACGTGGTTCTGGGTGTCGTGCGCGGCGCTGTTCGTCGCTGGGGCAGCAGACATGATCAGCGTGTACATCCGCTCTTCGCTGATCCAGTTCGCCACGCCCGACGATATGCGTGGACGGGTCAGCGCGGTGAACATGTTATTCATCGGCTCTTCGAACGAACTGGGCGAATTCCGTGCGGGGGTCAGCGCGACGGCGCTGGGCACGGTGCCAGCAGCGTTGTTCGGCGCTGTCAGTACGCTGGTGATCGTCGCCTTGTGGACACGGCTGTTCAGACCGCTCTGGACCATCGAGAACAACGAGCAGGCATTGCCCGAGCGCCAGAAGACACCAGCCTGATCACGACCGGCTAGCGCCGCGCGGGGCATGGCGGCAGAACCACTCTTGGTTGCCCTTGAGCTCGGCACGCAGCTGCGCCACCAGTTCGGCAATCGCCCGACTGCTGGACAACGGCTGGGTATCGACACCTACCATCAGCAGGTCGACCTGACCACTGGCCGGGTCGGACACTTCGACCGTCATGGTGCCCCCCGGATTCAACGTGCAATGGCATTTGAGGGGCGCGAAGCTGGCTTCGACGATGCGGCGCATTTCAGTGGTGGGAATCATCTAGAGCTTCTCCTGGCGATGTCATGGCTGGAGACGTGTCGCAGCGTGAGTACGGCCACTCGGCAGGGCGGCGCGCTCACGCTTTCAGCGTGGTGCGGCAGGCAGGCACCGAGGGCTGCCTGCACAAGGCTACCAGACTCAGTCCTTGGTGCCATAGGGCGGATATTTATCTGCGTCACCGGTTTTTTCCGACGTGTCGCCTTCGGGCTTCTTGGCGGGCCCGATCGGATCGACCTGCGGGTCGGCAAGGTCGGGAGAGTCCGGGTCGAACCCCAGGTCGTTGTCGGGCTTGGTCTCGTTGCTCATAAATCCTCCGGTCATAAATATGGGCGCAATAGCGCTGCTCCAGCCTCAGGCCACGCCTGGCGGGATGCCATCCTTGTTGAAATCCTTCAGCCGTTCCTTTTCTTCCGGGGTGGAATGGGCGGGCGTCTGGTCCTCGGTGTCCTCGGCGGGCGGTTGCTTGTCATCGGCCATGATCGGTTCCTTTCAATGAGGGGCTCTACACTGTGAGCCTGCAGACCGATCCGGGGTTCCGTGCAATCGACCAGGCCGCTGTCGTCATGGCCGATACATCGCGTCGTTCATTTCGCGGCCGATGACCGCTGCTACGGTGGCATGAAACTTTCGTCAGCTCCAGGCACTCAATGTGCAGCCGCGCTCGCATGGCTGCTGGCGGTCCGACTGACAATCCCGAGGAATACACGATGATCGCTCGCTGGCGCTGGGCCCTGGGTCAGATGACCAAACGCTTGTGGTTCCGCGCAAGCCTGTTCTCCCTCACGGGCATCGCCACGGCGCTGATTGCCATCGTCTTCAAGGACTTCGTGCCCGCCGACCTGCCGACGCGGATCGGTGCCGATTCGGTCGACAAGATCCTCGCGATCATCGCGTCGAGCATGCTCGCGGTCACGACCTTCTCGCTCAGCACCATGGTCAGTGCCTATGGCGCCGCCAGCAGCGGCGTAACACCGCGTGCCACCTCACTGGTGATGGAAGACGCCACGACCCAGAACGCGCTGGCAACGTTCATCGGCTCGTTCCTGTTCAGCCTGGTCGGGATCATTGCCCTGAGCACCGGGGCCTACGGCGCTCAAGGGCGGGTGGTGCTGTTCGCGGTGACCATCGTCATGATCATCCTGATCGTCTATACGCTGCTGCGTTGGATCGACCACCTGTCCAAGCTGGGCCGGGTCGGCGAAACCATCGACCGGGTCGAAGCTGCAGCGCTGCAATCCCTGCAAAACCGCGCGCAGTGGCCGTACATGGGCGCGGCGCCCTACCCAGTCGACCTGACTGCACCGGCAACCGCGTCGAACGTGGCCAGCGACGACACCGGCTACGTACAGCACGTCGACATCGCGGCCCTTGGCGCCCTGGCCGAGAAACACGGGCTGCAGATCTACCTGAGCGTACTGCCAGGCGCTTTCCTTCACCTCGGCGCAGATCTGGCCTGGTTTACCGCGGACAGCGACGGCCAGGCGCAGGCCCAGGCAGACCTCGCCGCGGAAATCCGCGCGGCTGTCACGATCGGCCTGCGCCGTACCTTCGAACAGGACCCACGTTTCGGCATTTCGGTTCTCGCGGAGATCGCTTCGCGCGCCCTGTCGCCGGCCACCAACGACTCGGGCACGGTGATCGACGTGATTGGCCGCGGAGTCAGGTGCTTCACCGCCTGGCATGTACACAGCACTACCGATTCGACATCCCGCGAGATCGATCCACACTGCCGCCGAGTGCACGTTCGCGGCTTGCAGGTGGCCGATCTGTTCGACGACTTCTTCACCTTCGTGGCGCGCGACGGCGCCGGGCTGCTGGAAGTCGACATTCGCATGATCAAGGCGCTGATCAGCCTGAACGAGATCAGCCCGCAAATCTTCGCCGCCCAGTGCCGGCTGCACGCGACTCGACTGCTGAAACGCGCCGACAGCGCGCTTACCCTGGATGAAGACAAGCAGCGGCTGCATGAATTGGCCAAACCTCTGCTGGGCTGAACGCCGAGCACCGGCGCCCGAAGCGTCCACTGCGGCGATGGCGCTGAACTTGTGCAGCTGTCGACGGGCCTGAGTTGACACCTGCACGTGCAGGCAATGACTGCTCAAACGGAAAACGATGATGAACATAGCCTGCCTGGCCTGGGGATCGCTGGTATGGAAGCCGGGGGCTTTACCGGTCTGCAGCCCCTGGCACACCGACGGCCCTGCATTACCCGTCGAGCTTTGCAGAGTCGGCGACGGCGGCGAGCTGGCCACGGCGATCTGCCTGAATGCACCTGCTGTGCCATCTCTCTGGGCGTTGCTGGACACCACCTCGCTCGACGACGCCTGCCAGGCACTGCGCGAACGTGAACAGATACCCCATTCGCGCGATGATGGCATCGGCAGTTTCATCTGCAGCGACCGGTCCACCGGGGTCCTTGCCCAATGGGCTCGTGAGCGAGAACTGGATGCAGTCATCTGGACCGCTTTGCCGCCGCGATTCGCGGGTATAGAGGCACGGATACCCACCATCGACGATGTTCTCGACTATCTGCAAAACTTGACGGGTGAAGTGCGAATACATGCGCGGGAATACATTGAACAACTGCCGCAGCAACTAGAAACGCCTTACAGAGACGTCATTCGTCGTTCGCTGGGTTGGGGAGGTTGAAGCGTTAGAGGGAGTGCGGGGGGGATTGCTGCACTTCCCTACCGTTCAATTGGCTTAAGGCCAGGAATAGAACGGTTGGGAAGACACTTTGCGCGCAGCAGAATCAGCGACGCAGGAAACGGCTCACCAGTACGAAAATGGCAGCGCCAATGGCCAGCGAGGCACCTGGCTTTTCCTTGACGAAGGCAGACACATTGTTCAGCGCGTCGCCGTAGGTCTTGGTCAGTTGGCCAGCCGCTTCACGACCTGCGCCTTCTGCCTGCAGGGAATGGTCACCGACCAGTTTGCCCACTACACCTTGAGCCTTGCCGGCGATCTTTTCTGCTACGCCTTCGATTTGTTCGCTTTTCATGTTGAGCCTCACTTTGATCATCGTTTTAGTGACAGTACTTGAAGTATGTAAGCCGGAAGCTTCGTACTTGCTGCCTGAACTTAGGGCGTTGCCGGTTGGAAATAGTTCCGATCTTATTTTCAGTGTTCATGTTGGCGAATTCGGACGCTCGGGCACGCTCAACCCATGGCTTCCAGCGGAGCACCGATCGACAGCGAGCGCAGGTAGTCGCCGAAGCCTTCACGGCAGCGACAATCCAGCCGGGCGCTGGTCGTCACGCAGTTGATCGAAGTCCAAGTGATCGACGCCCCGACCTCTTTCAGGTCGGCCACCAGGTGCACGTCCTCGTGGGCCTTGAGTGGCTTGAACCCGCCAACCCGGCGGTAGGCCTGGGCACTGACGCCCATGTTGGCGCCGTGGACATGCTTGTGACCTTCCACCGGGGTATACAGGGCGTCGTAACGGCTGCGAACTTCCTCGGCATGCAGCGACCAGTCATCCACGCGCACCGTGCCGCAGACCGCGTCGGTGCGAAAGCGCAGCTGATCGACCAGCCAGGTGGGCGGCACGAGGGTATCGGCATCGGTGAACGCCAACCAGCGGGCGCCTTGATCCAACAACAGTTGAGCACCCGCGGCGCGCGTACGACCGACGTTGCAGTGCGCCACGGCCACGCTCTGTACGGGGTAGCGGTTGACCACTTGCTGGGTACCGTCGGAACATTCGTCCAGCACGATAACCACCTTGACCTCTTCGCCCGACAGTCCTGGATGCTCACCGGCAATCAGCAACGACTCGATGCATTGAGCGACCACTGCTTCTTCATTATGAGCTGGGACAATGATTCCGATCATGGACGATACCTGTCGAGGAGATGCCGGCATCCGGCGGCTGTAAGTCTCTTGACCTATCTATCGCGCGTTGGTTGCAGATAGATACGACGGGTGGTAGTTCGGCAAATGTTCATTCCAATTTGCAATTCACTTTCTCCCCTCCAGAGGCCGATGACCCGTACCGGGGTGTCGATCAGCCAGCGCTGCAAGCCTGAACGAATTAATGTAGGGCATGGTGATCAACTGCAGCAGAGGACTTGGCGAGGAGCGTGACAATGGCAACTCGAAGGACAAGCATAGGCTACTGGCACTGGGTGTTGCTGCTGGCGGTGATCGCCTCGGGCTGGCAGCCGCTGGACCGCCAGACCTGGCTGATCGAAAACATTCTGGTGCTGGTGGGCGCCGTGGCCGTGTGGTTCACCCGTGACCATTTCCAGTGGAGCCGACGCGCGTGGGTGATGGTGATCATCTTTCTATGCCTGCATCAGGTGGGCACGCACTTCACCTACCCCCAGGTTCCCTACAACAAAGCGTTGTACCTGATCAGCGGGGTGGACGTGAATGCAGCACTGGGCTGGGAGCGCAATCAATATGATCGTTTCGTGCACCTGGCCTACGGCCTGCTGCTCAGCCTGCCCTTGCGGGAAATCGTCAGTGAGAAATGCCAGCTCAAGGGTGCGTGGGCATCATTGATCGCCTGGTCGCTGGTGCTGTCGACCTCGATGCTCTATGAACTGATGGAGTGGGCAGGCGCCGCGTACGTGGGCGGTGGCGACTCGGCCTTCGTCGGTGCCCAGGGCGATTTCTGGGATGCCCAGAAAGACATGGCCGTAGCGGCGGCTGCCTCGCTGGTGGTGCTGACCTGCCGCGGCCATGCGCTGCGCGCCGGGGTTTCGGCGCTGCGCGGGCGATTGACACCGCACTGAAACGCCCAGCGGCTCAATGCATCGATACCTCAATGCATCAATACATAGCCAAGCATCTGTTTCGCCAGGCGCCACGGCTGCCAAACCGAAAGGTGATCGAAGATCCTCCCGGAATTTCCCATCACCCCCATGACCGTCACGTAGACGACGCCTTTCCTGATCAACCTCGATATCTTTTTCTTGCTGTAACGCAACAATCAGGACACCTGCACGAGTGGGTTTCGCGACATGGCACTTCTGCAACGGCGAAAACGAAAAAGCCCCGCCAATGCGGGGCTTTTCGATGTTTGGCGGGAAACCAGGGATTCGAACCCTGGGAACGCTATTAACGTTCGCCGGTTTTCAAGACCGGTGCATTCAACCACTCTGCCAATTTCCCGAATGTCTTGCTGGTTGCTTTGCGGGCGCCATAATACCGGAATGAAACACGCTGTCAAACTCTGGATAGAGCGGCTAGGCAAGGGTCTGATATGATCTTTGCATCTGAACGTTTCAGACGTGTTCAATCAAAGGAGTCTCGCCATGCGCGAACAGGATTATGCAGTTAATCAAGGCTCGCAGGTGCAGCAGCTAGAAGTTAGCCGCGTCCTGCGCAACACCTACGGCTTGCTGGCACTCACCCTGGCTTTCAGTGGCGTGATGGCCTACGTCGCGCAGCAGATGCGCGTCGGCTACCCGAACATCTTCGTCGTGCTGATCGGTTTCTACGGGCTGTTCTTCCTGACCAACAAGCTGCGTGATTCGGCCTGGGGCCTGGTGTCCACCTTCGCCCTGACCGGCTTCATGGGCTTCCTGCTCGGCCCGATCCTCAACCGTTACCTGGGCATGCAGGGCGGCGCCGAAGTGGTCAGCTCGGCCTTCGCCATGACGGCGCTGGTGTTCGGCGGCCTGTCGGCCTATGTGCTCATCACCCGCAAGGACATGAGCTTCCTGGGCGGCTTCATCACCGCAGGCTTCTTCGTGCTGCTGGGCGCGGTGCTGGCGAGCTTCTTCTTCCAGATCGCCGGTCTGCAGTTGGCGATCAGCGCCGGTTTCGTGCTGTTCTCGTCGGTGTGCATCCTGTTCCAGACCAGCGCGATCATCCATGGTGGCGAACGCAACTACATCATGGCGACCATCAGCCTGTACGTGTCGATCTACAACCTGTTCGTGAGCCTGCTGCAGCTGTTCGGCATCATGGGTCGCGACGACTGATTCACCGTTGCCCTGTCGAAGCCCGCCTCGTGCGGGCTTTTTCTTGCCCCTGGTTCGAACATCCTCAGCAAAAACCGGTTTGCCCCATGGGCGCCGCGCCGTAGAATCGCGCTCCTTTCGATTGAGCCATCGCGCTCTTTTTGCCGGAGCCTTCGCGCTCTTTCTCAGGAGCCCTTGCCATGAGCACCCCACAGCCACCCAGCGACGAATTGATCCTGGGCCTGGAAGACCGCCCTCGCCCACTGCTGGGCATGCTTGCCGCGCTGCAGCACCTGCTTGCGATCATCGTACCGATCGTCACGCCTGGCCTGCTGATCTGCCAGGCACTGGGCGTCAGCGCCCGTGACACCAACATGATCGTTTCCATGTCGCTGGTCATTTCCGGCATTGCTACCTTCGTTCAGTGCCGGCGCATCGGCCCGTTCGGCGCGGGTCTGCTGATCGTGCAGGGCACCAGTTTCAACTTTGTCGGACCGCTGATTGCCGGGGGAGCGCTGATGGTGCAACAGGGCACACCGGTAGAAGCTGTGATGGCGGCGATCTTCGGCGTGGTCATCGCAGGGTCGTTCGTGGAAATCGGCATTTCGCGGATCCTGCCCTTCGTCAAACGGCTGATCACGCCGCTGGTCACCGGTATCGTCGTACTGATGATCGGCCTGACCCTGATCAAGGTCGGTCTGATCAGCATGGGCGGCGGCTTCGGCGCCATGGCCAATGGCACGTTCGCCAACGGCGAAAACCTCATGCTCTCCGGCCTGGTACTGGCGATCATCGTGGTGCTCAATCGCATTCCGGTGACCTGGATGCGCAGCGCCGCCATCGTCATCGCTCTGGCCATGGGCTACGCGCTGGCCGGTTACCTGGGCCGACTGGATTTCACCGGCATGCACCAGGCCGCGGTATTTCAGGTGCCCGTACCGCTGCACTTCGGCCTCGGTTTCTCCTGGGCGTTGTTCATTCCAATGCTGGTGATCTACCTGGTGACGTCCCTGGAAGCGATCGGTGACGTGACGGCGACCAGCAAGGTGTCACGCCAGCCCGTAGAGGGCCCGCTGTGGATGCAGCGCATCAAGGGCGGCGTGCTGGTCAACGGGACCAACTCGCTGCTGGCCGGTGTCTTCAATACCTTCCCCAGCTCCATCTTCGCGCAGAACAACGGGGTCATTCAGCTCACCGGCATTGCCAGCCGCCACATCGGCGTGTGGATCGCCGGGATGCTGGTTCTGCTCGGGCTGTTCCCGACGGTTGCCGGGGTGATCCAGGCGGTGCCCGAACCGGTACTGGGTGGAGCTGCCATGGTGATGTTCGGCGCGGTGGCCGCCTCGGGCATCAATATCCTTGCCAGCGTCGACCTCGATCGTCGGGCGCTGCTGATCATCGCGGTATCGCTCGCCCTCGGCCTGGGTGTGGCTCAGGTGCCGGAGTTCCTCGCGCACATGCCGGGCGCATTGCGCAATGTGCTGGAGTCGGGTGTAGCCACTGGCGGTATCTGCGCGCTGCTGCTGAACTGGTTTTTGCCAGCCGGGCCAGTGGCTCGTCACTGAGCTGGCCCGAGCCTGCGACAAGGGCCTGCAGGCTCAAAGATCGAAGCGGTCCACGGCGCGGCGACGCTCGTTGTCGTCGCGCATGTCGTAGGCCGCAGTGGTCTGGATATTGGTGTGGTGCGCCAGCTTCTGGGCAATCGACAGGTCGTGCTCTTCGATCACTCGGGTGATGAACGAACGGCGGAAATCATGGGGCATGATCTTCACGCCGACCTGGGTGCCGCGTTGTCGGGCGATGTAGTAGATGGCGTGCTTGGTGATACGCTCGCGGGTGATGTGCGCGCCGCGGCGGATGCGATTGAAAAGAAAGTCGTCATCGGCCTGGCCTGCGGGAAGCTGGCTGCGGCGAAACGCCAGCCAGGTTTGCAGATGGGCAAAAGCCCAGCCTGGCGCGTACTTGATCAACTCCTTGTTGCCCTTGCCGGTCACGCGCAGGCTGCGCTCGCTGAAGTCGACCTGGGCCAGGTCGAGGTTGACCGACTCCGACTTGCGCATGCCAGAACCATACAGGATGGCGATGACGGCGGCGTCGCGCAGGCCCTGCGGCCGCGGATCGCTGGCGCAGACCTCCATCAGGTCGCGGATCAGGCTGCGCTTGAGGTTGCGGCCGTTGCCCAGGCGAGTGCCCTGCATGGGCTTGACCGAACGAATCTTCAGCAAGTGATCCTGGTCGATCAGGCTCAGCCGCCACGCCTCGTTCATGACCCCGCGCACGGCGTTGACGTAAAGCGAGGTGGTATTGGGGGCGTAGCCATCTTCGCGCAGGGCGGCCACCAGCGAGGTAACGTGCCCGGGCTCGAGACGGTGCCAGGGCACCTCGCGAATGTCGACGTCCTCGAAGCCCAGCCGGTCCGCGGCATCCTGCAATACGTATTGCATGGTCGTGCGGCTGGACGGCATCAGCCGCGCGAGATATTGCAACAGAGGGTTCTGCAGATCAGACAAACCGGGGGATCCTTGAGTGCCAGGGTAGACGCCCGCCATTCTAGCACCCGCGTCGGTGCCTGACCCGTCCGCCCTTACCCGGCCGGTTCGATCAGAAGTTGCCGCGCAGCGCCTGCAGGCCACCTTGATAGACACCGTCGAAAATTTCCACCGCCTCGGCATCACTCATGCCGACGGGGTTAAAGCGACCGCCCCACTCCACACGGCTATTGCCGGCGTCCACCTCGATGACCTTGAGCGTCGCCAGGTAATCGCTCACCGGAAAGGGACCTTCGATGATGGAATAGCTGTAGGTGCGCGCGGCGTTGTCGTAAGTCTCCAGACGCTCGATGATGACGGTACCGTCCACCGTGGTCAGGTGGCGCAGCCGGCCGTTTTCCTGGGCTTCGCTGTGCTGGATCATGGGCAGCCAGTCGGCCAGGGAGTTGAACCCGGCCACCAGATTCCAGACCTGATCGGCCGATGCCGGAATGTCGATGCTCGCTTGCGTGCTTGCCATGTCATGGCTCCTGTCGGTGGGCTGAGGCTACAACGGTAGCGATCGTTCGAGTGCGCGGCAAGCCGTTAGTGCATTCGTTCATGCGGTCGATTCAGCTGGGGCGATCATGCCCTGGCAGTGGGCGCAGGCGCGGCACCAGCAATGGATACATGCTGCGCAAACGTTGTCCCATGGAGGCCAGGCCGGCCTGGATCCGTTCATTGAAGGGGCGTTTGCAGCGTCATGAGAATCATCGAAAAGACCGGCGCGCCAGTACGCGCCCTGACCCCTGCCGAACAGCAGTTGGTCACCGAATTCGTCGAAGGCCGCAGTGAAGGCCCGAAGCTCCTGCAGGCCAACCAGTGGCTGATGAAGGTCCGCGCCCAGGGCCAGTGGCTGGCGTGCGATTGCCGGCCCGGTACGCTGCCGGTGATGAACGTGACGCTCAACAGCAGTACCGGCACGCTGTTTTTGAAGAACAACCCCGGCAAGGCCGAGCATGCCGAGGGTTGCCCCTTCATCCATGACGAGCGTGACAGTACGCCTGGGCGCGAGGATGAAGGGCCACTGCCGGCCGCCTGGTTGCCCCCCGATGTGCCGCTGAAGCTGATTGGCGATTTCCGCGCCCCGGCCATGCCCGGCACGCCTGGCACCGCCGTGGTGGCAAGTCAGCGACGGGAGCAGCACCGGTTGCTCTCGCTGCTGCTGACGTTCATCGAAGCCTCTGGGCTCAATGTGTACGCCACGCACCTGAAGAAGGATCTGACCCGCCAGTTCGCCGAACTGCGCGAAGTGGCCACACGCTATCCGCTGATCGACAGGGTGCCGGCGAGCAATTATCTGGAAACCCGCATCGACATGAAGCACATGATGATGCTCAAGGCACGCCTGAAGGATTCCACCGCCTTCATTGGGCAGCGCCGCTATGGGCTGCTGCTCGACTGCGTGTCCGACGTGGTTGGGCGCAAGGTGTTGAACGAGCGCAGCACCGCCGGCTTCGACTTTCAGGGACATCATCTGTTGTGGGGTGGCGCGCGCAGCAGTGGGCCGCTGCTGGCCCTGGCCCTGTATTCACCGGCGACCGCCGGCAGCCAATTCTATGAAATGGTGCATGTGGCGACGGTGCCGGTGCTGACCCGCGGGCATCTGTTCCCGGTGTTCCGCGACGAGGAACGCGAAGCGTTGAAGATGCTGGTGTCGCTGATCGACTGGATGGCCAGCAAAGGCGTCAAGGTCGTGATGCGCCGACCGGTGATCGGCGCCATGGTGATGGACGAACTGGTGCTCAGCTCGGACCTGGACCGGGTCCTCTCGGTTTCGCTGATGAAAGAGCCGCTGGGTCCGGAGCCCAGTTCCGAAACCTTCAAGCGCCTGGCCGACTTCAAGAGCCTGGAGACCTTCCGCAAGTACGTGGCGGGCTTCTTCATGCGCGAGCGCGATTGACCCAAGGCGCGCTTGCGTCCTAACCGCGCAGCTGCCAAAGCAGGGCGATATCGCGGGCGCGATCGCTGAGCAGCGCACTGGCCTCGGCGCACGCCTGCTCCAGGGTCATCGGGCCGGACGCAAGGGAAAAAGCGGCATCGATGCCATGGGCGTACAGGTCCTGGTAGCCTTCGCCCAGCGTGCCGGCCAGCACCACCACCGGGACACCCGCAGCGCGCGCAACGCGGGCCACGCCGAAGGGCGTCTTGCCGCGCAGGGTCTGGGCATCGAAGCGCCCTTCGCCGGTGATCACCAGGTCGGCGCCGATGACGGCATCGGCCAGGCCCACCAGTTGCGCTACCACTTCGACCCCTGGGCGGAACGAGGCACCGAGAAAGGCCTTGGCCGCGAAGCCCATGCCGCCTGCTGCGCCGCAACCAGGCGCGTCACGGCAGTCCTGGCCCAGCACCGCTACGCAGTGATCGGCGAAGTGGTCCAAAGCCTTGTCCAGGGCCAGCACCTGTTCGTGTGTAGCGCCCTTCTGCGGGCCGAAAATGTGCGAGGCGCCGTGGGGACCGCACAGCGGGTTGTCGACGTCTGCGGCGACTTCGAACTGCACATCGGCCAGACGTGGGTCGAGGCCGCTGGCGTCGACCTTGGCTACTTGTGCCAGCGCCAGGCCGCCACGGGGCAATTCACTGCCCTGAGAATCGATCAGGCGCAGACCGAGCGCGCGGAGCATGCCAGTGCCGGCATCGTTGGTGGCACTGCCGCCGATGGCGAGGATGATGCGTCGTGCACCGGCCTCCACGGCTGCAGCGATCAATTGGCCAGTGCCATAGGTGCTGCTGTTGCAGGCATCGCGTTGCTGGCGCTGGAGCAGTTGCAGCCCGCTGGCTTCGGCCATTTCGATGACGGCGGTGCGCTCGTCGGGCAGCCAGCCCCAATGGGCCTGGGTGGGCTCGCCCAGGGGGCCTTCGACAGTGAGGCTGCGCAGCTCGCCCTGGCAAGCCGCCATGATGGCTTGCATGGTGCCTTCGCCGCCATCGGCCATTGGCCGCTCGACGAGCTGCGCGTCGGGCACGGCCTGGCGCAGGCCCCGGGCGATGGCTGAAGCAACGTCGGCGGCGCTCAGGCTGTCTTTGAATGAGTCAGGGGCGATGACGATCTTCATGGCAGTTCTCCAGTTCTTGTGCGCCCATGCTGCCATTTTCACCGCCTCCGCGCGACTGCCGTCATTGGCAGGAGCGGTCATCGGCCGGGAGATGCTCTGCGCGGAGTGCCTGATGCACCGCGGTGCCCTTTTCGCGGCCACGGACCGCTCCTACATGGGTCGTAGGAGCGGTCATCGGCCGCGAAGGGCTCTGTGCGGAGTGCCTGATGCACCGCGGTGCCCTTTTCGCGGCCACGGACCGCTCCTACAGGATCGGCAAATGCCCTCTTCGCTGCCACAGACTGCTCCTACATGGGTCGTAGGAGCGGTCATCGGCCGCGAAGGGCCTGGCGCGGTGTGCCTGGTGGAACGCGGTGTGGCCTTCGCGGGCAGAGCCCGCTCCCACATGGGAGTGCGGGCTTGACCTTCCCATGGTGGCAAGGGTCACAGTCCAGGCATAGGACGGAAGGAGGAAAGCGTCATGGCAGCAAACGAAGGTGTCGTCGAGCTGGGTATCCACGGCATGACCTGCGCGTCGTGCGTGGGTCGGGTCGAGCGCACCCTGCTCAAGGTGCCAGGTGTGACGGCAGCGGCGGTCAACCTGGCCACCGAGCGCGCTCGCGTGGAAGGCCGCGGCGTGGACGCCCAGGCCCTGATCGCCGCCGTCGACAAGGCCGGCTACAGCGCCAGGCCGCTTGAGCACACTCCAGACGCCATGGCCCAGGCCAATCAGGAAAGCCAACAGGACGCCGCGCGCCTGCGGCGCGACCTGGGTTGGTCGGTGACGCTCTCGCTGCCCGTGGTGATAGTGGAAATGGGTGCGCACCTGATACCGGGTTTCCACGCCTGGATCCAACTGCACCTGAGCCAGCAGGATAACTGGCTGCTGCAGTTCGCCCTGACCACGTTGGTGCTGATCACCTGTGCCAGGCGCTTCTACCTCAAAGGCACCGTGGCGCTGCTGCGCGGCGCGCCAGACATGAATTCGCTGGTGGCGGTGGGCACCCTCGCCGCCTACGGTTTTTCCCTGGTGTCCACGTTCGCCCCGCAGCTGCTACCCAGCGCTACGGCCACCGTGTATTACGAAGCGGTGTGCGTGATCATCTGCCTGATCCTGCTGGGCCGCACGCTCGAAGCACGCGCCAGGGGCCGCACGTCCCAAGCCATCAAGCGCCTGCTCAGGCTCCAGCCACAGACTGCCTATGTGCAACGCCAGGCGGGCTTGATCGAAATCCCGCTGGAGCAGCTGATACAGGGCGATGTGGTGCAGGTTCGCCCCGGCGAGCGGATTGCCGTGGACGGCACGGTGCTCGCCGGCGACAGCTTCGTCGACGAGTCGATGCTCACCGGCGAGCCCATGCCGGTGCGCAAGCAGCCCGGCGATCAAGTGGTCGGCGGTACCCTCAACCAGAACGGCACGTTGCAGCTTCGAGCCACCGCCTTGGGCAGCGCCAGCATGCTGGCGCGGATCGTCGCCATGGTCGAACGGGCCCAAGGCAGCAAGTTGCCGATCCAGGCGCTGGTGGACCGGGTGACATTGTGGTTCGTGCCGGTGGTCATGGCACTGGCACTGGCCACTTTCATCGGCTGGTACTGGCTTGGCCCGATGCCAGCCCTGGGCATGGCCCTGGTGCACGCGGTGGCCGTGCTGATCATCGCCTGTCCGTGTGCGATGGGCTTGGCGACGCCCACCTCGATCATGGTCGGCACCGGCCGTGGCGCCGAGTTGGGTATTCTGTTGCGCAAGGGCGAAGCATTGCAGCAACTGAGCCGCGCGCGAGTCGTGGCACTGGACAAGACCGGCACGCTCACCGAAGGCCAACCGCGTCTGACCGACCTGCAACTGCTGCCCAACTTCACCCGCGAGCAGCTATTGCCTTTGCTCGCAGCCGTGGAAGCGTTGTCCGAACACCCGTTGGCACGGGCCATTGTGACAGCGGCGCAGGACGCTCGGCTCGACTGGCCCCAGGCCCGGGATTTTCAGGCGCACACCGGCCATGGCGTGCGCGCACGGGTCGGCGCGCAGGACGTGGCCATCGGTGCAGAACGCTACATGACGCAACTCGGCGTGGACACGAGCCCGTTCGCCAGCGCCGCACAGACGCTGGCCGAACAGGGCAAGAGCCCGCTGTATGCGGCGGTGGACGGCCAACTGGCCGCGATGATCGCCGTGGCAGATCCGCTCAAGTCGACTACCCCGGCGGCTATCCAGACCTTGCACCGGCTCGGCCTGAAAGTGGCGATGATATCCGGGGACGACCGCCGAACCGCCCAGGCCATCGCCACCCAGTTGGGTATCGATCAGGTGGTGGCGCAGGTTCTGCCAGAAGGCAAGGTGGCCGCCGTCCAGGCGTTGCAGCGCGAGTATGGCCTCACGGTCTACGTGGGTGACGGCATCAACGATGCACCGGCGCTGGCCCAGGCCGACGTCGGCATTGCAGTGGGCAGTGGCACGGACATCGCCATCGAAGCCGCGGATGTGGTGCTGATGTCGGACAACCTCGGCGCGGTGGCCACGGCCATTGCCTTGTCTACGGCAACCCTGAACAACGTCCGCCAGAACCTGTTCTGGGCCTTCGCCTACAACGCGGCCCTGATTCCACTGGCGGCGGGGCTGCTGTACCCGGTCAACGGGCTGACCCTGTCGCCGCAGGTCGCGGCGGGAGCCATGGCACTTTCATCGCTGTTCGTGCTGGCCAACGCCCTGCGGCTCAAGGGCTTTCAGGCACCTGCCAGGCGATCATAGACGCTGCCGGTCGATTCCGTTGGCCACGCGCAGGATATCCGCCATGACGGCCAAGGCAATCTCGGCGGGCGTCTTGCTGCCCAGGTTCAGGCCGATCGGTGCGTGGATACGCTGCTGGGTGGTCGCGTCCAGCCCACCGATGCGCTCGAGACGCTCGAAGCGCTTTTCGCTGGTCCGCATCGAGCCCATTGCACCGATATAGAAAGCCGGTGTGCGCACCGCCTCGAGCAGGGTCAGGTCATCGAGTCGAGGGTCGTGGGTCAACGCCACCACGGCGGTCGCCGAATGACAGCCGCCCTCGGCGATGAACACCGCAGGCAAGACTTCGTGCACGTGCACGCCGGACAGGTCGAAACGAGCCAGCACTTCGGGACGCGGCTCGCAGAGGATCACTTCATAGCCAAGGGTCAGGGCGAACCCCGCGCAGAATTCGGCGACCGGCGACAGGCCGGCGAGGATCAGGCGCTGTACCGCGCCGATGCGAATGCAGATTTCTTCGTCGCTGACCCGCACCCGTGCATCGCCCATGTGCCCTGCGCGGATGCTGCGCCGATCGCTGCCAGGCACCACCTGCCGCGCCAACAGTTGGCCGCCGGCGAAAGCCTGTTCGATATGCGCCAGATGCTCCAGCGTGGCTGCATCCGGCGCGAGGTATTCGACCAACACGTCGAGAACGCCGCCGCAAGGCAGCGCCATGGTCGGCGCCAGGCCGCCGTCGCCGTAGCGCACGACCTGATTGACCGGTGTGAAATAACCGGCAGCGACACGCTCCAGAAAGTCGTCTTCCACACAACCACCGGACAGCGATCCGCAATGTTCGCCATTGTCCAGCGCGACCAGCAGCGCCCCCGGCCCGCGTGGGGCCGAACCGTAGGTCGACAATACCGTGCACAGCCATACGCCCCGGCCCTGGCCGAGCCAGGTCCGGGCCTGCTGTATGACCTGCAGATCAAGCTGCTTCATCTATTGATACCCGCCATCATCCTGCGCAATGTGCCGGCGCCCTGCCCTGCGACGCCCGCTCTGGTGCAACAGACCGCACGTACAGGGCAATAGTTTTCCGCAGACCGTGAAAGGATGACGGCAGGGGCTTGCGACTAGGACCCGCGATAGGTGCTGAAGCCGTAGGGGCTGAGCAGCAAGGGAATGTGATAGTGCTGCTCGGTGTTCTTCACCTCGAAAATCACCGGGATTTCCGGGAAGAAGGTTTCATGCCCGACCTTGCGGTAGTAGTCGCCGGTCTTGAACACCACCCGGTATTCACCCGGCGCAAAAGTGCGCTGTTCCGGGTAGAGGCCGGCGATCCGGCCTTGCTCGTTGGTCACACCCTGCCCCAACGGTTGCCACTGGTTACCCGAATGCTGCTCCAGGGTCACTTCGATACCGGCCGAAGGCACACCCGTTTCCAGGTTCAGTACGTGCACGCTCAGGGGGTTGGCGGCCATCGCGAGGCTGGACAGGGAGGCCAGGCTGGCGGCCAGGATAATTTTCTTCAACATGGTGTATTACTCCTTCAAGAATGAATGGCCAGACCGACGGATTCGGTGGCCTTGACTGCGCAGGCTTCGTCCTGCTCGGCGCCGCCGGCACCGGCGATGCCGATCGCACCGACCAACTGCTTGCCTTCGTAGACCGGCACGCCGCCGCCCAGCAGCAGCAATTGCCCCAACGAGGTCAGATTGGCGGCTTCAGGGTTGTTGCGGGCACGCTCGGCGAACAGCCGCGTCGGCGTCTTGGTCGACAGCGCGGTATAGGCTTTCAACCGCGCGGCCTCGGTGTTGTGCGGGCCAACGCCGTCGCCGCGTTGCTGGACGATGACGTTGCCGCCACGGTCCAGCACCGCCACGGCGGCCACGCAACCGCTGCCACTGGCCAGCCGCTGCGCGGTCGCCAGGTCCAGGTCAGGGTGCTGGGCCAGGGCGGCGTGGGCCTGGGTGGTGAGCAGACAAGCCAGGGTGAATGTCATGCAAAGGGCTTTCATCGAGCATCTCCGTGATCAGTGGCTGGCACCTTAGCAATCCGGTCACGACAGAACCCCGTCGCAGCGATTACAACTTTGTAATAGGCAATCGGCCGCCGGGGGCCTAGCCTATGCGCGGGTACAGGAGCTGAACGATGCGTGTGTTGCTGGTTGAAGACGAAGCGAAAACGGCGAATTTTCTCGCCAAGGGCCTGGGTGAGTCCGGCTTTGCCGTGGACGTGGCGCTCAATGGGCTGGATGGGCGCTACCTGATCGAGCAGCAGCCCTATGACCTGGTGATCCTGGACGTCATGCTGCCCGGCCTGAACGGCTGGCAGTTGCTCAAGCTGATTCGTCAGCAAGGCGCGACACCGGTGTTGTTCCTGACCGCCAAGGACGCCATCGAAGACCGAGTGCGTGGGCTGGAGCTGGGCGCCGACGACTACCTGGTGAAGCCGTTCGCCTTCGCCGAACTGCTGGCACGCGTGCGAACGCTGCTGCGCCGGGGCGCGGTGCGCGAGGTCGAGCATTATCAGGTGGCAGACCTGGAGGTGGACGTACTGCGCCGCCGGGTCAGCCGCGGTGGACAGCGCATCAACCTGACCAACAAGGAATTCGCCCTGCTGCACATGCTGATCGGCCGGCCCGGCGAGGCGCTGTCGCGCACGCTGATCGCCTCTCAGGTGTGGAACCTGAATTTCGACAGCGACACCAACATGGTGGAAGTGGCGGTCCGACGCTTGCGGGCCAAGGTCGACGACCCGTTCATGCCCAAGCTGATTCACACCGTGCGCGGCGTGGGCTACCGGCTGGAGCACCTGGATGAGTGAACGCCGCCACTCCCTGGCCTGGCGCCTGGCGCTGGCCGTGGCGGTGGTCTGCTCACTGGTGATGAGCGTGGTCGCGGTGTTTCTCTACCGTTCGCTGGCGGCCGAGATCGCCTACCGCGACGACATCGCGCTGCTCGGACGGCTCGAGCAGGTGCGTACCCTGCTGCACGACAGCGACAGTCTGGGCGCACTGCAGCAGCGTCCGCAGCTGTATCAGAACATGCTCGGCAATCAGGAAAGCGTGCTGCGCGTGCGTCGCGCCGATGGCAGTGTGGTGTTCGAGATCAACCCCCACGGCGAAACCTTGGGCGATCCACCACGCATCGGCCTGGCTCGGCGGCCGAGCCGGGCCGACATTCGCCTGGACCACGGCGCCTCGTTGCTGGCCGGCGACGCTGTCGGCCCGGCCGGCGAAGCCTTGACGGTGATGGTCGGCAAACGCCTGCACGAGCGCGAGGCGATCCTGGCCAGCTACCGACTGCGCCTGTACCTGGCAGTGGCTGCCGGGGCGCTGCTGGCCTGGGTCATCGGCCTGTTGCTGGTGCGTCGCGCCCTGACGCCGTTGCGCGAAATGGCCGACGCGCTGGCGTTGATCGATCTGCGCAATCTGCACCGGCGACTGGCCGATACCGCCGCGCCGGTGGAGCTGCAGGCGCCGATCCAGGCGCTCAACGGCATGTTGGTGCGGCTTGAACAGGGCTTCGAACGGCTGTCGCAGTTCTCCGCAGACCTCGCCCATGAAATCCGCACGCCGCTGCATAACCTGTTGGGCAGCACCGGCCAGGCACTCAACCAGCCTCGTAGCGTGGACGAATACCGGGAACTGCTCGGCTCTAACATCGAAGAGTACGAGCGGCTGAACCGCATGGTGGAAAACCTGCTGTTTCTGGCACGTGCCGACCACGGGCAGCGGCCGGTGCACTTGCAGGCCATTGACCTCACCCACCTGGGCGAAGAACTCTGTGATTATTTCCAGCTGCTCGCCGACGAGCGCGGCGCCGCCCTGCAGCACGCGCTGCACGGCACCCTGCAGACCGACCTGCAATTGCTGCAGCGGGCTCTGGGCAACCTGCTCGCCAACGCGGTCCGCCATGCCCGCCCCGGCACCACGGTGCTGCTCAGCCGCCACGACGAGGCTGGGTTCGTTGGTCTGACGGTGCGTAACGAAGGCGACACCATTGCACCCGAGCATCTGGCGCGATTGTTCGATCGTTTTTTCCGCGTCGACCCGTCGCGCACGGAACCGGGAGACTCGGGTGGCCTGGGCCTGGCAATCGTGCAGTCGATCATGGTTCTGGTGGGCGGCAGCGTCAGTGTCCACAGCGCTGAAGGCGTGACCAGCTTCACTTTGAGTTTTCCCGATAAAGGCGCTTTGGAGTCGTGAAACGCAGGGTCATAGCGACACTTCATCGGCTGGATAGAAAATATCTCTGAGCAATACCGGTTTGCCTGCGGTCGATTTCCATAGTGGTTACAGACCCAATCCCGCAAACCCGTACCAGGAGATTTCAAATGGCCGTTGCCAATGTGAAACAGGAACTCAAGACCGTGTCGTCCGTGAAGGCCAAGGCCGAGAAAGGCGAAGGCGCCAGCTTGCAGAACCAGGCCCAGGTCGGTCAGGAACTGGCAGTATTGCTGTCTGACGTGTTCGCGCTGTACATCAAGACCAAGAACTACCACTGGCACATGAAAGGTTCGCACTTCCGCGACTATCATTTGCTGCTGGAAGAGCAAGCGACCCAGATCTACGCCATCACCGATGTGATTGCCGAGCGCGCCCGCAAGATCGGCGAGCCGACCGTACGTTCGCTGGAGCAGATGGTGCAACTCAAGCGCCTGGCCAGCAGCGAAGTGGCTGACCTGTCGCCAGAAGACATGCTGACCGAACTGCATGACGACAACCAGTCGCTGGCTGCCTACATGCGTACCACCCACGGCGTCACCGACGAAGCCAACGACCTGTCCACTACCAGCCTGCTGGAAGAGTGGATCGACCAGGCCGAAGAACGCGCCTGGTTCCTGGGTCAGACCGTCGGCAAATAATGCCTGTGGTGGGTGTTTGACGCTGGCATCAGCCCCGCGTCATTGCATCAGTGAGCATGAGCGTGGTCGGGGGCATTCAGTGCCCTGGCCACGGCTTCAACTTCCAGAGTTTCCTCCTCCCCTTGTGCGTTCTTGATCTTCAAGGTCAATGGCACCGCGTCGCCCTCCTTCACTTGCGTTATCAAACCCATCAGCATCACGTGATAGCCATTGGCATCGAATACCACGGGCTCGCCCGCAGGCAGGCTGACTTCGTCGACCGGGAGCATGCTCATGACATCGCCGTTCATGGTCGACTGGTGGATTTGCGTGTCTTTGGCGACGGGTGACTGGACGCTGATCAGGGTGCTGTCGGAGTCCGCTGTGAGGGTCATGAACGCACCTGTAGCGGGTTGCCCCGGCACAGTGGCGCGCGCCCAGGCATCTTCGACCGTGGTCTGGGCCATGGCGTAGCCGGTCAGGCTCAGGGCTGCCAGGAGCGTGGCGAGTTGACGGACGGTGTTCTTCTTGGCAACGGGTTTCATCAGCAGACTTCCATTACGGTGAGCAGATCCTCGGCGCACTCTTGTGCGGTGAGGGAATGGGACAACCCCAGGCGCAGCACGCCGCGGGAGTCGAAGACGTAACTGGTCGAGGTGTGGGAGATGGTGTAGGTGTCGCCGATCGGGACCTTTTCGTAGAACACCTTGAACTCCTTGGCGACATCGGCGGTTTGTTCCAGGGTGCCGCGCAGGGCCACGAAGGTGGGGTCGAAAAGCTTGACGTAGGCGTCGAGCACTTCGGGGGTGTCGCGCTCGGGGTCCAGGGTGATGAAGATCACCTGCAGGCGGTCGCCGTCACGGCCCATCAGCTTCTTGGCCTGGACCGCCCGCGCCAGGGTGGTCGGGCAGACGGCCGGGCACTGGGTGAAGCCGAAGAAGACCATGGGCATCATGCCGCGGAAGCTGGACAGGGTCTTCTCGTTGCCTTGCGGATCCTTGAGCCGGAAGGTGCGGCCGAGGATCTCGTTGCTCAGGTCTTTGCCGTGCTTGAACGACAGCTTGTTGCTGTCGCCACATCCGGCCAGCGCGCCGAGACCGAGGATGCCCATGCCGGCGAGTACTCGACGGCGGGTCGGAAAATCGTTCATGCCATTGTGCCCTCTGGAGAGGGCCGCAGTTTAAAGGCCAACGCTACGCTTGGGCACCGCAACCTGTCACATTTTGTTTAATCGCGGCCGATGATCACTCCTATGGATGTACCGAGATTCCACGTAGGAGCGGTCCGTGGCCGCGAAAAGGGCAGCGCGGTCATTCAGGCATACCGCGTCGCGCCCTTCGCGGCCGGTGACCGCTCCTACGGAGGTGCCGGGATTCCACGTAGGAGCGGTCCGTGGCCGCGAAAAGGGCAGCGCGGTCATTCAGGCATACCGCGTCACGCCCTTCGCGGCCGATGACCGTTCCTACGGAGGTAACGTGACTCGCCGCACTTCTAAAAGACCGACCAGCCGATCCGTTCGCTGAGCAGTTCGAGGGCCGCCATGCCGGCCAGGGAATTTCCGGCAGGATTGAGCTCCGGCGACCAGACGCAGACGGTGAACTGCCCCGGTACCACTGCGACGATGCCGCCACCCACGCCGCTCTTGCCAGGCAAGCCGACGCGGTAGGCGAAGTTGCCGGCCTCGTCATACAAACCGCTGGTGGCCATGATCGAGTTGACCTGCTGGGTTTGGCGCCGACTCAACACCTGCTCGCCACTGTGCTTGCAGTAGCCATCATTGGCCAGGAAGCAGAACGCGCGAGCCAGGTCGACGCAGTCCATGCGCAGTGCGCAGTGGCTGAAATAGCTGCGCAGCACGGCCTCGACATCGTTGTGAAAATTGTCGAACGACTTCATCAGGTAGGCCATGGCAGCGTTGCGCGCGCGGTGCTGGTACTCCGACTCCGCCACCCGACCGTCGACGATCACCTGGGGGTTGCCCGACAGTCGTCGGGCCAGGTCACGCATGGACAGCGCCGGTGCGGCAAAGCGCGACTGGTTGATATCGCAGATCACCAGCGCACCGGCATTGATGAACGGGTTACGCGGCCGACCGCGCTCGAACTCCAGCTGCACCAGGGAATTGAAGGGTTGTCCGGAGGGTTCGTGACCCAGGCGCTGCCAGATGTCTTCGCCCGAATGGCCAATCGCCTGGACCAGACTGAACACCTTGGAGATGCTCTGAATGGAAAACGGCGTGTGCGCATCGCCTGCGCTGAACACCTCGCCGTCGTTGCCATACACGGCGATGCCCAGCTGCGCGGCAGGCACATCGGCCAGTGCCGGGATGTAATCGGCAACCTTGCCTTGCCCTATCAGGGGGCGGACGGCATCCAGTATCTCAACCAAAAGCGCTTGCATCGGGCTACTCGCATCAAGGGATCAAGCCATAGACGGCCGCTCTCGCCTACGAATCACAGCCCTCCTGTGGGAGCGGGCTCTGCCCGCGAAGAATGGCACGCGGTGAACCGGTAAAACCGCAGCGCACCCTTCGCGGCCGATGACCGCTCCTACAAGGGATTGCGCTTCCCCTGTAGGAGCGGTCATCGGCCGCGAAGGGCGTTATGCGGTAGGCCGGTCAGCGATAACCCCTCGCCTGCAGGTCGAACAGTTGCGCGTAGCGTCCGCGCTGGGCCATCAATTGTTCATGATCGCCGCGCTCCAGCACCCTGCCCTGTTCCAGCACCACGATATGATCGGCGTTGCGCACGCTTGAAAAGCGATGGGAAATCAGCAGCGTCATGCGGCCCTGGGCGTACTCGCGAAAATGCTCGAACACTGCCGCTTCCGCGCTGGCATCCAGCGCTGCGGTGGGCTCATCGAGTATCAGGATGTCGGCATCGCGGCGCATGTAGGCGCGCGACAGGGCCAACTTCTGCCATTGCCCGCCGGACAGCTCCTGGCCGCCCGCGAACCAGCGTCCCAACTGCGTGGCATAGCCGTGCTCCAGACCTTCGATGAACGGCTCGGCCGTGCCCTGCACCGCTGCCTCGCGCCAGCGCTGCGTGTCGTCGAACGCGCGCGTATCACCGACCCCCAGGTTTTCCCCGACACTGAACTGATAGCGGATGAAATCCTGGAAAATCACGCCGATACGCTGACGCAGCGCGTCTTCCTGCCATTCCTGCAGGTCGCTTCCGTCCAGCAGGATGCGCCCCTGGTCCGGACGGTACAGACGCGTCAGCAGCTTGATCAAGGTGGTCTTGCCCGACCCGTTTTCGCCCACCAGCGCCAGGCTCTTGCCAGGTACCAGGTGCAGGTCGATGCCCTGCAACGTCGCGCGGCTCGCGCCGGGATAGCTGAACCCCAGCCCTTCGCAGCGCAGGCCATCGCCGGGCTTTACGCCCTGGGTGATATCGCCTTGCGCAGGCTGCACCGGGTAGGCCAGGTAGTCATACAGGTCAGCCAGGTAGAGGCCGTCCTCATACAAGCCGCCGATCGCCGTGAGGCTGCTGCTCACCGCACTCTGGCCCTGCTTGAACAACACCAGGTACATCGTCATCTGGCCCAGGGTGATATGGCCGTTCACCGTATCGATGACGATCCAAGCGTAGGCCAGGTAGAACGCCGCCGTACCCAGCAGCCCCAGCACGAAGCCCCAGCCGTCACGGCGCAAGGTCAGCCGGCGGTCCTCGCTATACAGTTTGGTGAAGGTGTCGCGGTAGCGCTGCAGCAACAACGGCGCAAAACCGAACAGCTTCACCTCCTTGATATAGCCTTCGTGGGAAAGCAACGTTTCGATGTAGTTCTGCCGACGCGTCTCCGGTGCGCGACGACTGAACAGGCGGAAGGCATCCCCGGAAAAATGCGCTTCGGCAAAGAACACCGGCAACGCGCCGACCACCAGAATCGCCAATGCCCAGGGCGAAAAATGCACCAGCAAGACGCCGAAGCTGACCAGCGAGATCAGATTCTGCACCAGCCCCAGCGACTTGCTCACCAGCGCCAGCGGTCGCGTGGACGCTTCGCGGCGCACCCGTACCAGTTTGTCGTAGAACTCCGAATCCTCGAATTGCATCAGCGACAGGGTCTGGGCTTTCTCCAGAATCAGCGTATTGACCTTCTGCCCCAGCTGCACCCGCAGCAGCGCCTGCTGCACAGACAGGCCGCGCTGCGCCGCGGCCAGCAATGCCAGCACGCCGGCTTCCATCAGCACGTAGCGCAGCACTGGCCACAGGGGCGCCGCACCGGTTTGCTGGTGCATCTGCATGGCAGCCACCACCGCATCGACGATGCGCTGGCCCAGCCAGGCGGCCAGTGCCGGCAGAATGCCTGCAGCCAGCGTGGCCAGCACCAGCCCCAGCAACAGGCCGGGCGAGGTCGCCCACACCAACTGCAGGGCGCGCCGGGCCTGGCCCAGAAAAGTCTTGAGGCGGGAAAAGGCAGGCATCGACGAAAGCATTCCTTGAACGAGATAAATGGCCGCGGCCATGACACAATTTAGGTTCCAGCCCAAAGTCGACAACTGCGTGGCGGACTTATTCCAGGCACCCATGGTCATTTAACGGATGAATGCATTCAAATCTATCGCCCTACCCGTCTGGTTGCGTCGCGTCCTGCGGCCATTGCTCGATCCCTACCGCCGTTACCGGCATGCCCGCCTGATCCACGCGGCGCGCATCGTCGCCGCCCTGCTGGTGTCCATCCTGCTGACCAGTGGTTTCAGCCTGCCCCACGGCGAATGGGCCTCGGTCACCCTGCTGATCGTCATTGGCGGCCTGCAGCATCACGGTAACATCGGCAAGAAATCGGTCGAACGTGCCTACGGCACGCTCATCGGTGCCGCGCTCGGGCTGGCGGTGGTGGCCCAGCAGAACTACTTCGAAATGCCCATCATGACCTACCTGCTGATGTCGGTGGCGTGCGGCTTCTTCGCCTACCACGCCATCGGCAAGGGCGGCTATACCGCGCTGCTCTCGGCCATCACCTTGTTCATCGTCGCCGGCCATGGCGATAACCCAATCACCGATGGCCTGTGGCGCACCGTGGACATTCTCATCGGTATCGCCCTGGCGCTGGCGTTCTCATTCGCCCTGCCGCTGTATGCGGTGTATTCGTGGCGCTACAACCTGGCCACCGGACTGCGCGGCTGCGCGACCATCCACAGCCGCATCGTCAGCGGCCAGCCGGTGTCGGCCGACGAGCACTTGAAGCTGATGTCCAAGCTCAACGCGAACATGGTCCAGTTGCGCTCGCTGCTGCCGTCGGTGTCCAAGGAAGTGAAGATTTCCATGACCGAGCTGGACGCGATCCAGGGCCACTTCCGCATGTGCCTGAGCACCCTGGAAATCCTCGCCAACCTGCGCCCCAGCGGCACCGACCGCAATGCCATGGCGCAATTGCAGCAGTGCCTGAGCGGTGAACACCGGCATATTCGTCGACAACTGGTGGGCATGGCCCGCGCGCTGCGCGACGGTGCCACCGAGCGGCTCGAGCGCAACTATGCCAGCGTCGATGCCGACGCGCCCAATGTGGTGCCCGGTGAGCTGATCGGCTATCGCCTGTTGACCCTGCAGTTGGTCAACAACCTCGATGGACTGCAGCAGCTGCTGGCCAAGACCGCCGGGCGCTGGAAGATCTGACCTGGGTTGCCGCCATGGGCGGCACACAGCCACTGGATTGAACTCCGCCGGTGTGGGCCGCCTCAAACCTTGCATGAGGCAAGAGCGATGGCCATTCCGGTCCATCACGCCGTTTCGAGGTCGTGCATGAACATCGATAAATTGAGTAGTCACGTCAACAATGGCGAGGTCAGCGAAGTGAACCTGGTGTCCATGGAAGGTGGATCGTACGTGCTGCACGCCATCCTGGAAGGTGTGTCGCAGCCGGTGGCCGATGCCAAGGGTGCGACTCTGCACGTGGCCTCGGTCGAGGAAGCGCGCAAGGTGCTGTCCGGTGTCGCTGATATCAAGCTGTTTCTGGTGCAGGGCAATGCCCACGATGAAATGATCGGCAACCCCGAAGAAGGCCACCAGGTCATGCGCGAAGAAATCCCCCTGCGTTCCAGCCTGTAACCCGCTTTTCTCCGCAACGACGGCGAACTGTCCAATGGCACATCCTTGGATGTGCCATGCTGCATGGCCCCTTCGGGTAACGGACAACCGCCATGAACGCGTTTCTGAATACCCCCTTCCGGGCTGCCCTGCGCAGCGATCCCTGGCTTGCCACCGCCCCCGTACGTGAAGAACTGTTCGGTATCGAACGCCTCGAACAGCATGCCCAGAGCCTGGCTGCTGCGCAGACCGTGAGCGCCCGGCCGCCACGGGTGTTGTCGTTGCAACGTCGCCTCAAGGACAACGCTCAGGTGCTGCTGGTGGCCTACCGGGCCAGCGCAGCGGCGGTGGCCGATGGAATCGCCGTGGTGCCCGCCGCCCAATGGCTGCTGGACAACTACCCTCTGGTCGAAGAGCACGTCCGCGGTGTCCGCGAGGACCTGCCCGCAGGTTACTACCGGCAATTGCCCAAGCTGGCGAGCGGGCCCTTCGCCGGCTACCCAAGGGTGTTCGGCCTGGCGTGGGCGTTCGTCGCGCATACCGACAGCTTCTTCGATCCAGCGACGCTGCAGCGCTTCATCGACGCCTATCAAAAGGTCCAGCCGCTGACCATCGGCGAGTTGTGGGCGGTGGCGATCACCCTGCGGATCGTGCTGATCGAAAATCTGCGACGGCTGACCGATCAGATCACCGCCGCTGACCTCGCCCGCCTGGATGCCGAAGCCCTGGCCGACCGCCTGTTCGCTGCCGGCTGTGCGCAAAGTGCGCTGGACGACGACATCCGCAGCCGCAGCGCCGAGCCGTTGTCGGAACTGTTCGCCGCGCAATTGGCCAAGCGCCTGCGCGACAAGGACCCGATCACCACCCCGGCCCTGGCCTGGCTTGCACAACGCCTGCACGAACAGAACAGCAGCGTCGGCCAGGCCGTCAGTCACGCCCAGCAGCGCCAAGGTGCCTCCAACCTCAGTGTGCGCAACGTGATCACCAGCCTGCGGCAGATTTCGTCACTGGACTGGGCGCAATGGTTCGAAGACGTCAGCCTGGTGGACGCCAGGCTGCGTGCGGGCAGCCGTTTCGCCGCCATGGATTTCACCACACGCAATCTCTACCGCAGTGCCATCGAACAGTTGGCACGCGGCTCCACCTTTTCCGAACTGCAGATTGCCGAGCAGGCCCTGCAGTTGACCAGCGCCAGGCCCGAGCAGGAACGCGAAGCCGATCCTGGCCACGTACTGATCGCCGAAGGCCGACCGCTGTTGGAAGCGGCGATAGATTTCCATCCATCAGTCGGCTTGCGCTGGCTGCGCTGGCAACGGCAGTTGGGCGTTGGCGGCTATGTCGGCCTGCTGCTGGCACTGACCGCCGGGCTGCTGGCCATCCTGGTGGCACTGCTGCCCGCCGCGCCGGCCCTGTGGCTGACGGCATTGGTGGTGCTGGGCGCGCTGCCCGCCTCACAGCTGGCGAGTGCCCTGCTCAACCGCGCGGTGACACGATCCTTCGGCGCCATCGCCCTGCCGGGGCTGGACATGCTCGAAGGCGTGCCCAGCCCATGGCGCAGCCTGGTCGCTGTGCCCACGCTGCTGGGCAGCGAGGCAGATCTGCTGGAAGACATCGAGCAACTGGAAGTGCACTACCTGTCGGGCAACTGTGGCGAGCTGTATTTTGCCTTGCTGGTCGATGGCGGTGACGCCGCTGAACAGCACAGGGACGACGATCAGACCCTGCTCGCGGCCGGCCATGCGGCCGTGGCCACACTCAACCGGCGGCACGGTCCGGGCGAGGCCGGCGCGCGATTCATGCTGCTGCACCGCGAGCGCCGCTACAACCCGGCACAGGGATGCTGGATGGGCTGGGAGCGCAAGCGCGGCAAACTGCACGAGCTCAACCGACTGCTGCGCGGCGATGCGCACACCAGTTTCGGTGAGCAGACCGTGCCGGCAGACGTGCGTCTGGTGATTACCCTGGACGCCGATACACGTCTGCCCCGCGACGCCGCGCAGAGGCTGGTGGGCAAGTTGGCGCACCCGCTCAACCGACCGCGGCTGAGTCGCGACGGACGCAACGTAGTCACCGGCTACGGCATCCTCCAGCCACGGGTCACGACGAGCCTGCCGCTCGACGCCGAAGGTTCCCTGTACCAGCGGGTGTTCTCCAGCCCAGGCGGGGTGGACCCCTATGCCGCAGCGGTATCGGACGTCTATCAGGACCTGTTCGGCGAGGGGTCCTACACGGGCAAGGGCATCTACGATGTGGATGCCTTCGAGGCCGCCCTGGACGGCCGTGTACCTGACGACAGCATGCTCAGCCATGACTTGTTCGAAGGGATTCACGCGCGGGCCGGGCTGGTCAGCGAGATCGAAGTGGTCGAAGCCTTTCCGGCGCGGGTCGACGTCGCGATGCGTCGGCAGCACCGCTGGACAAGAGGCGACTGGCAGTTGCTGCCATGGCTGTTGAAGGCGCAACTGCCGGCACTTGGCCGCTGGAAAATCGTCGACAACCTGCGTCGTTCGCTGGTGGCGCCGGCCACTTTGGGCGCCCTGCTGGTCGCCTGGTGCCTGCCTGGGCCGGAGGCCTGGATCGCAACTTTCGCCGTGCTTGCCTGCAGCGCCCTGCCTGCCGTGTGGGCACTGCTCCTGGCCGCGCCGCGCAAGCGCCCGGCGGTACTCTGGCGCAGCCATGGCCAGCGCCTGACCCATGACTTGCGCCTGGCCAGTTGGCAGTTCGTGCTCGACCTGGCGTGGTTGCCCGACCAGGCTTGGTCGATGCTCGATGCCATCTTCCGCAGTGTGTACCGGGTCTTTCACAGCAAGCGCCTGTTGCTGGAGTGGACCACTGCCGCCCAGGCCGGTGCCGCGCCCCGCCCGGGCCTTGGCGCACACGCTCGTCGTATGGCCCCGGGGCTGCTGCTGGCCTTGGCCGGTTGCGCCGTCGCACTGGCCCAGGCGCCTGGCAATGCCGCGCTGATCGTGCCGTTTGCCCTGCTGTGGCTGACGGCCCCATTCATCGCACAATGGGTCAGCCGCAGCAGTTCGATCACTCCCTGCGCGCCCGTGAACGCCACGCAGGCACAGGACCTGCGGCTGATTGCCCGACGCACCTGGCGCTACTTCGAAACCTTCGTGACGGCCGGTGACAACCACCTGCCGCCCGACAATTTCCAGGAGCAGCCCCACCCGGTGGTTGCCCACCGCACCTCACCGACCAACATGGGCCTGTACCTGCTGGCGGCCGCTAGTGCGCGGGACTTCGGCTGGGCCGGCACCCGCCAGACCTTGCTGCGCCTGGAGGCGAGCCTGGCGGTGATGCAGACGCTGGAACGCTTTCGCGGGCATTTCTACAACTGG
Source organism: Pseudomonas sp. CFBP 13710 (assembly GCF_014842235.1). NCBI lineage: Bacteria > Pseudomonadati > Pseudomonadota > Gammaproteobacteria > Pseudomonadales > Pseudomonadaceae > Pseudomonas > Pseudomonas sp. CFBP 13710. The sequence goes on along the minus strand of NZ_JACYVJ010000001.1, from coordinate 369,699 downwards.
TACGACACCCAGGATCTGCGCCCGCTGCCGCCGGTGTACGTGTCGGCGGTCGACAGCGGCAATCTGGCCGGGCATTTGATCGCGTTGGCCAATGCCTGTGAACAGTGGGCCGAGCAAGGTCCGCTGGACCCCTCCTCCGGGCTGCACGACACCCTCCTGCTGGTCATTGAAGAACAAGGGCGCAGCCAGCCGCTGACCCAGATACAGGCGCACCTGCAGACCCCGTTCGACCTCGGTCGACAGGCAGTCGCCAGGCTGTTGGGGGAAATCCCGGCCGACCCTGGTAATGGCGTCTGGCTGCCAGCCTTGAAACAGGCATTCGCGGCTCACCTGGATGACCGCCAACTGCACGGCGACACCTCGGCGCGCCTGCGAGCGTTGGCCGATAACGCGCGGCGCATGGCCATGGACATGGAGTTCGGCTTTCTGCTCAACCGCAAGCGGCAGTTGCTGTCGATCGGCTACCGCGTCGCCGAGCAGCAGCTGGACAGCAACTGCTATGACATGCTGGCTTCCGAGGCACGCCTGGCCAGCCTGTTCGCCATCGCCAAGGGCGATGTCGCCACGCGGCACTGGTTCCGCCTGGGCCGCAGTGCCACACCGTTGGGCAATGGCTCGGCCCTGATCTCCTGGTCCGGGTCGATGTTCGAGTACCTGATGCCGTCCCTGGTGATGCGTGCCCCCGCCGGCAGCCTGCTGACCCAGACACAACGGCTGGTGGTGGAGCGTCAACAGGCCTACGGCAAGTCGCTGGGCATCCCGTGGGGGATTTCCGAATCGGCCTACAATGCGCGCGATCTGGAATTCACCTATCAATACTCCAACTTCGGCGTGCCCGGCCTCGGGCTCAAGCGCGGGCTGGCCGACGACCAGGTCATCGCACCCTATGCCACGGCATTGGCCGCGATGGTCGACGCTCCCGGCGCCTGGGCCAATTTCGCCACCCTGCGGGCATTGGGCGCGCTCGGCCAGTACGGTTTCTACGAAGCGGTCGACTACACCCCGACACGCTTGCCCGAGGACACTTCGCAGGCAATCGTGTGCAACTACATGGCTCATCACCAGGGCATGACAGTGGTGGCCATCGCCAACGTGCTGCTCGACGGTGCCATGCGCGAGCGCTTTCACCGCGAACCGATGATCCAGGCCAGCGAGCTGTTGTTGCAAGAGCGCATGCCCGCCAATGTCGCAGCCCTGCAAGCCGCTGCCGAACACGGCCATAACGTCGCCGCAGAGACGCTGGAAGGTCGTACCCAGCGCGCCCTCGATGGCCTGCCGGTGGCAGCGCCGATCACTCATCTGCTCTCCAACGGGCGCTATTGCGTGATGTTGACCGGTCTCGGGACTGGCTACAGTCGCTGGCGCGATCTGGCCGTGACGCGCTGGCGCGAAGATCCGGTACTGGACCCGTGGGGCTCGTTCGTGTTCGTGCGTGATCTGGATCGGGGCACCCTGTGGTCCGCTGCCGACACCCGTGCGCACGGTTGCCTGGGCCAGGTCACGTTCGCCGAGGACCATGCCCAGTTCATCAGCCACCGCGACGGTTTGACCAGTACATTGACCGTGCTGGTGTCGGGCGAGGACGACAGCGAAGTGCGCTCATTCACCTTGACCAATCGCAGCGAGCAGACCCGCTCCGTGGAACTGACCACCTACAGCGAACTGGTACTGGGCGCCGCTTCGGCCGACAGCGCTCACCCGGCCTTTGCCAAGCTGTTCGTGGTCACCGAGTACCTGCCCGAATATGCCGCGTTGGTGGCTACCCGGCGGCCGCGCGGCAGCGAGGAGCCGCAGGTCTGGGCCGCTCACTTCGCAGTGCTCGACACGCCGCTGGACGGCCCGGTGCAGTACGAAAGTGACCGCGCCGCCTTTCTCGGCCGCGAGCACACCTTGCTCCAGGCCACCGCCCTGAAGGCCGGCGCAACACTGTCCAACAGCGTCGGCACGGTGCTCGACCCGCTGTTCGCCCTGCGTCACTGCCTCAGCATCGCTCCGGGCCAGAGCGTGGACATCGCCTTCTGGACCGTGGTGGCCGACAGCCGCGAAGCGCTGCTGGGCCTGATCGACAAGCACCATGAGCACAGTGCCTACGAGCGCGCCAAGACCCTGGCCTGGACCCAGGCACAGGTGCAACTGCGCCATCTGGATATCGACGCCGAGGCGGCAGCCGACTTCCAGCGCTTGAGCGCGTCCCTGTTGTACGCCGACGCACGATGGCGCGCACCGGCGCTGAGTATCCTGCGCGGTGCAGGCAGCCAGGCCGGCCTGTGGCCAATGGGCATCTCGGGTGACCTGCCCATCGTACTGCTGCAGATCGACGACATCGAAGATCTGCCGCAAGTGCGCGAACTGCTGCTGGCCCACGAATACTGGCGAATGAAGCGCCTGAGCGTGGACCTGGTGATCCTCAACGAGCGTGACGCCAGCTATCAGCAGGACCTGCAGATTGCTGTGGAAACCGCAGTGCGCAGCAGTCAATCGCGACCCGGACCCAGCGCGGTATTGAGCCGCGGTACGGTGTACACGCTGCGGGCCGATCTGTTGCCGGGCGATGCGCGCAGCCTGTTGCTGGCCACCGCGCGCCTGGTGCTGCGCGCCCACAGCGGATGCATCAATGCGCAGATCGGCCTGCGTCCGAGCCAGGGCGTACCTGATCGCAAAGCGCAGTGGCCGCAACGGGCGACGAGCGCTGCCGCTACTGCCGGCGCCCCCGAGGCGGTCGAGGAAGTGCTGGAGTGTTTCAACGGCCTGGGCGGTTTCGCCGATGAAGGCCGCGAGTACGTCACCCTCCTCGACCAGGGCGCATGTACCCCGGTACCCTGGCTGAACGTCATCGCCAATCAGAATTTCGGCTTCCAGGTCTCGACCCAGGGCGCCGGGTACACGTGGGCGCTGAACAGCCGGGAGAACCAGCTCACTCCTTGGGGCAACGACCCGGTGGGCGACGCCAGCGGCGAGGCCCTGTACGTACGCGACAACGCCAATGGTGTCATCACCGGGCCCTGTGCATGGCCCGTGCGTGACGAAGGGCGCTACAGCGCGCGGCACGGGTTCGGCTACAGCCGCTTCGAGCACAGCGCCAACCAGTTGCACATGGGTCTGCTGCAATACGTGCCACTGGAGGACGCCGTCAAGATCAGCCGTCTGAGCGTGCGCAACCTCAGCGACAAACCGCGCCGACTCAGCGTGTTCAGCTACCTGGAATGGGTGCTGGGTACCTCGCGCGCGGCCACCGCTGCGGGGCTCATCAGCGAAGTGGATGCTCGTACCGGGGCCCTGCTGGCACGCAACCCGTGCGCCATCGCCTTTGCCGGACGCGTGGCATTTTCCGACCTGGCCGGTGGTATCGGCCACTGGACGGCCGACCGCACCGAGTTTCTTGGCCGTCACGGCAGCTACGCCGCCCCGGCTGCGCTCGCCTCCTCGGCGCCGTTGGCCGGCGCCAGCGCCGCCGGGCTCGATCCCTGTGCCGCCCAGCAGCATGAAGTGCTGTTGGCAGCCGGGCAGCAGATCGAACTGGTATGGCTGGTCGGCCAGGCGCCGTCGCTGGAACAAGCCCAGCGTCTGGTGCTCAAGTACCGCCACGAACATCTGGACGGTGTGCTGCAACGCGTGCGCGACAGCTGGGCCGACAGGCTCGAAGCCGTGCAGGTGCGCACCCCGGACCGGGCACTGGACATCATGCTCAACGGCTGGTTGCTGTACCAGACCATCGTCTGCCGCCTGTGGGCACGCTCGGCGTTCTACCAGGCCAGTGGCGCCTACGGCTTGCGCGATCAGTTGCAGGATGGCTTGGCCTTGAGCCTGGCAGCACCGCACCTGACCCGCGAACATCTGCTGCGCGCTGCAGGTCGGCAGTTCGTCGAAGGAGACCTGCAGCACTGGTGGCTGCCTCATTCCGGTCAGGGGGTGCGCACCCGCATCAGCGACGACCGGGCCTGGTTGGCTTATTGCACCGCCGAGTACGTTCGCAGCAGTGGCGACGAAGGGGTGCTCGACGCCCCTGTCGCTTTCCTTGAAGGTGAGCCCCTGGCCAGCGGCGAAACCGATCGCTTCTTCCTGCCGCAAACCGCTGCGTCATCCGCTTCCCTGTACGAGCACTGCGCCCTGGCGCTGGACTGCAGCCTGGAGCAGATGGGCGACATGGGTCTGCCGCTGATCGGCAGCGGCGACTGGAACGATGGCATGAACCGGGTGGGTGAACAGGGTCGCGGACAGAGTGTCTGGCTGGGCTGGATGCTGCTGGCCAGCCTGGAGCGCTTCATCGCCTTGGCAGCCCGGCGCGACTGCCCGCGGGCACAGCGCTGGCAGCAAGCCTACCTGCAGTTGCAGACCGCGCTGGAAACCCACGCCTGGGATGGCCAGTGGTATCGCCGCGCAACGTTCGACGATGGCACGTGGCTGGGCGCCGACGGCAATCCGGAATGTCGCATCGACTCGATCGCACAGAGCTGGGCCGTGCTGTCCGGCGCCGCGCAGCCCGAACGAGCCCAGCAGGCCATGAGCGCAGTCAATGAGCATCTGGTGCGACCGGCAGACGGCATCGCGCTGCTGTTCACTCCGCCGTTCGAGCATTCGCCGCACGATCCCGGCTACTTGATGGCGTACCCACCCGGCCTGCGCGAAAACGGCGGGCAATACAGCCATGCGGCCATGTGGGCAATCCTGGCCTTCGCCAGGCAGCACCGCGGTGATGAGGCACTGGCGTTGATCGACCTGCTCAACCCCATCAACCATGCGTTGGACGCCGCCAGCGTGCAACGCTACAAGGTCGAGCCGTACGTGATCGCCGCGGATGTCTATTCGGTTGCGCCCCATGTCGGGCGTGGCGGTTGGACCTGGTACACCGGCTCGGCCAGCTGGATGTACCGCGCCGGCATCGAGGGCATTCTCGGTGTGCGCCGCGAGGGACAATGGCTGCTGCTCGACCCTCGTATCGCGGCCCGGTGGGCAGGGTTCAGCGTGCAGGTTCGCGTGCCCGGCGGGCACGTGCACATCAGTGTGGAGCGCAGCGACGACGGTGGTCGTGGCTGCCTGCTGGACGGCAAGCCACTGGTGCTGGATGAAGGTGTCGCGCGCATCCCATTGGCACCGCACCTGGTCCACTACACCCTGTAGGCGGCGCCTGGCTGGGCACGCTGGCCACCGGCCCAGCGTACCCAGCCGGGGCGCTTTACTTCGTCACCACGCACTCATAGGATGACTGACTACAACAACAAAGCCGAGGTTCTTCCATGCGTAAACATCTGCTTCTTGCCGCCGCCATCGGCTGCGCCGGCGGCCTGGCCCAGGCCAGTACCTTCGCCTATATCTCGAGCCCCGAGGACGGCATGATTTCCCAGTACCGCCTGGACGAAAACACCGGATCGCTGACGCTGGTGCACCAGACTCACGCGGGCGACCAGGTCAATCCCATGGCCCTGAGCCCCGACGGTTCGACCTTGTACGCCGCCCTTCGGGTCAAGCCGTTCCGCGTCATGGCCTATCGCATCGACCCGGCCAGCGGCCAACTGGACGCCGCCGCCGAAGCCCCGCTGGCAGCCAGCCTGGCCTACCTGAGCACCGACCGTACCGGCCGCTACCTGATGGGTGCTTCCTATGGCGGCAATGTGCTGACCGTACAACCCATAGATGCCGAGCACCGTCCCGGCGAGGACATCAAGGTCTACCCGACCGGCCCCTACGCCCACTCCGTGCGCAGCGACCCCAGCAACCGTTTCGTCTACGCAGGCAATCTGGGCGTGGACCAGGTGTTGCAATTCACGCTGGACGACAGCAGCGGCACCCTGGAACCCATCGGTAACGGCCATGCCTCAGTCACCGCCGGCAGCGGCCCCCGGCATATCGCGTTCGCGCCAGGCGGCAAGTTTCTCTACGTAGTGGGCGAGCTGAGCGGTACGGTCGACAGCTTTTCCATCGACGCGCAGACCGGTGCCCTGACCAAGGTCGCCCATGTCGAAGGCGTGCCCAAGTCGCTGAACCTGGTGCACGGCGAGATTCGCAATGCCGGCAACAACGACCTCAAGGATGATCCGACGCCACGTATCTGGGCTGCGGACATTCGCGTATCGCCTGACGGTCAGCTGATCTACATCACTGAACGCACCACCAGTTCGGTCTCGGCGTTCAAGGCCGATCCCGCCAGCGGCACGCTGAGCTTCCAGGGCAACTACCCGCTGCAGGAGAAGCAGCCGCGCAACATCGCCTTCTCGCCCAGCGGACGCTGGTTGCTGGTGACCGGGGAAAAGGCCGACAAGGTGGGCAGCTATGCCGTGGGCGCAGCGGGTGCGCTGACCCGTACGGCAGAAGCGCCTTCTGGCAAAGGCGCATTGTGGATCGAGATGTTGAACCTGCCGGGCGCTTGACCGGCTGCTGCTTGATCGGCTGCTAGGTGCGCGTGCGGCCGATCCATTCGACCGCCGTGCGCCAGAAGCACACACCCAGGAAGTACGCCGACATCAAGCTCCACAGACCCATGGCCACCGGGTTGCTGGCGGGGTGGTTGAGGATCAGCACGAAGGTGCACAGCAACCAGATCGACGTCACTGCGATGTTGACCGCCATGAAACGGCGAACCCGGAACGGGTGCAGGAACTTCATCTTGGTGACGGTCAGCAGCGCCAGCCCGACAACGGTGAGCAGCGCGATCCACGGCGACGGCGAGATGATGTACATGCACAGCGCCACTACGTTCCAGGCCGCGGGAAAGCCGACGAAGTAGTTGTCCTTGCTCTTCATGTTGACGTTGCAGAAACAGAACAACGACGACACCAGAATGATGCTGACGGTGATCAGCAAGGTGAATTCGGGCAGTGGAATGTAGCGATAGATGAACAGTGCCGGAATGAACACGTACGTCAGGTAATCGATGACCAGGTCGAGTGTCGAGCCGTCGAAGTGTGGCAGCAACGACTGGGTGTTGAGCTTGCGTGCCAGTGCACCGTCGACGCCGTCGACCACCAGCGCCAGGCCCAGCCACAGCAGGCAGATTTTCGGCTGGCCGTCGAACAGCGCCAGTGTGGCAAGAAAGGCCAGCACCACGCCTGTGGCGGTGAAGCCGTGGGCGCCCCATGCTTTGAGCGTGGCCGAGGGTCTGATCAGTATCACGGGGTGTTCTCCAGGAAGTAGACGGGCCATGACAACCGCTGGCAGGTATCCACAGCATTGACCCGAAAGCGGCACAAGTAAATGAATGGGCCGCAGCTATCGACCGGGCGTGTGTGTGTAAGGTTCACGACTCGGTCAACGTAAGTGTCACAGGTAACCCGGTGCGCTGCCAAGCGATTCACTGCATTGAAGTTTTTGTGGCGACGGACGTTGACCGCCGCGCGGCACCGCGGAGTAAGATGAAGCCGGTGTCCAACTGCCCCAAGATTGGGGCGGAACCGGTTTTTCACCCGCAGGACCAGCAGACTCAGCGCCCGGGCCAGACCGCCTGGCGCCGGTGAAGTCGCTCATTATCCGGATGGCGCGGCCCATGTGGCCGCGCTACGTTGCGTTAAGGGAATATAGAATGGCCCCAAGAAATGTGATCAATGCGTCGGTGAGCCCCAAGGGCAGCCTGGAAACCCTCTCCCAGCGTGAAGTGCAGCAACTCAGTGCCGCCGGTTCAGGCAGCACCTATACCCTGTTTCGCCAGTGCGCCCTGGCCATTCTCAATACCGGCGCCCATGTCGACAACGCCAAGACCATCCTCGACGCCTATCGGGATTTCGAAGTGCGTATCCATCAGCAGGACCGTGGCGTGCGCCTTGAGCTGCTGAACGCCCCGGCGGACGCCTTCGTCGATGGCGAGATGATCGCCAGTACCCGCGAGATGCTGTTCAGCGCACTGCGCGACATCGTCTATACCGAAAGCGAGCTGGACAGCCAGCGCATCGACCTGAGCGATTCCCAGGGCATTACCGACTACGTCTTTCATCTATTGCGCAACGCCCGCACCCTGCGTGCCGGCCTCGAGCCGAAGATGGTGGTGTGCTGGGGTGGCCATTCGATCAACTCGGACGAATACAAGTACACCAAGAAAGTTGGCCACGAACTGGGCCTGCGCCGGCTGGACATCTGTACCGGTTGCGGCCCTGGCGTGATGAAGGGGCCGATGAAAGGCGCCACCATTGCCCATGCCAAGCAGCGCATGAGCGGCGGGCGTTACTTGGGCCTGACCGAGCCGGGTATCATCGCCGCGGAAGCGCCGAACCCGATCGTCAACGAGCTGGTCATTCTTCCGGATATCGAGAAACGTCTGGAAGCGTTCGTACGGGTCGGTCACGGGATCATCATCTTCCCCGGCGGCGCAGGAACGGCCGAAGAGTTTCTGTACCTGCTGGGGATTCTGATGCATCCGGACAACCAGGGCTTGCCGTTTCCGGTGATCCTGACCGGCCCCAAGAGTGCGCAGGCGTACCTGCAGCAGCTGGACCAGTTTGTCGTGGCGACCCTGGGCGAAGCGGCTCGACAGCATTACCAGATCATCATCGACAACCCGGCCGACGTGGCGCGGGAGATGACCGAGTCGTTGAAGCAGGTGAAGCTGTTCCGCCGCGAGCGCAACGACGCCTTTCACTTCAACTGGCTGTTGAAGATCGAGGAAAGCTTCCAGCGGCCGTTCGACCCGACCCACGCCAACATGGCCGATCTTGAACTCAGCCACGCCCTGCCCCCGCATCAACTGGCGGCGAACCTGCGCCGGGCGTTTTCCGGGATCGTGGCGGGCAACGTGAAGGACAAGGGCATTCGTCTGATCGAAGAGCATGGCCCGTACCAGATTCGCGGTGATGCCGCGATCATGGAACCGCTGGACAAACTGCTGCAGGCGTTCGTCGAGCAGAACCGCATGAAACTGCCAGGTGGCGCAGCCTATGTGCCGTGCTACCGCGTCGTGACCTGACCCGCCCCCGTACGGTGGGAGCGGTCATCGGCCGTGAAACTCCCACCGCGTATTAGCTGATACCCCCGCCGCGCCCTTCGCGGCCACGGACCGCTCCTACAGGTCAGTAAGCCCTGTGGGAGCGGTACGTGGCCGCGATTTTTTTTGCCATTGGTCCAGCCCCAAGATTTCCAAACAAACCTGTTGCGCATCCTGCGAGATAATTCTATCGTTATTCCACATCAACTATCGCATTGAGATAAACATGTCAGACATCGTGCTAGAAATCAAAGGGCCTGTCGCTGTCATCACCCTCAATCGTCCGGCAGTGCTGAATGCCTGGACCACGCCGATGCGTAACGAAATCATCGAAGCCTTGAACGGCTACAACGCCGACCCGGAAATCAAGGCCGTGATCATGACCGGCGCTGGCGACCGCGCTTTTTCGGCAGGCCAGGATCTTTCCGAAGCCCACGATTTCGACGGTGACCGCGCCGTTGAATGGGTCGGCGAGTGGGAGCGCTACTACGCCACCCTGCGCGGCCTGTCCAAACCACTGATCATCGCCCTCAATGGCACAGCTGCTGGTTCCGCGTTTCAGGTCGCGCTGCTGGGTGACATCCGCGTCGGCCACCCGGGCGTGCGCATGGGCCAGCCAGAGATCAACTCGGGCATCCCCAGCACTACCGGTCCGTGGATCATGAACAGCATGCTGGGCATGTCGCGCACCATCGAGCTGACGCTGACCGGCCGTTTGATGGACGCCGATGAATGCAAGCAGATCGGCTTGATCCACCATTTGGTGCCAGCCGATCAAGTGATGAGCAAGGCCCTGGAAATCGCCGAAGAACTGGCCGCCAAGCCCCCGATCGCCATGCGCCTGGACAAGCAGCGCTTCCGCGAAATGAGCGAGCCTGGCTTCAAGGACTGCATTGCTGCCGGCCGTCGCCTGCAGAAGGAGGCATACGACTCCGGCGAGCCACAGCGAATGATGGAAGCCTTCTTCAAGGCCCGCGCCAAATAAAGCCCTGCCTTGTGAAAGTGAGTTGATTGTGGGAGCGCGGCCCTGCCCGCGAAGGCAGCAACGCGGAGTCACTGATATACCGCGGAGCCCTTTTCGCGGGCAGAGACCCGCTCCCACTGAGCCCGCTCTCGCGGGAAATGATTTCATCGCACCACGCACGGCGGCGGCCATGTACCTACCCCGGCTCTTGCAATGCTTTGACTGCCGACGTCCTGACTACCCAACGATCCATTCGTTTTCTGTAGGAGACTGTCATGCACACACCTTCCAACCCCGGACGCCGTCGGTTGCTCAAGGCCGGCGCCACGGTCGCACTGGTCTGCGGCCTGCCCAGCGTGGTCCGCGCCGCCGATAAACAGATCATCGTCTCCGACCCCGGCGGTCCCTACACCGTGGCCTACCGCAAGGCTTTCTACGACCCCTTCGAAAAAGCCACCGGCATCAAAGTCATCAGCGTGGCGCGTGAGTCCCAGCCGGTGGCGCAGTTCTCGGCCATGGTAAAAACCCGCAACTACGTATGGGACGTCACCACCCTGACCATTTCCGCGGACATCCCCTACCTCGAAGCCCAAGGCTTTCTCGAACCGATCGGGTTGTCGGCGAGCGAATACCCGGACCTGCTTCCCGAGGCCATCACTGCCAACTTCCTCGGTGTCGACGTGTACTCCACGGTGCTGGCCTACCGCACCGACACCTTCAAGGACGGCAACGGCCCGCAGAGCTGGGCAGATTTCTGGAACGTCGAGAAATTTCCCGGCCGCCGCTGCCTGCGCCGCAGCCCGCTGGACACACTGGAACAGGCCCTGCTGGCGGATGGCGTCAGCCTCGACGAGCTGTACCCGATGGACGTCGACCGCGCCTTCAAGAGCCTGGACAAGATCAAACCGCACATCGACCTGTGGTGGACCTCGGGCGCGCAAGCCATGCAAGCCATCCAGAGCGGCGAGGTCGACATGATCTCGGCCTGGAACGGCCGCGCCCAGGCTGCCATCGACAACGGCGCACCGGTGCAGATCGTCTGGAACCAGGGGCTCTATTCGATCGAAGGCTGGGCCATCCCCAAGGGCACCCCGCACGCCGACATGGCCAAACAGTTCGTGCGTTTCTGCGCCGACGCCAAGCGCCAGGCCGACTTCACCGACACCCTGGCCTACGGCCCGACCAATCGCAAATCCTTCGAGTTCATTCCGGCAGAGCGTGCGGCGCTGCTGCCGACCGCCCCGCAGAACCTGAAAAACATGCGTCTGCCCAGCCCTGCCTGGTGGGCAGAGAACCGCACTGCCGTGACCGAGCGGTTCAACGCCTGGATCTTGTCGTAAGGGAGTCGATGCATGAGCGTGAAACTTGAAACCCGTGGCCTGGGCAAGACCTATGGTCAGTTCGTCGCCCTGCAACCCACCGATATCCAGGTGCGCGAAGGCGAGTTCCTGACCCTGCTCGGGCCTTCGGGCTCGGGCAAGACCACCTTGCTGCAGATGATTTCCGGGCTGGTCCCACCGGACAGCGGGCAGTTGCTGATCGATGGCCAGGACGCGACCCACATCGCCCCCGGAAAGCGCGGCATCGGCCTGGTGTTCCAGAGCTATGCGTTGTTCCCGCACATGAGCGTGCGTGACAACGTGGCGTACGGGCTGCGCATGCGCAAATACCCCAAGGACGAAGTCAACCAGGCGGTCGACGACGCCTTGGGCATGGTGCGCATGGAGGATTTCGCCCATCGCTACCCGAACGAACTGTCCGGTGGCCAGCAACAACGGATCGCCCTGGCCCGCTGCTTCGCCTACCGTCCCTCGATCATCCTGCTCGACGAGCCGCTGGGCGCCCTGGACAAGAACCTGCGCGAGCACATGCAGCTGGAAATCCGCCGCATGCACAAGGAACTGGGGGCTACGTTCATCTATGTCACCCACGACCAGGAAGAGGCGCTGACCCTCTCGGATCGCATCTGCCTGATGAACCGCGCGCGCATCGAACAGCTGGCCACGCCAGAAGAGCTCTACGATCGCCCGGCAACACGCTTCGCCGCCGAGTTCATCGGCCACTCCAATCTGCTCCAGGGCCAGCGCGACGGCACCGGCCACCTGCAGGTCGAAGGCCAACGGCTGGACCTGGCAGGCTGCGCCGGGCACCAGGCGCCGAGTGCCGGCACGGAAGCGTTCCTGCTCATCCGGCCCGAAGCCGCGCGCTTGACCGAACCCACTGCCGGCTTGCTGCAGGGCATCGTCGATGAATGCGTATTCCTGGGCAGCGACACCCGCGCCCTGGTCCGCCTGCCTTCGGGCAACCGCTTCAGTGTGCGCTGTTCACGCGAGCTCAGCCCGCGCGTCGGTGACCCGGTTGGCATCGCCTGGAATCCCACACGGGCCACCCTGCTGCCCGCGCAGGCCACCTCATGAACTGGCGCAAAGGCCTGATTCCGGCCATCCCCGCCCTGCTTTTCCTGGCACTGTTCTTTCTGCTGCCGGTGGCGGAAATGCTCATGGGCAGTTTCCAGAACGCCAGCGGCGAGCTGAGCCTGGGCAATTTCGAACGGATCGCCTCGACCCCGGTGTACGCCCGCGTTCTGGGCATTACCTTCTGGATCTCGGCGCTGACGGCCGTGCTGTCGGTGCTGCTCGCGTACCCCGTGGCCTACCTGCTCACCCGGCTCTCGCCCATGGGTCGCGAACGTTGGCTGCTGTGGATCATGCTGCCGTTCTGGACCAGCTACCTGGTCAAGACCTATGCGTGGATGCTGCTGCTGTCACGCAAGGGCTTGCTGACCACGCTCGCCGCCGACGTGCTGGACAACCCATCCGGCCTGGTGCCCGCACTTTCGGGGGTGCTGATCGGCATGGTCCACTCGATGCTGCCGCTGGCGGTGATTACCCTGCTGCCGATCATGCGCAGCATCGACCAGCGCCTCGCGCCGGCCGCACAGACGCTGGGCGCCAGCGGTTCGATGAGTTTCTTCAGCATCTTCCTGCCGCTCTCGGCCCCCGGCATCGCCGCGGCGGGTCTGCTGGTGTTCATTACCAGCCTGGGTTTCTTCATCGTCCCTGCGCTGCTGGGTTCGCCACGGGAAATGATGGTGGCGCAGCTGGTGATTTCCTCGGTGCTCGACCTGTTCGACATGAACTTCGCCGGCGCTCTTTCGGTGGTGCTGTTGGCCTGCTCGCTGGTGGTGTTCGTGATCTACGACCGCATCGCCGGGCTGTCTTCGCTCGGCGGCGAGGCGCCCAAGGAACGTCAGTCCGGAATGGGCCTGCAGATTCTGATCTGGCTGGGGCACTGCTTTTCGGGCCGGGGCAAGGCGCCGCGGCGCAGTGGCGATGGCGCCTTGCTGACCGGTTACAGCGTGCTGCTGGTCATGCTGCTGATCCTGCCCGTGCTGGTGGTCGTTCCGCTGGCATTCACCAGCAGCCCGTTCATTGCCTTCCCGCCCAAGCTGTTCAGCTTGAAGTGGTTCGAGGAATTCTTCACTTCCGCGGTGTGGCAGGCCGCCCTGTTCCGCTCGCTGGGCGTCGGTGTGGCCACCGCGCTGCTGGCGCTGGTGTTGGGCTTCGGTGCGACCCTGGCCTTGACCCGGGTAAGCGCGGGGTGGCGCAAAGGCCTGTTCGCGTTGTTCATCGCCCCGCTGATCGTGCCGCGCATCGTGATTGCCCTGGGCCTGTTGTACCTGTTTTCCAGGCTTGGCCTGGCGGGCAAGGACATCGGCCTGGTGCTGGGCCACACGGTACTGGCCCTGCCCTACGTGGTGGTCACCCTGTCGGCGGCGTTCAAGCAGTATGACTGGCGCCTCGACGATGCCGCGCGGATTCTCGGCGCCGGCGCGTTCACCCGGCTGCGCACCGTGACCCTGCCGCTCATGTCGGCGAGCCTGGTCTCCGCGTTTCTGCTGGCCTTCATCACCTCGTTCGACGACCTGACCATCGCCATTTTTGTCAGCGGTGGCATCAATACCACGCTGCCCAAGCAGATGTGGGACAGCATCCAGCTGGCGCTCACCCCCACCCTGGCTGCGGTTTCCACCACCTTGCTGGTGTTCATCGTGTTGTTTGCCGTGATTGCCCAATGGGTATCGCGGCGTTCCACTTCCAAACGTCAAGGGCTCTGAACGATGCATCCATACACTCGCTTCTTCCCGCATCGCATCAGCCACGATCAGCTCACCACCGCGCCGCTGATCCATGCCGGCCTGCTGATCGACGACCATGCCGTGCGCGTCACCTTCGAGGGCCGATCGCTCGCTACCCTGGAGTTGCGCCAACGGGTCGCCGCCTTGCAGCAGGTCCTGGCCGAACGCGGCCTGCGCGCCGGACAACGGGTAGCCGTCATGCTGGGCAACAGCGACGACCAGATCGTGTTGATCTACGCGCTGATCCTCAGCGGCCTGGTGTGGATTCCGATCAACACCAAGTTGCGTGGTCCCGGCCTGGACTACCCGTTCGAGCACGCGCGTCCCGACCTGGTGGTCGGCGATGCCGAGTTTGCCGAACGCCTGGCGGACAGCGCTGCCGCCCAGCTCGACTGTGTCGGCATCGACGTGCTGCACGAGCAGGCCCTGGCCTACCCGGCGGCGGACTTGCGGCTAGAACACAGCGCAGCCGATGCCACGCTCTGCGTGATCTACACCTCCGGCACCACCGGGGCGCCCAAGGGCGTGGTGTTCACCCACCGCATGCTGCGCATTGCCAGCGAGGCAGTGCTGCAAGTGGCGGATGTGAAGGCCGGCGACCGCCTGTTGCTGTGGGAGCCGCTGTGCCATATTGGCGGCGCGCAGATGCTGTTGATGCCGTTTCTGGCCGAAGTCAGCCTGAACGTGGTGCAGCGCTTTTCCGCCAGCAAATTCTGGGCGCAGTGCGTGGAAGTGCAGGCGACCCAGTTGCATTACCTGGGCGGGATCATCGATATCCTCATGCAGCAGCCGGCCGAGCAGTGGCCTGCCCGGCATAGCCTGCGTACCCTTTGGGGTGCGGGTGTGAGCCTGACCAATTGGGCGGCAATCGAGCAACGTTTCGGTTGTCCGCTGCGCGAGTGCTACGGCATGACCGAGTGCTCCAGCTTCGCCACCTTGAACCGTACCGGCAAGCCAGGCTCGATCGGCCGCGCCTTGCCCTGGCTGAGCGTAGAACTGCTGGATAGCGACGGTACGCCGGTCGAAGTGGGGCAACTGGGGGAAATCGTGCTATCCAGTGAAGTCGAAGGCGTTTTCCTGCCCGGCTATCTGGACAACCCAGAAGCCACCGCCAGCGCCCTGCGCGATGGCCGGCTGTTCACCGGTGACATGGCACGCATGGATGCCGAGGGCGACTTGTTCTTCGTCGGACGTCGCACCGACAGCATGCGTGTGCGTGGCGAGAACGTTTCGGCCTGGGAAGTGGAGCGGGTGTTCAGCGCCCACCCTGCGGTGAAAGCCTGCGCGGCGCTGGGCGTCGAATCGGCGGTGGGCGAGCAGGAGATTCTGCTGTTCGTACAACTGGAGGCCGGCACTGCTGCGCAGTGGCAGGCCATGCTCGAGTGGGCCGCGCTGCGCTGCGCCTCCTACCAGTTACCACGCTACTACCAACAAGTGGAGCAGTTCGAGCTGACGCCCAGTGAGCGTATCAAGAAGCACCTGTTGCCAAAGGATGTCACCCAAGCCTGGGACAGTCGCAGTTGAACGATGGGCCGCGAGCGGCCTGTGCGGTAACGGTTTAGTGAATAGCGATAGAAAGTGCCGGGTAACTGCCGGATAATCGGTTTTTTCACCAATGTGTTGCGTTCATGGCCAGTACCCCGAAGAAACCTCCTGCCGACCCAACGGCCTCCTCGCTCTACGTGCAGTCCGTCGACAAGGCCATGAAAGTGCTCATGGCCTTCGACGGCAGCCAGCGTCAGTTGTCGCTGTCCGACATCGCCGGGCTGACCGGCATGGACCTCAGCGCCGCGCAGCGCTTCACTCATACGCTGGCAACCCTGGGCTACCTGAACAAGGACAGCAGCAAGAAGTACGAGCTGTCGCCGCGGCTGCTGGACTTTACCTACCACTACCTGACATCCAGCGAACTGGTGACCCGTGCCGCGCCCTACCTGCAGCAGTTGAGCGCGGACACCGAAGAGGCAACCAACCTGACGGTGCTCGACGGCACCGACATCGTTTACGTGCAGCGGATCGTCAGCCGACACGTGTTCAATGCCAGCGTCATCATCGGCACTCGCCTGCCGGCCTGGTGCACCGCGCCGGGCCAGGCGCTGCTGGCGACCTACAGCGACGACGAGGTCAACGATATCTTCGACCGCAGCCAGTTCGTCCAGCACACGCCGGCGACCATCACCGACCGAGAGCAGATCTGGGCCAGCATCGAGCAGATTCGCCAGCGCCGCTATGCGCATACCGAAGACCAGTTCTTTTACGGCGATGTGTCCACGGCCGCGGCCATCGTCGATGGCAATGGCCGGGGCATCGGCGCGGTGAACCTTGCGGTATCCCGCTCGCGCTGGGTACCGGAACGCGACAGCAAACGCTATGCCGACCTGGTGATCAGCGCGGCGTCGTCGATCTCGATCAAGCGCAAGGTTTGAGTTTCAAGCGAAGACGGCGTCGTGCCCTTCGCGGCCGATGACCGCTCCCACAGGGGCATCGCGAATCGCTGTAGGAGCGGTCATTGGCCGCGATAGGTTCTAGGTGATCCACCTGAAATGCACCGTCATCCCCCTGCAACATCACTGTCTTAATCTGCGAGGCTTCCCGACCCGGTGAGCCGCCATGCGCCGTCTGCTTCTCATTCTGTGCATCCTGAGCCTGGGCGTGAACCTGAGCACAGGCGCCCGCGCCGATTCGGCCACCTTGCGCATCCAGGGCTCCAACACCATGGGGGCGGTGCTGGTTCCGGCACTCATACGCGGGCTGCTCGAAGCCCGCGGCTTGCATGATATCCAGACGCTCAGCCCATCGCCCGGCGAACAACTCGTTATCGCCCAGCCCCAGGACGGCACTTCGTTACGTTTCGAAGTCGGCGCCCACGGCTCCAGCACCGGGTTCGACAGCCTGTTGGCCGGGCAAGCCGATCTGGCCGCCTCCTCCAGGCCCATCACTGACCAAGAGCGCAGCCGACTGGCATCCCTGGGCGAGCTGACCAGCTTCGGCGCCGAACACGTGATCGCCATCGACGGCGTGGCCGTGATCGTCCATCCCGACAACCCCCTGCGGCAGCTGACCACCCGCCAGCTTGCCCAGGTATTCAGCGGCGAAATCAACGACTGGAACGCATTGGGTGGCCGTGGCCCGATCCATGTCCTGGCCCGCGATGCCCGCTCGGGCACCTGGGAGACGTTTCGCGACCAGGTATTGACCCCGCATGCCAGGCGCCTGACGACCCATGCGGTCAGGCTTGAATCGAGCGAGCAACTGTCGGATCAGGTCAGCGCCGATCGTTACGCCATAGGCTTCATCGGCCTGGCCTCGATACGCGGTGCCCGCGCGCTGGCCATCGCCGATGGCGACAGCCAGTTCATGGCGCCGACGGTCAGCCTGATTGCAACCCAGGATTACCCCCTGAGCCGGCGGCTGTACCTGTACAGCCCGCCAATGCGCCCCTCGCCATGGGCCGACGCATTGATTGCTTTCGCGCAGAGCGAACCGGGGCAGGCAATCGTTGCCCAGCAAGGCTTCGTGGCGCAAACGGTGCAAGCCATGACTGTCCCTGTCTCGCCCGACATGCCTGCGCTGTACCGGCAATTGGCCCGTGAGGGCCGGCGCCTGTCGGTGAGTTTCCGTTTTGCCGAAGGCAGCGCGACGTTGGATAACAAGGCTTTGGCCGACGTGGTAAGGGTGCAGGATTACCTGCGCCGCCATCACCTGCTGCAGAACAAGACCACACTGGTGGGGTTCGGTGATGCCAAGGATGATTCCGCCCGTGCGGTGCTGTTGTCGCGGCTACGCGCCATGGCGGTACGCCGGGAGCTGGCCAAGGCGGACGTGGTGTTCCGCGATATCCAGGGCTTTGGCGCGCAACTGCCGGTGGCGACCAACGAGGTCGACGAAGGGCGGATCAAGAACCGTCGGGTGGAGGTCTGGGTAAGCCCATGACGAAAGACACGGTGCCGTGGCCGATGGCGGACACAAAGTGTTACCGGTGATGCGAGCGCGGGAGCAGATACGGGTAACAAGGGAACAGATCTGCGTCACTTTGTCACATCCAGAGTGCTCAAGAAATTCAACGATCTGATTTATAACGATTTTTAAAAGTTGGCACGTACCCTGCTATGTCATACGTACAACAATAACAACAACGCGATAAACCAATAACAACAAGACGAAACGACTCTGACATAACAAGAACAAACGCGACAGAGACGTAGCTAACAGATTTTTTTGGAGAGGAAATGCTTTTCAGGGGCTTGCCCCGCAGCCAGGTAGAGAACAACAAAACTACGCTCAGTAGCTACCCACTGGTTGGATCGATGATAAAGGCAGATCAGCGCTCAAAAAAATACGTTTGCTCTTGACCCCGCTTGGGGGTCGCACAACAAGCGACAAGGGCCACGACTGACAAATACAACAACAGGTCGCCCCTCAATAATAAAAAAGAGCATGCAACACACCCTTGAGGGGAGCCCAGGCTCCCCTCAGTGCTTTCCGCCATCTGGCTTTGCAAGCCCTGGCGTGTATCAAACGCCAGGGCTTGCAAGCGGTCAGATCGGCGAGGCACTCACCACACGCAGAGCCAGACCCTCGTACGGATCCAGGGTAATGGTGAATTCACCGGCTTCAGTCAAATCACCCTCGACCCGCTCGTTGATGATGTCCACCACAGGTCCCGCAGCGATACCCGGCAGATGCAACGTCTCCACAATCGGTTCATTGCTGAAGTTCAAGGCCGTGATCTGGGTACCCTTGCCGGCAGGCAACTCGTGCACCATCAGCAACAGGCCAGGATGTTGCACATCCGGAATCAGGATTTGCTTGCTCGCGGCGATGTCATAGGCACGGCGCACAGCCAGAATCTTTTTCAATTGCGAAGCGAAGCTGTCCGGGCGCTGCAGCTGGTCTACCAGGTTGCCGTAAAGCGTCTTCGGACGCGGCATGTTGCCCGCGGAAAACTCAGCCTCGGGGTCGAGCCCTACAAGGTCATAGGCGCCGCGATGGATCCAGCGCGTATCACCGTCTTCCATCAAATGAGCGACCTGCTCGGCTGGCAGAGTAAGCGCACCGACCAAATCCCAGCCCGACAGCGCGAACACGCCGGGTTGCATGGCGTTGTACATCACCAGCAGCAAATGAATGTGCTGGATCTGCTTGATGTCCTGATCGGTGATCGCCTCAAGATCGCGGATGCCCAGCGCCGCCGTGATGATACTGGCAGTGGTGCAGGACACCCCGTTGGTGACGAATTTCAGGTTGTAGGGTGCGTGTTCGCCGGCCAGGCGCTCGTACATTTCTTCGCGGATGTGCTCGCGCAGAATGTTGCCGGGGAAAGTCTGCCCTTGGTACAGATAGGTATCGTGGGCATGCAGCGTCCAGAAGTGCACCAGCTCGAGGGTCAGCTCGTCGTGGTTCTGCAAGGCGTGAATCAACGAGGCCGGATCGATACCGAAGGCATGCACCTGACGCAGCATGAGGCGCAGGAACTCGGTATTGCCCAACAGCAGCGCGTGTTGGTAGGCAGGCCGCGTGATGAAATCGTAGGACAGGTCCGCGCCGCCATGGGACATCGAGGCGATGTCGTCAATGGTGAGGTTCAGTTCTTGGAAGCTGAAACCACCGGCCTTGCGAATGGCGCCACCTAGCAGCTGGTTGCCGTTCACCGACAGCGGATGGCTTTCCGACCAGGCCGGACCTTCGGCACGACGCTCGACGCCGAGGAAACCGTTGGCGTCCAGACGCAGGATGCGCGCGCCCATGACGTCGATGGAATGCAGGGCATCACCGATGATCATCTGCTGCGCAGCAAAGGTCGGGTCCAGCCAGTTCAGCGATGGCTGGCCTTCCTTGAAGTAGTGCAGGTAGACCCAGCGTCGCGCCTTGCCGTCCACGCCAACCACCACCGGGGTCGCACTCCAGTCGGTTTCCTTGACGCCGGGTTCGAAGAAGATCACACGTTGCAGTTGGCCAACGATGTAGTGCTTTTCCTTGAGGATGTCGCAGACTTCCGGGGTCAGGTTGATCGCGTCGCGCCCGGCCGGCACTTCAGGCAACAGGCCCCAGTCTTCTTCCTTGATCTCGACCATGTGGTAGAGACCTGGATAGTCGGCATGGGCCATTTCGGCCAGGCGGAAATCCGCGCCTTTGCCGGTGTGCGAAGGGATCGCGTCGTCGATGACCACGGCGTTGTGCGCTGCAGCCATGCGGCTGAGCTGGATCATGTCCGCTTCAGTGCCCAGCTCGGGGTCGATGTCGAAGCTCATGCGGTCGAAGTTGCCATCGACGCTGGGCGTGCGATCACGTCCACGCAGGCCGCCGGAGAGTTTCAACGGGCCGTTGTGAATACCCTGGATGCCGATCTCGGACAACGCATGCCACAAGGTTTCATCGCCGAGGGCCTGCAATACCGAGCCCTCCTCGCGTGTAACGATGGAAGCCGGGTAGGCCGTGAACCAGACCGAAGCAATGGCTGATGCATCCCGAGGTCTGGCCTGGGCGTAGGGTCGTTGCCACAGCCGCGCTTGTCCGGCATACAGCTTGGCGCGCTGTTTGGCCGTATGCAGCATGGACTGGTCGACCAGCCACTGGATGTAGTCCTTGTCCGGCGTCGTCATCGTTACTTGCCCTCGAAAAGTGTCCTACAGTAAGAGTACGACGGAGGGTTATCGTTGCATCCGTCGAGGATTTCCCTGAAGGCGCCACGCTGACCTGATCCGATGAACGGTATAAAGCATTGTGCCATCAGGCCGATACAGCAATTGGCAGGGGATCATCCCTGCGCGGGCGATCAACAGGAGAGACCCATGATTACCTTTCTGCTGGGCTGGTGCGCACTGTCCGTACTCGGGACCTTCGTTTTCGTGGGGCTGATACGGGCAGACAAGCGACGAGAAGTACAGGCCATGGAAAATGCGCGCACGCAGTTCCAGCGCATTTCTTTTCAGACGCATTTGGCGAGCTGAAATCGCAAGGCTCTACCTGAGGCATGCAGAGTCGACGCGCGATGCTCGACACTGATGACGATGCCGCTCGAACGAGCGGCTACGGAATGCAGGGCAAGCAGGCCGCCAGGTGCCAGCCTGCCCTGAAGATCAGACCTTGACGATCCACCCCTGTGGAGCTTCCACGTCACCGGACTGGATACCGGTCAACTCCTTGTAGAGACGTTGCGTGAATGGGCCCACTTCTTCCTGGCTGAAGAACACGTGCAGTTTGTCCTGATATTCGATTCCCCCGATCGGGGTAATCACTGCCGCGGTGCCGCATGCCCCCGCTTCCTTGAACTGGTCGAGCTGATCGATCAGCACATCACCTTCGATCACTTTCAAGCCCAAGCGTGATTGCGCCAGTTCGATCAACGACAGACGGGTGATGCCAGGCAGCACGGACGGTGATTTCGGGGTCACGAATTCATCGTTGCGGGTGATCGCGAAAAAGTTCGCCGAACCCACTTCTTCGATCTTGGTGTGGGTCTGGGGGTCCAGGTAGATACAATCGGCAAAGTTTGCCTTCTTGGCGTTGGAGCCCGGCATCAGGCTGGCGGCGTAGTTGCCACCCACCTTGGCAGCACCGGTGCCGTTGGGCGCGGCGCGGTCGTAGCCGGAAATGACGAAGTTGTGCGGTTTCATGCCACCTTTGAAGTAAGGGCCGACCGGAATGCAGAAAATCGAGAAGATGAACTCGGGCGCAGTGCGCACGCCGATGTTGTCACCTACGCCGATCACGAACGGACGCAGGTACAGTGCGCCGCCTGAACCATAGGGCGGAATGAAGCGCTCGTTGGCGGCGACCACCTGGCGGCAGGCGTCGATGAACACCTCGGTGGGGACTTGCGGCATCAACAGGCGACCACAGCTGCGCTGCATGCGCAGGGCGTTCTGGTCGGGGCGAAACAGATTGATCGAACCATCCTTGCAACGGTAAGCCTTGAGGCCCTCGAAGCACTGCTGTCCATAGTGAAGCGCGGTGGAGCCTTCACTGATGTGCAGCACGTTGTCTTCGGTCAGGTTGCCCTGGTCCCATTCACCGTCGCGCCAGTGCGACAGGTAGCGCAGGTCGGTCTTGATGTAGTCGAAACCCAATTTGTCCCAGTTGATGCTTTCGTGACCCATGACACCCTCTACCCTTTGGCGATCGCCTGAACAGCACAGGCTTTTACGAATGGACACAACAATACTGCATTTGCCTGGACCGCGCAGCCTGGCTAGTGGAAATCGCGGCTTCGCACATCCAGCCCATGGAGCATGGCGCTGACATCGGCCATATGCCCGGCGATGACGTGGCGCACGCCGTCCTTGTGCTCGAACCGGCCCTTGACCTGCATCATCTGCGAACCCACCAGCACCCGCCGCTGGCGCTCGGCCAGATCCCGCCAGACCACCACGTTGATCATGCCGAACTCGTCTTCCAGGGTAACGAAGGTCACCCCGCTGGCGGTCGACGGCCGTTGCCGACCCGTCACCAACCCGGCCACGGTGACCGGACGACCGTGGGCCAGGCTCTGCAGGTCATGGGAGCTGCGGCAGCGCAGCGCCTGAAGCCGCTCGCGCAGCATGGCCAGCGGGTGCGGACCCAACGTGGTACCGAGGCTGGCATAGTCGGCGTAGAGGTCTTCGCCGACACTGGGGACCGGCAAGGCTACGGGCTCCTCGCGCAGGCCGGGCGCTTCGGCGAACAACGGCAACTGCTGCTCGACGCTGGCCACATCCCAGCGCGCCTGATGGCGATGCCCTACCAGGCCGACCAAGGCATTGGCATCGGCCAGCTGTTCCAGGCTGCGGTTGTCCAGCCCACAGCGCCGGGCCAGGTCGGTGACGTCGCGGAACGGCCCGTCCAGGCGGCCCTGCTGTACGGCGCGCCCGGCTTCCTCACGCAGGCCCTTGACCATTCGCAGCCCCAGACGCAGGGCCGGTTGCCTGCCGTCGCTGGGCTCAAGGCTGCAGTCCCAGTCGCTGTGGCACACATCGACGGCGAGGATCTGCAGATGATGGCGACGTGCATCCTGGAGGATCTGGTCGGGACTGTAGAAGCCCATGGGCCAGCTGTTGATCAGCGCGCAGGCGAAGGCTGCCGGCTCATGGCACTTGAGCCAGCAACTGGCATAGGTCAACAAGGCGAAGCTGGCCGCATGGGACTCGGGAAAACCGTAGCTGCCGAAGCCCTTGATCTGCTCGAAGATGCGTTCGGCGAACTCACGGGTGTAACCGTTCTTGAGCATGCCTTCGGTGAGGCGGAGCTGATGCGGTTCCAGACCGCCGTGGCGCTTCCAGGCGGCCATCGAACGACGTAACTGGTCCGCCTCCCCTGGCGTGTAGCCAGCGGCGACGATCGCCAATTCCATCACCTGCTCCTGAAACAGCGGCACGCCCAGCGTGCGTTCGAAGACTTTCTTCAGGGCCTCGGAAGGATAGCTCACGGCTTCCTCGCCGTTGCGCCGGCGCAGATACGGGTGAACCATGTCACCGACGATGGGCCCTGGCCGTACGATGGCGACTTCGATCACCAGATCGTAGAACGTCTTGGGTTTGAGCCGCGGGAGCATTGCCATCTGCGCCCGCGATTCGATCTGGAACACGCCGATGGTATCGGCGCGGCTGATCATGGCGTAAGTCTGCGGGCACTCCTTGGGCAACGTCGACAGGGTCAGTTCGCGGCCACGGTAGCCGCGCACCAGATCGAAACAGCGGCGGATCGCGCTGAGCATGCCCAGCGCCAGAATGTCGACTTTCAACAGGCCCACGGCATCCAGGTCATCCTTGTCCCATTGGATCACCGTGCGCTCGGCCATGGCGGCGTTCTCGACCGGGACCAGCGTGTGCAACGGGTGCTCGGAAATGACGAAGCCTCCCGGATGCTGGGACAGGTGACGGGGAAAACCGATCAGCTGCTCGGTCAGGGCCAGCACCCGCTTGAGCACCGGGCTTTGGGTTTCGAAGCCGGCTTCCAGCAACCGCTCGAGCGGTGGCAGGTGGTCGCTCCAGCGCCCGAAACAATCGGCCAGGGCAGTGATCTGGTCCGCTGGCAGGCCCAGTGCACGTGCCACATCACGCACCGCGCCCGTCCCTCGATAGCTGCTGGCGACAGCAGTCAGGGCGGCGCGGTCGCGGCCGTAGCGACGGAACACGTATTGCAGGACTTCTTCGCGCCGCTCGTGCTCGAAATCCACGTCGATGTCCGGCGGCTCGTTGCGTTCCCTGGAGATGAAGCGTTCGAACAGCATGTGCGTTTCACGCGGGTCGAGCTCGGTGATGCCCAGGGCGAAACAGACCACCGAGTTGGCGGCCGAGCCACGTCCCTGGCAGAGGATGTGCCGTTCGCGGGCAAAACGGACGATGTCGTGGACGGTGAGGAAATAGCTTTCATAGCCCAGCTCGATGATCAGTTGCAGTTCCTTGTCGAGCAACGCCTGCACCTCGGGGTCCACCCCCGACGGCCAGCGCCGGCGCGCACCCTGGGCACTCAAGTGGCGCAGCCAGGAACCGGCCTCGTAACCTTGGGGCACAAGCTCGCGCGGATATTGATAGCGCAGCTGGCCCAGATCGAAGCTGCAACGCCGGGCTATATTCAAGGTTTCCTGCAGCAGCGCGACGGGATAGATGTCGGCCAGTTGAGACAGCCCGCGCAGATGGCGCTCGCCGTTGGCAAACAGCACGTGCCCCGCTTCGGCCACCGGCACGTGATGGCGTATGGCAGTGATGGTGTCCTGCAGAGCCCGCCGGCCACGGGCATGCATGTGCACATCGCCACACGCCACTGCCGGCAGGCCGAGGGTCTTGGCCAGGCCAAGCAGACCTTGCAAGCGCCGCGCGTCATCGGCGCCGCGGTGCAACTGCACGGCCACCCACAAGCGCTCGGCAAAACGCCCCTTGAGCCAATGGCCGTGGGCCAGATCGTGGGGTTCATCGGCTATCCACAGTGCCAGCAAGCCTTGGCGATCGACCTGGTCGAGGTCATCACGCAGCAAACGGTACTGGCCCTTGCTGGCGCGCCGCCGAGCCAGGGTGATCAGACGGCACAGGGACTGGTAGCCGTCGAGGTTCTGGGCCAGCAACACCAGCTTTGGCCCCTGTTCGATGCGCATTTCACTGCCGACGATCAACGTCATCGAATGGGCCTGAGCGGCCTGCCAGGCGCGCACGATACCGGCCATGGTGCATTCATCGGTGATCGCCAACGCTTGATAGCCCAGCGCCGCAGCCTTGGCGAACAGCTCCTGAGCACTGGACGCCCCGCGCTGAAAGCTGAAGTTGGAAAGGCAATGCAGCTCGGCGTAGCCCTGGCTCATGCGAACCAACCCTGCAACAGCAACTGAGGGTCATCGCCCACTGCGCGGTAGGCCCAGCCCCGTCGCCCTGCCGAAGTTTCGACCAGATAGTAGTCGCGGCGCACATCGCCACCGTCCCACCAACCCGATTCAATACGCTCAGGCCCCGCCAGCACACGCAGGCCCTGCGCGGGCAAAGGCTCGGCCTGCTCCAGCAACCAACCTGGACGCGCTGCGCTCAGGTCCGGAGAGACCGGGACCCAAGCGCCATCGTTGCGCCAGGCTCGCTCGGGGCGATGGTCCGCGTGGGCGCGCAGATCCTGCAGGGCATCGTCGCCCAGGCGTGCCCGCAGGCGTTCACGCAATTGCTCCCAGGGTTGGGTCTGTTGCGGGCGCTGGTCGAACAGCTCTTTGCAGGCGGGTACGAAACGCGGCAGATCGAGCGCGCTCAACCGTACCACCTGCACAGGCCGGGGTACCTGCAGATGCTCGAAGCGCCCGCGGGCCAGTTCTAACAACAAGGCGGGGTCCCGCTCGGCAGCGAGCAAGCCGACTTCGACCAGGGTGTCTTCGCCCTCGGCATGCTTGAGATGAAGGGTGAAACGCTGCACCCCCACATCCCGCCCGGCCAGATACACCGCCAGGTCATTGATCAGACGCCGCAAGGGAAACAACAGCGCCTGATGGGATTCCACATCGAAGTTGAGTTCGATGTGTTGGTCGAATACATCGGCAGGCATGAAGAATTCGAGGGCCAGAGGCCGGTACCCGAGCAGGGTATCCAAGTGACTGAGCACCTGGGCAGGAAAACGCCTGGCCAATTGCGCCCTGGGCAGCGCCAACACCTGGCCCAGATGGCGCATGCCCATGCGTTTGAGTGCGATGGCATCGGCGGCGGCAAGGCCGACCCGCTCCACCGGCAAGCGCTGGAGAACATCGGCCAGCGTCGATTGATCCTCGACGCTGAGACCGTCATAGGCGTTGGCCAGCATGCGTGCTGCGGCCGGATTGGGGGCCAGGGTGATGCGATGGCGGAAGCCCAGTGCATCAAGTTCGCTGCGCAGCCTCGCCTCGAACTGAGGCCATGGCCCGAACAGTCCGAGGGTCGACTGCACTTCGAGCAGCAGGACCCGGGGGTAATGCACGCTGACCTGGGAGCTGAACCGATAGGCCCACGCCGCGAGGAACCGCTGCCAGTGTTCGATCTGTGCCGGGTCGTAGGGTGCGGTGGCGAAATCACGGCTCAGCATGTAGGCGGCGGTGAGTGACTGCCCCGGCTTCAGGCCAAGTTCACGTGCTGCCGGGTTGACCGCTTGCAGCACGCGTCGCTGCAGCGGGCCGGTTACCAGGGCAAGCGGTTGCTGCGGATCTTCGCGCTGGCGCAGCACGGCGTCGAGCGCCAGTTGCGGCAGCAGAATGCAGGCCCACAGCATGGCAATCTCAAACGTGACTGACGAAAGTAACGGGCATCGCAGGGGGTATCCCGCCGCGACATTTGAGTACCTGCACCTGCCCGGCAGGCCCTTGCAGCGACAGCCGCAGCGCTGCCGGTGACGGGTTGAGCGCCGCACGTTGTTCGCGCAAGGCAAAGCCCAGGGTCTCGCCGGTTTCGGCCGCCACCTGCAGCCGTCGCAAGGCTTTGTCATCGGGGTTCTGCGGCCAGCAGAGTACCGCTGCGCAGCTGCCGGAACGCAGGCACTGCTCGGCAGCCCACAAGGCGTCCTTGCCTTGGGCCTTGAGCACGCACAGGTGCTGCAAACGTACACCCGCTGCCATCCAGGCATGGGGATAGGGGATGAACGGCGGTGCTATCAATACGATTCGTTCGCCGGCCTGGCTCAAGCGTGCGAGGGTCGGCCAGAGCAACTGCAATTCGCCACTGCCGTTGGCGGCAAGAAGGATTTCACTGAGAGCCGCCGGTGGCCACCCCCCACTGGGGAGCACGGCATCGAGGGCAGCATGCCCGGTGGGCTGCAAGGCACTGGGGGCGCTTTCCTGACGTCCACGCCAGATGCGGCGTTGGTCGATCAGGCCGTCCAGGCTGACCACGGCGCCCATCACTGAGCTGCCCTCAAGGCCAGGCTGCGCGGAAAATAAATGTCGGTGAGTGGGAGTGATCTGTTCATGGCTGCATTTTTACTACTGTATGCATAAACAGTAAAGCGTCTATTTTCAGTTCTCGCCACCCAGGGTGCCAACGGTACCGATCAGGCCGGCGTTGCCACCAGCAATTTGCGCAACGGGAACCGCGATGCGCCGCTCCAGCCGAGAAATTCCTGTTCGGGCATGGGCCGGGCGAAAAAATAGCCTTGGGCTTCATCGCAACCCAGGGCGCGGATCATCTGCATGCACTTGAAGGTTTCGACGCCTTCGGCCACCGTGCGATAGCCCAGTTTGCGCGCCAGTTCCAGTACCGTCTGCACGATCAGCTGATGCCGCGGGCTGTGCTCCATGCCGGTGATCATCGACTTGTCCAGTTTCACCACATTGGCAGGTATCTCGTGCAGGTAGGAGAAATTGCTGTAGCCGGTGCCGAAGTCATCAATTGCTACATCCACGCCCAATTCGCGAATGGCGGCCAGCTGCGTCAGCACCTGGGGATTGGAACGCAGCCACTCGCCTTCGGTGATCTCGACTTCGAGGCGCTCGGGGTGGATGCCGTGGGTGCGACAGGCCCCGCTGATCACCTGGGTAATGTCGTGGCCATCGAAATCCAGCGCCGAAAGATTCAGCGACAGCTTGGTGAGCACCGTTGCGGGCCATTGGGCCAGCTTGGCCAATGCCGCGTCGATGACCCAGCGCGTCACGCTGTGGATCAACGCGCTCTTTTCCAGCACCGGAATGAACTCGGCGGGCGAAACCGGGCCCAGCCTTGGATGCTCCCAGCGCAGCAGTGCTTCGGCACTGACCTGATCACCCTCGGGCAAGGCGAAACGTGGCTGGAACACCAATCGCAGCTGTCCATCGCGCAGCGCCTGGGTCACATCGGCAGCCAACCGGAAGGACCTGCGATAAGCGTTGTCGCGCACGGGGTCGTACCACGCCCACGCCTGGCCGGCGAGCAGCGCCAGTTCGGCCGCGTACATGGCTTTGCGCAGTGCATCGCGGACCGCTTCGAAGCTGAGCAGAAAGGGCGTTACGCCAGCGCGCACGGTGGGTCGAACCGGCATGCCTTCTATCTGGGTGGGACAGCGCAAGGCGTGTACGAGCATGTCGAGATAGTTGCCGACATCGGCTTGCTCGGCGTCCAGCACGAAGGCAAAACGCTTGCGCCCGATATGATAGACCCGCCCCTGCCCCGCGCGCAGGCGCTTCAGCCGACGCGCTATGCAGCACAGCAGGTTCTCGAACGGGATCATGCCTAGGGCCAGCGTCATGTCATGGGCCCAGGCGGTGTCTACGGCATCGATCAGCACCAGATGACGCGATGCTCCCGGATGCTGCAGCAACAGGTGGCCAAGATCGGTGAGAAATTGTCGTCGATCGGGCAACAGAGTAAGCCGATCACAGGACACGAAAGCCTGAGCAGAAGCATGAACGGGATCGGACATGACACTTTCCTGCAGATGTCAGGCTCGAGCTTCCTGCGAGAGACCGGGCAATTTAAGAGAGGAACTATTCAATTGATGGCAAAATAACATCACACTAAATACTTGCCAAGCTTCATCTTCCCCGTCGCAGATCCGCAAGCATCGGAACTGACGGTCGACACTGCTACACTGCGGCAAACCCTGGGATGGAATGGACGATTCATGCTCGAAGCTCTGCTGTTCGACCTCGATGGTACATTGACTGAAACCGACGCCCTGCACCTGCTTGCCGTGCAGCAATTGCTGGCCGAGGAAGGTCGCGAATTCACCCATGAAGAGTTCCAGTTGCATGCCAGCGGCCGGGCCAATGCCGACATGTGCCAGTACCTGTTTCCAGAGCGTTCGGTGGCGGAGCACGAAGCGTTCGCCGATCGCAAGGAAGCGCGCTTTCGCGAACTTGCACCGCAACTTGCGCCGATTGCCGGGCTGTTGCGCTTGCTCGACTATGCCGAGCAGGCGCAACTGGGCATGGTGGTAGTGACCAACGCACCGCGTGCCAATGCCGAACACATGCTCGATGCCCTGGGCCTGGCCGAGCGCCTGCCGACAGTGGTGGTTGCCGAAGAGCTGGCACGCGCCAAACCCGATCCGCTGCCCTACCTTACCGGCCTGCAACGCTTGGGCGCACGCGCCGAGGCAGGCATTGCCTTCGAAGATTCGGTACCTGGGGTAACTGCTGCGGTTGCGGCTGGGCTGTTCACCGTGGCGCTGTCGACCAGCCAATCGGCGCAGACCCTGCGGTCCGCCGGGGCTAACCTGGTGATCGAATCCTTCGAGGATGAAAACCTCTGGATTCATATCGAAAAGATGCGCAATCCCCTGTAACCGCGAAACCGCCGACGCGGCTCGCCATCCCCTGTAGCAGCGGCGCAAGCCGCGTCTGGGCTTACCGCGTTGGGCCAGATGCACCGCGGATACCGCCGACGCGGCTCGCGCCGCTGCTACAGGGGGTTGTCGAGCAAGAAATTCCCCGGTCGCTGCGGGGCGTCGTTTTCGATTTCGGGTACCAACGCTTCATCCTTGAGGTGGACGCCCGACAGCTTGCGTTGCCAGGCCTCGCGCATCAGGTACTGCAACTTGTGCGCAGCGGTGGCGTAGCTCAGGCCCTGCTGGCGAACATTGGAAATGCAGTTGCGCGCGGCATCGTTCAACCCCACTCGCGGTGCATAGGTGAAATACAGCCCGAGGCTGTCGGGCGAACTCAGGCCCGGCCGCTCACCGATCAGCAGTACCACCATGCGCGCGCCCAGTGCCTGCGCTACCTCGTCGGCCACGGCCACCCGTCCTTGCTCGACCAGGCACACCGGCGCAACGCTCCAACCCTCATCACCCGCAATCTGCTCGATGCGTTGCAGCATGGGCAGCGCATGCCGATGCACAGCCAGCGCGGAAAGACCGTCGGCGATCACCACCGCCAGGTCGAACCCTGCCGAACTCTCGCCGGCGTGAGTGAGCAGCTGCTGGAGCGAAGCCTCGTCCAGGCGCCGACCCAGGTCAGGACGCTGCAGATAGACATGCCGGTCAGTCGCCGCGCTGTGCAGGCTCAAACTACCGGGACAAGCCTCGGCGAGCGCTGCCTTGTCGAACGGCAGGTGCACGGCATCGCGGGCTTGCGCATGGGCGTACTGGAAGTCCAGCTGTGCGCTGCTGGGCAAGCTGGTGCCGGCCCGGCCCAGGGCTATGCGCGCCGGTGTCAGTGCGCGCAGCGCGCTCCAGGGGTCGCCTCGGGTGGGAGTGTTGTCGTTCATGGCTCACCTTCGAGCAGATGGATAGCGTTAGCCAAACCTTGGCCCGTCAACCCAGACGGGCCAGGGCCGTGCCGAACAACGGCGGAACACCCGTACCCAGGCGCAGCTGGCCGTCCTGCTGTTGCAGAATGTCCATGCGCGCCAGCCAATCTTCGAACTCCGGTGCCGGCCGCAGGCCCAGGGTCTTGCGCGCATACAAGGCATCGTGAAAAGAGGTGGTCTGGTAATTGAGCATGACGTCGTCCGACCCCGGAATGCCCATGATGAAATTGATACCGGCCACGCCCAGCAGGGTCAGCAGCATGTCCATGTCATCCTGGTCAGCCTCGGCATGATTGGTGTAGCAGATGTCGCAACCCATGGGCACACCCATCAGCTTGCCGCAGAAATGGTCCTCGAGCCCTGCGCGGATGATCTGCTTGCCGTTGTACAGGTATTCAGGGCCGATGAAGCCGACCACGGTATTGACCAGGAATGGGTCGAACCGCCGTGCTACCGCATAGGCCCGCGCCTCGCAGGTCTGCTGATCGACCCCATGGTGGGCGTTGGCGGACAACGCACTGCCCTGCCCGGTTTCGAAGTACATCAGGTTGTTGCCCTGGGTGCCGCGCTTCAGGCTCAGGCCTGCTTCATGGCCTTCCTGCAACACCGCCAGGCTGACACCGAAGCTGCTGTTGGCCGCTTCGGTGCCGGCGATGGACTGGAACACCAGATCCAGCGGCACGCCGCGCTCGATGGCGGCTATCGAAGAGGTCACATGGGTCAGCACGCAGGATTGGGTCGGTATGCCGTAATGCTGGATCACGCCGTCGAGCATCTTCAACAGCTCGCTGATGGCGCTGAGGCTATCGCTGGCCGGATTGATGCCGATCATGGCATCGCCGTTGCCATACAGCAGGCCATCCAGAACACTGGCAGCGATACCGGCCGGATCGTCCGTGGGATGGTTCGGCTGCAGCCGGGTCGACATCCGCCCACGCAGCCCTACCGTGTTGCGAAAGCGCGTGACCACGCGAATCTTCTGCGCCACCAGGACCAGGTCCTGCACACGCATGATCTTCGACACGGCAGCGGCCATCTCCGGCGTGATGCCGGGCGCCAGGGCCCGCAGGCTGGCTTCGTTGGCCTCGTCGCCGAGCAGCCAGTCACGAAAG
Source organism: Pseudomonas sp. CFBP 13710 (assembly GCF_014842235.1). NCBI lineage: Bacteria > Pseudomonadati > Pseudomonadota > Gammaproteobacteria > Pseudomonadales > Pseudomonadaceae > Pseudomonas > Pseudomonas sp. CFBP 13710. Next base: position 337,949 of record NZ_JACYVJ010000001.1, on the reverse strand, counting down.
CCGCCCACGGTCAGATGGCTGACCGCAGCAAAGGCCGGGGCATCGTGGGTATCGACGATCAGGCGGGTGACTTCATCCTCTTCATAGGGGATCAGCGCCTCGTGCAGAAAACGCGTGAGCGGCACGTCCGCCAGGGCCATCTGCGCCGCCGCCCGCTCGGCGTCGCTGCCGGCAGCGATTTCGGCCAGGTAGTCCCCCGAGCGTGCCGGACTGGCCTTGGCCATCAACTGCCGGAGATTGTCGAAGCGCCAGGTCTGCCCGGCGATGCTGTGCACGAAACTCATGCTGCCCTCCTCACTCGCTGGCCATTGCGGGGTGGCTGTCGCCGCGGCTGCGCACGAATACGCAGAACAGCGAGCCGAGGCACATCAGACCGATGAAGATCCCGCAGATCATCGCATTGAACCACACCATCGCCACCAGACACACCAGCGCCAGCACCAGCGCAATGGCCGGCACCAGCGGATAGCCGGGCGCGCGGAAGGAACGCTCGAGCTGAGGTTCGCTGTGGCGCAGCTTGAACAGGCTGAGCATGCTCATGATGTACATGACGATGGCGCCGAATACGGCCATGGTGATCATCGCTGCGGTCAGGCTGAGCCCCTGCAGGTTGACCAGCCCATCGCTGAAGATCGCCGCGATGCCCACCACCCCACCGGCGAGGATGGCGCGGTGCGGGGTGTGGAAGCGCGATAGCTTGGCCAGGCCCTTGGGCAGGAAACCCGCCCGTGCCAGCGCGAAGAACTGCCGTGAATAGCCCAGGATGATTCCGTGAAAGCTGGCGACCAGCCCGAACAGGCCGATCCATACCAGCATGTGCATCCAGTTGGAGTTCTCGCCCACCACGCCTTTCATGGCTTGCGGCAGCGGGTCGTTGATGTTCGCCAGGGCGCGCCAGTCGCCGACGCCGCCGGCGAAGATCATCACGCTGATGGCCAAGGTGACCAGGGTCAGGATCCCGGCGATGTAGGCCCGGGGAATGGTGCGTTTGGGGTCCTTGGCTTCCTCGGCGGCCATGGCCGCACCTTCGATGGCCAGGAAGAACCAGATGGCGAAAGGAATCGCCGCGAACATCCCGCTCAATGCACCGAGGCTGAACGTGTCGGACCCGGCCCAACCGCCCAGGACGAAGTTGCTGAAACTGAACGCCGGCGCCACCACGCCCATGAACACCAGCAATTCGAACACCGCCAGGATGGTCACCACCAGTTCGAAGGTGGCCGCAATGCTCACGCCGACAATGTTGAGGCTCATGAACACGGCATAGGCACCGACCGCGGCCCATTTGGGATCAAGGCCGGGAAACTGCACGTTGAGGTAGGCGCCGATGGCCATGGCGATGGCCGGCGGGGCGAAGACGAATTCGATCAGGGTCGCCAGCCCGGCAATCATGCCGCCTGCAGGGCCGAATGCGCGCAGGCTGTAGGCAAATGGACCACCCGCATTGGGAATGGCCGTGGTCAGTTCGGTGAAGCTGAAGATGAAGCAGGTGTACATCACAGCGACCATCAGCGTGGTGCAGAGGAAACCCAGGGTGCCGGCACTGCCCCAGCCATAGCTCCAGCCAAAGTATTCACCGGAGATCACCAGGCCAACGGCGATACCCCAAAGGTGCAGCGTGCCCAGCGTAGGTTTGAGTTTCGAAACGGTCATGGGGTGTGCCCTCGGAGACGGATGTGCGCATAGGAACGTTCCTGAAGGGTAACCATAGGCGCCAAGTGGCTACTTGACGCCTCGAAAGTGAAAGCAGCCCTACTCTCGATGGTCGAACCGCTGCGCCAGTCTGGGGCTTGCCGCGATTGACTGCCCCGATCCAACGCACCGATGCCCGCACTTCCCAGGCGGCGCAGGGCTGGGCCCACAGGAACGCCATTTCTTTGAAACATCTGCACACATCAAGCCAGTCCAAGCCTCTGCCAGGCACATCCTGGTTCGCTCATCCCGCAGAATGGCGAACCCAGAGCCACACTCATGGTCGCACTGAGGGAGCGACGTGCTCGGTCCGGGAGTTACCCACTCATGTTTCGCTTATTGCGCAGTTGCTTGACCCTGGCACTCCTGGCCGGCATAGCGGGATGTTCGCTGTTGCCCTCCAGGGATCCGGTTTCCATCAGTGTGGTGGGCATCGAGCCCTTGCCTGCGCAAGAGCTGGAGCTGCGCTTCGCCATCAAGCTGCGGCTGCAGAACCCCAACGAAACCGCCATCGACTACGACGGCATAGCGGTGAACCTGGACGTCAACGGCCAGCCGTTGGCCAGTGGCGTCAGCAGCCAGCACGGTCGTATCGAACGTTATTCGGAGGAAGTGCTGGCCGTGCCTGTGAGCGTGTCTGCGTTTACGGCGTTGCGCCAGGCCGTGGGCCTCAATCCCGCCCAGAGCCTGAACGGCATGCCCTACCGATTGCATGGCAAGCTTGCCGGCGGACTGTTCGGAACGGTGCGCTTCAGCGACAGCGGTACCTTGAGCCTGCCGGCTGCAGCGGGCTATTGAAACCCGGCGCTTGTGCCGCCGAATCCGACAGCCCCTGGCTCAGCGTGCCGCGGCCATCAGCTTGTTCACTTCGGCACGCACCATGTTGGCGTATTCAGGGGGAGACATGCCGTCCAGCTCGGCGCGTACCCACTCGGCCCAACGCCCCTTGCGTTTGGCCTTTTCCCCAATGAGTCGGGCAGCGTCGGCCTTGGCCTTGCCCAGGTTGGCTTGCCACAGCTCGTAGAGACGGGCCTTTTCATCCTCGATCATGGCGCGCTCGGCCAGCGAACGATTAGCGAGATTGAAGCTCATTGCGAATACCTGCCAGCAGAAAAAACAGGCGACATCTTACACGTCTGGACATGAAACCCTGTAGGAGCAAACGCTGCACCTGAGCCCTGCATGCAACTTTCCAGGGCGCCGGGACTCAATCTTGCACTGCCTTAAATAAACACCAGGAGTGAGTGAAATGGCCCGTAGATCAAGTGCTGAATCGGCCGAGGATCAAATCAAGGATCAAGTTTTCAGCGAGCTGCTGGCGTTGATCGAAGAATCGGAAAAAATGCTCAGGGACGGCGCCTCCCTGGTGGGTGATGACGCCAATAGCCTGCGCGCGCAAGTCAATTCCAAGCTGGAGCATGTTTCGTACTCCCTGGCCGGGCTGCGCGAGCGCGCCAAGCCAGTGGTCGAAGCCACGCAAACCTACATCGGTGGCCATCCTTGGCAGACCGTTGCTGCTTCGGCAACCTGCGGCCTGTTGCTGGGGCTGCTGCTGGGCCGTCGCGACTGATCAGTCCGCACTGCACCCACAGATTTCACCCGTGTTCTCGCATCGTTGTTCCGGGCCGTCGATCGCAGCGGCCCTTCCTGCATCATTCTCCAGCCAAAGCCCGCAATCTTTCCAACTCTTCGACAGGCATCGAAATGCCCTGAGTCCTTGCCAGTGCGCGCTGGCGATAGCGCCTGTCGCCCGAGAGGCGCGATTGCCCGGCTTCATGCATGCGCTCGACCAGCTCGCGGCTACGTTCGGCAAAGTTCTGGCCAGCACGCTTGTCAGGGTCGATGACGATGATCAACTGCCCGGTCCAGGGCGTCTGCGCACCAGGATGACGTGTCCAATCGAACTCGAAGGAAAAATTTCCACCGGTGAGGGCCGCTGAAAGCAGCTCCACCATCATCGACAACGCCGAGCCTTTGTGGCCACCAAACGGCAGCAGCGCCCCGCCATCGAGAATTGCCGCCGGGTCGGTCGTCGGCTGCCCGTGCTTGTCGACACCGGCACCGACAGGCACGGGATGCCCGGCCCGTGCCGCGATCTGCACATCACCGTGGGCCAGTGCGCTGGTTGCCATGTCGAAGACCAGCGGATCCTTGCCTGCGCACGGCGCTGCGAAGGCGATCGGATTGGTGCCGAACAATGGCTTGGTGCCTCCATGGGGAACGACGCAGGTCATGCTGTTGACCACGCTCAGGGCCACCAGGCCTTCGGCAGCGAACGGTTCGACATCTGGCCAGAGCGCAGCAAAGTGATGGGAATTGCGGATCGCCAGCACGGCGATACCTGCCTCGCGTGCCTTGCTCACCAACAGCCCGCGCGCCGCGGCCAGTGCTGGCTGGGCAAAGCCACCGGCGGCATCCACTGCCACATAACCACTGGCAACGTCTTCGACCTGCGGACGCGCCTTGCCGTCCACCCAGCCGCTGGCCAGGGTGGAAAGGTAACCGGGAATGCGGAATGTGCCGTGGCTGTGGGCCCCGTCTCGTTGGGCAGTTGCACAGTTGTGAGCAAGAATGTCGGCCACCTCGGCAGAGGTGCCATGACGCAAGAAGATCTGACGCAGCAAGTGCGTCAGATCTTCGAAGGACAGCGATTGAACGGCGGGGTCGCTAGCAGGCATCGGGCATTTCCTGGCGTCAACGGAACGAGGCCCTAGTACGCCACACCCACCCGCCTCAGGACAAGCCCGCGGGCATCAGTCCTTCTGATCGCGCAGCACGTTGCCCGACTGGCCGTCGATACGGAACTCGTAGGCTACGCCGTCGGCTTTCTTGCCCTCACCTTCCCAGTAGCCGTTGTCGTCAGCTTCGATTTTCCACACTTCCGTGTAACCCTTGGACTTGGCGGTCTCGATGGCTTTCTCGATGGTGATCCAACCAGCGCCGGGCTTGTCGGCCAGCGCCAGGCCAGCGGTCATCAGGGCGGAAGTTGCAACGACGGCAGTCAAAGTCTTCTTGAACATGGGGCACTCCATAACAGTGATTGGTTTGTGCTGCACTGTCTTGGAGCGTCACCTCGAAAAATTAGTTCAAAGGCCGCCCGCTTACGGTCGCTTGACCTTGCGACGCAGCACACCGTTGATCACCACCACCAGTACGGCGATACCCATGGCAATGTACTGAAAGAGTTTTTCAGTGATGACGCCCTGGGTCTGCAGATAGGACAGCCCGAGCATGATCAGCAAGACCACCAGGGCAATCAGCAAGGAATATTTGATACGTTGAGCTTGAGTCATGTAGAGGTCCTGACAGTCGTGTTGGCCCGGATTCTGTTGCCGGGATGTATCTGTTTGCATGCCATGTTACATCGCCAGGGACCACCGAGGCATAGTGTTCGAGCACATCGCCACGGCCAATGTCATGCCAATGACGGTATGGATTTCCCACGCAGTTGCCGGAACCTGCCCACAGCCAGAGACCTCTTGACTCCTAGAGCCTCAGGGGCGCCTGGACAAGAATGACCTCCGGCCGGATTGGCCAAGTGCTGCCACAAGGAAGTCACCATGAACACCCAACAGCTCCAGCAGATCGACGTCGAGCAACTTCCCCATTCGCTGCAGGTATTGATCGAATGCATCGGTGTCGAACAGGCCTACCGCCTGACCCAGCTCTACGGCGGACGCCCGCGCTACATCCCCAAACACCCGCAACGCACCGCCCTGGCGGAACATCTGGAAGCCGCAACGGTAGTGGCGTTGATCCAGCGCTTCGCCGGCATGGCCCTGGAGATTCCCAAGGCCGACCATTTCCTGCGCCAATGGCGCAACCAGCAGATTCACCACGAGACGCGCAACGGCACCTCACGCAGCGTCCTCGCCCACAAGTACGGCCTGAGCCAGCGGCAGATCGGCAATATCCGCCGCACCCTGGCGCTCTGAGTCCTACTCAAGCCCGACTAGCGGACTTGGGATCGAGCCTCAGAAATCACGTTTGTAGAACAGGTCCAGCGAACTGGCGACGCCGCTGGCCACTTCCAGATACAGACGCTTGCTCAACAGGTAGCGCAAGGCGATGGTATTGGCCGGCTCGAACACCCCCACGCCATAGCGCAGGCTGAGCTTCTCGGAAATGTTGCCGCTGGCGACCACACTGGTGGCATCGCCGCTGCCCTGGGTGTCGAGCTGGAAATCTTCGATGCCCAGGTCGGTGGCCAGTTTGCTGGTGACCCCCGAACTGCCCATCAAACCCAGACCGAGCGCCGCCTGGGCGAGCATGTTGTTGTCCTCGCCGCCGTTGCCCAATGGCCGGCCCAACACCAGGTAGGAGAGCGCCTGTTCCTGGCTCATGGTCGGTTCCGAGAACACTTCGCTGGTGGGTTGCTCGGCATTGCCGGTCAAGCGGATCCCGGCGATCACATCACCGGTGGTGCGGATCGCCTCGATATCCAGGTACGGCTGACTGATAGGCCCGGCAAACAGCAAGCGCGCGCGGCGTATGGTCAGACGTTGGCCATAGGCGTTGTAGCGCCCGTCATTGAGGGCCAGTTCACCCCGGGTGTCCAGGTTGTCGCCGATATGAACATGGCCTGCCAGGTTGGCGCTCAGGCCGAAGCCGTTGAACGTGAGTTTTTCCTGGCCCACTTCCACATCGATATCAATCGCCATGGGCAACGGCGTCTTGCCCTGCTCGGTCTGGTTGCCGACGATGACCACGTCATCGGATAGCTTCACGGTGGACGGCGGCAATTGCCGAACCACGATGGCACCCTTGGGAATGAACACCTTGCCGACCACGGCGAGACGCTCGCCATTCATCTGGATGCGCAGGTCGGGCGCCGCTTCCAGGGTTGCATAGGGTTCGACATTGATCGGCAGCCGCGAGCCCTTGAGCTGCACGTCTACATCCAGGGCATCGGCCCAGGCGACGGTGCCGCCCAGCGACCCTTGGCCGGTCTTGCCGCTTTTCCAGCTGCCCTGCAAACGCACGCTTTCACCGGCGATCTGCGCCTGCAACTGCAAGTCTTCAAGGGTGGTCGGCAGTTCCGGGCCGGCTATTTCGCCACCGCTGAGACGGACGTTGCCGTTGACCTGCGGTGCCATCAGAGAACCTGTGATCTGTCCGCTGCCATCGAGCTGCCCCTTGAGGGTTTCGACCATGGGCACGAAGGGCCGAGCGATGGAAAGGTCGAGCCCGGCCAGGCGGAAACTGCCGGTGACAGGCTTGCTCTCCGGGATCGGATCGATCTGCGCAATCACCTGCAATTGCCCCAGGCGATCCCCGCGAAAATTGAGCTCGGTATCGATTCGCTTCGGGTTCAGACGGCTGGTCAGACGCAGGGTTTGATAGGGGAAGTCGACCCACTGCTGGTCGTTGCGCACCCGCAAGGTGCCGTTGCCGGCATCGACCGTGATCTCACCGGCCGGACCGCTGGCGGGCACATCCACCGCCACGTCGGCATTGAGCAGGCCCTGCCAGGCGAAATCCTTCGGCAACCACTGGGCCAGGCTGTCCAGCGGGAACTGCTTGAGGTGGTAGCGCAGGCGCGGCTCGGGCGCCAGGCGCTGGTCTTCGCCACACAGGCTGGCCTGTCCTGAGCGCCAACAATGGGCACCGAAGTTGACCTGCCCGCCAGCCAGGTATTCCAGTCGCGCTGGCGCCTGCAGACGCCAGTCCTGGCCACCGGCCTGCACCGAACCGCTGGCCAGTCGCCCGCGCCAGCTGCTTTGTGCGGTGAAGCCTTTGTCCAGCGTACCGTCCAGACTGGTCGCCAGGGCAAGCTGAGGTCCCTTGAGAGCCAGTTGCACTTGCTGTCGCTTGATATCGCCCGAGGCCTTGGCGCTCAAGGTGCCCAGGTCGGTTGCACCTGCACGAATGCCCGCAGCGGTCAAATCCAGCGTGCCGCGCTGGGCCCCATCGAGGCCGGCGTCCAGGGTCAGGTTCTGCAGACGGTTGCTGTCCATTGCCAACTGTTGGCCCACCAGCTTGAGCTTGCCTTGGGGTGCCTGCAGGGTACCTGCGGCATCCATCTGACCTTTCAACCGACCCTGCAGCCCGGGCCACAACTGCCCCAGGCGGGCCAGGTCGATGTCCAGCCGACCCTCGACTCGCTGCTGCAGGCTGCCTTGACCCTTGATGCGGTTATCACCCAGGCGAACGTCGAGGTTGCCCAGCGTCCAGCGTTCGCCCGCGCCTTGGGCCTTGGCCTGGAGCACGGCCGGTTGCCCGCGCAAGCGGCCCTTGAGGTCCAGGTCGGCATCGAGGCTGAGTCGTTCGTTCTTGAATTCACCCGTACTGCGCAGAGGGCCGGCGAGGCTGCCGGGCATCTGCGCGACCCAGTACGCCGGATCGATGGCGCTCAAGGCGAGTGCCGTGTCCCAGGCGATGCCGTCGGCAAACTTCACGTTCAAGTGCCCTGCCGCCTTGCCCTGCCCGGCCACCAGTTCCAGCTGGGGCAGGAAGACCTGCTGCAGGTCGCCGCTGAACGGTGTTACCAAGGTGAATGCACCAGCCGGGCCATCGAAGGCACCTTTCAGGTTGCCCAGGTACTTGCCGTCGCTGTAATCGATCTCGCCGTTGAAACGCCGCACCTTCACGGCTGGCTCGGCAATGACCGGGTACAGGCGGTGCCAGGGGAAGTCCAGCCAGTCGATCCTGGCCTTCGCCGCCAGGGCCTGTTGCCAATCCAGAGAGCCAGACAGCCGCAGGTGCTGTTGCGCGCTGGACGAGATGTCCAACGCCTGCACCACGGCACCCTTGGCATCCACCCGCGCGCCAAGCAACAGGGTCATCGGCGACTGCTCGGCCGGCAGACTGGCCCGGCCATCGATGGCATAGCCAGCCTGCAGGTCACCCTTGGCGAGGAGTTCCAGCTGATTGAAAGCCAGAGTGTCGGGCAGCCCGGCGCTGGGTTTGAACGCCTCGCTCTGAATGCGCAACTGCGCAGGCAAATGCTCGGCCAGCGGCTGCACCGTGCCGGTGATCAGCGCGGGCAGGTAGCCGCTACTCTCCCCGTCCAGGGTCAGTGTGTCCAGCAGATCGCCCGTGGCGTTGAGGGTGACCTGCCAGGGCTTGTCGTCCACTGCCGGCAGTTGCACCTGGGCGTCGAGATCGAGCGGCCATTGGCCGCCAGGGCGCAGAGTGCCGTGCACATCCAGCACCAGTTCATCGCGCTGCAGGTGGGCTCGGTCGATCTTGAGGCCGTCGGCGGTCCAGTGCGCTGCCAGCTCCAGACCGCTCAGCTGTTGCACCCCATCCAGCTCCAGGCTATCGATACGCACATCGCCAAGCTCTATCGCGACGGGCAATTGCAGATCGGGCAATACGATCGGACCGCTGCCGGCAGGCTCTTCGCTGGCAGGCAACTGCGCAAGAATGGCGCCGGTGTGCAAGGTGTCGATGCACAGGGTCATGCGCCACAGGCAAGCGGGTGACCAGGCCAGCTCAAGCGCCTGCACCTCGACTCGGGTCGCCTGCTGCTGCCATACCAGCCTGTCGGCCTGCCAATGCCCGCCCAGCCTGCCACTGAAGTTTTCCAGGGTCAGTCCGGGCACGCGAGCCAGCGCCCAGTGGCTGCCGGCTTGCGTGCCCAATACCAGCGACACGGCCACGATCACGGTCAGCAGCAGGGCTGCGACCGCCCCTAGGGAGATCAGCAGACCTCGTTTCAGTGCGGGCTTCATAGTTCCGGCCCCATGGAAAAGTGCAGGCGCACGCCACCGTCGTCATCCATGGCGTGGGCCAGATCGAGACGAATCGGGCCTACCGGGGAGACCCAGCGTACGCCCACGCCGATGCCCGTCTTGAGGTCGGCGAACTTGAGGTCGTTGAACGAGTTGCCCTTGTCGATAAAGGTCGCCAGGCGCCATTTCTCGGCAATCGAGTACTGGTATTCCACGCTGCCGGCCACCATGTAGCGTCCGCCGATGCGGTCGCCATCGGAGTTTTCCGGAGACAGGGTCTGGTAATCGTAGCCACGCACGCTCTGATCGCCACCGGCGAAGAAGCGCAGCGAAGGCGGAACGGATTTGTATCCGTTGGTGGCGTTGCCGCCCAACTGCACCCGGCCAAGCAAGCGGTGATTCTGCGCCACGGTGGTCAAGCCCTTGAGCATTACGTTGCCATGCAACAGGTTGGTGTCCGACATCAGCCCTTCCTTGGCCACTTGCGCATCGAGCTGCACACGGTAGCCATTGTGCGGGTCGACCTTGTTGTCGCTCTTGAGGTAGGTGTAGCTGATGCCTGGCATCAACAGGGTACTCAGGCCGGTGTCGTCGCCCAACCGGTATTCTTCGCGTTGCCACTTCAGCGAGATGACTCGCTGCCAGCCGCTGGGTAGCTTGCTGTGCCATTCCGGGCCGAATGTCAGCAGTTTGCTCAGGCTGTCGGTGTCGGCCAGCTCTTCGTATTGGTAGCCACCAGCCCAGCGCAGTTTGTCGGTGAGGGGTGGATCCAGGGGGATGTCATACCAGAGCCCGACGTTCTGCCGAGGCGCGGAAAGCTCCATTTCCGCACCATAGCTGTGGCCCTGGGGATTGACCCAGTGGCGGGTCCAGTTGGCTTTGCCGCGCGGCCCCACATCGGTCGAATAACCCAGGCCCAACCCCATGGTCCGGGGCTTGCGCGTGGTCAGTTGCACGTCCACGGGAATGACCCGCTCGGTGGCTGCCGTTGGCGCCGCGTCGACCCGCACGCCTTCGAAATAGCCACTCGATTGCAGCGCCTGGTTCAGCTCGGCAATCAGTTCGGAATCGTAGGCGGTGTCTTCCTTGAAGGGCACCATGCGCTGCAGCAGTTCATCGTCGAAAGGCGTGTCGCCCTGGAAACTGACCTTGCCCAGCTTGAACCGCGGACCGCTGTTGTACACCAGTTCGATGTCGGCCAGGCCTGCCCGTGGGTCGACGGCCAGGCGCTGCTTGCTGAAGGTGCCACTGAAGAATCCATAGCGCGAGGCCTGGTTCTGTATCAGCTGCTTGGCATTCTCGTACTGACCGTGGTTGAGCACCGCGCCAGGAGCCAGCTCGCGACTGTGCGGCACGCGGAAGGCCTTCAATTGCGCCGCCGGACCTTCGACACGTACGGTGACGTTGCGCAGATGTATAGGCTCTCCCGGCTCTATGTGCAGCAGCAGGCGGGGATTTTCTCCCGGCTGTACTTCGCTGCTCACTCGCGCCTGGTAATAGCCCAACGCCTGCGCCGCTTTCTGCGCCTGCTCCTCGGCCCCGCGACTGAAGCGCAACAGTGCCTCGCCGTCACGATCGCCCAGGCTGCCGATATAGCCTTCGACATTGCTCTTGAGCGCCGCATTGGCAGGGTTGATGCGCACATCGAGTACGCTTTGGGCCTGAGCCGCCATACATGCAACCAGTAGCGCCAGGCTGCCGGCCAATCGTCCTGAATAGTTCATAGGCGAATGCTATCACGACCTGTACGTCGATTTGGACCCTGCCAGGCGTCGTGGATGACTGGAGTTCAGCCTTGTGCGTAACCGACTGTTTCAGAACTGCGGACCGTTTCAGGGCTGGGATGGAAGAACACGTGCTCGACCACCGGGCCCAATGGCACTTCGCCGATCTGGGTATAACCTTGCCGTTCGAAGAACGCCAGATAGCGCGGATTGCCGGTGTCCAACACCACGCCTTCGGACGTCGGGTCCTGGGCGCACCAGTTGTGTACCGCCGTCAGCAGTTGCTCTGCCAGTTCAGGGCCCTGGTAATCGGGATGCAGCCCCATCAGCGGCAGCACATGCACCGCATCCGAAGGCAGGCAATGCTGCACGGCGTGATGGTACTCAAGATAACGGCGGGTACCTTCCACGCCGGTGCCCAGCATCATCCGCCATTGCCAGGCCCAGCTCTCGGTGATGCCCAGGCGACGCTGGGGTGGCGCTACCAGCGCAACGCCGGCCAGACGGTCATCGAAGAACAGGCCCAGCGCCGGCAGGTCCTGGAGGAAGTGCTGATTGACCAGTTGCCGCACCGTGGAACGCACGCGGCGCTCGAACCCAGGACGATCGGCTTCGAACAGATAGGCAAAGGTCGGGTCAAGCAGGTAGGTCTGGTAGAGCAGCGCGCGGGTTTCCCGAGCGTAACCACCATCGAGCTGACGTACTTCTGCAGCGGTGGTCGAGGTCTGGAGCATGGAGGTCTGTCCTTGGCGAGTGCAACGAGTAGTCAATGGACGATGCGCGGCGGCAGGGGTTCCGTGCCCGGGGCAGGCAAATCACGCTGGATTGCACGCCGCCGCGCTGGTCGCTCGCGCCACACTCCGTTAGCATCGCGCATTTGCCAGGATCCGCGACCATGAAAATCGTCTCGTTCAACATCAACGGCTTGCGCGCCCGCCCGCATCAGCTGGCGGCCTTGATCGACAAGCACCAGCCCGATGTGATCGGGCTGCAGGAAACCAAGGTGTCGGACGAGCAGTTTCCGCAGGCCGAGGTCGAGGCGCTGGGCTATCACGTGCACTTTCATGGGCAGAAAGGGCACTACGGGGTTGCGCTGCTTTCTCGCGCCGCCCCGCTGAGTATCGACAAAGGCTTCGCCGGTGACGAAGACGACGCTCAACGCCGCTTCATCCGTGGCACATTCGCCGATGCCCAAGGCCAGGTCGTCACGGTGATGAACGGCTACTTCCCGCAAGGTGAAAGCCGCGATCACCCGACCAAGTTTCCCGCCAAACGACGCTTCTACAGCGACCTGCAGAGCTTGCTGGAAAGCGGCTTCAGCAACGATCAGCCATTGATCGTGATGGGCGATGTGAACATTTCGCCCCAGGATTGCGACATTGGTATCGGGGCGGACAACGCCAAGCGTTGGCTGAAGACGGGCAAGTGCAGCTTCTTGCCCGAAGAACGCGAATGGATGCAACGGTTGCAGGACTGGGGCTTGGTCGATAGCTTCCGCCATCTGCACCCGGAAGTGGCCGACCGGTTCAGCTGGTTCGATTATCGCAGCCGCGGCTTCGAAGACCAGCCCAAGCGCGGCCTGCGCATCGATGTGATTTTGGCATCCCGCGGGCTGCTGCCGCAGGTTCGGGCCGCCGGTATCGACTACGACCTGCGCGCCATGGAAAAACCTTCAGACCATGCCCCGATCTGGTTGGAATTGGGGCCCTTGTAACGACCGTACGGGGATTGGCGCTGCGCCCGGACGCGGCTTGCGCCGCTGCTACAGGGGTGCGTGCGTCTGCTGGGTTGCGGGGCCGGCGGACGCGGCTTGCGCCGCTGCTACAGGGGTTGCGGGGCGCTGGGGGTGTTGTTTTTGTAGCAGCGGCGCGAGCCGCGTCGGCGGTGCATGGGATTGGCCTGCAGCATCGCCGTACGGCTTTTGAGGTGGGGGTTATTGCGTCTTGGCCTGCTGATCGAGCTGGGCGCGAAGTTCCGGGGCCAGGTTCAGGGCGGCTGCCAGTTGGTCGAGCCAGGCCCGCTCGCCGGCATCCTGCTGACCCATGAGCATCACGCTGGCGAGGTACATCTCTGCGGCCATCGCCGGGCCATCGGCGGCACTGGCCAGCTCTTGCGCGTCCAGCGGCCGCGCCAATTCTGCGTCCAGCCACTGCTGCAACTGCGCATCTTCGGCATGCTCGGTCAATTCGGCGCGAATCGCGGCTTCCTCTTGTGCATCCACCCGGCCATCGGCCTTGGCCGCGGCAATCAACGCGCGCAAAATCGCATGGCTGTGGCCTTCAACTTCGGACTCGGACAGCTGATCGATTGTGCGCAACGCTTGCTGGGGTGCGGCTGCCTGCTGTTGCTGCCAGGTCTGATAGGCCTTGTAAGCCATCATTGCCAACGACGCCATGGCAGTGTACTTGCTCGAACCGGAACGACTGCCTCCGCTTCCGCCCAGCATGCCACCCAGGCCACCCAGCAAACCGCCGAGCCCACCCAGCCCGGCGCCGCCCGATGCGCCGCGGCCGCCACCGAGCAGTCCGCCCAGCAAACCGCCCAGTCCGCCCTGCCCTTTAGCAGCGCCAGGCTGGCCGGCCGAGGATTGTCCGCTGCGACCGCGCAGCAGTTGTTCAAGTAGATCACTGGTGTTCATGGCAAGGCTCTCTCTGTGTGGCGATAAGGAGTGCAACACCATAGATCATCAAGCGGCCGGGCGGGTTCAGCGCAACCTGTAGGCGCCGCCCTCAGAACCAGCGATCGTTACGCTTGCGACCACGCGTCATCATCGGCAGGATCAGCCCGGCCAGCAAACCAGCACCGGCAATGCTGCCGCCATAGACCATGTAGCTCATCATGACGTGCTTGTTTTCATCACCCAACTTCGCCTGGGTGCTGCGCAATTCGGACTGGGCATCGCTGAGCTCGGCGTTCAGCGCCTTGCTGCGCGCTTCCAGCTCGTCGATCAACTTCTTGCGCGCATCAAGGGTTTCCTGCATGCCCTGGACTCGGTTCTTCCAGCTGTCATCGATGGACTGCAGCTTGCCGCTCAGATCGGCCACCTGCTGGGTCAGCAGCGGAACGTGTTCGGCAGGGCCGGGGGTGGGTTGCAGGTCGCTGCTGGGGATCCAGACACTGGAACCACCCTCGCCGCGCACCTGGCTGTAGTCACCCTGAGTGGAAAGCAATTCGACTTTCTGACCGGACTTCAAGCTGCCGACGATGCGATAGCCATCGGTCGGGCCGCTGCGCACGAAGGTACTGAGGTTGTCGCTGACCCAGCGGCTGGTGTCGGGTGCTTCTTCGCCATGCGCAGGGCCGACAGTGAACAACAGCCCGGTGAACAGGCCGGTGGCAACCAGGCGGGTGCGGCTGAATACGGTAGAAAGACGTTGAGATGAGGGCATGGCGATCTTCACATGAATAAGAAAAAAGGCCCCGATGAACGGACCATTCGAAAGCGGGACAACAATGTCCCGCGGGCTGGGCCTGCACCGGTCGTGCCTGTCGCTACTACCGCTACGGGTGGCTACTACTTGCGAAGAGAGGCGATGAAAAGCCCCTCCTGGGCCTATTGCCCGGCACGCCGTCGGTTCAAGCCGCCAGCTGAAAGACCACAAAAAGGTGGCAAGGTTCACAAAAAGACTTGACTGGGCGCACGGCTCGAGCGTGTTCCGGCGCTAGGCGTCGCCCAGTTGCACGGCAAAAAAACAGCCGTGCGGCTCGCGACTGCTCAGGCTCACGTGCCAGCCCTGGTTGACACAGATGCGCTGCACCAGGGACAAGCCCAGGCCCAGACCCTCGCCGCGCTGCTCGTCCCCGCGCACGAATGGCTGAAACATGGCGTTGCGCTTTTCCTCCGGAATGCCGATACCGCTGTCCTCCACGTGGAACCCGGTTTCGGTCAGGGTCAGGCGCACGAAACCGGTGTCGGTGTAGTGCCATGCGTTGCGCAGCAGGTTGCCCATTACCGAATGCAGGAATGCATGGTTGTAGACCTCGCTCGAATGGTTGTCGGCCACATAGATGAATTCAAGGCCCTTGGCCTCTATCTGGCGCCCCCAGATCTCGACCAGTTCGTCGGCGGTCCGGCGCAAGGTGGCAGAAGGATTGCCATGGCTGGCCGCATCGCGGTCGCGTGCCAGCAACAGGAACGTTTCAACCAGTTGGCTCATGCCGTCGGTGGCCCGTGCAATCCGCGCCACTTGACGGTGCGAGCGCTCATCCAGCTCGGTGGCCAGCAGCAGGTCGCAGGAACTGGCGAGAATCATCAGCGGCGTGCGCAATTCGTGGCTCACGTCGCTGGTGAACATCTGCTCGCGATTGAGCGCCGCCCGCAGCTTGCTCAGCGTTTCATCGAAGGAGCGCGCCAGTTCGCCGACTTCATCGTCGGTGTAATCGGGCGACAGCGGCGGAGCCAGGCCGAGCATCTTGTCGCGATGGCGCACCTGCCGGGCCAGCCGCACGACCGGCGCCATCACCCGGCGGGCCAGGAGTCCGCCCAGCATGATCGCCAGGGCGATGCTCAGCAGAAAGCCAGCGCCTACCACGATGAACAGCACATTGGCACGCTGCTCCATACCCTCCTGGTCTCGCAGCAATACGTACTGGCGATTGTCGACGCGGGCGACCATGGCGTAGTAGGTGCGCGGCCCAAGCGTGAGCTTCTGGAAACCGATCGGCAAAGTCTTGAGCTCGTTGGGCATGCTCAGGTCGCCGTTGCCACCCTCGATGTAGAACAGCTCGTCTTTCTCGGGTCGGTGGCGCCAATCGTCCGCATTGTCGACCAACAGCAGGCGATGCATGTTGCCGCTCAAACTCATGGTCGTCAGCTTGCGCTCCACCAGATGCACGGTAGCCACGATACCCACAGCGAATACGCCGGCGACGAAAGCGCTCATCAAGGCAAACACGATGACGATCCGTCGACTCAGACTCTGCTTGAACTCCATACGGCTCCACTGGGTACTTGCACAGGACGCACCTTCTGCGCTCGGGCCGAGCATGATTATGGGAGACGCTCGAACAATCAAGCCTTGCCGGGGCTTTCATGGGCCTGAGCAAGGGCAAGGCGCTGAGCTGCGGATTGCAAACACCGCGCGACAGGATCCATGTGCGGCGAAGCAGGCCGGAATGCGTGACTTGCAGGTCATAAATAAAATATGTAGTGCTGATAAAAAAGCACTACATATTCATTGACGCGACTCGTTGCGACTTGCATGATGAGGCCGTCTCCCTGATCGGGAACAGAGCAGAGGCGAAACCAGTCCTGCTCGATGAGCCATCGAGTCACTCCGATGTGATCCGCGTACCCCGCGGGTAGGTGCAACCTGAACGCCATGGCTTTCATGTAGTGATGGTTTCAAGCACTACACATCGAGCTCGAGCCAGTACTGACCTAGACGGACAACACGTGAAGCGTACCTGCCGACCCGTGTTGGGGACCACAACCTGACAGATCACACAGAGCTCAAGGAGCATACACATGAACCTGAACCAGCAGCCCACCGTTGACCAGCTCGCCCGCATTCTGGCAGCCGGCCGTGACAGCCTCGACGACCATATTCTTTGGGTCTGCCAGCGGGGCGATGTACATATCGACGCCCTGGCCAATGACGCCGACGGCGAGGATTTCGAGCGCAGCCACCCCGAACTGCGCGCGCGCATGCCGATCTACCGCCGCGGCAAGGGCTATGTCGGCAAGAAAGCGGCGGCCGATCGGCAGTTCGTCAACGATGTGTTCCAGACCCTCAATCGCGAGTGGACCCTGGGCCAGGGACAGGGCCAGGTACGTCGGATTGCCAGCTATTGCTGATACAGGTGGACAAGCGCATCAAGCCGGACGCGGCTCGCGCCGCTGCTACAGGGGATGAGGTTCTGTAGCAGCGGCGCGAGCCGCGTCGGCGGCCACCGCTGCATACCTGTTCGCCGCATGGATTTGACGTTGGGGGTGGGTTTATCCAAAGTAGCCGCCTCTTATCGCTATCAGGATGCGTTGCGTGACCCATTTCCGTTTCCCCTGGCGACGCCTGCTCATCGGCGTCGTGCCCGCGCTGGCGCTGTTGTCCGCCTGCGACAACGACAACAAGCCCGTGCCACCCACACAACCCGTCGCCACCTACGCACCGGCCACCTGGGATGATTTGCCCAAGGTCAGCGACAGCGACCTGCAGGCCGGCTTCACTGCCTGGCGCTCGGCTTGCCAGCGGCTGGCCAAGGATGCGATCTGGGGCGCCACCTGCGCCTCGGCGCAAGCGGTGGACACTGCTCCCACCGCGATCCGCACCTTCCTTCAGGCACAACTGCAGGTCTACGGCCTGCGCTCTGCGGAAAAAGGCGAACACGGCCTGATCACTGGCTACTATGAGCCTGTCTATCCCGGCAGCCTCAAGGCCGACGCAGGGCATCCGGTACCTGTCTACGGCGTACCGGCAGACATGATCAGCGTGCAGTTGGACAGCCTTTACCCCGAACTCAAAGGCAAGCGCCTGCGCGGGCGGCTCGACGGCCAGGTGCTGCGTCCCTATGATGACGCGGCCACCATCCAGCGTCAGGGCATCGACAACGCGCCCGTGGTGGCGTGGATGCGCGACCCCATGGACCTGCAGTTCCTGCAGATTCAAGGTTCGGGGCGCCTGCAGCTGGATAACGGTCGGCAACTGCGCGTCGGCTACGCTGACCAGAACGGCCACCCCTACCGCCCGGTCGGCCGCTGGCTGGTGGACCAGGGCCTGCTGAAGAAAGAAGAAGTGAGCATGGGCCGCATCCGAGACTGGGCCGTGGCCAACCCCCAGCGCGTACCGGAACTGCTCGCCAGCAATCCGAGCTACGTGTTCTTCAGCCTTCGGCCGGACAGCAACGAAGGGCCGCGTGGCTCGCTCAACGTGCCCCTAACCGCAGGCTACAGCGTGGCGATCGATCGCAAGGTGATCCCGTTGGGTAGCCTGTTATGGCTCTCGACCACGCGCCCCGACGGCACCCCGGTGGTTCGCCCAGTGGCCGCGCAAGACACCGGTGGCGCCATTGCCGGCGAAGTGCGTGCCGATCTGTTCTGGGGGACGGGAGCAGAAGCCGGCGAGCTGGCCGGCAACATGAAGCAGGAAGGTCAGGTGTGGTTGCTCTGGCCCAAAGGGGCCGCATTGCCAACCCCCTGAAGCAGACGGCGAATGCCTGCAAACAAAATGCCTGCAAACAAACAGGGCACCTGACCGTCAGGCCAGGTGCCCTGCTCTTTCAGGCCAGCAGTTCCTGAATCTGCTCGTGCAGCGTATCCAGGTCGAACGGCTTGGCCAGGATCGGCGCCTTGCGCGCGATCGGGCTGTTGGTTTCGAGGATTTCCGCCGGATAGCCACTGATGAATATCACCTTCAGGTCCGGCCGCAGCAACACGGCGGGCTCGGCGATCTTCACCCCGGAAATGCCACCGGGCAGACGATAGTCGGTGACCATCAGGTCCAGGTGCGGCTTGGTCGAAAGAATTTCCAGTGCCTGCTCGCCATTCTCGGCTTTCAGGACGCGATAGCCCAGGCCGGACAAGTAGTCTGCCAGGACCATCAATATCAACGGTTCGTCCTCTACGATGAGAACGACATCTTGTGCATCTTCACTCATGGGGAAGCCTATGTACTTATATGTTTTGCTGCCATTACGACCATGACCTGCGACAGAGGTTGCGTGTGAGTGCGCTTATTCCTAAAGCGGCAGGCTGACCCGGAACGTCGCGCCGTCGCCCAGGGCGCTGTCCACTTCGATGCGCCCGCCGTGGGCCGCCACGATCTGCTCGGAAATGAACAGGCCCAGGCCCAGGCCCGCTACCACGTTGCTGCCCGACACCCGCTCGAATTGCTGAAAGATGCGCAGCTGGTTTTCCTTGCTGATACCGATGCCATGGTCCCGCACTTCCACGCGCGCCCAGCCGTTGTGCCCGTACACCGTGACCTCCACCGGCCCCTTGCCACCGTAGCGCAAGGCATTCGAGATCAGGTTGCTGACCACTTGCTCGATGCGGAACTCGTCCCAGATGCCCAGCACCGGCTCATCCGCACGCAGGCTGATGGTGCAGTCGGCGGCAGCCACCTGAGGCGCAAAACTGTCGACCAGATTGCGCACCAGTTGCGCCAGGTCGAACTGGGCAGGACGGATGGACAGCTTGCCGGTGCGGATGCGCGACACATCGAGCATGTCCTCGATCAAGCGGATCAGGCTCTTGATCTGCCGCTCGTCGCGTTCGACCATGGCGCGCATCTTGTCGAGGGTGAAGGCATCGGCGTTATCGCGCGCCAGGTGCAGTTTGCGCAGTTGCGTTTCCAGGATCAGCCCATTGAGCGGGGTGCGCACTTCGTGGGAAACGATCGACATGAAGTCGTCACGCATGCGCACTGCATGCTCCAGTTCGCTTTGGGTCACTTGCAGGCGCTTGAGCAGCACCTCTTGTTCCTGACGCGAGCGCTCCAGCGCATCGAGCTGTTCCTTGAGGGTCTTGCGCTGGCGGTACAGGTCGACGAACACGCTGACCTTGCTCTTCACCGCCTGCATGTCCAGCGGCTTGTGGAGGAAATCCACGGCGCCGCTTTCGTAGCCCTTGAAGGCATAGTTGAGCTCGCGCCCGGCGGCGCTGACGAACACGATCGGAATGTTCTTGGTCTTCTCGGTGCTGCGCATGAGCTCGGCCAGCTCGAAGCCGTTCATGCCCGGCATCTGCACATCGAGAATGGCCATGGCGAATTCGTGCTGCAGCAGCAGCGACAAAGCTTCGTCGGCCGAGAGTGCCTTGTGCACCTCACGGCCGGGGCTGGCGATCAACGCCTCCAGGGCCAGCAGGTTCTCCGGCAGGTCATCGACGATCAACAGTTTTGCTTGGACGTTGCTTAGCATGTGCTTCGTTCCAGCTCGGCAAGCAGACAGCCAATGCCGTGGAGTGAAAGAATGTGATCAGGCGCCTGCAGGCGGATGGCCGCCTGCGGCATGACCGCGACCCGCGCCTCGGCGGGGTCCTGGACGATGGTCAAGCCACCTTTGTGTTTGATGCTGGCCAGACCTCGCGCGCCGTCTTCGTTGGCCCCCGTCAACAATACCCCGATCAACCCGCTGCCATAGGCATCGGCGGCCGAATCGAAGAGAAAGTCTATGGCTGGACGCGAATAGTGCACCCGCTCCTCCTGGCTCAACGACAGGCTGAAATCGCGCTCGACCGACAGGTGATAACCGGGGCCGGCAAAGTAGAACATACCGGGTTCGATGGGCTCCTTGTCACGCGCCTGGCGCACCGGCCGGTTCAAGCGCCTTTCGAACACTTCCGCCAACTGGCTGTGACGCTCGTCCGGCAGGTGCAGCACGGTCAGCACCGGCAGCTTGAAATCCATCGGCAACTGCCCGTACACCCCCAGCAGTGCCTCGACGCCACCGGCCGATGCGCCCACCACCACCGCTTGGAAACGACTCATGACTTGCGATAGATCCGTTCGGGGCGCGTCAGGGTTTCGAAGCGCGAACTGTAGGCCGAGAAATCCAGGGTTTCCTTGCTGCCGAGCATGAGAAAGCCGCGATGGCTCAGGGATTCGTGGAACAGCCCGAAGGCGCGGTCCTGCAGGCCTTTGTTGAAATAGATAAGCACATTGCGGCAGGACACCAACTGGGTCTCGGAGAACACGCTGTCGGTGGCCAGGCTGTGGTCGGCGAAGGTCACGTTCTCGCGCAGGCTGCTGTCGAAGATGGCGTTGCCGTAGGCCGCGGTGTAGTAGTCGGCGAACGAGCGGGTGCCACCGGCGCGCTGGTAGCTCTGGGTATAGGCGCGCACGCTCTCCATGGAGTAGATGCCTTGCTTGGCCTTTTCCAGGGAGGTCGGGTTGATATCGGTGGCATAGATGATGGTGCGGTCGAGCAGACCTTCCTCGCGCAACAGAATGGCCATGGAGTAGACCTCTTCGCCGGTGCTGCACCCGGCGATCCAGACCTTGAGCGATGGGTAGGTCTTGAGCAGCGGCACCACCTCACGGCGCAGCGCCAGGAAGTGCTCGGGGTCACGGAACATCTCGCTTACCGGAATCGTCAGGTACTGCAGCAGCTCCATGAACGCCGTAGGCTCGTGCAGCACCCGAGCCTGCAGCGACGAGACGCTGCTGCACTCCATCTGGCGTAGCGCGTGCAGGATGCGACGCTTCACCGACGCGCCCGAGTAATCGCGGAAATCGTAGCTGTAGGTGAGGTAGATCGCCTCGATCAGCAAACGGATCTCGATATCGATATTGCGCTCGGCAGCCGGCTGGGAGGGC
Source organism: Pseudomonas sp. CFBP 13710 (assembly GCF_014842235.1). Lineage (NCBI taxonomy): Bacteria > Pseudomonadati > Pseudomonadota > Gammaproteobacteria > Pseudomonadales > Pseudomonadaceae > Pseudomonas > Pseudomonas sp. CFBP 13710. Next base: position 316,604 of record NZ_JACYVJ010000001.1, on the reverse strand, counting down.
TTGCCGGCCAGGGAATCACTCACTACATGCGCTCCAGTTGCGGCAACCACACGCGGATCAGCGAGAACAGACGATCCAGGTCGATGGGCTTGGCCAGGTAGTCGTTGGAACCGGCCTGCAGGCAGCGTTCCTGATCGTCTTTCATGGCCTTGGCGGTGACCGCGATGATCGGCAGCTTGCGCCAGCGCGGGTCCTTGCGGATCTCGCGGGTGGCCTCGTAGCCATCCATCTCGGGCATCATCACATCCATCAACACCAGATCGATGTCCTCGACCTGATTCAACTTGTCGATTGCCTCTCGGCCGTTACGGCCTACTTCAACGATGGCGCCCTTGTGTTCCAGGGCACTGGTCAGGGCAAAGATATTGCGCACGTCGTCGTCCACCACGAGGATCTTGCGGCCCTCGAAGACCTTGTCGCGACTGCGGGCGGTTTTCAACATCTTTTGCCGCTCATGGGACAACTGCGATTCGACTTTGTGCAGGAACAGCGTCACTTCGTCGAGCAGCCGCTCGGGCGAGCGCGCGCCCTTGATGATGATCGAACGGGAGTACTTGAGCAGCTCGGCTTCTTCGTCGCGGGTGAGGTTGCGCCCGGTGTAGACGATGACCGGCGGGAACGCACGGATCTCCTCGTTGGACATGCGCTTGAGCAGGTCGCCGCCGAGCATGTCGGGCAGCTTGAGGTCGATGATCATGCAGTCGTAGACGTTGTCGCGCAGCAGGTCGAGTGCCTCCTGGGCAAAGCCCACGGCAGTGATCTCGATGTCGTCGTCGCCGATCAGCAGGGAAATGCTCTCGCGCTGCAGGTCATCGTCTTCCACCAGCAGAATGCGCTTGAGCTTTTGCGTCAGCTTGGCTTCCAGGCGGCCGAAGACTTCCTTGAGTTCGTCGCGGGTGGTCGGCTTGACCGCATAGCCGATCGCGCCCATGTGCATGGCCGCCTCGACCCGGTCCTCGACCGAAATCACGTGCACGGGAATGTGCCGCGTGGTGGCCAGTTCCTTGAGGCGCTGCAGCACGGTCAGGCCCGAATGATCGGGCAGGCGCATGTCGAGCAGGATCGCATCGGGCACGAAGGTCGCCGCCAGGTCGAAGCCCTCATCGGCGGCGTGGGCCACCAGACAGTGGTAGTCCAGCTCATGCGCCAGGTCGTAAAGGATACGCGCGAAGTTCGGCTCATCCTCGACCACCAGTATGCAGCGCTTGGTGAACGGGCCTTTATCGCGGTCGTCGGCAAAGCGCGCCACGGTCAGCGGCGCTTCGAGCACGGCCGGGGTGTTGGACACCGGCTGCGCAGCGATCACCATGGGCTGCGGCGCATGCCGCGGCGCCTCGATGATTTCTTCGTAGCGTTGCGGCAATACCAGGGTAAAGGTGCTGCCCTTGCCCAGCTCGCTGCTGACGGTGATGTAGCCGCCGAGCATGTTGGCCAGGTCGCGGGAAATCGACAGGCCCAGGCCGGTGCCGCCGTAGCGGCGGTTGGTGGTGCCGTCCGCCTGGCGGAAGGCCTCGAAGATGGCCTGCTGCTGGTCGACGGCGATACCGATGCCGGTGTCGCGAATCTGGAAGGCGATGCCCTGGTTGGCGTGGCCGGACACCAACAGTTCGACACTGCCCTGCTCGGTGAACTTCAGCGCGTTGGCCAGCAGGTTCTTGAGAATCTGCTCCACGCGCTGGCGATCGGTGTACAACATCGCGGGTGCGTCGGGAAGGATCTGCACCGACAGTTCCAGGTGCTTCTGCCCGGCCAGCGGCTCGAAGGTCATGCGCAGGCCGTCGACCAGACGCGGCACGCTGCTGTTCTCCGGTCGCAGGTCGAGCTTACCTGCCTCGACTTTGGAGATGTCGAGGATGTCGTTGATCAGGTTGAGCAGATCGTTGCCCGCGGAGTAGATCGACTCGGCGAACTTGACCTGATCGGCAGTGAGGTTTTCCTGGGGGTTTTCCGCCAGCAGCTTGGCCAGGATCAACGAACTGTTGAGTGGCGTGCGCAGCTCATGGGACATGTTGGCGAGGAATTCGGACTTGTAGCGGCTCGAACGCTGCAGCTCGTCGGCACGCTCCTCGAGCTGTACCTGGGCCTGGTTGAGCTCCAGGTTCTTGCGATCCAGCGCATCGCGCTGCTGGCCCAGCGCATCGGTGCGTTCGGCCAACTGCTCGTTGGTCTGCTCCAGTTCCGCCTGCTGGGTTTCCAGGTAAGCCTGGGACTCCTTGAGCACCCGCGACTGTTCTTCGAGCTCTTCGTTGGCGGTTTTCAGCTCTTCCTGCTGCACCTGCAGCTCTTCGTTGAGCTGCTGGGTTTCGGCGAGCACTTCCTGCAGGCGCTGACGGTAGCGGGCCGCTTCGATGGCGGTGCCGATGTTGTCGGCCAGCAGCTCGACGATTTCCAGGTCGCGGTCGGTCAGGGGTCGCAGGAAACCCAGCTCGACCACGGCGTTGATCTGGTCGTTGTCGCTGGTCGGGATGACCAGCACGCTGCGGGCTGCGCCCTCGCCCAGGCCTGAGCTCAAACGCAGGTAATCGGCCGGCACGTCGTCCAGGCGGATGACCCGGTTGCGCTGCACGGCCTGGCCGGCAATACCCTCGCCATTGATCAGCAACTGGTCCGTCACCTCACGCTCGCGGGAGAACCCGTACGAGGCGATACGGCGCAGGTTGCCGTGCTCTTCGCGGATGTACACCGCCGCGACCACCGACCCCAGGTACTGGGCGAAGAACTGCAGCATGTTGCGGCCCAGCATCTGCAGGGTCTGCTGGCCCAGCAACTGTTCGGCCAGCTGAGTCTGGCCGGTGCGCAGCCAGGCCTGGTCCTGCAGGCGCTTGGCACCCTTTTGCAGGGCAGCCAGGTTGCCGCCATAGGAGGTCGACAGTTCGGTCATGTCGCGTCGGCCGAAATATGCCAGCAAGGCGCTGACCACCAGAACGAACAGTACATAAAGGCTGACCGATGCCCAGATGGTGCGCGACACGTTTTCGCTGCGCTCCACCCGCAGTTGCTGCTCCATGGCAATGAAGCCTTCGTATTCCTTGCGGATCGCGTCGGTCAGGCGCTTGCCGCGGCCGGTCTGGACGACGCTGGAATAGTCGCCGGTGGCGCGCTTGAGCGAAATCAGCTCCTCGCCGTAGGAGAGCCAGTCCTTCTGCAGCGCCATGATGCGGGTCAGGCGATCGACCTGGCGCGGGTTGTCGGCCACCAAGGCCTGCAAGGCTGGCAACTCGGCGGCCAGGCGCGGCTTGGCCAGCTCATAGGGGTCCAGGTAGCCCTCGGCACCCGAGAGCAGGTACCCCCGCATCCCGGTTTCCATGTCGATCGACAGCTTGGTCGCTTCGTTGGCGTTGTTGATGACCCGGTCGGTGTGCTCGACCCAGTCGATCACCGACAGCAGGTAAACGATGATCGCAATGAACACGGCCACGCTGAGCACGCCCACGCCCAGCGGCAAGCCAACGTTGCGACTGAGCAGGCGACGGAAGCTCTGCTCGTCGATCGAAGAGGGTTTGTTCATGTCCTTGGGCCCGGATCCTGTATTCGAGGTCGGGGATTTTGCCGCAATTCAGTCAATTTGTTAGGTTTTTTCCTCATGCTTCGTAAGAATTTTCACATCTAAACGTGGGAATGGTCTCGTTTAATGCCTCCACAAGCATGGCCTGACCCCGACCCATGCTTTATGATTGGCGCCCTGCTTCCCGGGTGCTCGTTGCCCTCGGGGCGTAACGTTATCTGCGACATGACGGCTCGGCGCCGTCTGCGCCCCTTGCCGACCAGGATCCGAACGATGTCCGATACCGCCAAAACCATTCTTGTCGTCGAAGACGATGCGATCGTCCGCATGCTGATCGTGGACGTGCTGGAGGAATTCGAGTTCAAGGTACTGGAAGCCGAGGACGGTCCTCAGGCGCTGACCTTCCTCAACGATTCGGCCGAGACCATCGACCTGATGATGACCGACATGGGCCTGCCCGGCATGGACGGCAAGGAGCTGGCCGTCGAGGCGCGCGCCTTGCGTCCCGAACTGCCGGTGCTGTTCGCCAGCGGCTACGCCGAAGCGCTGGACGTTCCGGCGGGCATGGCCATGATCGGCAAGCCGTTCTCCATCGACCAGTTGCGCGACAAGGTCAAGAGCATGCTGGCGGCCTGAAGCCGCGCCTGCCGCTACACCCCGGCGCGTAATCATGGCCTAATGCGCGCCCGGTTTTTGCCCCCGAGTCTGCCCCATGTCTTTTCAGCGCGTCCTGGTCATTGGCTATGTCTGGCCCGAGCCCACCTCTTCCGCGGCCGGCGGGCACATGATGCAGTTGCTGCAGTGCTTCACGACCCAAGGCTGGCACGTGACTTTCGCCAGCCCCGCCAGGGTCGGCGAGCACAAGGCCGACCTCGCAGCGCTGGGCATCGCCGAACGAGCCATCGAGCTCAATGACGACAGTTTCGACCGCTTCGTGGCTGAGTTGCAGCCGGACATGGTCCTGTTCGATCGCTTCATGATGGAAGAGCAATTCGGTTGGCGGGTCGAGCAGCACTGCCCGCAGGCCGTGCGTGTGCTGGAAACCTGCGACCTGCAGAGCCTGCGCGACGCGCGTCAGGGTTTGCTCAAGCAGCGCCTGCACGCAAGTGACGACGAAAACGACTTCTCGGCATTGTTCGCCGAAGCACCGGACACGCTCTACGCGCACATGAGCGACGCCGATATCACCCAGCGTGAAGTGGCAGCCATCTTTCGTTGCGACTTGAGCTTGATGATCTCGCCGTTCGAGACGCAACTGCTGACCGAACGCTTCGGCGTGCCAGCCAGCCTGCTGCATGATTGTCCGCTGATGGTCGAGCCGCCAGCCACCGCAGCACTGACCTTCGAGCAGAGAGCCAACTTCGTCTGCATCGGCAATTTTCGCCACGCGCCCAACTGGGACGCCGTGCTGTGGCTCAAGCAGCAGGTCTGGCCACGCATTCGCAAGCAGTTGCCGCGCGCGCAATTGCACGTCCACGGCGCCTACACACCGCCCAAGGCCACGGCCCTGCACAACCCTGCCCAAGGTTTCCTGGTCAAGGGCTGGGCAATGGATGCGTTGCAGGTGGTGGGTCAGGCACGGGTGGCACTGGCGCCACTGCGTTTCGGCGCGGGCATCAAGGGCAAGTTGCTCGATGCCATGCTCTGCGGTACGCCCAGCGTGACGACCCCGACGGGCGCCGAAGGCATGCGTACCGGCGAGCGCTGGCCGGGCCGGATAGGCCGCAGCGCAGACGAGCTGGCGCAGGCGGCCGTCGAGCTGTACGAAAACGCGGATCAATGGCAAGCCGCCCATGAGCAGTGCCATGAGCATCTGGGCGCCCAGTATGCGACCGAGCCACACGCTCAGGCTCTGATCCTGCGTCTGCAACAGTTGAGCCAGAGCCTCGCGCAGCATCGCCGGGCAAACTTCACCGGCAGCATGCTCCGGCATCATCTGCACAAGAGCACGAAATACTTCTCGCAATGGATCCAATCCAAGAACCAATCGGTCTAAGCGGCCGCTGGCACTTTGTGGCCCGCGAACTAATCTTTGGTGTCCAAGGTAGTTCCTATTGCCCATTCAGGACGAACGACGATGGCGCCTATCGACAGTACCAAAGTGTACGATTCCGAGCTGATGCGCGCATTGCGTGGCAAGCACGAAGAGCTGCGGCCCGCGCTGAAGAAAGTCTCCACATTCCTGCAAGCCAACCCCTACCGCAGCGCAACGCTCAACATAGAAGAACTGGCCGGCGCCACCGGCACCTCCACCGCCGCCGTCAACCGCCTGGCCAATGCGATCGGCCTCAACGGTTTCACCGGCCTGCGCTTTGCCCTGATGGAAAACCTGCTGGCCGTGGTGTCTGCGGCCGACGTCATCGAAGGCCGGCTCAAGCAGGCACCGGAGACGGGGTTCGATCTGGAACAGCAGATCAGCCTCAGCAAGCACCATCTGGACAACGTCACACGCATGAACGACAACCAGACCTTCGATGAGATGGCCCTGCGCCTGGCCCGCTCGCAGAATGTGTTCGTGGTCGGTTTCGGCAACAGCTTTCACATCGCCGCCATGGCAGCCGCGGGGCTCAGCCCGTTCTGCGCCGGCGCGCACTGCGTGACCCTGGACGGCGGTCTTGAAGGGTCGGCCTATCGACTGTCCGGCATCACCCGCAACGACACCCTGCTGGCCATCGCCCTGCCCGCCTACACCCGCGACACCATTCGCCTGGCCGAATACGCCAAGTCCCGCGAAGCTTGTGTGCTCAGTGTGACCGACTGCCCGGCATCGCCTCTGGTGCAGGTGTCGACCCTGAGCCTGTTCATCCCACCTCACCACCCCGTGCTGCCCAATTCCAAGGTCGGGTTGATGGCCGCCATGGAAGCGCTGCTGGCTCAAGTACAGCTGCTCAAACCGGCAGCGAACGAGGGCCGGCCATCGCTTCCCGACTGGGAGCCGGACCGCGGCAGCCTGCCCCCCTCCTTGCCGGGCCTACCGCGCTCGAACACGCCGCGCAAGAACGACGACGCCCGCTGAGCGAGGGCCGCTTCAACGCCGGGCTTCTCGACGCCGGACGTTTCAGCCTTGGACGCACAGGCCCGTCCACCGCTATGCTTGGGTGCGCATTTCCGATCGGCACAACTCCAAAAGCAGCCACGGCATGACTCGAGCAACGCGAATAACCGACCCTTCCTACGAGTTGATGGACGACCACGACGGTCGCTCGATCATCTATCGCCAGCATGGTTTCCCGTGCCCGCTGGTGCGCTGGCATTTCCACAAGGAATACGAACTGCACCTGCTGGTCGCCACCTCCGGCAAAGTGTTCGTCGGCGACTACATCGGCAACTTCAATCCGGGCAGCCTGTTTCTCACCGGGCCCAATCTGCCGCACAACTGGATCAGCCAGCTGCAGAACGACGAGTCGGTGAACAAGCGCGACATGCTGGTCAATTTCACCGACGAGCTGTTCGACCATGGCCACCAGGTATTCAGCGAACTCAAAAGTCTTGCGCCGCTGCTCGAACGAGCCCGTTACGGCATCGAGTTCCGCTGTGCCCGGACCATCGCCCAGGCCGGTGCCTCGATGCAGCGCATCGCCGACAGCCAGGGTATCAGCCGCCTCGGACACTTCCTGATACTCATGGAATCGCTGGCGGCCTGCGAGGACTACCAGTTGCTCTCGGGCACTGCAGCGGCCCAGGACGCCGACGAGCACGCGGTGGAGCGCACCAACCGCGCGGTCGACTACATTTTTGCCCACTATGCGCGCGAGCTGTCTCTGGAAGAAGTCGCCGCCTACCTGGGCATGAAACCGACCTATTTTTCCCGGGTGTTCAAACAGGCTACCGGCCGCTGCTTCGTCGAGTTCGTCAATCGCCTGCGCATCAGCAAGTCCTGCGAGCTGCTGGCTGACGGCGATCGGCCGGTGACGGACGTGTGCTTCGAGTCCGGCTTCAACAATATTTCCAACTTCAACCGCCGCTTCCAGCAGCTCAAGGGCATGACGCCGTCGCACTATCGTCGCCTGGCCGTGCAGCGGTCGAGCTCCTGAAACCTGTACGAAACCTCACAACGACGCTGCGCACGCCTCTGGCGCGTCGCTGCGCCAGCCGGCTCAGTGCAAATTAGTATCAGCGTGGGTGTACTCAGGGATTTGTCAGAATGCCTGCGGGGGTCTGTAATCACAGGCAGTGCTTCACCTCTACGAAGACACAAGAATAATAACCAAGGCCGCCCCCCCGCGTGCCGAAGAGGAATGCGAGATGACCATAGACTACAAACGCCTGCTCGTTGCCAGCGGTCTGTGTGGCGCACTGGCCGTCAGTGGCTACAGCCATGCCGACACCACCCTGACCATCGCCACCGTCAACAACAGCGACATGATTCGCATGCAGCGCCTGGCCAAGACTTTCGAGTCCGAGCATCCCGACATCAAGCTCAATTGGGTGGTGCTGGAAGAAAACGTGCTGCGCCAGCGCCTGACCACCGATATCGCTACCCAGGGCGGCCAGTTCGACGTGTTGACCATCGGCATGTACGAAGCCTCGCTGTGGGGCGCAAAGGGTTGGCTGTCACCGATGAAGGACCTGCCCGCCAGCTACGACATAGACGATGTCTTCCCTTCGGTGCGCGACGGCCTGTCGGTGAAAGGCCAGCTGTACGCCCTGCCGTTCTACGCTGAAAGCTCGATGACCTACTACCGCACCGACCTGTTCAAGGCGGCCGGTCTCGAGATGCCGGAAAAACCCACCTGGACCCAGATCGCCGAATTCGCCGGAAAGCTCACCGACAAGAGCAAGGACCAATACGGCCTGTGCCTGCGCGGCAAGGCCGGCTGGGGCGAGAACATGGCGTTGATCACTACCGTGGCCAACAGCTTCGGCGGCAGCTGGTTCGATAGCCAGTGGAAGCCACAGTTCGACAGCGAAGCCTGGAAGAAAGCGCTGAACTTCTATGTCGACAACATGAAGAAGTCCGGCCCTCCAGGCGCTTCGAGCAATGGCTTCAACGAGAACCTGGCGCTGTTCAACAGTGGCAAGTGCGCCATCTGGGTCGACGCCAGCGTCGCCGGCTCGTTCACCATGGACAAGACCCAAAGCAAGGTCGCCGACAGTGTCGGCTTCACCTTCGCCCCTCATGAAACCACCGACAAGGGCTCGGCCTGGCTGTACTCCTGGGCCCTGGCCATCCCAGCCAGCTCGAAGAACCAGCAGGCCGCGCAGCAGTTTTCGGCCTGGGCAACGTCCAAGGAATATGCAGCGCTGGTCGCCAAGACCGACGGCGTGGCCAATGTGCCACCTGGCACGCGCAAGTCGACCTACACCGACGAGTACCTGAAGGCGGCGCCGTTCGCCCACATCACGCTGGAATCGCTGAAGGTCGCCGATCCCAAGCAGACCGACGCCAAGCCCTACGTTGGCATCCAACTGGTGACCATTCCCGAGTTCCAGGCCATCGGTACTGAAGTCGGCAAGGCATTCGCTGCCGCGCTGACCGGGCAGACCACCGCGGACCAGGCGTTGGTGGTTGCGCAGACGGCGACCGAGCGCGCCATGAAGCGCGCCGGCTACCCCAAGCAGTAACACGTCCGCCCTGCTGCCCGCCGACCGTGGCGGGCAGCCCTGCTCACCAGGTGCGCACTCATGAATACTACGACTGCCAAGCCCCAGCCCGACGCCGCTGAGGTGACGGGCAAGCGCCGCTTGTCCAACCCCGGCTGGTTTCTGGTCACGCCGTCGGTGGCCTTGCTGCTGCTATGGATGATCGTGCCACTGGGCATGACCGTCTACTTCTCGCTGATCCGCTACAACCTGCTGTACCCCGGCGAGAACGAATTCGTCGGGCTGGAGAATTTCAGCTTCTTCCTCACCGACGCCGGCTTCATGCCGGGCGCCACCAATACCTTGCTGCTGGTCGGCAGCGTGCTGTTGATCAGCGTGGTCTTCGGCGTACTGATCGCAGCCCTGCTGGAAGCCAGCGAGTTCCTGGGCCGAGGTATCGTGCGAGTGATGCTCATCTCGCCGTTCTTCATCATGCCCACGGTTGGCGCGCTGATCTTCAAGAACCTGATTTTCCATCCGGTGTCGGGAATCCTCGCTGCGGTGTGGAAATTCTTCGGTGCAGAACCGGTCGACTGGCTCGCCCATTACCCGCTGTTCTCGATCATCGTCATCGTCAGTTGGCAATGGCTGCCGTTCGCCATCCTGCTGCTGATGACCGCCATGCAGTCGCTGGACCAGGAACAGAAAGAGGCCGCGCGGCTAGACGGCGCCGGCGCCCTGGCGATCTTCTGGCACCTGACGCTGCCGCATCTGGCGCGGCCCATCGCCGTGGTGGTGATGATCGAAACGATCTTCCTGCTCTCGGTGTTCGCGGAAATCTTCACCACTACCAACGGTGGTCCGGGTTTCGCCTCCACCAACCTTGCCTACCTGATCTACAACCAGGCGCTGGTGCAGTTCGACGTGGGCATGGCCTCCGCTGGTGGCTTGATCGCCGTGGTCATCGCCAACATCGCCGCCATCATCCTGGTGCGGATGATCGGCAAAAACCTCACCGACAAGAATTGAGGGCCTGCACCATGACACTTCAACAATCGCGTCGCCTGCAAAGCCTGGTCCTGGGCTGCCTGGCCTGGGCCGTGGCGATCCTGGTGTTCTTCCCGATCTTCTGGATGGTGCTGACCAGCTTCAAGAGCGAGATCGACGCCTTCGCCACACCACCGCAGTTCATCTTCACGCCGACCCTGGAAAACTACCTGCACATTCAGGAGCGCAGCGACTACCTGCACTTCGCCTGGAACTCGGTGCTGATTTCCTTCAGTGCCACCGCCCTGTGCATGTTGATTGCAGTGCCGGCCGCCTACTCGATGGCGTTCTACGAAACCAAGCGCACCAAGCAGACCTTGCTGTGGATGCTCTCCACCAAGATGCTGCCGCCGGTGGGTGTGCTGATGCCCATCTACCTGCTGGCCAAGGGTGCCGGCCTGCTGGATTCACGCATTGCCCTGATCGTCATCTACACCCTGATCAACCTGCCGATCGTGGTCTGGATGGTGTACACCTACTTCAAGGACATCCCCCGGGAAATCCTCGAAGCGGCACGCCTGGACGGTGCCACGCTGGGCCAGGAAATGCTTCGGGTGCTGTTGCCGATCAGCAAGGGTGGCCTGGCCTCGACGGTGCTGCTGTCGTTGATCCTGTGCTGGAACGAAGCCTTCTGGTCGTTGAACCTGACCAGCTCCGGCGCCGCGCCGTTGACCGCCCTGATCGCCTCGTACTCAAGCCCGGAAGGCTTGTTCTGGGCCAAGTTGTCAGCCGTTTCGACCCTGGCCTGCGCGCCGATTCTGATCTTCGGCTGGATCAGCCAGAAGCAGCTGGTGCGCGGCCTGTCCTTCGGGGCAGTCAAGTGACCGGTGGCGATTTCACGGACGCCTTCGCGGCCGCTGACCGCTCCTACGGGTTCTGCACGACCCTTGTAGGAGCGGCCAGTGGCCGCGAAGAGGCCAGCATCGCCAACAACGTACTCATATCAGGAACCATCCCATGGCCACTCTGAAAATAAAAAACCTGAAAAAGGGCTTCGAAGGTCTGCAGATCATCAAGGGCATCGACCTGGAAGTGCACGACCGCGAATTCGTGGTGTTCGTCGGCCCGTCGGGCTGCGGCAAGTCGACGCTGCTGCGTTTGATCGCCGGGCTCGAGGAAGTCAGCAGTGGCACCATCGAGCTGGACGGTCGCGACATCACCGAAGTGACCCCGGCCAAGCGCGACCTGGCCATGGTGTTCCAGACCTACGCCCTGTATCCGCACATGACGGTGCGCAAGAACCTGTCGTTCGCACTGGACCTGGCCGGCAAGCCCAAAGCGGAAGTCGAGAGCAAGGTAGCGGAAGCTGCGCGCATTCTCGAACTGGGCGCCTTGCTCGACCGCAAGCCCAAGCAGTTGTCGGGCGGCCAGCGCCAGCGCGTGGCGATCGGGCGCGCCATCGTCCGTCACCCCAAGATCTTCCTGTTCGACGAGCCACTGTCCAACCTCGACGCAGCCCTGCGCGTGCAGACCCGCCTGGAACTCTCGCGCCTGCACAAGGAACTGCAGGCCACCATGATCTACGTCACCCATGACCAGGTCGAAGCCATGACCCTGGCCGACAAGGTGGTGGTGCTCAACGGCGGCCGCGTCGAACAGGTAGGGGCGCCTCTGGAGCTGTACCATCATCCGGCCAACCTGTTCGTCGCCGGTTTTCTCGGTACGCCGAAGATGGGTTTCCTCAAAGGCACGCTCAGCCGGGTCGATGGCCAGGGCTGCGAAGTTGCCCTCGACGCCGGCACCCGGATCTACCTGCCCCGCGTCAGCCAGACGCTGAAAGTCGGCGATGCGGTGACCCTGGGCATCCGCCCCGAGCACCTCGACCTGGCGCAGCCGGGGCAATGCCAGCTGGCGGTGACCGCCGATGTCAGCGAGCGACTGGGCAGCGATACCTTCTGCCACGTCGTCACCGACTCGCAGGAACCGCTGACCCTGCGAATCCGCGGCGATCTGCGCAGCCAGTACGGCGAACGCCTGAACCTGCTGCTGGACGCCGAGTACTGCCACCTTTTCGATGCCCAGGGCATTGCCGTGGCCAAACCGCTGCAGGCCGCTGCCTGATACAGGACCGAACATGAAACTCAATCGACAGAATCTGCATCAGCTCGCCGAGCACATCCAGTTGCCCGCCTACGACCCGACGACGCTCGCGCATGGCATCGTCCACATCGGCGTCGGTGGGTTCCACCGCGCGCACCAGGCGTTCTACACCGATGCCCTGATGAACCAGGGCGAAGCCCGGCAGTGGGCTATCTGCGGCGCCGGCTTGCGCAGTGAAGACCGCAAGGTCCGCGACGCCCTGGCCGAGCAGGATTTCTACTACACCCTGGTGGAACTGGGCGACACGCCGGACACCGAAGTGCGAGTGATCGGCGCGATCACCGACATGCTCCTGGCCGAAGAGAGCGCCGAGGCCCTGATCGTCAAGCTGGCCGAGCCCGCGGTGCGCATCGTTTCACTGACCATCACCGAAGGGGGCTATTGCATCGACGACAGCAACGGCGAGTTCATGGCTCACTTGCCGCAGATCCAGCACGACCTGGCTCACCCGCTGACGCCCACCACCGTCTTCGGCTTTCTCTGCGCGGCCTTGCAACGACGGCGCGACGCCGGCATCGACGCCTTCACCGTGATGTCCTGTGACAACCTGCCCCATAACGGCGCAGTCGCGCGCAAGGCGTTGCTGGCGTTCGCGGGGCTGCAGGACCCGACGCTGCACGACTGGATCGCCAGCCATGTGCAGTTCCCCAATGCCATGGTCGACCGCATCACGCCGATGACCAGCGAGGCCCATCGCGCCCAACTGCGCGAACGGCATGGCGTAGAGGACAGCTGGCCGGTTGTCTGCGAGCCGTTCGTGCAATGGGTGGTAGAGGACAAGTTCGGCGCGGGCCGGCCCGCCTGGGAAAAGGTCGGCGTGCAGTTCACCGACGATGTCACGCCCTATGAAGAGATGAAGATCAAACTGCTCAACGGCAGCCACCTGGCCCTGACCTACCTGGGCTTCCTGAAAGGTTACCGCTTCGTTCACGAGACCATGAACGATCCGCTGTTCGTGCGCTACATCCGCGCCTACATGGACCTCGACGTCACGCCACAACTGGCTTCCGTGCCTGGCATCGACCTGGAAGGCTACAAGGACACGCTGATCGAGCGCTTCTCCAACCAGGCCATCGCCGACCAGTTGGAACGCGTGTGTTCGGACGGCTCCTCGAAGTTTCCCAAGTTCACCGTGCCGACCATCAACCGCCTGATCGCCGATCGGCAGGGCACCGAGCGCGCGGCGCTGGTGGTAGCGGCCTGGGCGCTTTATCTGGGCGGCGTCGACGAGAACGGCACGCACTACACCATTCCAGATCCACGCGCCGAGTTCTGCCAGACGCTGGTCGCCGACGAGGCGTTGCTCACGCAACGGCTGCTGGGGGTCGAGGAAATCTTCGGCACGCAGATCCCACGCTCGGCGGAGTTCGTCGCGGCCTTCGAACGCAATCTCCACAGCCTGCGTACCCAGGGTGTGCATGCCACCTTGAAGCAGCTGCTGGACGGCGAGGAGTAAGCGGCCATGTTTCTCGGGATCGACTGCGGCACCCAAGGCACCAAGGCGCTGATCCTCGACGCTGACAGCGGTCAGGTACTGGGCCAGGGCTCGGCCGCTCATCATATGATCAGCGGCGAAAACGGACGGCGCGAGCAGCTCACCAGTGACTGGCTGACTGCGTTCGAACAGGCCACCGCGCAGGCGCTGGCCCAGGCCGGTATCGATGGCCAGCAGATTCTGGGCGTCGGTGTGTCCGGCCAGCAGCATGGCCTGGTGTTGCTGGACGCAGACGGGCAACCGCTGCGCCCGGCCAAGCTCTGGTGCGACACCGAGAGCACGCCGCAGAACGAGCGCCTGCTGGCCGAACTGGGTGGTGAACAGGGCTCGCTCGACCGCCTGGGGCTGGTCATTGCGCCGGGGTATACCGTGTCGAAGCTGCTCTGGACCCGCGAGCATCATCCGCAGATATTCGAGCGCATCGCCCACGTGCTGTTGCCCCACGACTACCTGAACTTCTGGCTGACCGGGCTGGCGCGCGCCGAATACGGTGACGCTTCGGGCACCGGTTACTTCAACGTGCGCGAGCGCCAGTGGGACTTTGCCCTGCTGCGCCAGATCGACCCCAGCGGGCGGCTGGAAGCGGCAGTGCCGCCGCTGATCGAGTCGCATCAGCCAGTGGGCACGATTCGTCCGGGAATTGCCGCACGCCTGGGTATCAATCCGTTGGCTGTGGTCGCCAGCGGCGGCGGCGACAACATGATGGGCGCCATCGGCACCGATAACACCCACCCTGGAGTCATCACCATGAGCCTGGGGTCTTCCGGCACGGTGTACGCCTGCAGCGACCAGCCTACCGTGCTGGACGAACCGGCGGTGGCGACGTTCTGTTCGTCGTCGGGAGGGTGGTTGCCGCTGATCTGCACCATGAACCTGACCAATGTGACTACGGCCGTGCGCGAGTTGCTGCAGTTGGACATCCGCGGTTTCAACAAGGCCGTGGCGCAGGCACCGATTGGCGCCGCAGGTATCGTGATGCTGCCGTTCCTCAATGGCGAACGGGTACCCGCGCTGCCTCACGCCACCGGCTCGGTGCTGGGGCTAACCAGTGACAACCTGAGCGCGGCAAACCTGTGCCGCGCGGCGGTGGAAGGCACCACCTTCGGCCTGCGCTATGGCCTGGACCTGCTGCGCGCAGGCGGCCTGCAAACCCGCGTGATACGGCTGATCGGGGGCGGCTCGAAGAGCCCGGTGTGGCGGCAGATAGTAGCGGACATCATGGACGCCCCGGTGGTCTGCACCGAGCAGCCGGAGGCCGCGGCATTGGGCGCGGCAATCCAGGCGGCATGGTGCGCCGGCCAGGATCCACAAGGCTTGGCCCCGTTATGCGAACGCTGCGTGCGCCTGGATGAAACCAGTCGCACCCAACCCATCCCCGCCAACGTCTCGGCCTATCACGGCGCCTACCAGCGTTACCGCCAGCATATCCCTGCGTAGCCCCGGTGCCACGCCCCCTCTGTAGGAGCGGTCAGCGGCCGCGAAGAAAGCACCGCGGTGTGCGGGGCGGAAGGTTAGAGGTCCGGCTGGATGATTTCGACCCAGTAACCGTCAGGGTCCTTGATGAAGGCGATGCTCTTCATGCGGCCATCGGTCAAACGCTTCTGGAAGTCCACACCCAGCGTTTCGAAACGCTCGCAGGCCGCGTGGATATCCGGCACCGATACACAGATATGACCGAAACCGCGTGGGTCGCTGTTGCCATCGTGGTAGGCAAAGTCCGCATCGTTCTCGGTGCCATGGTTATGGGTCAACTCGAGCACCCCGGGCATCGACTTCATCCAGGTGGTGCGCGCCTTGTCATCCGCAGGAATCGTCGACTTGTCCACCAGTGCCAGGAAATACAGGCTGAACTGGGCCTCGGCAAAATCCCGCTTCTCCACCAGGCTGAAACCCAATACCCGGGTATAGAAGTCCAGCGACCGCTCGATGTTCTTGACCCGCAACATGGTGTGGTTGAAGACGAACTGGGATGTGGCGGCTTCAGGTTGCGCGGTTACACCGGGCACACTGTTCAAATGATCGAGGCTCATGAAAGCTCCCTTGAATGAATGGGCAGTAGCTGCGAGTCATGATACGGAACGCAATGGACGATGCCAAACGCGACGACGCTTTGAATGCGCGACAATGAGACGCGGAGAATGTAACGCGGAAGATAATCTTGAAATTCAGGCAATAAGAAGCCCGCCGAAGCGGGCATTTGGGGCGCTGTTCCATCAGCGGATTTCATAATGGAACAGTGGCTGTGAAAAGGATGTGAAAACCTGAGCACTCACTCAGCGTTTTTCATCGAATTCACTCAGCGAAGCAACCAGCCGTCTACGGTGCTGACGCCATGCTCCTGTTTCCAGGCTTTGAGGCCGTGGTGATTGCCACCCTTGGTTTCGATGCGCTCGCCGGTGTGCGGGTTCTCGTACACCTTGACCACCCGTGCCCGCCGTTGCTGCTTGGGCGCAGGGGCTGGCGCCCTGGCGGAGGCAGTTTGCGGATCGAGAATGGCGACGATGTCGCGCAGGCCCTTTTCATAGGTTTTCATCAAACCCAGGAGCTTTTTCTCGAACTCGATTTCTTTCTTCAACCCCGCGTCGTTCTTCATTGTTTCGAGCTGGGCGAGTTGTTCTTGCAATGCCTTTTCGGCGGCACGGTATTCAGCGAGTCTTGACAATGTCTCTACTCCGGACAGAACCTGATGGCGCCCTGCCCTTTTTCGAGCCGGGCTCTCTTGCAGATGCCACGCTTGCTTGCACACGATAGTGCAACTTCGCAGAAACGTAAATGACGCAACAGTGGGGACGGCAACTTCTTTAGTTACTTGAAGTTTGTCTGGAAGATTGGGCGCGCAGCAGAAGTTGAAGCAGAGGGTTTGATATTGTCAAAAGCGACGCGGCTTGCGCCGCTGCTACAGGTGTTACCCCGTAACAGCGGCGCAAGCCGCGTCAGTCAAGCGCCCCTCCTGTAGCAGCGGCGCAAGCCACGTCAGCCCAGCGCTACCCTGTAGCAGCGGCGCAAGCCGCGTCAGTCAAGCGTTACCCCGCAGCAGCGCCGCAAGCCGCGTCGGTCAAGCGCTACCCTGTAGCAGCGGCGCAAGCCGCGTCAGTCCAGCGCCCCTCCTGTAGCAGCGGCGCAAGCCGCGTCAGTTGCCCGATCAGGCAGGCGCAGAAGTGCGGATCAGGTGATCGAAAGCTGCCAGCGAAGCCTTGGCGCCCTCGCCGACCGCGATCACGATCTGCTTGAACGGCACGGTGGTCACGTCACCGGCAGCGAAGATACCCGGCAGATCGGTCTCGCCGCGTGCATCGACCATGATCTCGCCGCGGTTCGACAGCTCGATGGTGCCTTTGAGCCAGTCGGTGTTGGGCAGCAGGCCGATCTGCACGAAGATACCTTCCAGAGCGATTTCGTGATGCTCGCTGCTCTGCCGATCCTTGTAGCGCAGGCCGTTGACACGCTGGCCGTCACCGGTCACTTCGGTGGTCAGGGCACTGGTGATCACCTTGACGTTGGGCAGGCTGTGCAGCTTGCGCTGCAGCACGGCGTCGGCACGCAGCTGGGTGTCGAACTCGATCAGCGTGACATGGGCAACGATACCCGCCAGGTCGATAGCGGCTTCCACACCAGAGTTGCCACCACCGATCACCGCCACGCGCTTGCCCTTGAACAGCGGACCGTCGCAGTGCGGGCAGTAGGCCACGCCGCGGTTGCGGTACTCCTGCTCACCCGGCACGTTCATTTCACGCCAGCGCGCACCGGTCGCCAGAATCAGCGTCTTGGCTTTGAGTGACGCACCGCTGGCAAAGATCACTTCATGGGGCGCACCGTCCTTGCCAGGGATCAGTTTCTCGGCACGCTGCAGGTTCATGATGTCCACTTCGTACTGCTTGACGTGCTCTTCAAGCGCCACGGCCAATTTCGGGCCTTCGGTTTCCTGCACGGAAATGAAGTTCTCGATGGCCATGGTGTCCAGCACCTGGCCGCCGAAACGTTCGGCGGCAACACCGGTACGGATGCCTTTGCGGGCAGCGTAGATGGCAGCTGCCGCACCGGCAGGCCCGCCGCCGATCACCAGCATGTCGAACGCCTGCTTGGCGTTGAGCTTTTCAGCCTGGCGATCACTGGCGCTGGTGTCGATTTTCGCCAGGATTTCTTCCAGGCCCATGCGGCCCTGACCGAAGTTCTTGCCGTTGAGGTAGACGCTCGGCACGGCCATGACCTGCCGCTCTTCCACTTCAGCCTGGAACAGCGCGCCGTCAATGGCGACGTGACGAATATTGGGGTTGAGCACCGCCATCAGGTTCAGCGCCTGGACCACGTCCGGGCAGTTCTGGCATGACAGGGAAAAATAGCTTTCGAACAGAAACTCGCCTTTCAACGCAGCGATCTGTTCGATGACCTCGGCACTGGCCTTGGAGGGGTGGCCGCCAACCTGCAGCAGCGCCAGTACCAGCGAGGTGAATTCGTGACCCATGGGGATACCGGCAAAACGCAGGCCGATGTCCGCGCCGGGACGGGTGATGGAAAACGATGGCTTGCGTGCATCGTTGCCATTGTCGAGCAGCGTGATCTTGTCCGACAACGCGTCGATGTCGCGCAGCAGACCGAGCAATTCCTCGGATTTCGCGCCGTCATCAAGGGACGCGACGATCTCGATCGGTTGGGTGACCCGTTCCAGATAGGCTTTCAACTGGGCTTTAAGATTGGCGTCCAACATGAGGGCGATTTCCGTTTTGAATGTTTCGAAGACGACAGTTGCCCGCCGGGGTAATCGACCCCGAGTGAGCGATGATGCTTTTGGAGAAGTTGAAAACTGTGGGAGCGGTCGCTGGGTGCGAATCAGGCGCTGCGTTCGGACAAGCAAAACGCGGCGGATTTTCGCGGCCGATGACCGCTCCTACAGGGGTGATGCAGTCCTGCGGGGAGTGACCCGCAGGAGACAGCCTGGGAAGCTGCTTAGATCTTGCCAACCAGGTCCAGCGACGGAGCCAGGGTGGCTTCGCCTTCTTTCCACTTGGCTGGGCATACTTCGCCTGGGTGAGCGGCGACGTACTGGGCCGCTTTGACCTTGCGCAGCAGTTCGGATGCATCACGGCCTACACCGCCGTCGTTCAGCTCGACGATCTTGATCTGGCCTTCCGGGTTGATCACGAAAGTGCCACGGTCAGCGATGCCGTCGGCCTCGATCAGCACGTCGAAGTTCTTCGAAATGGTGTGAGTCGGGTCACCGATCAGCGGGTACTGGATCTTGCCGATGGTGTCCGAAGTGTCGTGCCAGGCTTTGTGGGTGAAGTGGGTGTCGGTCGACACACCATAGATTTCCACGCCCAGTTGCTTGAAGGCTTCGTAGTTGTCGGCCAGGTCGCCCAGTTCGGTTGGGCAAACGAAGGTGAAGTCGGCTGGGTAGAAGAATACGACAGACCACTTGCCTTTCAGATCGGCGTCGCTGACCGGCACGAAAGCGCCATTGTGGTAAGCGGTAGCGTTGAATGGCTTGACTTGGCTGTTGATGATCGGCATCGGTGACTCTCCTTCAGGGGGTTGAAATCGTGTTTGAATTCGATAGGCAGCATCCTAGACACATGCTCGACCGATAGCTCATTGGCAAACTGGATGCTGTCGATTGGTTTTGCCTATCGAAGCTACCCATAATAAAGAAGAAATGTGAACACAGGGCAATGACACTGCTTTTTGTCGACTTTTCGCACAGTCGCACCCACGCACTCCCTACAGCCATGCCTGGGACCCGGCGGATAGCATGAGGCCCGCTTCCGCAGATGAGATCAACCAGGTGACTATCAAAACCATTGTGGCCGACGACCACTCGGCCGTTCGACTTGGGCTGCGCATTGCGCTGGAGCGCGCCCCGCGCGCGCGTTTCAGCGTGGTCGGCGAGGCCGAAAACGCCAACCGAGTGCTCGAATCGCTGCAGCAGCATGCCTGCGATCTGCTGATCACCGACTACCGCATGCCTCAGCTCGAGGGTGGCGACGGCCTGGCGCTGCTGCGCCAGGTGCGTCTTCGCTACCCGCGCCTGCCGGTGTTGGTGCTGACCACGCTGGACAATCCCATGGTGCTGCGGGCTATCCTCGACAGCGGCGCCCGAGGGCTCTATGACAAGCAGGAGTGCCTGAGCCATCTGAGCACGGCGGCCCACAGCCTCATGCGCGGCAACCACTACCTCAGTGCACGCTTCACCCGACGCCTGGCCGAATATGAAGTGGAACACCGGGGCGCCCATGAACGCCTGTCGGCGCGCGAGCTGGAAGTGCTGAGGTTACTGGTGGGCGGCATGAGCGGACGCGACGTCGCTGCACGTCTGCAACGCAGCGAAAAAACCATCAGCCGGCAAAAGCGCTGCGCCATGGAAAAACTGGGTATCGGCCATGACGCCGCACTGCAGGAATACGCTGCGGTGGTCGGCCTGCCGGACTGACCGGCAGGCCGCAGGCTCAGGCGTCCACTGGAGTGCGCATGGTGACGAATTCTTCGGCAGCGGTGGGATGCACGCCGATGGTTTCGTCGAAGACCTGCTTGGTCGCGCCTGCCTTGAGCGCAATCGCCAGGCCCTGGACGATCTCGCCGGCATCAGGGCCAACCATGTGGCAACCCAGCACCTTGTCGGTGTCGGCATCGACCACCAGCTTCATCAGGGTGCGCTCCTGGCTATGGGTCAGGCTCAGTTGCATGGGTCGGAAACGGCTCTCGAAGATCTGTACCGAATGCCCCTGCTCGCGCGCCTCTTCCTCGGTCAAGCCCACGGTGCCGATGTTCGGCAGGCTGAACACTGCAGTGGGGATGTGCTTGTAGTCCACCGGGCGATACTGCTCAGGCTTGAACAGGCGACGCGCCACGGCCATGCCCTCGGCCAACGCTACCGGGGTCAGCTGCACACGGCCAATAACATCGCCCAGCGCCAGGATCGAGGGCTCTGTGGTCTGGAACTGCTCGTCGACCTGGATGAACCCCTTGTCGTCCAACTGCACGCCGGTATTTTCCAACCCCAGGTTATCCAGCATCGGCCGGCGCCCGGTCGCATAGAACACGCAGTCCGCCGCCAGCTCGCGACCGTCCTTGAGCGTGACCTTGAGGCTGCCGTCGTCGAGCTTGTCGATGCGGGCAATATCGGAATTGAACTGCAGGTTCATGCCGCGCTTGGTCAGCTCTTCGCTCAAGTGCTTGCGCACCGCACCGTCGAAGCCACGCAGGAACATCTCGCCGCGGTAGAGCAAGGTGGTTTCGCTGCCCAGGCCATTGAAGATCCCAGCGAATTCGACGGCGATGTAACCGCCACCAACCACGATGACACGCTTGGGCAGTTGCTCGAGGAAAAACGCCTCGTTCGAGGTGATGGCATGCTCACGTCCCGGCACATCGGGAATCTGCGGCCAGCCACCGGTGGCTATCAGGATGTGCTCGGCGCTGAAGCGCTGTCCATCCACTTCGACCGTGTGCGCGTCCACCAGGCGTGCATGACCTTCCAGCAGTTTCACGCCGCTGTTGACCAGCAGGTTGCGATAGATGCCATTGAGCCGTTCGATCTCCTTGTTCTTGTTGGCAATCAGCGTCGGCCAATCGAACGAAGGCTTCTCCAGGCTCCAGCCAAAACCGCTGGCGTGGTCGAAGTCGTCGGCGAAGTGGGCGCCATACACCAGCAACTTCTTCGGCACGCAGCCGACATTGACGCAGGTGCCGCCCAGGTAGCGGCTTTCAG
The DNA here is from genome assembly GCF_014842235.1 of Pseudomonas sp. CFBP 13710. Taxonomy (NCBI): domain Bacteria; kingdom Pseudomonadati; phylum Pseudomonadota; class Gammaproteobacteria; order Pseudomonadales; family Pseudomonadaceae; genus Pseudomonas; species Pseudomonas sp. CFBP 13710. The sequence continues at coordinate 295,232 of NZ_JACYVJ010000001.1, read as the reverse complement.
CCACTGCCACTTTCGCACCGAACCCTGCGGCGAAGCGCGCCGCGCGCACGCCGCCGGAACCGGCGCCAATCACGAATAAATCGAAGTCATAGCTCATGTTGCTCTCCTGGCACCTGCACGGCCCGCACGCGAGCCGTAGCCATAAACAAGAACGCCGCTGTCCAGAGGGCAGCGGCGTCGCTCATGCTAACCGATTGGGCGTCAGATGAACGCTTTGCCGGTCTTGTAGAAGTTTTCGAAGCAGAAGTTGGTGGCGTCGATGTAGCCTTCGGCGCCGCCGCAGTCGAAACGCTCGCCTTTGAACTTGTAGGCCAGCACGCACCCGTTCTGGGCCTGCTTCATCAGGGCATCGGTGATCTGGATCTCGCCACTCTTGCCTGGCTCGGTCTGTTCGATGAGGTCGAAGATGTCCGGGGTCAGGATGTAGCGGCCGATGATGGCCAGGTTCGACGGCGCATCTTCAGGCTTTGGCTTTTCAACCATGCTGGTCACGCGAAAGATATCTTCACGGATCATGTCGCCGGCGATCACACCGTACTTGTGGGTTTCCTGCGGGTCGACTTCCTGAATGGCCACGATCGAGCAGCGGAACTGGTTGTACAGCTTGACCATCTGCTGCAGCACACCGTCGCCGTCCAGATTCACGCACATGTCGTCCGCCAGCACGACGGCGAACGCCTCGTCGCCGATCAGCGGGCGACCGCTGAGAATGGCGTGGCCCAGGCCTTTCATCTGCACCTGGCGGGTGTAGGAGAAGGTGCACTGGTCGATCAGCTTGCGAATGCCGACCAGGTACTTTTCCTTTTCGGTGCCCTTGATCTGGGTTTCCAGCTCGTAGCTGATGTCGAAGTGGTCTTCGATCGCGCGCTTGCCGCGCCCGGTGACGATGGAAATCTGGCTCAGGCCAGCTTCCAGAGCCTCTTCGACGCCGTACTGGATCAGCGGCTTGTTGACGATCGGCAGCATTTCCTTGGGCATTGCTTTGGTCGCTGGCAGGAAGCGAGTACCGTAGCCGGCCGCTGGAAACAAGCATTTCTTGATCATGTGAGTCCTTACAGAAGAGCAATGCTGACGAGTTACGGCACAGTCGGGTTCAGGCGTCGACTACCTAACAATGCCTGCCGCTGGCCAACCGATTGGTTGATAGAGAAATCCTGATGCAGATAGTTCCACTGCAAGGTAAATATTGCTACACCGGTCGAGCAACGGAAAATTTCCTTGCACAACTACCCTTGCCGCCTGGCAGTGTATAGCATTGCGCCACCGCATAGCGGCCCCCTTGTCTACCTGAAGAATCCCGCCCCATGAGCACCCTCCTGCGCACCACCCTGGCCTCCCTTGCCGTGCTTGCCGTTTCGGCCTGCGCAAGCACTTCGCCCACCATTCTCAAGAACGGCCAACAAGGCTTGAACATCGATTGCTCGGGTCAAGCCATGTCCTGGGACAAGTGCGACGAACAGGCCCGCCTGGAGTGCCCCGCCGGCTATCAGACGGTCGCGACGCAGGGTGTACCGCGGCGCACTGGCGAGGTCGGGCTGGCGGATGCCGACCTTGGCAATTACCAGACCCGCAGCCTTGTGGTGGTGTGCAAGTAGAAACGGCTCAGCCGGAAATGCATTTCTCGGCCGCCTGACGCACGTCGGCGGGGCGCAGCGGAACGTTGGACAGACGTTCGTGCACCTTGATGCTGCTGCCGCCGGAACGATCGTCGACGATCAGCACGGCGGCTGGATCCTTGGAGAGTTTCTGCGGAACGATGATCCGATAGCCGTCATGCTTCTGCTCGATCACGGAGGGCCCGCGACTGTCGCTCAGTTGGGCGACCACGCAGGTTGAATACTCCTTGGGGGTCTTGCCGGAAATCACGCTCATGGTCTCGGGGCTTTTCTCGATGTCCGTCACGGTGGCACAACCACCGAGCAATACCACTGCCGTCAACCAGGCCCACTTCATGATGCATCTCCGTCATTAAATACCCTGTGACCGCAAGGTCATGAATTTGCTCCATGCATCGGTAGAATTTATCTGTGTCGCGACGCGCATGATATCGTTGCGCTTTTGCGCGCATCTGTAACTCGCGCACCTGCAACAGTGGAGAGCCCATGAAATTCGTTCACCAGCGCGAGCACCTCAATGAAGATGACCTGGTCGTCATCGAGTGCTCCCAGCTCTGCAACATCCGCCTGATGAGCGATGCCAATTTCCGCAGCTTCAAGAACGGCGGACGACATACCTACCACGGCGGCGCGTTCGATACCTTCCCGGCCAAGATCAGCGCGCCGAGCACAGGCTTCTGGAACATCACCATCGACACTGCGGGCACCAAGCTGTCCAGCGTGGCGCGCAAGAGCAGCTTCACCCACAAGATCAAGATCGTGCGCCGCACGGCTTCGAAATTCACCTGATACAGGGGCGCCCATGATCAAGTATGTGATCCGCTACAACCTCGACGGCCAACGCCGCTGGGACTTCGCCCACCTGGCCACCGGCTCGCTGGAAGAGGCCCAGGCTGCCCTGGTCGCCTTGCACGGCGACGCTGCGGCGAGCATCAGCGACATTCACGTCAGCAAGGCCCTCTGAGTCCAATCCGCGGCGCGCGCTTCGCGGGCAGGGCCCGCTCCCACAAGGCGATCGCGAACTCTGTGGGGGCAGGCACTCCGCGGTACGGCCTTCGCGGGCGATGACCGCTCCTACAGGGGTGACAGGTACCTCGGGGCATATGCATTCTGGTTCTGTGCATATACTCAAACATCACTTTTACGTCTATTTACAAACTGTTATCTTCCGTCGGCTCTGTCGAGAGCCCGCGACCGTGCGCGTGCTTTTCTGATGATGCGACAAGACAGCCTGAGAACAGGATCACCATGTACGTTTATGACGAGTACGATCAACGGATCATCGAGGACCGCGTCAAGCAGTTCCGAGATCAGACCCGCCGCTACCTGGCTGGCGAACTGAGCGAAGAAGAGTTTCGCCCGCTACGCCTGCAGAACGGCCTCTACATCCAGCGTTTTGCCCCGATGCTGCGCGTCGCCGTGCCCTATGGCCAGCTGACATCGCGGCAGACGCGCATGATGGCCAAGATCGCTCGCGACTTCGACAAGGGCTACGCGCACATCAGCACGCGACAGAACGTGCAGTTCAACTGGCCGGCCGTGGAAGACATTCCCGACATCCTGGCCGAACTGGCTACCGTGCAGATGCATGCGATCCAGACCAGCGGCAACTGCCTGCGCAACGTCACCACCGACCAGTTCGCCGGCGTGGCCGCCGATGAAGTGATCGACCCGCGCCCGTGGTGCGAGATCGTTCGCCAGTGGACCACGTTCCACCCGGAATTCGCCTACCTGCCGCGCAAGTTCAAGATTGCCGTGAATGGTGCAAGCACCGACCGCGCCGCCATCGAAGTGCATGACATTGGCCTGGAGCCGGTGCACAACGACGCTGGCGAGCTGGGCTTCCGCGTACTGGTCGGTGGCGGCCTTGGCCGGACGCCGGTAGTGGGCGCGTTCATCAACGAGTTCCTGCCCTGGCAGGACCTGCTCAGCTACCTCGATGCCATCCTGCGCGTCTACAACCGCTATGGCCGTCGCGACAACAAGTACAAGGCTCGGATCAAGATTCTGGTCAAGGCCCTGACGCCGGAAGTGTTCGCCCAGAAAGTCGATGCCGAGATGCAGCACTTGCGCGGCGGCAGCACCACACTGACCGAGGCCGAACTGCACCGCGTGGCCAAGCACTTCGTCGACCCGGAGTACAAAGCCCTGCCCGACTTCGCCGCCGACCTGGCGCAACTGGATGCCGAGCATCCGGGTTTCGCCCGCTGGCGCTCGCGCAATACCCTGGCCCACAAGAAGCCGGGCTATGTGGCCGTGACCCTGTCGCTCAAGCCCACCGGCGTCGCACCCGGCGACCTGACCGACAAGCAGCTCGACGCCGTCGCCGATCTGGCCGACAAGTACAGCTTCGGTCAGCTGCGCACCTCTCACGAGCAGAACATCATTCTGGCCGACGTCGAACAGGCGCAGCTGTTCAGCCTGTGGAACGAGTTGCGCGAAGGCGGTTTCGCCACCCCCAACATCGGCCTGCTGACTGACATCATCTGCTGCCCGGGCGGTGATTTCTGCTCCCTGGCCAACGCCAAGTCGATTCCGATCGCCGAATCCATCCAGCGCCGTTTCGACGACCTGGACTACCTGTTCGACATCGGCGAACTGGACCTCAACATTTCCGGTTGCATGAACGCCTGCGGTCACCACCACGTCGGCCACATCGGCATCCTTGGCGTGGACAAGAAAGGTGAGGAGTTCTACCAGGTGTCCCTGGGTGGCAGCGCCAGCCGCGACGCCAGCCTGGGCAAGATCCTCGGCCCGTCGTTCGCCCAGGACGCCATGCCGGATGTCATCTCCAAGCTGATCGACGTGTACGTGGAAAAACGCACCGAAGACGAGCGTTTCATCGATACCTACCAGCGGATCGGCATCGACCCCTTCAAGGAGCGCGTCTATGCAGCGAATCATTAAGAACAACGAAGTCGTCGACGAAACCTGGCACCTGCTGCCCAAGGACACCTCGTTCGACGGCATCAGCAACTGTGACGACCTGATCGTGCCCCTCTCGCTGTGGCGCGAGCACGGTCCGGCGCTCAAGGCTCGGGACGGTGGGCTGGGCGTATGGCTGGACAGCGACGAAGAAGCCGAGGAAATCGGTGAACAGGCCAACGAGTTCCAGGTCATCGCCCTGAACTTCCCGGCCTTCACCGACGGCCGCAACTACTCCAATGCGCGCCTGCTGCGCGATCGCTATGGCTTCAAGGGCGAACTGCGCGCCATTGGCGACGTGCTCCGCGACCAATTGTTCTACCTGCACCGCTGCGGGTTCGATGCCTTCGCCTTGCGCGCCGACAAAGACCCGTACGAAGCCCTGGAAAGCCTCAAGGATTTCTCCGTGAGCTACCAGGCGGCCACCGACGAACCGCTGCCGCTGTTCCGTCGCCGCTGAACCCTGGTTGCAGGCCGTAGCCGCCGCGCCACTGCTGGCGCGGCGGTCACAAACCCGCACGCCGCCGCTCGATCCTTCCTAAGAACCGACCAACGCTGCCTGGGTCAGCGCTCGATGGAGCGCGTCCAGCGCCTTTCGACGTGCCTGATCGATGGCCCCGTAGAGATCCAGCGTGGCTTGCTCGGTCAGCACCACTTTCGCCGCCTCCCCCTGCTCGCCCTGCCATACCACGCTGGGCGCCAAGGTTTTCAGCTGTTCAAGCAACGGCGGCAGCCCGGATACCTCTGTGGTGAATGCGGCGTTGGCATCCAGGGCTTCTTCGAAATGGTTGATCACCTCGGCCCAGAAGTCCGACAGCGCTGACACCCGCTCCGGGTACACCTTGCGCAGGTACAGCTGCCAGAAAGGCTGATCCACCAGCCAGTCGGTCAATCCGCTGTCGGTAGCGCGCTCCAGCACGGCGCGTACCACATGCTCGACAGTGGCCGAAGCGATCTGCTCGGTGTAGAGCATCTCGGGTTGCACGCGCAGCCCCAGGCGTGACTGCGCCAACCCGCGCAAGCGCAAGCGAATCTCCACCTCGTCCGGCACGGCGGCCTGCAGTTCCGCCTCGGTGATATCGTCGAACGGCAATAGCGCCGGCGCAGGATCGCCAGCCAGCAACGCCTCGCGCCGTTGCAGGCGCGCCTGGGTGATGCCCACGGCGTATTCGTCCACCAACGCCGCCTTGTACAACTGGCGACTCAAGGCCAGCAACGGCTTGAACATCGCCGCCCCACCATCGATGGCGCTGGACGCCGCCTGCCAGGCCAGGACCCGGGTTTCGAAGGCGTCTATCACCACGCTGATGCCATCGCCGCAGGTGTTCTCGGTCAAGGTCGCCTGATCGAACAGCTGCTGACGCAGGTCCACCACACCCAGCCCATCACCAGCGCCCCCCTGCACCGGCGGCACCAGTGCCTCCATGATCGCCCACATGCGCTGCTTGTAGGCCAGGGAGTGTCTGGCGTAGCCCGCCGTGCGCGAGACTTGATCCATTACCCGATAGAAAGCCGCCGCCCCCTCACTGCTGCGATCCGCCGCGATGCGCTGCGCAAGGCCCGCTTCGCAGCCTTCCAGCCAGCGCTGGTCGACCACCGGGCGGCCTGCTGCGCCAGCACCGCCCATCCAGCGTCGACGCGGGAACACACCGGCCCGACTCAGGCGCTGATAGCTGGGTTCCGACAAGGGGTTGTTGTCCAGATTGAGCACCGGACGGCCGTGGTTGACCAGGTTCAGGTTGATCTGCGCCATGGCGCTGTTTTCCAGCACGGGCACGCGGACGATCTCGTTGCCGCTGAGGTTGGCAATTCTGATCACCTGAGGCACACGATTGAAAACCTGCGTCAGCCCCGGCGGCCAGGTGCCGATGCCAGTCCCGCTCAACCCCAGATAGCGCAACGACAGCAGTCTGTCGAGCGTCGGCGGCAGCAGCAGCGGGTTGCCGTTCAGATCCAGGGTCTGCAGGCCAGACAAGCCTGCCAGCGCCGTGCGTCGTGCCTCGCTCAAGCGAATATGGTTGCGCTGCAGGCGCAAGGTTTCCAGTTCCCGCAATTGCCCCAGGGCGGTACAGGCGGCATCGTCGAGGGTCAGCGCATTGCTCGACAGATCCAGCTCGCGCAGATGCGGAATTTGCCCGAGCGCCTGCAGGGCTTCAGCCGGCAGAGGGTTATCGACGATGCTGCCCTCGGCCAGGCGGATCGCGAAGCTGCGTCGCAGGCTGAGGTAGCGCAGCGCGGTCTGGGTGGGGTGGCTGATCAATGCATCGAACATCTGTGGCGCGGGAGCCAGCAGGTTTTCGTCGAAGTCCAGAGTCATCAGCCTGGCCATCGAGCGCACCTGCCCCGGAATGGCTGTCAGCCGGTTGTTCGACAGGTTCAGGCTGAACAGATTGGGAAACACCGACAGGAAGAACGAGGGATCGCCTTGCAACCCCATGGCGCTCATGCGCAAGTGCCGCACATGGCTGAGGTCGGCCACCAGCAATGGCAGATCACCCAGGCGCTGCCCGCCAAGGTCCAGAATCGTGGTTTCCCTGCGCCAGGCGCTGATGATATCGCGAGCAGCGTTGTCCCTGTTCACGTCCACCGGCGCGCGCCGGCGCCAATCCTTGAGTTCCCGGCGCAATACCTGAAATTCCTGCTCCAGGCGCTGCAAGGCCATCTCGAACGACTCATCGGGCCGTACCATCGATTCACGCAGCACCTGCAGACTGGCTTGCGACAAACCCGGATACAGGTGGCGCAACCGTCGGTTCTGCCTCCAGCCTGGTTGGCCACGCCCGCTGAGCGCGTAGCCGATGCCCTGCGAGTGGCGTTCCGGTGATTTGAACCAAGGCTGTACCTGACGTTGCCCGAGCAGTCGCGACACGCGGCTGCGGTCGGCGCGAACCAGGGCACTCAAGCGCTGGCGCAGTGCCTCCCCGGCGCTGGGATTGAGGTCCAGGGCGCTGCGTTCGGCGTCGGGCAAGGCGCGGCAGATGGCGCTGTACAGATCCATCCACCCGCCCAGTTCCTGGTCGCGCTGGTCATAGGCGCGGTAGCGGCCCTCACTGGCCACGATGTACTTGAGCTCGGTATCGACCCCGACGCCCGCTGCCGCGGTGACGTCGCCGGCCTGGCCGCCGTCGCGCAACTCCAGGCGCACCCGGCCCGTCCATCCCGGCAGGCTGGGCAACAGGCCGATCACCACCTTGTCGCGGTCCGCAGAGCCACCGGTGTCGAGGATCAGCGCGCTACAGGCCTGGCTCGAACGCCACTGTGCCAACCGCGCGCGCGCCTGCTCGGCCACACGCAGCGGCAGCCGCCCAGCTTCGCGGATACACGTACGCTCGGCAGCGCTGACCGACGCGCCGATCTCATTGGCGATTCGCACCGGCAGGCCCGGAAAATCGCGACGCAGTATTCCAGCCTCGCGGCTGGCAGCAGGCTGCTGGCGCTCGATCAGCGAGGCCAACAGCTGCTTGCCCTGCTCATCGAGCATACCCTGGCCGCTGGGCCCCATGCGCGTGGCCAGGTCCTGATGGGCCTGGTAGCGAATGACACCCTCGTGCAGGGCCGCCGGCAGTGGCTCCTGGTCGACGTGCAGGCGACGCAACCGGTCCAGGGGTACGCCATGGATCTCGGCCAGGGTCAGCAGGTCGTCGTCGCCGATGCGCTCGGTCATGGGACCGAAGCGGCGCATCAACCCGGCGCCGCGCCATTGCAACGGCTGCTCCAGAGCGTGCTGCCAGGCGCCTGCGCCATTGTGCTGGACGCTGGGGCGATAGGCCGTCGAGCCTGTGGGATGAATCACATGGCCCCGAGCCTGATCGGCAGTGAGTTGCACCTCGAAAAAGTGATCGTCGAGCCGGATGAAGGTCTTGCCCAGGTGGCGGTAGACGCCTTGGTCGTCGGCCATGATAGCGACGGGCAAATCGACTGCCCGGTAGTCCTGCAGATCCGGGTGCAGCAGGCGTTGGCGACCGTCGGCCAGCCGCACCTGTTGCATCTCGTCGACCACACCGTCCGCGCCATAGGTCGTGCCGAAATCGGCGGCCACGCCGTGGGCGACGACGGCCAGTGCCAGGTTGCCGACGATGCCCTTGAAGTGTCCGAACGCTTCGTCGGTGCGGCCATCCTCCCAGGCCTCGATACCGTGGTAGACCTCACCGACCAGCAGCTGCGCGATCACCGGCACCATCACCTCGCCCAGCGCCGGGATGCACAGGGCAGCCAGGTTCAACAACGACACACCCTCCTCCAGCCAACCGGCCCAGCGCGCCTGACGCTGATCGGCGTCGATCCGATCGGTAGGCACCGCCAGGCACCTGGCTTCGGCCTTGAGCCAGGCCACATGGCGCTCGTGCAGATGGGCAAACAGCTCGCCGCGCACCGACACCTCGACGATATCCAGCTTGGGCCGCGCATTGACCACGGCGATCTTGCGCCCGTTATCACCGTCCTCGGTGCGCCAGAGCCGACGTTGCAGGCGTGCCTGGAACTCGGCGCGTTCGGTCTGCGCCACGCGCGCAAGCAACCGGCGAACGGACTCGGGCTTGAGTAGCTCCACGGCCAGCGCCTGGATGAACTCGGCCGTCGATGCGTATTGCTTCAGGGGTGCCCGCGCATCGCCCGGCATCCATACCAGACAAGGCATGGGCGCCGTCGCCTGGCCCACTCCGCGCGCCGGCCCGATCACCAGCACATCGTGCAGCGCCGACCCGAGCAGGCTCAGCCGAGAGAACTGTACCGTGCCGGTACCCCAGCGCTCGACGCGGCCGGCGACCACACTTTCGACCACCTTGAAGCCCTGCTCGTCGATGTCCCCCTTCATCCGCGCGACATGGGCCAGCACCCGCAGCTGGGCCCTGCGGGTCGCGTTGACTGCGGCAGCGACCTGGGCACGGGTGGCGGTGGCGTCGAACACTTCGCTCAAGTGAGCCTGGTACAGACGCCCCAGGTCCAACTGGCGGACCAGGGTGGCGAACTGTCCGGGGTCGATCGGCAGTGGGTTGTCGATGCGGTATTCAAAGCGGCTGGTGAACGGCCCGAGCGGGAACGGACCGCTCTTTTTCACGCTGCCCGAGGGTGCCAGCGTGGTACGCGGATGAAGATCCACGTCTGCCACGAAGTTGCCCAGCGCTGCCATGATCAGTGGTTCGGCTTGAGGCACATGGTCGTTATCCAGACCCAGCAGGTGCTCGCGCGTCTGGATACGGATGAAGTCCGTGGCGTGGACACTCAAGGTTGCGCCGAAGCGCATGCGCATGGCCTCGGCGAGGATGGGTTCGGCGAACGCGACCACGCTGCGAAACCCGGCCAGGGCCAGGCTCAGCTTCGAGCGGCAACGCTGGCGCTCGGCCTGGGCTGATATCAAAGCGTCACGATGCTCGCTCGAAGCGCGGGCGAACCAAGGCAGTGGGCCGTTCGAGCTGAATTGCTCGGACACCAGCGCTTGCTGCAACTGGTTCATCTGCGTCGTGCCGATGGCGGCGGCCCATGCGGGGGTGCGCTCACGAATGAACGCATCATGGCGACCTGGAAGGGGAATCTCGGTGCTGGACATGCTTGGCTTTCCTGGTTTCGAAGAACGCCCAGCAAAACAGAGCCGACAAGGGCGGCTGCGGTAGCCATGCACCACAGCCGCCGGGGCTTGCCTATTGCGTCATGGCCTCCTGCGTCAGCGCACGCAGGACTGTCATTTCCGCGGCCTGGCGCTCCACCTGCAAGCTGACCAGCTCCTGGTCAAAACCGTCGTCATAGTCACGCGCCTGCAGCTGCGCCAGGCGCACCTGCCACGGTGCCTGGGCGGCGTCCAGGCGAGCTCGGTGCTCGCGTCGCAGGTAATCGAGCCAGTAGTCCTGGCTCATGTGCCACTCCAACAGGGCTGCATCGCTCTCCTCTTGCAGCACCTGGCCGGCCACCGCATCGAGCTGGGCCAACGTCACCGGTTCGATGGCCCCGAACAGCATGCCATGGGGCTGGTTCAACAGACCCAGCCGCGTGGCCAGGCCAATCCGGTAGGCCAGCAGTACCTCGACCTCTTCCATTTCGTCCGCGTCGATATCGCGGGCCGCCGCGCGCGCCCGCACATCGGCGCGGGCCAGGCTGTCGACGCGATCCAGGCGGTACAGGCTGCGCGACAACCCAAGCAGCTGAGCACTGCGTTGCGGCCCATCGAGCGTGGGGTCGGCGGCGCGGACGTACATCTGTTGTTGTTCCAGGTCGGCAAACAGTGCCATCACCTGATCACCGCAGGTGTCCGGGCGCTGGGCGATGGCGAACAATTGCTCGCGCAGCGAGCTCGACGCAGCTGCCGCGTCGATCACTTTCCAGGCCCGCTCGGCCAGGTTGGCGGGGACCAGACGGTAGTCTGCGGTATCGCTGAGCCTGCCCAGCAGCTGCATGAAGCGCCGGCTGCCCGGCATCGCACGCAGCCTGGCCAGTCGCGCCGCAGCCTCGCCGTCGGCCGCTTGCGCCAGTATCTGCAGGTAGTCGAAGACCACGCCCACGGCCTGCAGGCGGCTGACCGCAACGGCGCTCAAGTGGGCGAAAGAAAGACCCAGCGGGCGTGGCACTTGTGGCTCGCCTCGGAAGAACGCCAGCGTGTGCAGCTCGGGCACCTCGACGATGGGATTGTCGTCCAGCTCGACCCAGCGCAGGCGCAGCGGTTGACGGTCCATCAGGCCGGTCAGGCCGACAGGCCACTGCTGCAGCTGACAATCGCGCAGGCGCAGCCCGCCTATGGCCTGAAGCAGGCTCAGGTCCAGGTGCGGGCCCACCGGATTCCCCGACAGGTCCAGGTAGTCCAGCGTTTGCAGGCTGCCCAGCGCCTGCATGGCCTGGGGCGTCAGGGTCATGCCGTTGCGGCCCACCCACAGGCTTTCCAGGTTGGGCAGCCTGGCAAGAATGGGCAGGTGCTCGGCCATCGCCTGGCCATCGGTGTTGTCCAGGGCCAGGTAGCGCAACGAGGACAGGCTGGCCAGGCGCTGCACGGCGGTCGGGGGAATCTGCATGGGGTTGTCGCGCAGCACCAGTGCGTGCAGGCCAGGCAGTGTGGCCACCTCATCGAACATCGTTGGCGAGGCCTGCAGGCGGTTGTCGTCGAGCGCGATCATCTGCAGTTCGTTCAGCGCCGTGACACCGGGCGGGATCCGCGTCAGGTAATTGCTTTGCAACTCCAGGTGTTCCAGTTGGGTGAACATTTCCAGAAACCCGGGCGTCAGCTCGGTCAGGCCGCACTGTTCCAGCGACAGGTAGCGAACCCGGGAAAAGTCGCCTTCCAGCACCGGCAGCGCACCAATGCGCAACTCCGAGAGATCGAGCACTTGCGACATTTCACCGGCACCGTCCTCGGCCAGGGGTGCCTCGCCGCGCCAGGAAGCCATGATGCGCTGCCGCGCCAGCTCGCGATCTGCGCTGGCAACCGCAACGGGTTGCCCATCGGCACCTGGCGTGGTGGTGCTTTCCTGGGCCCAGCGGGCCAGGGAGGCATCCAGCCGCCGCCCTTCGTCGAAGCGTGCCTGCTGGCGAGCGGCGCTGAGGGGACGCACAGGTTGCGCCAGTTCGTCCTGGCTGCCACCACGACCGCTGAGACGATAACCCCAGCGGTGCCCCGCGATGCGCTCGGGCGCCGTGAAGGCCTTGGGCCGGCGCTGGCCAATGAGCCGGGCGGCCCGCGGGCGATCCCCGGCTGCCAGGGCCAAGAGTTTCTGCGGCGAAACAGTGCGCTGTTGTTGCTCGCTCATGGCCGCCGTCAGGCCCTGGCGCAGCCTGGCGGTGCGTGCATCGCCGGCGCCAGTGAGGCCGAGGATGGCTCGATTGAGCTGCGCCTCCCACAGGCTCCAGCGTGCCTGGGTGGCCAAGCGCAGCGGAACGCGGGCAGCGGCAATCAGCTGTGCCCGTTCGCGGTCGTTGGCGCCGGCCGCTATCTCTTCGGCAACCACCTGCGGCAGGCGGGGAAAATCGCGAAGCAAGGCGGCCGCCGGATGCCCGACAGGTATCGCTGGTGCTGCTTCGCGCAAACGCGCCAGAGCAGCCGTACGCTCACTCGCGGGAAGCGCCAGCACGGCCCGTTCGGCGCGCAGGTCATCGGCGCACGCCTTGACCAGCGCCGGGAGCTTGCCGCCGCGACGATGCAGATCGCGCAACTGACGCCCGCTGATTCCGCTGACCTGGCGCACCCGTTGCAGCGCGGCATCATCCAGCCCGTCCAGCGCAGGGCCGAATCGACGCAGTGCCTGCACGGCAGTCCATTGCCCTGGATCTTCGTGGGCCACGCGCCAGGCGCCTTCACCGTTGTGGGTCAAGGCCAGGCGATACTCGACGTCGGCCGCAGGATGTTCGATGTACCACCTTGCGCTACTGGCCTCGAAGCTTTGTCGGTAGAACAGTCCATCGTGCTTGATGTAGTGGCTGCCCCCGTGCACGTATTGCCACTGCGCATCGGGCACCAGCGTCTGCGGAAGCTGCTCGCGGGCTGCGAACGCTTCCAGGGTGGTCGGCCACAGGCGGGTGCGCCCGGCGCGGTCGACGACCGGCAGCATGCCGGCCACAGGCGGGTGCGCCCGGCGCGGTCGACGACCGGCAGCATGCCGGCCACGAACGGCGACCGCGCCAGGGCCACGCCGCCTGCGACCGTGGCGCCCACCACAGCGAGATTGACCGCGACGGCGAAAAAGTGAGCTGCCGCTTCTTCGGTCTGTCCGTGGGTCCAGTCGTCCATGCCGACGAACAGCTCGCCAAGCAGTTGAACGGTGCCGACGGCGGCCATCAACGCACCGAGGGCCGGCACCGACAAAGCGGCAACATTGAGCAGCGTCACGCCCTGCTGCAGGTAGTGCATCCAGCGCGCCTGCCGCTCGGCGGCGTCGATCTCGGCAGTCGGTACAACGAAGTAGCGCGCATCCGCCGCGCGTTTGGCCAGCATGGCCTCGTGCAGCAGCGGCACCAAAGCCTGGGCACTGGTGGTGCGGCGCAGACCGATATCGGCATCCGGATCATCCAGTGGACCCTGTGCAATGCCCCACTCGACACGTTGCGGACGCAACGTGTTGTTCAGCCTGAGAAAGAACTCGCGGCGGTCGGGCTCGGCCACGAACCCCGCAAACCAGCCCTGGAAGGCACCGTCACGCAACTTCGCACGCAGGTCGGCACTGAACGCGTCGAAGCTGGGGTACTGCTTGAAGGCACCATCGCCAGCACCAGGCATATAGACGATGCACGGTGCACTGGATTGCGTGCTGGTCTGGATGGACACCACACCGTGCAACGTCGTGCCGCTGTGCACCCAAGTGACCAAACCGCGCAGATCGCACAATATCACTGGCTGACCCTGCCACTTCACCTCACCCGGCGTATCTGCCAGCAGCTGCTGCACCACGCTGCAGGCTTGCGCATCGAGCTGGCCGCGCAGCAACGCCTGCTGCGCCTGCACGGCCAGTTCGCTGCGTATATTGGCGCGAAATGCACCCGTGACCCATTGGCTTCTGAGCGCCGTGGGCTTGAACACCTCATCGAAGCGTTGCTGGTAGGCACGGCCCAGATCCAGGTCGCGGCACAGCCGGGCGAACTGGTGAGGTTGTACCGCGATCGTGTCCTTGGCCTGATAGTGCCAACCGTAGCTCCAGCGCAGGCCGTGCTCTTCGAGCCGCAATTGCAGGGCATCGGGTTGCAGCAGCAGCGTGCCGCCGGTGAAGTGGCCGGGGCTGGCTTCGTCTTCACTGAAATTGGCCATGGCCGCTTCCAGCAACGTACGCCGCCGCACACTGAGCGGTCGGCCGAGAATCGCCGAGCCACGGTCGAATTCGACCCATTCGGCGCGAGTGACATCGACAGCGCCCGCTGCACCGAAGGCAGCGTCGAACGCCGATTGCAGACGGGAGCCGACGAACTCGGCCGGACCGACGAAATCTTTCGCCAGATACTGCGCAGTCGCCTGGCTCGCGCGGTTCTGGCGCAAGGCTTTCTCGTAGGCGCGAATGGCCACTGGCTCGGCCTTTCGCAACCAGTCCGGGACATGCTTGGCGATGACAGGGTAATGGGCGGGGGTGTCGCTGACATGCAGCGCGGGTGCTGGGGTAACCAAGAGCAAGCTCCAATCCGGGTAATCCACGGCGACATGCCGCAGATGGCCCAGTGGAGCAAGGCGCCCGAAGCGCCCGGTGTTACATAACGCTGGACGTTACCAGAAACGCTGCTGGCTGAGCTTCTCCCAGGCCTTGCCGGCCAGGTGCTCGACCGAGCCGCTGGCTGCCAGCCCTACGCGCTCCTGCAGGCTCTTGGCCTTGGCGTAATGAAGATGGAACACCTCGGCTTGCCTGGCGCGTTCGGCCAGGTATTCGTCGCTGGTCTTGAGCTCGTCGACCAGCTGCTTGTCGAGCGCCGCCACGCCGAGCCAGACCTCGCCGGTCGCCACATCGTCGATCGACAACTGCGGGCGATAGTGGGCAACGAAACTCTTGAACAGCTTGTGGGTGACGTCGAGGTCTTCCTGGAATTTCTCCCGGCCCTTCTCGGTGTTCTCGCCGAACACGGTCAAGGTGCGCTTGTACTCGCCGGCGGTGAGCACCTCGAAATCGATGTCGTGCTTCTTCAACAGCTTGTTGACGTTGGGCAACTGCGCGACCACGCCGATGGACCCGAGGATGGCGAACGGCGCGCTGATGATCTTCTCGCCAATGCAGGCCATCATGTAGCCGCCACTGGCGGCAACCTTGTCGATGCACACGGTCAGCGGCACACCGGCCTGGCGGATGCGCGCCAGTTGCGAGGACGCCAGGCCGTAGCTGTGGACCATGCCGCCGCCGCTTTCCAGGCGCAGCACGACCTCGTCGTTGGGGGTGGCCAGGGTCAGCAGTGCGGTGATTTCATGACGCAGGTTTTCGGTGGCGGAAGCCTTGATGTCGCCATCGAAGTCCAGGACGAAGACCCGGTGCTTGCTGTCGGGCTTTTTCTTCTTGGCTTTCTTCTCGTTCTTCGCCTGTTCCTTGCGCAAGGCCTTGAGCTTGTCCTTGTCGAACAGACCGGCCTCGAGCCGTTCGCGCAGGCCCTTGTAGAAGTCATTGAGCTTGCTGACCTGCAACTGGCCGGCCGGTTTGCGCCGGCCCTTGGCGCGCAGCGACGCGATGGCGGCCAATACCACCAGAATGGCAACGACCAAGGTGACGGTGCGGATCAGAAACCCGGCGTAATCGGCGAAAAACTCCACGGTGACTCCTTACATGCATGACGCCCGCCAAGCCAGGGGGACGATGGAATGAGCCCAGCATACCGGGGGGCAAAGCCTTGGGCCAGCCGGGAAACGCTTGGCATCAAACGAGCCATTCAAACGCACGTATGATTATCCGTTGACAGGCGCCGATACCCCCCCTAACCTCGCAGGACTTTCACTGCCCTATCGAGCCAGGCCGCCCAGGCCCTCGCGATCATTGCACACCTCCAACAAAAGGACCGCACCATGACCTCCGTAGCCGACGCCGTACACGCCATGAAAGCCAAGTTCAATCCAGAGGCCGCCAAAGGCCTGGACCTGGTATTCGGATTCAACATCACCGACGAAGACAAGCAGTACGCCCTGCTGGTGAAAGACGGTACCTGCGAGCTGCAGGAAGGCGAAAACCCGGACGCCAACGTGACCCTGGTCATGGACAGCGAAACCCTCAAGGGTATCGTCAGCGGCGAAACCGATGGCATGCAGGCGTTCATGGGCGGCAAGCTGCGCGCCGAAGGCGACATGATGCTGGCCATGAAGCTGAGCGAACTGTTCCCGGTCTGATTGTTCCCGGTCCAGACCTGCGCTTCACCGCACCACCCCACCTGCCCCGACCACGCCTCGGGGCAGGTGCGTCTCAAGCCTCATCCATTTGGCTCCCCTCGCCACATATGTACAGCCATGGTACGCCTGCATCGCCCTAGCCTTGATCGCTCTCAGGCCGGCACCTGCCGCCTGTTCCTTCGATGGAGCGCATCATGGCCAATACCCTCCCCTGGTTTCACTCGCGTCAACTTGCCCAGTGCATGTCCCGCCACCTCACCCAGGCATTTGAAAGCGAACAACTGAGTGTCATCGAATACGACTGGCTGCGGGGCCTGCCAGATCGCCCCACCATTGCGCCGGACATGCAGGTCTGCCTGCTGGGCAATGCCGATCCCGGCGTGTTCTGCGGACTGCGCATCACGCGCACCGATCCGGACCTTGCGGCGGCCTACTATTACTCGCCACTCACAGGCATCCTGCCGTTCACCAGCAGCGCCGCCCTGCGCGATGCCCTGTTGGCGCGGTTGCAGGGCGAAGCCGGTGCTCGGCTGACCAGCACGCGCGAGCCGAAATGGGTGTCGGTGACCCAATCACCGTTCAAGCGCTGGATGAAAGCGATCATTCTGGCGCAAGCGCGGCGCCTGAAAGCCATCGACCGTACCTGGCATCAGTTGCCGCTGCTTGGCGATATCCTCGACCGAGACCTCACCGCAGCGCTGCGCACTGCGATGCCTGCCAGCGACCCGATCATCCCGCGCAGCCACAAAGTGCATCGTGTCGACCGCCAGACTCAGGCAGTGGTCAACGTGCAGCGCTTGCTCGATACCGCTCTGGACCTGCTCGCCGACTCATCGCAACCCGACTGCGAACATCGTTTCCTCGGCGTCTATGGACAGACGTTGAGTGACGCCGATGCGCTCTGCTACCGCAGTACGCTGATGGCCACCAACTCACGATTGGCGAAAAACTACAGCGCTGCGCTGGCCGACTTCTGGCGCGCCAACCCCGACAACGAGCGCGGCAGCCTGCGCGATGGCCTGGGTCGGAGCCTGCAGACTGCCTACCTGAGTGCAGTGCTCGAGGCGCAAAGCCATCTGCATGCGAGCAACGCGCAACTGGAGCTGCTGAAATCGGTGGTGACATCGCCAGCGCCTGCAGGTTTGCGCCTGGAAACCCTTCGGTTCAACGCCGACCAGGCGCTGAACGACGAGCCCGTGGCCTGGCCAGGCACGCTGATCATCAGCGACGCCGACCAGGCCAGCCTCGGCTACTACATCTTCAGCACGGACCAGGGTCTGTTGCATTGTGCCGACCTGCAGGCGCTGGGTGACTACCTGCAAGGGCTGGTCGCCGGGGCGAGCGACAGCCTGCGGCTGATCAAAGGCGATCGAGCATTGTTCAACGCGATGATTCGGCCTGTACCCCAGCGCCTGGCGCTGACCGGGCAAGCGTTCCAGACCCTGGCCGACGGCTTGATCGACTTGCAACGGCGCCGGGTGCAGGAGGTGTTCGGCAACACGTCAGCCCTGCGCCCTTCTCCGCTGCTGGCGGTGGCCGAAGCGTTGGATTTGCGCAAGCTGGCACACCCTCGGCTGCACTGGCTCAGCGGCGAGCGACCGATCACCGCCTTGGCCCTGCAGGCAGTCGAGCCTTCCACGAATCAGGCCAAGAGCAACTGGCTGCTGCAGATCGAGACCCTGCGCAGCTGGCAGCGATCGACCATGCACTGCGTCTCCCCGGTCAAAGACGGTGTGCGCCTGTTGTTCGCACCCGGCCTGCTGGCGATGCAGTCACCGCTACCGGCCGACGAGTTGCGTCTCCACATTGATGGAGCACCGGAGTTGGCGGCTATCGGGCTGGTCGACTACTTTCTGGAGCGGACCAGCGGCGCCATCATCGCGCCACTGACCTCGGCGGATCGAGTGTTGAACCTGGCAGGCATCGAGCTCAACTGGCCAGACGTCGAACATATAGAACAACTCGTGCTGGCCTGCAGTCCGGCACTGACGAAAACCTACCGCGGCCTGGTGCGCCGGCAGATGTCCGCACCGCAACCACCCTGCCTGGGTGCCTATGACCTGCCAGGTCAACGGCGGGCATTGCGTGAACTCGGCCTGCGCACCAGCCTGGCCGTCGCCCGGCGTGAGGGCAGCATCGACGAGACACTGCTGCAACTGCTCGCCACTGCACTCGACTATCCCACGGCCCGTTTGCGCAATGCTGCCGACACCGACGTGCATGCCATCTATTTGCGGGTGCCTTCAGAAACGAACACCATCCCGCTGGCCGACATGTTCGTGCTGCACTGCCATTCAAAGCCTGCAAGCCCGGTATTGATGTGGTCCGGCGACCACGGGCTGTTCGCCTTCGACTCGCTGCAGCAACTGAAGAAAACCGTGGCGGCTTCGGCCCGTCATCCGCACGCCCGTACCCGCTGGCTCAACGGCCTGGATCCGGCCTTGATCGCGACAGTCCTGGAACACTTCCAGGCCGCTCCCGTCTCCGGCATTCACGTGGAAACCCGTGCGCTGACCGGCGATTTCATTACCGAGCTCGATGCGCTGGAAAGCCATCGTCAGCTGACCGGTCTGGGCGTCAACATGGCGCTGGCCGTCCAATGCGGGTTTTCCGCCACGCTGTTCCAGCGCAATGCAGACTACAGCCGCGCCGACAACATGCTCACCGTTGGCCTGGACCGTCTGGCCGTCGATGCGGCGAACGTGCAGCTTGCCGAGCTGCTACCCCCCTGGATCCAGCGCGCTAGCGCCAGCCAACTCGCCCGCTACGCCGACATTCTCGGACGCTGCCTGGCAACCGCCAACAGGAAAAGCAATTATCTGGCGCAAATCCCCTTCATCGACGATTTCTCGCGAGACCGTCTGCGCGCCTCCATGGCCAAGGTCTGGCCAGGAGGCCCCAGTGATCCTGATCGGGTCGTGATCAAGCTGACCGACACCAGCGGCGGCGGAGTCAGCATTGGCGGCATGCTCGGTACCGGTACGCTCGTCAGCCGGACGAAAACCCTGACCGAATGGGCGATCAGCCAATTCTCCGGGTCGGTGTCGAGCGAGATGCACATCAGCCTCGACCCGCCCTCGTTGATCATGGATGTACCGACCACGCACCAGGTGCGCGAGGTGGTCAAGGATGCGGATGTGGGTGGCGAGTACCGCAAGCTGCTGGCCGCCAAGCTGTCCAGGCAGTCTGGAGACTACCCCTTGCGCCGTTTGCTGTTCGTCAAGGCATTGCCGGCGCAGATGGTGCGCAACGCGCTCGAACGAGAGATGCAGGGCAAGATCAGTGCGGCGGCCACCGACATGATCGCTCAGGTGGTAGAGATGCCAGACGGTGTGGCTCGCGAGCCCTTGAACGGTCAGCGGATCACCCTCGGGCCGCTGGGCTTGATCCCGGACGTGGGCATGAAAGCCGATATTGCCTGCGGCATGTACCTGATCGCGCCGGTGCAACCCGACCGTGGTCCGGTCGTGCTCTACACCTGCTATGGCGAGTCGGAGACCATTCGCGAGTACGCATCGCGCGTACAGCTGCTGGAGCAGATCAAGACCAACACCGCGCTTCAGGCACAGATCCTGAGCCGACTGCCTGAAGACGTTCATTCACGCTATGAGCACTCGGGATTCACCGAGCCCCATATCCCCTGGACCACCGAAGTCAACGACGGTCAGAGACTGGGCAAACCGCCAGCCATCGTCCTGCTCGATCAACCAGAACAGGGCAACGCTCTGTACTATCTGTTCGAAGACAATCTCCAGCTCATCCAACTGCTGGCACGCCAGCAGACCATGTCCTCGGGAGAAGCGAGCTGGAATGCTTTCTGTCACATCGTGAAACTGGGCATCGAGCAAGGTGCGATGATTCTACCCAGCGTCGTCGGGTCCCTGGTGGCGCTTTATCAGTCGCAACAGCTGCTCAACGATTCGGTCAAGGCGATGGGACGCAGGCGCTGGGGCGAGGCCCTGGCCGACTTCATTGCCGCCCTGGCTTCGGTGGTCGGCGCGCGCCGTGGCGCCGAGCATTTCAAGCGCGAGATCCAGGCCGCCGAAAATGCCGAACACGCACCCAGGGCGCTGGTGGCAGGCCGGCGCTTCGGCGGCCTGAGTGCGGCACTGGCCGCATTGGAAGCCAACGATGTGGCATTGAACAGACTCAACTACGACGCCCTGCTCAACATGTATGAAACCGCCGACCTCGCGCACCGCTATGCCGTGGTCGATGGCCGGGTGATGGAGGTCAAGCGCGCCGAGCAAGGTTGGTACATCGTCAGCAAAGGACGTGAAGGGCCAACCATCACCCTGGATGGCCAGCAGAAGTGGCACGCCGATCTCGAGATCGCGCGGATGGGGGCCGGGTATTCGTTGATGGACAACTACGACACCTGGATCACCGACATCAACATTCCCGACGTATTCATCACCTTGGCCGAAGGTACCGATCAGATCCGCCAGCGCTACCCTCGTCATCACCAGATGATCGTGCGCGCCCATGCCCATGCGGTCGATTGCCTGCGCAATGCGCTGCAAAATCTCAACCAGAAATCCCCCCACGTACCGCTGCCGGCACAGACCCTGGAGATTCTGACCGACGTGTTCGAAGTGGACGTCACGCCGGCCATGCTGCAACGTCTGCGCAGCAGCTGTGTGCAGTTGCTCGACGCACTGACCAGCGATGCACTGGACCCACACTCCTCGCCCCGCTATTGGGACGGGCTCAATGAGGAGGGCCACGAGGGCAACCACGCCTTTGTCTGGGAGGGCGATCCGCAGCAACGCATATTCCTGACGGAAAAATTCTTCGATCTGCCGATCGAGACCATGATGTATTCCAGTCATGAACGCACCCAGGCGCAGTTGTATGCGCACCATCAGGCCGCATCGCTGCTGCATGAGCTCAGCCATCAGGTGCTCAAGACCGTGGACCTGGCCTACCTCGACACCTTTCTGCCGCTGCACCAGCATTATGATGACCTGGGCGGCATGTATGGGCAGGCGCAGGTGTATGCGCGCAGCTTGCTCAAGATTCGCCAGGAAGGGTTGTCCTTGAGTACGCCGGTTGCAAAACTGTTCACTCGCCCGGGTTCCAGTGGTCGACGCGATTTTCGTCCCAGCGACGGCCGTCAGCGCAAAACGGTCCTGCAATTGACAGGCAAGACCCACCTTGCCGATGCCCGCGTGGCCTTCCGGACTGACCCTGAGGTGCGTTCGAAGCTGATTCTGGCCAATGCCGATTCAGTCACGCTGCTGGTTTTCCGCCTGGGGCAGGAGGTCTTTACGCCGCCCTCTTCCTGAAGATTTGTTCAGCTTCCATTCGGCGCAAACATCAAGCACCCTGTTTAATAATGAGTATCATTATGTTACAAGTTAGCATCCTAATTACTCGTTGAACGGTGCGAAGTGCTGGTTCCATTCTTGATCATGCTGCGCGAAGGGATTGAAGCCGCGCTCATCGTTGGCATCATCGCCAGCTACCTGAAACAGACTGGTCGTGGTCAATGGATGCCAGCGGTCTGGATCGGCGTCTTCCTGGCAGCGGCCCTGGCCCTGCTGGTGGGCGGCGGCCTTGAGTTGATGAGCGCGGAATTCCCGCAGAAGCAACAGGAATTGTTCGAAGCGCTCATCGGCCTGGTGGCCGTGGTCATCCTCACTTCCATGGTGTTCTGGATGCGCAAGGTCGCCCGCTCGGTGAAGCACTCGCTGCAGGCAGCCCTGGACCAAGCCCTGACTGGCTCTCGCCACCAGGTCGCGGCGCTGATCGCCATGGTGTTCTTCGCAGTCGCCCGCGAAGGCCTGGAAACCGTATTTTTCCTTCTCGCCGTGTTCCAGCAGAGCGAAGGTCCCGGTGCGCCCATCGGCGCCCTGCTCGGCCTGCTGCTGGCGGTGGCCATCGGCTTTGCCATCTATTCGGGCAGCATGCGCCTGAACCTGTCGCTGTTCTTTCGCTGGACCGGCTTGTTCATTCTGGTGGTCGCGGCGGGCATTCTCGCCAACTCGGTCATGGCCCTGCATGAAGCAGGGGTCTGGAACAGCTTGCAGAGCGTGGTCTTCGACATCAGCGCCACACTGCCCATGGACGGTCCGATCGGATCGGTACTGGCCGGCATGTTCGGCTATCAGGACGCACCGACGATCAGCACCCTGGGTGCATACCTGATCTATCTGGTGGTGGCCCTGGTGGCGTTCTTCATGCCCCATGCCGCGCCGGCGCAGGTCAACTCCTCCCCCGCCACTCATCAGTAAGGCTTCCATGTCCAACCCAGTCAATGGCGCCCCGCCGCGCCTGATGCGTGTGGCGCTCGCCGCGTCGGTGGTCGTGATGATCGCCGCCGGCGGCCTGTTCTACTACGCGTCGCAAGTCGCTTCGAGCAAACGTCAGGCCAGCGCCCAGAACGAGATCGTGGTGAACATCCATCCGCACAACTGCGAGCCGGCCGCGCTCACCGTGGCCGCGGGGCGCAACAGCTTTCGCATCGTCAACCGCTCCGAGCGGGCGGTGGAATGGGAAATCCTCGATGGCGTGCTGGTGGTCGAAGAGCGCGAGAACATCGCACCCGGCCTGAGTCAGGTGATCAACGCCAACCTGCAGCCGGGGGACTATCAGATCACCTGCGGCCTGCTCAGCAATCCGCGCGGCACCTTGAAGGTCACGCCCACGGCCGAGTCCGATGCTGCAGCCAAGGCGCGGCCGTCGATGGTGGCCTTCGTCGGCCCTCTGTCGGAGTACCGGGTGTACCTGGCAACCCAGGGCAGCGCCCTGATTCGCGCCGTGGACGCCTTGAACCAGGCCATTGTCGCCGGTGATCTGGCGCAGGCTCGCAGCTTGTACGCCCCGGCACGAGCCGCCTATCAACGTATCGCGCCCGCCGCGCAACGCCTGGCCGAACTGGACAATGCCATCAATGCCCGCGCCGACTACTACGAGAAGCGCGAACAGGATACGGCTTTCGGTGGCTTCCACCGCTTGGAGTACGGCTTGTTCCAGCAGAACAGCGTGGAGGGCCTGGTGCCGGTGGCGCAGAAACTGGCCAGCGATGTCACTGAATTGAGGCGCCAGCTGCTGGCGCAGCCATTGCCTCCCGAACAACTGGTGAGCATCGTTGCGCGCAACCTGCACGGGTTGGCGGACCTTCGTAGCCAGGGTGAAGAAGAGCGCTACAGCCACACCGACCTGAATGGCTTCGCGGCCAATCTGGAGGGTGCGCGCAAGGTGATCGACCTGCTGCGTCCACTGTTGACGAAGTCCGCGTCCGAGTTGCTGCCGCGGATCGACGAGGCGGCGGATGAGTTGGCCATGCAGTTGGCGAGCCTGCGCAGCGGCGACGGCTATCAGAGCCACGAGACGGTCAGCACCGAGCAACGCCAGCAGATCGCTGCCCAGGCCAAGGCCTTGGCCGATGCCCTCGACGGCATCGACCCTGCGCTGGGCCTCTCCACCCTGTAGCAGCGTCGGCGGTACCTGCGGTGTAACTGGCTGACCGCATTGAGCCCGGACGCGGGGATACGACAAGCCGCAGTGGCAGTGCGATCTCTGTAGCAGCGGCGCGAGCCGCGTCGGCGGCACCGGCGGTGTAACTGGCTGACCGCGCTGAGCCCGGACGCGGCTTGCACCGCTGCTACAAGGGATTACGACAAGCCGCAGTGGCAGTGCGATCTCTGTAGCAGCGGCGCGAGCCGCGTCGGCGGCACCTGCGGTGCGACAGAGGTTGAAGTGAATGAAACAGCGACGAGATAAACGATCATGAGCAACGCCGACAATCCGAATCCGACCATCGACGCCCAGCGCCGTCGCGTGCTGCTGGGCCTGGGCGCCGCCGGTGCGGCACTGGCCGGTGCCGGCCTGAGCTGCCCGGCGATGGCCGCACCCGCCGCCAAGGTCACCGAAGCGCCAAAAAGCGAAAAGACCCAGGACCGCCATGACTACCAGGGCGTGCACCAGACCGGGATCGTCACACCGCGGCCAGCCGCAGGCATGCTGGTGGCATTCGATGTACTGGCCAGTGATCGCGAAGACCTGGAGCGCCTGTTCCGCACCCTGGACGAGCGCATCCGCTTCCTGATGACTGGCGGCCCCGTGGCGCAGGTCGACCCCAAGCTGCCGCCGGTGGATTCGGGCATCCTTGGCCCGGTGGTGGTGCCAGACAACCTGACCATCACCGTGTCGGTGGGCGAGTCACTGTTCGACGAGCGCTTCGGCCTCGCCGATGCCAAGCCCAAACGCCTGTCGCGGATGGTCGGTTTCCCCAACGATGCGTTGGAGGCGGATCAATGCCACGGTGACCTGACCCTGCAGTTCTGTGCCAATACCCCGGACAGCAACATCCATGCCCTGCGCGACATCGTCAAGAACCTGCCCGACCTGCTTTTCGTGCGCTGGAAACAGGAAGGTACGGTGCCGCCGCAGGCGCCCGCCAAACCTGGCGAACCTGAACAGAGCGCGCGCAACTTCCTCGGCTTTCGTGACGGCTCGGCCAACCCGGACTCCAACGACACGCGGCTGATGGATGCGCTGGTATGGGTACAGCCTGGCAGCGACGAGCCAGCCTGGGCCGAGCATGGCAGTTATCAGGCGGTGCGCATCATCCGCAACTTCGTCGAACGCTGGGACCGCACGCCGCTGCAAGAGCAGGAGAATATCTTTGGCCGGGTGAAAACCACCGGTGCGCCCATGGACGGCCGGCTCGAAAGTGACGTGCCGGACTACGGCAAAGATCCCGAAGGCAAGCTGACCAAGCTGGACGCGCACATTCGCCTGGCCAATCCGCGCACCCCGGAGTCGCAGCAGAACCTCATCCTGCGTCGACCCTTCAATTATTCGAACGGGGTGAACAAGAACGGCCAGCTGGACATGGGCTTGCTGTTCATCTGCTACCAGGCGGATCTGGAAAAAGGTTTTATCACCGTGCAGACCCGCCTCAACGGCGAACCGCTGGAGGAATACCTCAAGCCCGTGGGCGGCGGTTATTTCTTCACCCTGCCAGGGGTGACCAGCGCCCAGGATTTCATCGGCCGCAGCCTGCTCGCTGCGAGCAAGAACCTCACCACCACTGCATGACCACTTGATACAACCGGGGAACCACTCATGACAAAGACGCCACTCGCTCTGCTGCTGACCCTTGGCCTGTTCAACGCTCCGCTGTCGGCCTTTGCCGCGACCCAGTCGCCGTTGGACCTGGTAGGGCCGGTTTCGGACTACAAGATCTACGTGACCGAGAAGGTCGATCAACTGGCCGTGGAAACCGCCAGGTTCACCGACGCGATCAAGAAAGGCGACCTGGCCACCGCCAAGAAGCTGTACGCGCCGACCCGCGTGCATTACGAGGCCATCGAGCCGATCGCCGAGCTGTTCAGCGATCTGGATGCGTCGATCGATTCGCGTGTCGATGACCATGAAGCCGGTGTGAAGGCGGAAGATTTCACCGGTTTTCACCGCCTGGAATACAGCCTGTACTCGGAAAATACCACCAAGGGCCTGGATGCATTGGCCGACGGTCTGCTCAAGGATGTGAAGGACTTGCAGAACCGTATCGCCGAGCTGACCTTCCCGCCGGAGAAAGTGGTCGGCGGTGCCGCCGCACTGCTCGAAGAGGTGGCCGCGACCAAGGTGTCCGGTGAGGAAGACCGTTACAGCCATACCGACCTGTATGATTTCCAGGGCAACATCGACGGCGCGAAGAAGATCGTCGACCTGTTCCGTCCACAGATCGAAGGCCAGGACAAGGCGTTCGCAGCCAAGGTAGACAAGAACTTCGCCACCGTCGACAAGATCCTGGCCAAGTACCGCACTGCCGATGGCGGCTTCCAAACCTACGACAAGGTCAAGGAAAACGACCGCAAGGCACTGATCGGCCCGGTCAACACCCTCGCCGAAGACCTCTCCACCCTGCGCGGAAAACTCGGCCTGAACTGAGCCGTCTGCTGGTGATAAGGGCCCTTCCAAGGGCCCTTTTTTGTGGGCGCCGTTTTTGTAGGGTTTTTTTTTGCAGGGGCTGTTTTTGTGGGAGCGGGCTCTGCCCGCGAAGCCCGCACACCCGTACATCAGAAACACCGCAAGGCCCCTTCGCGGCCGATGACCGCACCTACGGCGCCCTCGAACCCTGCGTAGGAGCGGTCCGTGGCCGCGAAAAAACCGACGCAATACCCCTGATCCCCCGCAGCATCTCATCCGCGGCTACACGCCGCTCCTTCAAGCTTCTGGCACTGTGCAAACCTGACACTCATCACCGGTCATTTCGATCTCCGTAGCGGACACACACAGACATCAATCCGCCCCACCCACCTGGTCACTGCCCGCTACATTCAAACCTCCGCCATGGATGGAGGCTCTCATGCCACTCTACAAAAATTGCAGGTTACGCACGGGCCGCTTTTCTCAGCGTGGCGGCATCTATCTTTTGACTGCCGTTGTGAAACATAGAACGCCCCTGTTCCGGGATTTCGAACTGGGACGGTGCGTAGTCAGGGAGATGATGAATGCCCAGCACTGGAACCAGGCACAATCGCTGGCTTGGGTTGTCATGCCCGATCACCTCCACTGGCTGATGCAACTTGAGGACGCATCGCTGGAAAGCCTGATGCGTCAGGTCAAATCGCGCTCGAGCAAGGCAATCAATGAACGGTGCGCAAGAACAGGCCAATTGTGGCAGGCAGGCTTCCACGACCGAGCGCTGCGTCAGGAGGAGGATTTACTCGCCAGTGCCAGATACATTGTCGCCAACCCGCTGCGCGCAGGATTAGTCAAAAGGGTCGGCGATTACCCTTTGTGGGATGCTATTTGGCTGCAGGGTTACCAGGCATCCAGCTCAACCCCACGCCCGTAGGAGCGGTCCGTGGCCGCGAAAAGGCGCTGCGGTCTCCCAGACACACCGCAGCGCCCCCCTTCGCGGCCGATGACCGCTCCTACGGCGCCCTCGAACCCTGCGTAGGAGCGGTCCGTGGCCGCGAACGCAGCGCTGCGGTCTCCCAGACACACCGCGGCGCCCCCTTCGCGGCCGATGACCGCTCCTACGGCGACCTCGAACCCTGCGTAGGAGCGGTCCGTGGCCGCGAAAAGGCGCTGCGGTCTCCCAGACACACCGCGGCGCCCCCTTCGCGGCCGCTGACCGCTCCTACGGCGCCCTCAAACCCTGCGTAAGAGCGGTCCGTGGCCGCGAAAAGGCGCTGCGGTCTCCCAGACACACCGCAGCGCCCCCTTCGCGGCCGATGACCGCACCTACGGCGCCCTCGAACCCTGCATAGGAGCGGTCCGTGGCCGCGAAAAGAACGCTGCAGTCTCCCAGACACACCGCAGCACCCCCTTCGCGGCCGACGACCGCTCCTATGGCGACCTCGAACCCTGCGTAGGAGCGGTCCGTGGCCGCGAAAAGGCGCTGCGGTCTCCCAGACACACCGCAGCGCCCCCCTTCGCGGCCGATGACCGCTCCTACGGCGCCCTCGAACCCTGCGTAGGAGCGGTCCGTGGCCGCGAACGCAGCGCTGCGGTCTCCCAGACACACCGCGGCGCCCCCTTCGCGGCCGATGACCGCTCCTACGGCGACCTCGAACCCTGCGTAGGAGCGGTCCGTGGCCGCGAAAAGGCGCTGCGGTCTCCCAGACACACCGCGGCGCCCCCTTCGCGGCCGCTGACCGCTCCTACGGCGCCCTCAAACCCTGCGTAGGAGCGGTCCGTGGCCGCGAAAAGAGCGCTGCAGCGTCTGGGGTTACACCCTAGCGCCGAGTTCTGCGGAGATGGCGTGAGCGGCTTTCTGGACCACAGGAACCAGGGATTCCATCTTCTCCACAGGCATGTAAGGCAGCGTGCTGGCGACACTGATCGCGGCCACGATTTGTCCGCTGGCATCGCGGATGGGTGCAGCCACGCAGCGGATCGACGGTTCGTTGTCTTCCAGGTCGAACGCATAGCGACCCGTTACATAGGTTTGCATACGGGCCTGGAACTGGGGCCAGGTGAGTTGCGGGTGGTCGGGCCACAGGGCGGATTCCGCCGCAACGGCCTCACCCCGTTCGAACAGCCTCTGCCATTCGGCCGCCTCGGCGTCGAGCATCAGCGCCTTGCCGATGCCGGTGCGCGCCAGCGGCATGCGATGACCTACCCGCGAACGCATCTCCGGGCCATTGCGCCCTGGGGTCTTGTGCAGGTACAGCACCTCGTCGCCGTCGCGAATCGCCAGGTGAATGGTATCGCCGGTTCGCGCCGACAGTTCATCCAGCCAAGGGCTGGCCAACATCACCAGTGGCACTTCGTCCCGCGCCTGGAAGCCCAGCTCGATCAGCCGCGGCCCGAGCAGATAGCCCGCCTGGGGCAGCACCCGCAAGTAGCGCTCGTCCACCAGGCAACTGACCAGCCGGTGGGTGGTGCTGCGCGTGGTGCCGATGCGCCGTGCGATCTCTTTCAGATCACGGGCGCCGCCGGCCACGGCCTGGATCACTGCAAGCCCGCGGAGCAGGGTCTGGGTGCCGGTCGGTGCGGCGGGGGGCATGTCGTCCTGCATGGTCAACCTTCGCGTCAGGTAAAAGCAGGCGCATTATGTTCGCCTGCTCGCAATCGGGTCAAAGCTCGATCCGCTCGACCTTGCCCACCAGCAGAATGTAGGACAACGCCCCGACCAGCGCCGTGACCGCAATGTAAGTGATCGCGGGCGCGAACGAGTCGCCGGTCGCCAGGAAGCCGATGGCGATCGGTGTGGTGATCGCCGACAGGTTGCCGATGAAGTTGAACACCCCGCCCGTCAGCCCCAGTAACCGCGCAGGGGCCAGGGTCGAAACCAGCGACCAGGTGATCGACGCCAGGCCGTTGCCGAAAAAGGCCAGCGCCAGGCAAGCGATGACCAGCGGGGTCGAATCGACGTAGTTGGCGCCGATGATGCACGTCGAGATCAGCAGGCCGCCGATGATCGGCAGCTTGCGCGCCAGGCCGATGCTGGCACCGCGACGGATCAGCCAGTCGGAAAAGAACCCCGAGCACAGCACGCCGACAAAAGCGGCCAGGAACGGCAACGAGGCGAGCATGCCCGATTTGATGAAATCCATGCCGCGGTATTTCACTAGGTAAGTCGGGAACCAGGTCAGGAAGAACCACAAGGTCGAGTTGAGGCAATACTGGCCCAGGTAGATACCCCAGAGTTTGCGCTTGCTCAACACGATGCCGAGGTCGGTCCAGCTGAAACCGGCCTTGGCCTGGCGCGCCGATTTCTGCATGTCGACCAAGCCGCCGCCGTCGCTGATGAGCTGGATTTCGGCCGCGTTGGCGCCTTTGAAATCGCGCGGCTCGCGATACACCGCGTACCAGATCACTGCCCAGACAATGCCCACCAGACCGGTGCTGACGAACACCATGTGCCAGCCGAATTCGTGTTGCAGCCAGGCCAGTACCGGGGTCAGGAAAGCCAGACCGACGAACTGGCCCGAGGTGTAGAAGCCAATGGCGGTGGCACGTTCGCGCTCGGGGAACCAGGTCGTCACCACGCGGCTGTTGATCGGGTACGCCGGCGCTTCCAGCGCGCCCACGGCCATGCGCAGCACGAACAGAGCGATGAAACTGCCGGCAAAGCCGAGCATGACGGTGGCAATGGACCATAACGCCAGGGCCACGCTGTAGAGGATGCGTGGCGGAACGCGGTCGACCAGCCAGCCGCCGGGGATCTGCATGGCGGCGTAGGTCCAGCCGAATGCCGAGAAAATCAGGCCGACGTGCACGGGATCGATGCCCAGGTCGCTGGTCAGCGCCGGGGCGGCGATGGACAGGTTGCTGCGGTCCAGGTAGTTGATCACCACAGTGATGAACAACAGCACCATGATGAAGAAGCGCTTGCGGCTGGGCGTCGCCAGCGCCGGCGCGGCGGTAGTGGATTGGGTATGCATGGGGTGCCTCTTATTGTATTTGTAGAGGGGTGCTGCGGCGACAGGGCGGACGCCTTCGCGAGTAGAAATCTCGCCGCCCGTGTGGGAGCGGGGCGGGCGGCGAGCTTGCTACCCGCGAAGGCCGCGCCGCGGTATCAGCGGTGAATCACCACTCCGCGAAGCTGCCGTCGGCATGGCGCCAGATCGGGTTGCGCCAGCGATGGCCGATCTCTGCGCGCTCCCGCACGTACTCCTCGTTGATCTCGATTCCCAGCCCCGGCCCGTTCGGAATCTTCACGAACCCATTGTCGTAATCGAACACCTCGGGGTGGGTGACATAGTCGAGCAGATCGTTGCTTTCGTTGTAGTGAATGCCCAGGCTCTGCTCCTGGATGAAGGCGTTGTAGCAAACCGCATCCAGCTGCAGGCACGCCGCCAGCGCGATCGGCCCCAACGGGCAATGCAAGGCCAGCGCTACGTCATAGGCCTCGGCCATGTTGGCGATCTTGCGGGTCTCGGTAATGCCCCCGGCATGCGAGGCATCGGGCTGGATGATGTCCACATAGCCTTCACTGAGAATCCGCTTGAAGTCCCAACGCGAGTACAAACGCTCACCGAGCGCGATCGGCGTGCTGGTCAACGGCGCCAGTTCCTTGAGCGCTTCGTAATTCTCGCTCAACACCGGCTCTTCGATGAACATCAGCTTGAACTGGTCCAGCTCCTTCATCAGCACCTTGGCCATGGGCTTGTGCACCCGGCCATGGAAGTCGACGCCAATGCCCACGTTCGGCCCTACCGCATCACGCACGGCCGCAACGCTGGCCAGGGCGCGATCGACCTTGTCGAACGTGTCGAGAAACTGCAGTTCCTCGGTGCCGTTCATCTTCACCGCAGTGAAACCACGGGCCACCGCCTCGCTCGCCGCGCGCGCTGTGTCGGCCGGGCGGTCGCCACCGATCCACGAGTACACCCGAATCCGATCGCGTACCTGCCCGCCAAGCAGGTCGCTGACCGAAACGCCCAGGGCCTTGCCCTTGATATCCCACAGCGCTTGATCGATACCGGCCAGGGCGCTCATGTGGATGGCGCCGCCACGGTAGAAACCGCCGCGGTACAGCACGGTCCAGATGTCTTCGATATTGCGTGGGTCCTTGCCGATCAGGTAGTCGGACAATTCGTCAACGGCGGCAGCCACGGTGTGCGCGCGGCCTTCGACCACGGGCTCGCCCCAGCCGACCACACCCTCGTCGGTCTCGACTTTGAGGAAGCACCAGCGCGGTGGAACGATGAAGGTCGTGAGTTTGGTGATTTTCATCTGTTGTCTCTCTTGTTCGATGGACGCTCGAGCGTCTGTAAATGTTGCCGTTCCCGCCCGTATCGATTTCGTAGGAGCGGTCCGTGGCCGCGAACCGGGCGACGCGGTGGATCAGTCACTGCGCGGCGCCCTGTTCGCGGCCGATGACCGCTCCTACAGGGGCGCACAGCGTGTCAACCTTTCAGCGACTGCCAGGCCTGGACGTACGCCTTCGCGTTATCCGCCACCTGCTGCACCGTCATGCCTGGCTTGAACAGGCCCGAACCCAGGCCAAACCCGGCAACGCCGGCGTCGAGAAACGGCTGCATGTTGTCCGGGCTGATGCCTCCCACCGGTACCAGCGCCGTGCCTTTGGGCAGCACCGCCAATAGCGCCTTGACCACGGCCGGCGTCAGCGACTCGGCCGGGAACAGTTTCAACACGTCGGCACCGGCAGCCAGCGCGGCGAACGCTTCGGTCGGCGTCAGCACGCCCGGCGCCAGGAACATCTCGGCCTCCTTGGCCGCCTTGAGCACTGAAGGATCGCTGTGCGGCATGACGATCAGTTGCCCTCCCGCTGCCTTGACCTGAAGTACCTGCTCGGCCGACAGCACCGTTCCGGCACCGATCAGGCAATCGGCGGGCAAACTGTTGCGCAACAGCCGAATGCTGTCGAAAGGCTGCGGAGAGTTGAGCGGCACCTCGATGATGCGAAACCCGGCGCTGTACAGCACCTCGCCGATGGCCACCGACTCTTCGGGGCGCAGGCCGCGCAAAATGGCGATCAGCCCGTTCTGGGCCATTGCTTGCTTGAGCATGTCAAACCTCTTGGAACTGTTGAGCGACGAGCCCGGCGGCCATCGCCAGGCTCCAGAGACCGCGTTCGGTGGCCTGTTCGGCCAGGCTGACGCTGTTGAAGCCACACAAGGCCAATGCCTGCCGATAGCGCTGGCACAACGCACTGCTGCCGATCAGGACCACAGCCGGCAGCGATTCCTGCCCGCTGCGCTGACGCAGCATTTCGGCCAGGGCGCGCAGCTCGTGGCCAATCATCAGGCCGGACAGATAGTCTGCTTGTTCACTGCTCGCCAATTGGCCGGTGAGGCCAAGGCTGCGCGCGCTGAACATGGTCGACAGCACGCCGATGCTGCCCTCGCGCGACATCGCCACGGCTACACCGCGCTCGAACGCCGCGCTGTCGAACGACGCACTGCGCTTCTGCGTGCGACCGAGAATGGTGTGGGCACTGGCTGCGGCGAACAGCTCGCCGGTCATGAAGGTGTCGAAATGCTCGATGCGCTGCTCGACCACCCTCGCCCACTTCGAATGGCTGCCAGGCAGGCCGATCAGCAAGGTCTGGTCGCGCTCGCCCGAAGGCAGCGACTGCAGCAGGCCGAAGATCTGGGTTTCCTCGCCGCGCATGACGTTGGGCAGTGCCGAACGTTGCAGCACGCCGGGCACCAGATGCACATAGATACCCCTGAGGGTACGCACGCGAGCCATGCCGGCTGCGACATCGGCGGCCTGCGCCGGGCTGTGGCAATACGGCACTTCGTGCCAACCCTGGGCGCTGCCGACCATGCCGCAGGCGATCACGGCAACGTCAGGAAAAGCATCGAGCCAGTCGCCGCAGGCTTCATCGAAGGTCAGCTCGAAACCATCGCTGGTCTGTTCGCCGCAAATGCTACGGGGGGTGTTGGACAACTGCATGATGCCCCGATCCAGCGAACGCTGGTCGAGTACGTGGCCATCAGGGCCGAGCAGATAGGCTCGCAGGGAACTGGTACCCCAATCGAGTGCAACGAGTTGCGGCTGCATCGCTTCACCTTGTTTGTTTTTGGTAGTGAGTGGCGGTGTGTGATGGCCGACTATAAATCCATTTGAACGATAATCTCAATATATAATTATCAATCCCATATATAGGGATTTTATAGGCACAAATCCCCCGTAGGAGCGGTCATCGGCCGCGAAAAGAGCGCCGCGGTGTGTCAGCTGAATCGCGGTGAATCTTTCGCGGCCACGGACCGCCCCCACACCAGCACCGCAGCATTCTTGGGATCGAGGCATAAAAAAACCGGCCTGGTGGCCGGTTCGTTTGAGGTCAGGCGTAGGCCTGAAGAGGTCGGCGTCTGCCGAAGAGCCAGGCGGTGCCGACACCGACCGCACCCATCACCACGCAATAGCCCACACAGACCCACGGGCTCCACGGCATCAAGGCGATCAGCAGCAGCGGCGTGGTACTCGCCCACAGCGCATACGCGATGTTGTAGGTAAACGAAATGCCCGATACACGCACCTTGGCGGGAAACAGGCCGACCATCAGTGACGGCACCACACCCACCACTCCACACCCCAGACCAGCCAGCGCATAGGCCACGGCAAGACTGCCGACACCGGCAACCAGGCTGGCATAGAGCGCGGTGATGCCCAGCGGCAGCAGCACGCTATAAAGGACCAGCGCACGCCAGGCGCCGATGCGATCGACCAGCAGGCCAGCCAACACGCAGCCAACGTTGAGGAAGACGATACCCAGGCTACTCAGCGCAAAGGTGTGCCGTGCATCCAGGCCAAAGCGCTGCTGCATCACCGTCGGCGTGATCACCACCAGCACCACCACCGCCGAAGTCAGCACACACGTCAGCAATACCGCAGGGATCAGCGAGGCGCGGTGTTCACGCAGCACGGTACGCAGGGAGAATTCGCTGACCTGCTCACTGCGCGCGCGCATGGCCAGAAACACCGGTGTTTCGCTGAGCAGTCGGCGCAGCCACACACCGACCACGCCGAATACGCCGCCCAGCAGGAAGGGCAAACGCCACGCCCAATCGAGGATTTCCTGCGGGGTGTACACCCGCGCCAGCACAGTGGCAGTCAATGCGCCGAGCAGATAGCCAAAGGTCAGCCCCGCCTGGAGAAACCCCAAGGCATAGCCGCGTCTTCTCAGCGGCACGTGCTCGGCCACGAACACCCAGGCGCTGGGCACCTCGCCCCCGACGGCAGCGCCCTGCAGAATGCGCAGGGCCAGCAGCAGCAGCGGCGCGAAGTAACCGATCTGCGCATAGGTGGGCATCATGCCGATCAGCAGGCAGGGCACCGCCATCATCAGGATGCTCAGGCTGAACACCCGCTTGCGCCCCAGACGATCGGCGAAATGCGCCATCAGGATGCCGCCCAACGGGCGGGCCAGATAGCCGGTCACGAAGATGCCGAAGCTCTGCAACAGGCGCAGCCATTCGGGCATCTGCGGCGGGAAGAACAGCTGGCTGAGGGTCAGGGCGAAGAATACGAAGATGATGAAATCGTAGATTTCCAGCGCGCCACCGAGGGCCGCCAGACCGAGGGTCTTGTGGTCGCTGCGGTTGAGCAGCAATGGCTGGGCAGAGCTATCGGCAGGCATGGGCAATCCGCTGGTGGCCGACGGCGCGTATCCTCGCGCCTGTCAAAGGCGCGCAGGATAGCAAAAACCGTCAGGCATGGCAGGCGCTATGAGGTGCCTATCCCGTAGAAGCGGTCATCGGCCGCGAAAGGAACGCCGCAGACTGGCTGATACACCGCAATGCCCGGTTCGCGGCCGACGACCGCTCCTACAGCGGCGGTGAGCTGAGCGACTTGCGTACGCGGATGCCATCGCCGATCACGCGAACGCGATGCTCCGGCGGCGCCTTGGGCGATTCGACAATGGCCATGAAGGTCTGCAGCGCGTCGCGGTCCGGCAGCTGCGTGACGCTGGTGCTCAACCGCTCACCGCCAGGGTCGGCCAGTTCGGTTTCGATCCGCTTCTGGCTCTCATACAGCAACGCATGGCGAACGTGCTCACTGTTCTTGCAGAACCGCGGCAGATCGACACCCGACCGCACAGCCATGTCAGTGTTGGCAATCAACAGATCGAAAGGCTCGTAAGCGCTTTGCACCATGGTCAGCAGTTCGTCGAGCGAACCCACCGGCACCACCCTGAAGTAGCCCAGGTTGTTGAGCGTTCGTTCGATCTGCACCGCCTGCTGGTCCAACTCGTCGGCAATCAGAATCCGCAATCTCTTGTCAGCCATCATCCACTTCCCAGGCGTCGGCGCAGGACGATCCCTTACCCGCCTCGCCAAGCCACTACAGCGGGTGCAATTCAACCCGCGGCTTCCAATGATTATCACCCCCAGGGGGTGGCCCGCCGGCAAGCTTACTCTCCCAAACGGCAGTTCGAAACGGAAAACGTCGAGCGTTTGACGATAAATCACAAACTACATTTGAGATTGTCTGCAAGCCGATGTTTTGTAATGCTTTAATTCTTTATTACTTAAAGTTTACCCAGCATATTTCCGACGGTTAGCGCCGTTTCCAGATACATTTCCGGTGACAACACGGAACGAGCGGCAAGGACCTGCGCTCATAGCTTCGAACCCTCCCCTAATTCACGCTAGCTGCATCAGCGTACGGCAGGCCCCGCTTGCCGTTGAGAGAGGACCTGACGCATTGTGTTCACCTGAACGCGCGGGAGTCGACAATGATCCGCTTTGCCATCATCGCTCCACCCCTGCCGAGCCACTTTCAACCGCTTGAAAACCTGGCAATGGAGCTGATCGACCGCGGACACAGCGTCACATTCTTCCACCAACCCGACGCACGTCATCTATTGCATTGCAGCAGGGTCAAATTCCGCAGCGTCGGCCAGGAACGCTTTCCTGCCGGAAGCCTGGCAAAAAGCCTTGCACTGGCAGCCAATTTCGACACCTTGCTTGGCCAGCGGCGTACCTATGCCGATATGGCGCAAGTCACGCAGATGCTCTGTGAAGAGTTGCCCAACGCTCTGCGCGAAGAACGCATCGATGCCGTGCTGTGCGACCAGATGGAAGCAGCGGGCGGGCTGGTGGCAGAGTCGCTTGGCCTGCCGTTCGTGTCCGTCGCCTGCGCATTGCCGGTCAACCGCGAGGACATAACCGTACCGTTGGCCGTATTGCCCTACCCCTACGAGCGCGGCGAAGACGCCATCGAGCGGTATGCGCGCGCCGAGCGCCGGCATGACTGGGTCATGAAGCCGTTGCGCAAAGCCATTGCCCGTCAGTCCGTCGCACTTGGGCTGAGCGTCCGCGAGGGCCTGCATCAATGCCTGTCGCCGCTCGCGCAAATCAGCCAAACGGTGCTGGAGTTCGATTTTCCGCGGCCCAATCTGCCGCCATGGTTCCATGAGGTCGGCCCCCTGCGCCGGGTGTCCGATGAGACCAACCACCTGCCCTACACGTTGGACAATGCTCGGCCTTTCGTCTTCGCAACCCTGGGCCGGCTCCACGGCAACCGCATGAGCCTGTTCAAACGCATTGCCCAGGCCTGCAAGTTGCTCGATGCCCAACTGCTGGTCATGCATTGCGGTGGGCTGAGTCATCGGCAAAGCGATCAACTGCTGCGGCACGGCGCAACCTGGGTCACGGATTTTGCCGATCAGCCCATGCTGTTGCAGTATGCCGACGTGCTGGTGACCGACGGCGACCTCGACATCGTGCTCGAAGCCGTCGTGGCAGAAACGCCGATCCTGGCCTTGCCCATCGCCGCCGACCAGCCAGGCGTTGCGGCGCGGGTGGCCTACAGCGGTTCCGGCGTCCACGCCAGCCGGCATTGCAGCAGCCGGGAGTTGGCGGAACACATGCGTCATCTGCTGGAGAACCAATGGCCCGACCTGGAGAACCTGGCCGATGCCATCCACCTGATGGGCGGCACCCAGCGGGCTGCCGATATCGTCGAGGCGGTGATTCCCGACCGGTTCAAACTGCGTCTGGTCAGCTCCAGCTGAGCCTGCGACCGATCG
This sequence comes from Pseudomonas sp. CFBP 13710, assembly GCF_014842235.1. Classification (NCBI taxonomy): domain Bacteria; kingdom Pseudomonadati; phylum Pseudomonadota; class Gammaproteobacteria; order Pseudomonadales; family Pseudomonadaceae; genus Pseudomonas; species Pseudomonas sp. CFBP 13710. The sequence goes on along the minus strand of NZ_JACYVJ010000001.1, from coordinate 258,019 downwards.
TCAATTGACGACCAGCTTGTCGCGGTTGCGATCCAGCAAGGCCTTGCCGATACCCGTAACCTCCAGCAGTTCTTCCACCGAGTCGAATGGCCCGTAGGTCTGTCGGTGCTTGACGATGGCGGTCGCCTTGGTCAGGCCGACCCCGGAGAGTTCCTTCTTGAGGGTTTCAGCGTCGGCTGTATTGAGGTTGACCCTGCCCGGCAGCCCCGGATGGGCAACCGATACCGAGGCGGCAGGCGCGGCCATAACTGGCGAGCTTAGAATGGGCACCGCGGTGCTGGCGAAGAATGCCAGCGCCAGTGCAGGAAGGAGGATCTTGCGCATCGCTTATGCTCCATGACTTGAATGAGAAGTGCGGCATTCCCGAGCCGCCTGCCAACCCTAGTCCCGCATCGCAGATGTTCCAGTGCCACCCTGTTGCACGACGTGTCGCACTGGCCCTGCCCCGGCCTGCGCGGGCGCCTGACGGATTGAGGGCATGTGTAAGTAGGTGTGTGCGCTGCACCAGCCCGTAGGATTTTTCGGCGTTCGGACCTTCTGTGTTGATGCAAAGTCACATCCACGTACAATCCACCCGCCCCCAAACACTTCACTGCCAAGGCCTATGGACAGACAACCTCTCATGCAATCCCAGAGTACTTCCGTGCGCGAGCGTACGGTGCACGTGCTGAACGCCTATGTGCTCCCCATCGGCTGGTTGGTCATCATGACCGGCATGTTCTGGGCATGGGATCGCTCTCTGTATCACAAGCTGTTCTACATCTTCCTGGCGGTGCCCACCCTGCTCGCCCTGGCATTGCAGCCGGGTCCGTTCAAGGCGCTGGTGCGCAACCCGATGTTCCTTGCCTTCGTGGCCTTCAGCGCCTACATCCTGCTGAGTGTCAGTTGGGCCGCAGACGGCGAAGACTTCGGCTCGCTGTTCAAGCGGCCGCTCTACATCGCCATGGTGCTGCTCTCGGCTGGCCTGATCGCGCTGAAAATGCCCGCGCGGCTGGCGCAGCTCACCCGTGCAGCGGCAGTGATCGCCACGGCAGCGGCGGGTTTGTCGTTGATCTATTTCTATGGCGTGCAAGGCGCGTCCCTGGGCAGCCGTCTGGATGGGTATGGCGCGCTCTACAACCCTCTGCTCAGCGCCCATGTGTTCGGCGCTTTTGCCAGTGTCTGGCTGGCCACCTGGTACATCGGACGCAATCCGTGGAACCCATTGGCGCTGGGGTGCCTGGCGGTACTGGGCGTAACCTTGATCGCCACGGGCTCGCGGACGCCGATCATCGGCATGGCGGCGGCATTGCTGTGGCTGATGGCGGCGGGAAACAAGAAACGCGGCGTGCTGGCAATTGCCATTGCACTGCTGGGGATCGCAGCGCTGTACGTGGTAATGCCCGATGTGCTGACCTCGCGCGGGGCGTCGTACCGGCCGGAAATCTGGGTGGAGTCACTGCGTCAGATCGGCGAGAACCCGTGGTTGGGGCGCGGATATGATTCGGAGATGACCATCGTCATCCCTGGCCTGCCGTACACCTTGGCCGACCCGCACAATATCGAACTGGGCGTGCTGTACATCGGCGGCGTTGCAGGGCTGAGTCTGTGGATGGTGCTGTATGGTCTGGCCATGCGCTTCTGCTGGATGAATCGGCGCGAACCGCAGGTGGTGTTGGCCGCAACCTGGCTGGTGTTCGGGTTTGCGTCGGGGCTGACCGAAGGCAGCGCCTTCATGTCCCGCCCCAAGGAGCACTGGTTCCTGATCTGGATTCCGATGGCGCTGGTGTATGCGCAATGGCTATGCCACTGGGGCAATCGCCTCAGCCGGCCTGCCAAGGCCGTTTGAATGACATTGCTGATTGCCTGATGCAACCCAGCGCGCCCTTCGCGGCCACGGGCCGCTCCTACGGAGAATCCGACGCCCCGTAGGAGCGGTCATCGGCCGCGAAAAGGGTTACGCGTATTGCCTGAAGCACTGCGGTGCGCCTTTCGCGGCCACGGGCCGCTCCTACCGAGAATCCGACGTCCCGTAGGAGCGGTCATCGGCCGCGAAAACGTCTACGCGGATTTCAGCTGAACACCATACGGAGCATGCCGCGCAGGGTCTTCCTGTTCCAGGCCCTGAGCGGAATCATGCCCAGCAGCTCTCTGCTCAGGCCCTTGTCCTTGCGCGCATACTTCAGGAACATCGAATTGAGAAAACGCCAGCGCACCTGCTCGTACGCCGGGTGCTCGCGGTACACGGCGTAGGTCTTGAGCACGTTCTCGACCATGAAGCGGCCATTCTTGTAGGTGTTGGTCGCATGCTTGCGGTACTGCGCCAGAGGCTCACCCAGTACATCGATGAAATAACCCGCGCGGGTCACTGCCAACTCGATATAGACATCCTCAAGGCGAATCTCCGGATCGAACCCACCCACCTTCTCCAGCGCCTCGCGACGGAACATCAGCGTGGCGGCAGTCGGCCCCGGCTTGCGGTCCATGAACATGTCGTCGAAATCCAGCCGGCGAAACGGCTCGTTGCGCTTGCGCTGTTCACGCTCGCACATCACCTTGCCGGCCGCATCGATGATCTCGGTATTGGCCGAGCAGATACCCACCTCGGGCTTGCCTTCCATGTACGCCACCTGAGTGGCGATACGATGGGCGAACATCACGTCATCCGACCCGAACGGCACCACCAGGCTGCCCTGGCAGCGTGCCACCGACTCGTTCAGCGTGCGCGACAGCCCCTTGTTCTCCTGCACGCGCAGATCGAAACCATGCTCGGCACTGAGCTTGCGCAGCAGCTCGACGCTGCCATCGGTCGAGCCATCGTCCACCACCAGCAACTCGATGTTGGCGTAGGTCTGCGCCAGCACGCTGCCGATCGAGGCCTCGATATACGGCGCATGGTTGTACGAGGCGATGATCACCGACACCAGGGGCTGCTTTCGATTGTCGGAGGTGGACGTGTTCATATTCGCTGCTCTGAAAAAGTGATGCCGTGCCTACGCGAAGGTAGGCACTCTAGGTACGACGAGCGGCCGAGCCAATCGCCAGGGCCATTCGCATTGTAACAATGCATGACCTCAATGGATGTGAGGCCTTGCTTGCAACGCTGGCAAGCGGATGACACTTCCAACCACTTCATCCAGCCACGGCTGTTGGCTGGCGATTGCGGGCATAGGTCAGAAACGCCTCGAGGTCGTCGCTGCACAGCAGGTGGGCCACGGCTTTGACTTCGGCAACAGGCCAGTCCCACCACGCCGACGCCAGCAAGGCGTCCCGTACGCGTTCTTCGAAACGCCATTTGATGAACCGACACGGGTTGCCGCCCACCACGGCATAGGGCGGTATGTCCTTGGTCACCACCGCGCCGGCTGCAACCACTGCACCATGGCCAACCGTCACACCGGACAGAATCAACACATTGGCGCACAGCCAGCAGTCGCTGCCGATCACTACGTCGCCTTTGGTGGGCGCTGCGCCCGGCACGTCCTTGACCTCGTCGATGATCAACGGAAACGGAAAGCACGACACCCAGTCGGTGCGATGGCCACCCCCGAGCAGGATCTTCACCCCCTCGGCGATCGAGGTGTAGTTGCCGACCTTCAAGGTGGTGTCGTCACCGAACTCCTGCACGTCGGGAATGCCGTAGGTGCCCACCCCGATTGCATACTGGGGGTAGCGCATGCGGATTCGCTCGGGCCCGCGAAACAGCTTCTCGAACTGCCCGAGGTGCTTGCGAACCTTCCTTTTCTTCAACCGGTCCCACCACTTCATCGACGCACTTCCTTACTTACCAATGCAGCACCAGACGCTTGAGACGGCGAAACGTGGTGCGATCCCATAGCTTGAGCGGGATGGAGCGCAGCAGTCGCAGCGCATCCTTCTTGTCTTCCACCACCGCGTATTTCAACGCCTTGTTGACCAGTTTGGCGCGGCCGCGCTCATAGCCGGGGTGCCCGCGATAGGGCTCGATGGCACGCATGTCGGCTTCGAACAGGGTCTTGTAGCGGCGCGACAGGTTGTGCGGATGGCGCCGGTAGCGGGTCACGATCACCGGCAGCATATGGATCTCGACGCCCTGTTCGGCAATGCGCAGGGTGATCTGGAAATCCTGGACCTTGATGGCCGGGTCGTAGAACTTGGCCTTGCGCAGCACGTCCATGCGGTACAACGACACTGGCGCGCCGCAGACCCGGGCATTGGCGAGGATGTCGGCGAAATCCATGCGGCGGATGCGCGTGTGCGTCTGGTCCTTGAGGGCGTTGCCCTGGGTGTCCATGTAGGTGATCAATGCACCTACCGCGCCGACTTCAGGGTTCTGCTCCAGGTAATCGACACGTACGCGCAGAGAGTGGGCGAGCATGATGTCGTCCAGATCCGGCGTGGATACGTATTTGCCGCGAGCGTGCTGCAGGCCGAAATTGAGCGCGGCGCTGACACCCTGGTTGGTTTGCCGCAGCAACTGGAAGTCGTAGGTCGCCTGCAGCGCGGTGAGCATCTCGATGCTGCGGTCACTGGAACCGTCGTCGACGATGATCACTTCGAAATTCGGATAGTCCTGGGCGAAGATGCTGGCCAACGCTTCTTCGAGGAAATTTTCAGCGTTGTAGCACGGCGCCACGATCGAAACGAGGGGCAAATCCGCTACGTCGGCTCGAACGGCAGGTTCGGAAAGTATGTCGGTCATTTTATGGGCAACGACTAATTCGGGTATGTACGGCCTGATATCGGCAGCGCTGCATGATGGGCGATCCGTACCCGATTGTCGACCAATCCATGCCCCCTCCCGTAGGAGCGGTCACCGGCCGCGAAAAGGTCCGCGCGGTGGGTCAGGCGAAATGCGGGGCGGTCTTCGCGGCCACTGGCCGCTCCTACGGGGTGTCGGCAGATCGGGCAACCCTCCGTAGGAGCGGTCATTGGCCGCGAAAAGGGCACCGCAGTGGATCAGGGAGACTGCGGGCGGGGGCGTCGGCAGGATCGGGAACCCTCCGTAGGAGCGGTCATTGGCCGCGAAAAGGTCCGCGCGGTGGGTCAGGCGAAATGCGGGGCGGTCTTCGCGGCCACTGGCCGCTCCTACGGGGGAGCGAGTTTGCAAGACGCCGGATCAGTCGGGGGTGCCGCGGTGCTGTTGGATGTGCAGCCAATCGACGATCTCGCCTTCGGGCGCGTAGCCGCTCACGGCTTTCTGCAATATTTCGCGGACCCGGTCGAAATCCGTGTCATCCAGTGCCCGCAGCAAACCGGTCAGCTCGCCCTTGAGGGCTTCCCATGGCAAATGATCCTCATGGGCGCTCATGATCATCGGATGACGGGTAGCCACCACGTTGTTGCCGATCAGCAATTCCTCATACAGCTTCTCACCCGGCCGCAGCCCAGTGAACTCGATGCCGATATCCCCCTGGGGATTCTGCTCGGACCGAATGCTCAAGCCCGACAAGTGAATCATCTTCTGCGCCAGGTCGATGATCTTCACCGGCTCGCCCATGTCCAGCACGAACACTTCACCGCCGCGCCCCATCGACCCCGCTTGGATGACCAACTGCGCGGCCTCGGGAATGGTCATGAAATAGCGGGTGATGTTCGGATGGGTCACCGTCACCGGCCCGCCCGACTTGATCTGCTTGTGAAACAACGGAATCACCGACCCCGACGAGCCCAGCACATTGCCGAAGCGCACCATGGTGAAGCGTGTCTTGTTCACCCGCGCCACGTTGGCCGGGTCGCCGAATAACACCGGCGCCACTTCACGGCTCAGCGCCTGCAGGGTCATCTCCGCCAGGCGTTTGGTGCTGCCCATCACATTGGTGGGGCGCACCGCCTTGTCGGTGGAGATCAACACGAAGTTGGCCACCCCCGCCTGCAACGCCGCCTGGGCGCAGTTCAGCGTACCCAGCACGTTGTTGCGTACACCCTCGGCAATGTTGTGTTCCACCATCGGCACATGCTTGTAGGCCGCCGCGTGGTACACCGTATCCACCTTCCATGTGGTCATCACCTCGAGCAGCTTGGCCTGGTCGCGCACCGTGCCCAAGGTCGGCAGCATCTGCACGTGCAACCCTTCACGGGCAGCACGCTGCTCCAGCTCGCCGCTGATGGTGTACAGATTGAATTCGCCATGATCCAGCAGAATCAACAGCGCAGGCTCAAGGCCAAGAATCTGTCGGCAGAGCTCGGAGCCGATCGACCCCCCTGCCCCGGTCACCAGCACCGACTTGCCAGCAATGCAGTGTTCCAACAGGTCATCCTGCGCAGGCACCGAATCACGCCCGAGCAAGTCGGCAATGTCGACTTCCTGAATGTCGTCGACCTTCACCTCACCACTGGCCAGCGCGGTGAAGTTGGGCACGCTGCGCACGTGCAGCGGAAAGCCTTCGAGGAAACTGAGAATCTCGCGACGCCGCGAGCGCGACGTCGACGGCAACGCCAGCAACAGCTCCTCGGCGCCGGTCAGATCGATCATGCGCTGGATATGCTTGGGCTTGAACACCTGAATGCCGGCAATCACCCGGTCGGATATGCTCGGGTCGTCGTCGATGAACGCCACCGGACGCATCACCCGGCCCATGCGCAGTGCGGCAACCAGCTGGTTGCCTGCAACACCGGCACCGTACACCGCCACCTTGGTCAGACGGTCGTCACGCCCGGCGAACGGCACGTTGTGCACGGCGTTGAACCAGTCGCCCATGAAGTATTGGCGCATGGCCAGGCGCAGGCCGCCGATGATGACCAGGCTGATCCACCAATAATTGAAGATGATCGAGCGCGGCACCACCGTCTGGTGGTTGCTGTACCAATACACCACCACCGCCAGGATCAGCGCCGACAGGCTGACCGCCTTGACGATGGCCACCAGTGCATCGTTGCCGAAGTAGCGCATCACCGCGCGATACATGCCGAAACGAATGAACAGCGGTATGGCCACGAACGGCGCGGCCACGAACAACCATTCGTGCTCGCGGATCGGGTTGTACATGTCCTCGATGCCCAGGCGCACCAGAAAGGCCATCCACAGCGCGACCCAGACCAGCACGATGTCCGCGACCACTTGCAACATACGCTTCTGGCGACGTGGCAAACCCAGCAAGCGTGTACGTATTCTATCCATCAGTATTCGACCCGAATGGCCCCAGACCGTGACGGTCGGTTGTAGCAACTACGTAACCTTAAGTGCGATCAGCCGATTGCACCAGTGCGCGAACGCAATTTCATGCGCGTTCCAATTCCCCCGCATGATAACGAAAAGCCAGCCACAACAAAGGGATGTACGCAATAAAGGTGCCTAGAACGGGGCTCAGACCGAAAACCGTCACGGCAATGGCCCACGGCAACAGCCAGCCCAGAGTGATCAATGCCGTCGCTACGGTCACCGGCAGATGCCGCCCATAGACCCGCGAGGCGTACTGATAGGCGTGGCTTCGATGAGCCTGATACACCTTGTCACCGCGCAGCAAACGTCGCAGCAGGGTGAACGTGGCGTCGACGATGAACACACCCAGAAGGATCACCCACCCCCAGAAGTAAGCCGGCTCGATCCACGCTGCCTGAACCGACAGCACCGCCAGCACCAGCCCGAGAAAACCGCTGCCCGCATCGCCCATGAAGATCTTCGCCGGCGGCCAGTTCCACACCAGAAAGCCCGACACTGCCGCCCCCAGCAAGGCCGGCAGCCACATCAGCTGTGCATGCCCGCCAAGCGCATAGATCAAACAGGCCCCGGCGCACACGCAGATGGCCTCGACACTGGCGATACCGTCGATGCCGTCCATGAAGTTGTAGAGGTTGAGCATCCACACCAGGTACAACAGGCCGAATACCCACCAAAACGCGGCAAGCCCGTCGACCGCACCGATCACGCCGGGCATGCCACCCAGGCACAGCAGGGCCCAGCCGCCCGCTGCGAAATGTCCGAGCAGGCGCCAACGTGCAGCGATGTGATTGTGGTCATCGAGAAAACCCACCACGGCCACCAGTGCCCCACTGCCGAACAGGGCCAGCCAGACACGGCCTTCGAGCATTCCCCAAAGCGCCAGCCCGCTGATGGCGGCCAGAAACACCAGTACGATCGCCACGCCACCGCCGCGCGGGGTCGGCACCGTGTGGGAACTGCGCGCGTTGGGCACGTCCATCAGGCTGCGCGCCAGCGCATAGCGACGCAAAGCGAAGGTTAGCCCATAGGCAAGCACCAGCACGACCAGCAGCCATACCAGCAAGCTCATCGACGGCGCGCTGCCACGTAGGGCCGTGCCGTGGCGGCCAGCGCGTCGGCCATGGAGGTGGGCGGCTGCCAGCCCAGCAATTGGCGATTCTTGTCGATGTCGACTTCCAGGGAATCAAACAGCCGTTGCGTCACTGCACCCTGCCCCAAGGCATTGGCCACGCGGCTCATCCACGGCAACGGCACATCGATCAACCGTGGTTGCTTGCCCATTGCCGCAGCCATGGCGCGCACCAGGTTCGCAGTGGACACCGGCTCGCCATCACTGACCAGAAAGGTCTGATTGGCCGCAGCCGGATGTTCCAGGCAGGTGCACACCAGATCCGCCAGATTGTCCAGCGCCACCAGGCTGCGACGGTTGCTGGTCTTGCCGAAAGGCAGCGGCACACCACTGCTCACCAGCCGCAGCAGCGTCTGGAAATTCGCGCGCACGCCTGGCCCGTACACCAGCACCGGGCGAATGATCACCACCTCCATGCCAGTGCTTGCTGCCAATGCTCGCAGGCCCACTTCCGCTTCCAGCTTGGAAATGCCGTAGGCATCGCGCGGAGCCGGCTCGTCGTCGGCACGAAACGGCTGGCCCGGCTCGGTGGCCTCGCCATTGACCTTGATCGAACTTATGAAAACAAAGCGCTGCACTCCGGCCTGCGCGGCCTGGCGGGCAAGGTTCAGCGTGCCTTCGACATTCACCCGGCGAAATTCGGCCAAGGGATCGGCGTGCGACTCGCGCATCACGTGCACACGCGCAGCGGCGTGCACCACACTGTCAATGCCGGCGAGCGCGCTGGTCCAGTCGGTGTCGGCGGCCAGCGTGGGCACCACGCAGCCTTCCACCCCAAAGGGCAGTTTTGTGTAGGCGCGGCGCACGGCGGCGCGGGTGATCGGGCAGCCCAGCCGCACCAGCCGAGCCGCGACAGCGGCACCGACAAAACCCGACGCGCCAGTTACCAAAACAGCTTTCGAGATCATGGGCGAGCACCTTGGTCGAATGGATTAACGCTGCAATACGTCGTGATACAACTGCACATAACTGTCCGCCATCCCCTGCGCGGTGAACACCTGCTGGAAGCGACGCGCCGCGGCGGCGCCCATGGCACTGGCCAGGGCTTCATCGTTCCACAGGGTGTGCATGGCCGCCGCCAGCGCTTGGGGATCGCGCGGGGGAATCACCAGCCCGGTTTCACCGGCCAGGTTGATGTAGCTCATGCCGCTGCCGATGTCGCACGAAATCATCGGTTTGCCATACATGGCGCCTTCCAGCAGCGAAATGCCGAACGACTCGGAACGCAGGTGCGACGGAAACACGAAGCCGTGGCACAGGGTCAGCAGCGCCGCCTTGTCTTCATCCGGCAAGCCGCCGAGAAAATGCACGTTGCTCACTTCAAGCTGCTGGGCATAGGCCTTGAGCTCAGCTTCCAGATGGCCACCCCCAAGAATCACCACCGGCAAGCCGGTTGCCTTGGCAGCATCGAGCAGGTAGTTCAGACCCTTGTAGTAGCGCAGCGCACCGACGAAAAGAAAGAACTTGCCGGGAAAGCGCGCCTGCCAATGCGCCAAGCGCTCGGCAGACGGCGTGGGGTATGTAGCGGGATCGAGGCCGAACGGGATGACTGACAACTTTTCAGTGAAGCGCTGCAGCACCGGGCTGCTGGCCGCGTAGTCGGGTGAAGACACGACGATGCGGTCCATGGACCCGAGGAAGCGATTCATCAACGGCTGATACAACTTGAGCAGGGTCTTCTGCTTGATGATGTCGGAGTGATAACTGACCACCGACGGCTTGCCGGTGCGGCTGGCAAAATGCACCAGGTCCATGAACGGCCAGGGGAAGTGGTAGTGAATCAGATCCGCCTGGCTGGCCAACTCCTTGAAATCGCCCAGCGCCGACCAGGAAAACCCGGTCGAGGCCACGTGCAAATCGAGCTTGGCACGGTGGGCCACATGGTGCCCTACCCGTTCGCCACGCGCCGCGCCGCGCTCGCTGAGGTACAACACTTCGGATTGCACACCGCCCGCGGCACATCCTTCTGCCAGCTGAAAGATGACCTGCTCGATACCGCCCATGGAATCGGGGAAGTACGTCTTGAAGAAGTGCAGCACCTTGATCATCGGCTTTCCAACGTGCGGCGATAGGATATCAACGTCTGCGCCGCACAACGGTCCCAGGAAAATCCGTCGGCGTGGGCCAGACCACGTTGCCGAGCCTCGGCGCGCCATGGGTCGTCTTCCAGCGCCTTGGCCATGTGCTGCGCCAGGGTTTCGATATCCATCGCCTCGCACATCAGCGCCGCCTCGCCCGCCACTTCCAACAGGGACGAGTTGTTGGCACAGACCACCGGCACGCCCGAACTCATCGACTCCAGCACCGGCAGGCCAAACCCCTCGTACAACGACGGAAAGGCAAACAGCCGCGCGCCCGCGAACAGCACCGGCAAGTCCTCGGCCGGCACGAAGCCCAGATAGCGCGCCCAGCCCTGGCGCTGCGCCGACTCGATGCGCGCAAAGATCGCCTCGTTCTGCCAGCCCCGGTAGCCGGCCAGAATCAACGGCCAGCGTTGACGCGTGGCCAGCGGCAGCGTTTCGTAGGCGGTGAGCAGCGTCTCGATGTTCTTGCGCGGCTCGATGGTGCCGGCGAACAGGCTGTAGCCTTCGTGGCTCAACCCGTAGCGCCCGAGCACTTCAGCGGTTTGCGCCGCGCTGCGCGGATGAAACTCCGGCGAACTGGCCAGCGGCACAGTGTCGATCCGCTCGAGCGGCCAATCGAAATACTCGGCCAGTTCGCGCCGGGTAAATTCGGAATCGGTGATCAGGCGGTCCGCACGCTTCAAGGTCAGCCGCAGCTCTTTCTGCAGGTAGCGCGCCAGCTGCGGCGCGTGACACTGGGACCAGGTAAACGGCGACAGGTCGTGAAAGGTCGCAATGCGCGGCCCCTTGAACGGCGGCAGGTAATAATTGGGGCTGTGATACAGATAATCGCCATGCCCTTTCAGGGCACGCGCCTTGAGCAATGGCATCAGCAGACGATAGGCCTCGATGGCCAGAAAGTTTTTCTGCACTGCCCGCTTGAGGCTGTAGCCGCTGCCGGACGCGTCCGCAGCACTCGGCAGCACCGGCAAGAAGCTGCGCCCGGCAAAGAACTGCAGGTCGGTTATTTCCGGACTGCTCTGCAGGCGTCGCGCCAGCTCATAGGTATAACGTCCAATGCCCGTCAGCGGAAAGCGCACAGGCTCGACGGAAAGGACGACCTTCATTTATTGGGCAGCCAACATCCATTGCAGGGTGTCGCGTAACGGCGGGGTCTGCCAGTCGCCCACCAGCGAACGCAGACGGGTATTGTCACCGCACAGCGTCTTCACTTCATTGGCGCGCACGAATGCGGGGTTCACTTCCACACGGATGGAATGGCCGGTGATGCTTTCGCACAACTCGATCACTTCACGCAGCGAATGGGTGACACCCGAGCTGACATTGACGGTCTGCCCCAAGGGCTTGTTTTCCAACAGCCCACGGTAAGCCGCGACCAGCGCGCGTACGTCGCTGAAATCGCGCCACACGTCGAGGTTGCCCAACTCGATCACGTCGGCCTTGCGGCGGAAGTGCGAGACGATCTTGGGCAACAGAAAATTGTCCGCCTGCCCCACCCCGGTGTAGTTGAACGGCCGGGTGACGACAATGGGCAAGCGGTTTTGCCACAAGCTGGCCATGTATTCCATGGCCAGCTTGCTGACGGCGTAATCGTTGGCCGGCGCGGGGGCCGTGCCTTCGTCCAGCAAGCCTTCGGATGCATTGCCATACACATTGGCGCTACTGGCCAGCAATACACATTCAGGCGCCTTGCCCGAAGCGGCGACCGCTTCGAGCAGGTTGCGCGTACCGATCAGGTTGACCTGATAGAACGCATCAGCCACGCCATGGCCCACGAACGCCAGTGCAGCGAGGTGAACCACGTAATCGGGCTGCAGCTCTGCCAGCAACGCGCTGAGCCTGGGCGCATCGTTCAGATCGGCCTGGTAGTAACCTGGTTCCTCCGACGGCTGACTGCCCAAACCGATGACTTCATACCCATGGGCCTGCAACTCGGCGGCCATGTAGCGGCCGGTGAAACCCTGGATACCAGTGATCAATGCGCGTTTGCCGACATTAGCCATCAGAACGAAAACCCTTTCTCGTTGCGGCGCAGGTCAGCCTCGACCATCATCCGGCACAGCTCTTCCAGCGAGGTCTTCGGTTCCCAGCCCAATACGGCCTTGGCCTTGGCCGGGTTACCGATCAGCAGGTCAACTTCGGTTGGGCGGTAGAACTTCGGATTGACCGACACCAGCACCTTGCCAGTCTTGGCACACAGGCCCTGCTCGGATTCAGCTTCGCCCTGCCACTTGATCTCGATGTCCACGGCCTTGAAGGCCATGGTGACGAAGTCACGCACGGTTTCGGTACGGTTGGTGGCCAACACGAAAGTGTCCGGCTCGTCGGCCTGCAGCATGCGCCACATACCTTCGACGTACTCCTTGGCAAAACCCCAATCGCGCTTGGCGTCGATGTTGCCCAGCTCCAGGGTTTCCTGCAGGCCCAGCTTGATCTTGGCGACGGTGTCGGTGATCTTGCGGGTCACGAACTCACGGCCGCGCAGGGGCGACTCGTGGTTGAACAGGATGCCGCTGGTGGCGAAGATGCCGTACGACTCGCGGTAGTTGATGGTCATCCAGTGGGCATACAGCTTGGCCACACCGTAGGGGCTACGCGGGTAGAACGGGGTTTCCTCGATCTGAGGAATGGCCTGCACCTTGCCGAACATCTCGGAGGTCGAAGCCTGGTAGAAGCGCGCCTTCGGGTTGACGATGCGGATGGCTTCCAGCAGGTTGACAGCGCCCAGGCCGGTGATTTCGGCGGTGGTCAGCGGCTGCTCGAACGAAACACCAACGAAGCTCTGCGCAGCGAGGTTGTAGACCTCAGTGGCTTCGGTGGTCTGCAGCAACCGGATGCTGGCAGAAAGGTCGGTCAGGTCGTACTCGACCAGGTGCAGGTTAGGGTTGTTCTGGATACCCAGCTCTTCGATACGCCAGAAGTTGACGGAGCTGGTACGGCGGTAAGTGCCGTATACGGTGTAGCCCTTTTCCAGCAGCAGTTCCGCCAGGTAGGCGCCATCTTGACCAGTGATACCAGTGACAATAGCTTTCATGCGAATTAACCAACTCCATTTAGTGCCGACAAGGCAGCGAAAGAGAAACCGAACAACGCTTGCGGCCGCGCAAAGCACCGGCGCTCGACTTAACAAAGCGCGGAGTATACATATACCCGCCAGCTCAGCCCAGCCTCCAACACCGGCGCGAGCCGAAGACCGCACGCTGCTCGCATCCCGTAGGAGCGGTCCGTGGCCGCGAAAAGAACACCAAGGACTGACTGATGTATCGCGGTGTTCCGTTCGCGGCCACAGACCGCTCCTACAGAGTTGTTACATCGACGATCCAACATCAATCAGGGTTTGGTTTTCACCTTGGCAACATCACCGCCAGGCAAACCTTGTTCCGGCTCGGGGCTGAGCCAGACGTTGACACTGTCGACACTCTCTTGGTTCAACTTGCCACTCCAACGATTCAACATGAACAGGTTGGTAATGAAGTCGTACTGCGATCTCAGCAAATCCCTACGCGCCTTGAACTCGTTCTGCACACTGGTCAATACATCCACCGCATTCACCACGCCATAGGCAAACGCCTTCTGCGCGGCCACACTCGACTGTTGCGCCGAAGACAATGCGTTCTTGTTCGCGCGGATCTTTTCCACACTGGCCTGGGCGGTCAGGTAGGAAGTGGTCGTTTCCTTCACCACCTGCCGACGCACACCCTCAAGGTCTTGCTCGGCAGCCAGCTGGTCATCGTACAAACCCCGAACCCGCGCCGAGGTGGAACCGCCGCTGTAGATCGGTACCCTCACCCCAAGCGTCGCCACGTAGCTGTCGCTGCGAGGCGTCAAGGTATTGTCGTACCCTACGTCACTTTGCTGAGCACTCAGGCTCACACTCAGTTGCGGATAGTGCCCGCCCTTGCCTTCGCGCACCGCCGCATCGGCGGCCTCGGCGCCGCTCTGGTAAGCCTTGAGCAAGGGGTTGGCATCCATGGCTTGGGACACGAAATTGGCCAGCGGCACAGTCGGCGCCTGCAAGGCCACATCGTTGCGTACGCGGCTCAGACGTTCGTCGATCCGCCGGCCGACGATCTCGGACAACGCCTCACGACTGACCTGCACCTGGTTGCGCGCATCCACTTCCTGCGCCGCCAAGGCATCGACGCGTGCCTTCAGATCGAGCTGATCGGTGATCTTGGCCATCTGCCGCTCGTAGAGCATGTTGATCCGATCAAGATTTTTCTGCGTAGCCCGCCGCTCGGCCTGCACCAGCTCCAGTTCGTCATCGGCGGCCAACGCGATGAAGTATCGCTTGGCCAGATCCACCGTGGCCTCGGCGTGGGAATCTTCGGCCTGGGCGCCTTTCTGCGCCGTAACGCTCTTGGCCTTCTGCCACCCTTCCCAAGCGGTCTTGTTGTAGAGGTATTGGGTCAGGCTCAGGGAATAGCTCTTGTTGTCGTAGATCTCACGCGCCGCGTCGTCCTTGCGCAAAATCCGGTTGAAATTGCTCTGCGCCGACAACTGCGGCAGCAGGCCGCCCAAAGCTTCGCGCTGCTGCTCGGACGCGGACCGCGCCCGGGCATAGGCTGCCAGCACGCGCGGGTCTTCAAGACGCGCCTCGCGGTACAGCCCGGCCAGGTCCAGTGCGTAGGTCGAAGCCGACACTGGTGGCTTGGGCGGAACATCGTTGGGAACCAGCGGTTCGGCGCCAACGGCTTGCAACGCCAACATGCTCAACATCACACCAGGTAACAAACGCGACACAGTCATTCCTCGATCATCGACGTGGCGAACATGTTCTGAGCGGGCTTGAGCAGATACTCGAGCATGGTGCGGTCACCGGCATTGATCAGCACCTCAGCAGGCATCCCCGGTTGCAACTTGCGATCGCCGAGCTTCTTCATGCCATCGTCGGAAACCTTCACTCGCACCAGGTAGTAGGGCTCACCCGAGCGTTCGTCTTTCAGGGCGTCAGCCGAAATACGCGTCACCTCGCCCTCAATCACAGGCGTGGTGGTGCTGTTGAACGCACTGAAGCGGATGTCGGCTTTCTTGCCCAGCGATAGGCGGTCGATATCGTTCGGTGCAACGTGTGCCTCGACGATGAGCTCGGCAGACGCTGGCACGATATCCAGCAGTGGAGTGGCAGCACTGACAACGCCGCCGACCGTGTGCACTTTCATGTCGAGTACCATGCCACTCTCTGGCGCCCGGATGACTACACGAGACAGGCGATCGCTCAATGCGCTCTCCTTCTCTTGCAGGTCGAACACCTGCGCCTGCACGCCCGATAGCTCATTGGCCACGTCCGAGCTGAATTTCTTGTTCAACTGCACGATCTGCATTTCCGTTTCGCTGATCTGCAGGCGGGTTTTCACAATAGTGGACTGGTGGTCGGCCACTTCCGTCTTGAGCATGTCCAAGCGGCGCTGCTGTTCCAGCAAACGCTGATTGTCGACGAAGCCTTGAGAAAGCAGATCTTTGAGCTGGACGATCTCGCCGCTATAGGATTTTTCCAGATTCTGCTTGGTTCTGATCATATCTTGCAGACCCAGTATCTGCTGCTTCAACTGACTGATACGTTCGCGCTGCACCGAAATCTCACTCAGCCGCGAATCGTGTCGAGCACTGAACACCTGCTGCTCACCGGCCAGCGCTTCCTGCGCCCGCTCCGAATCCGTGCCCGTCAGAACCACGGGTGGGATGGCCTGCAAGCCGTCGCGCTCGGCACGCAAACGCGCTTCCTTGTAGCGAGCTACGATCAACTGATTGCGGGTCGACTCGTACTCGCTGCTCAACTGTCCTTCGTCGAGCACGATAAGCGGGTCACCTTGCTTGACCATGTCGCCGTCGCGAGCGAGCAGCTCCTTGACGATACCGCCCTCCAGATGCTGAACGGTCTTGCGATAGCTCTGCACCGTAACGCTGCCCGTGCCGTGTACCGAGTTTCCCAACGGTGCTACCGCAGCCCATGTACCGAAGATGCCAAAGGTGACAAACACGATAGTCATGCCAATGCGCCTGATGCCGCGATCGGACGTGGGCATGTCATCGAAGTTGTGATCGAACGTCGTAATAGCCTTGCTGGTCACTGATGAATTCCTTTCAAGCGCCGTTAGGTGCGGAAGCAGCGGGCGTTTGCACGCCGGGGCCTGCAGGAGGTGCCGGCGGATTAGGCGCAGCGGGCGCTGTCGCACCGTTCGTGCCTGGGCCTGGGCCGGGCTGGGCAACACGGGCCTGACCTTTTGCCTGTTGAACTGCGAGCTCGGCAATGACCTTGTCACGCTCGCCATAGAGAGAAATGGTCCCGTTGGACATCACCAATATGCGGTCGAGCCGCGAAAGGATATTGGGTCGATGGGAGACGATGAAGACGGTGGCGCCTGTCTCCTTGATCTTCTGCAATGCAACGCTGAGCGCGCGCTCACCCACCTCGTCGAGGTTGGAGTTAGGCTCATCGAGCACGATAAGCCGCGGATTGCCGTAGATGGCACGGGCCAGACCGATTCGCTGACGCTGACCGCCCGAAAGGTTGATGCCATCGCTACCGATCACGGTGTCATAGCCGTCGGGGAGCATCAGCACCATCTCGTGGACGCCAGCTGTCTGCGCGGCCTGTACCACCTTTTCGGGGATGATTTTTTCAAAACGGGAGATGTTGTCGCTGATGGTGCCCTCGAAAAGCTCGATGTCCTGAGGCAGATAACCCACATAGGGCCCAAGCTCGTGCTTGTCCCAACTGCTGATATCAGCACCATCGAGTCGAACCACACCGTGCTGCGTCGGCCAGATGCCCATCAAGGCGCGCACCAATGTCGACTTGCCCGCCGCGCTCGGCCCGACGATGCCGACAATCGATCCGGCAGGTGCAACGAAGCTGATATTGCGGATCACCGGAGCCTTGGCTCCCGGGGGCGCTACAACCAGATTCTCGACCTGAATGTGCCCTTGCGGCGCCGGAAGCGGCATGCGCTCCGGTTCTGCGTTGAGTTTGTTCAGTACGTCGCTGAGACGGCCGTACTGCACCTTCGCAGCGATGAACCCTTTCCAGCTGCCGATCATCTGGTCGATGGGAGACAGCGCACGGCCCAGCAGCAAGGAGCCCGCCATCATCAGGCCCGGTGTCACCTGATGAGTGATCACCAGATAGGCGCCGATACCCAGCATGATCGATTGGGCCCAATTGCGGAACGTCTTGGAAATCGAGGTAATGGTCCCGCCCTTGTCACTCGCCTCCGACTGCAGCATCAGCACCTTGCGCTGACGAACCGCCCATCTGTTCATGAGGGTTTCAAGCATCCCCATGGACTCGATGACTTCCG
This sequence comes from Pseudomonas sp. CFBP 13710, assembly GCF_014842235.1. NCBI lineage: Bacteria > Pseudomonadati > Pseudomonadota > Gammaproteobacteria > Pseudomonadales > Pseudomonadaceae > Pseudomonas > Pseudomonas sp. CFBP 13710. The sequence continues at coordinate 240,385 of NZ_JACYVJ010000001.1, read as the reverse complement.
CATTGCGCAATGTCTTGTTGGTCGTGACGTTGGAGCTGACGCTTTCCTTGTTGGCCGCGGCAAGGGTGTTCGCCGTGTACCGGTGATTGACGAACGCCAGCACGACCAGAACCAGACCTGACGCCACGGTCATCCAGCCGAACCACGGATGGAAAAGGAACATTACGGCGGTGTAGATCGGAAACCAGGGAGCATCGAAGAACGCAAACAAGCCGGGCCCGGTCAAAAACTGGCGGAGCGACGTCAGGTCATTCAACGACTGGGCCGTGGCATCCATCCCCCCACTATTCAGCGCGCGCTTGAAACTGGCCCGGTACACATCCCGACTCAGAAGGACGTCGAGCCGGTTGCTGATGCGCACCATGATTCTCGAGCGCACCCACTCGAGCGAACCCATGGTGATCATGAGAATGGTGAGGATCAGCGTGAGCATCAACAACGTTGAATTGCTGCTGGCAGGAACCACCCTGCCGGACACCTGGATCATGTAGAAGGTTGGAACCAGCATCAACGCATTGACGAAGAAACTGAAGAAACCTACCGAGAGGAAGCTGGTTTTACAGGCCTTTAAAGCCGCTTGCAGATTATTCTCGTGTGACCGACTCATAGTATCCGTACTGAAGAAATGGCTAAAACGGCACGCAGTGTACCACTCGCGTCCGTTTGATAGGAGGTTCTGCCGCGACTCTCATTAGGCTGCTAGTAGTGCGGGTCAAAACATGGGCAGCATATGGAACCGGAGGATGCAGCACTACGGTTTTTTTCTTAATTTTTTATTCAGTTTGCGTATGAAACATTAGGCTTCCCACCGATCGCCTCGCGCACCGAAACCGAATCCAGATCTAAGCGGATAACGCCCATCCGACAGATTTTTACCTGTCAAGTGGAAGATTCCGATCAAGCTGTAGGTAATAGCTTAGTGCCACTAATATTGTGACTGAAATTTGTCGTAATCAAATATTACAAATTCTTAGTTATCGCAACCTTCTGATATTAAAGGTTTTTTTTCGAATATAATTTGCGCACCTCAATAGTGGCCACACGGCTATTCATAAACCATTAGCGCCAGACTGCTGCCCCCGGTCACCCCTCTAAAGCCGGCTTGATCGGGAATGTAAGATTTTTTTCACTCGACGATTGACAACCTACCCTCTCTGGCTCAATCATTCTCGCTCGAAGGGAAGCCGCCACTGGCCACGTTATTGTTTCGGGATTGTCATTTCTCAATGGCACAGTGTGTTCAAGCCAACAGGAAATCGGAATTTCATGTCACTGCCTTCGCATGCACTAGATGGATTGAAAATCAGCTCGCGGGTCACCCTGCTAGAGCCTGGAATGTACATCTTTCGTTATGCCTCGCAGCCCCCCGCAGACAAGCCTGTTTGCATCGCACTACAACAAGCGCCTTTGGGCAAAGGGTCTATCGACTTCTTCCCAGCCGAGGGTGTGAGCAAGAACATGCTTACACACTTGGGCGACACTATAGTTGCCCGTGTTAAAAGTGGCGTGGCCACTGTTCTGATCACCGAATATCACATGTTCGATGCTGAAATTGATCCGATAGATCTGCGCATCGACCGTATAGACACCTCTCCTGCCATCATGCGCAATTTCTCTGTCGTTGCGACCCCAGAGCCCAGCCCGGCACTCGCGGTAACGGCCTCCCCCGCCACGCTCAAGCTCATCGCGCACCTCCAGGGCGCAGGCGACGTTGAATCCACCAAAGGGTGGGTGGGTGAGCATGACGGCACGAAACGCCTGGAAGGTTTTTGCGTCATCTGGGAAAACAAGCCAGAAGGCGTAGATCTCGTCTACACCTCAACAGTCGCCGGTTCGGGCCCAAGTCCCAACGTGGCTGCTGGCACCTTCACCGGGACACGCGGCAAAGCCTCTCCGCTGATTTCGGCAGGCTTCAGCCTGGTCGGTCCCAACCGCTGCCTCTACGAATTGTCTGGCCACATCGTGTTCTCCGGCTCCTCGCCGCAACTCGTCGTGGCCAACCAGATGATGTATGGCCCCACAGGCACCGAGCCTCTGGTGGCGCTGCATCTCTCCATAGATCCCGTCACGAAGATGAACGCTCCCCGCAATAAGTCTCCGTGGGAAAACTCTGCATTGAAGCAGAAAATCAGCAGCACGGGCCAGATGGCCTGAAGTAACAGGAATTACACATGCAATACGACAGCCCTATTTCGTCCGAATCGTTCCAGACCACTCTGACCGGTACCAACTTCTCGTCCGCTACCGCGGCCGCGATCAGCACCCTGCTGAGCTTGGAAACAGCTGCCACCGTCAACCTGGCTAGCTGGGATGGCGTTTCGGCTCCTCTGACTCCAACTGGTCAGACTGCTGCTGCTGAAGTCGTAACCGGTACTGTCGCTGGCCGTACTGGCGACACCGTTACCTTGGCCATTCCTGATTCGCTGGCCTCGGCCAAAGCGTTCGTACTGGACAGCAATGCCAACCTGAACGTCACTTTCAACCCTGTTGCTGCTGCTCCTGTAGCTCCAGTAGCTCCGGCTGAAGAAGTGTCGACTTTCAGCGCATTCAGCATCGCAGCCGCCGCTGTTGCCGCTGATCCTGCTACTGCTGTTGAATTCCTGGTCAAAACCGGCAACGGCGACGACATCATCACCGTAACTGGCGATCAGAACACCTACATCGACGCTGGCTTCGGTAACGACGTCATCACCACTGGCAACGGCAACAACACCGTAGTCGCTGGCCTGGGCAACAACGTCATCACCACCGGTACCGGCAATGACACCATCGTTCTGAGCGGCGTAAACCACTCTGACGTAGTGAACACCGGCGCTGGCTATGACGTCGTTCAGTTGGAAGGTTCTTCCGCCAACTACAGCTTCGTTACAGGCAACAACTTCAACGTCACGCTGAACGGCGCTCAAGGTCTGGGTCAAACCGCGGCCATCACCAACGCCGAGTTCCTGAGCTTCACCGACACCGCTGGCGTCATCAGCACCGTTGCGCTGGCTCACAACGAAGCCGAAGCTGCTGCCCTGCGTCTGTACGACGGTATCCTCGGCCGTGACGCCGACGTTGCTGGCGCCAAGCAGTGGACTACTCAGGTCAACGAAGGTACTTCGTTGAACACCATTGCTCAGAACTTCCTGAACTCTGGCGAGTACACCGACGGTGACAACACCGCGTTCATCGACACCCTGTACGGTGCCCTGCTGGGCCGCAACATCGGTGAAGACGCCGCTGGCGCTCAAAACTGGCTGAGCGTGTTGGCCAGCGGTGGTTCGCTCGTAGACGTTGTTACCGGCATTGCAACTTCGCAAGAAGCCATCGCCCAAGACAGCGGCAACGGCGAATTCGTCCAAGCTCTGTACACTGCCGCTCTGGGCCGTGATGCAGGCGAAGACGGCTTGTCCGCTTGGGTCGGTCAACTGGTCAACGGTGCAAGCCGTGCCGAAGTGGCTGCAGGCATCCTCGGTTCGTCCGAAGCTGCTGAGAAGTCGACTGACAACTTCCTGAACGACCTGTACGTCAAAGCACTGGGCCGTACCGAAGATCAGGCTGCAGCCGACGTTGCTGGTAAAGCAGGTTGGGTCGAGGCTCTGGCCAACGGCGCTACTCAGGCTGACGTTGCCATCGGCATCATCGGTTCGCAGGAAGCGATCGCTCACATCGACAACGTTGTAGTACTGCACGGCGCGGTGTAACTCACCCTGCCGAGTTGAAGATACGTCCAGCTGAAAGGCTGGGCGTGTTCTGAAAAAAAGGGGCGACTTTAGGGTCGCCCTTCTTTTTATTTTGAATGGCGAATCGAACAGCCCATGTCCAGAAACCTTGATCGTGAGCGAGAAACGCTCATGGACATTTTTCACCGCCACCGTCAGGCCAATGAGCATGACCTCGCCGCTGTAGCGCTGGAACGCGCCATGCAGACGTCCGAATACCGACCGGAGGCTCTGATCTGGAAAGGTATCGATGCGTTGTCGCACGATCCTCAGCTGGCATTTATTTTTCTAAGTAACGCAGCTCATCTCCTGCCCCATCGACCAGACGTACATGCGTTGGTCGGCCGATGCATTCTGCTTCAGAACCAACCTGAAACCGCGAAGAAATACCTGAGTGCGGCTTGGCAGAAAAACCCCAACGATGCCTCGTTGCGGATGACACTGTGGCAAGCTCGCAGCCAATCAGAATCATCTCAGGATCTGCGCGCGTCTATCCTTGCTCACCTTCCTGATATCACTGAAGCAGCCGAGCTCTCGTTCGTCCTCAAGTTGCTGCTCGCCCAGCCCGATACTGCGTCCACTGTCGGAGTAGTTCGCTTCAATCCTGATGAAAAGGAAATCCAGGGCTGGGCAGTCGACCTGAGAGATCCGCAAACGGCCCCTACCCTGCACCTCGAAGCCAACGGCCAGGCGATGAGCGTTACGGCGAATCTGGCACACCCGTTGCTGACAGCTGTCGGCCTTCCTTCCACTCACGGCGGCATTCGAATCAAGGTCCCCAACCCCACGCCAGCTGTGCAGGTACGGTTCGGGACAGGGGCACCCTTGCTGGGCAGCCCTGTTTCGGCGATGCCTGCCTTCGTTCCCCCACCGGCACTTGAGGGAGCGGGCGCAACGCAGCCAGTCGATGTATTGATTCCCGTGTATGACGGCCTCGAGGAAACCCTGGAGTGCATCAACAGTGCGATTGCAGCGCGCAAATTAAACCGCACTCCCCACAGAATCGTGGTACTGGATGACGCGACCCCAGTTCCGGCATTGAATAAAGCGCTCAAGATTCTCGCAAGCAAAGGCAAGATCAAGCTGATCCAGAACCCGGTGAATCTCGGTTTCATCCGAAACATGAATCGCGGAATGGCACTCAGTGGCCTGCAAGATGTGGTCTGGCTAAATGCCGACACGCGCGTACAGGGCAACTGGCTGGACCGCCTGCGTGACAAGGCCTATGCAGCAGCCGATATCGCTTCGGTGACGCCGTTCACCAACAACGGCGAACTGATGAGCTTTCCGGTCAGCCGTGTCAGCGCGCCAATGCCGACACCCTCCGAACACGCCGAACTTGATGAACTGGCACGCACGGTCAACAGTCCAGCGGTAGAGCTGGAGACAGGATGCGGCTTCTGCCTTTACATAAAACGCAGCGCACTGGATGCGGTGGGGTACTTGGACGAAGTGCACCTCAGCCGAGGTTATGGCGAAGAAACGGACTGGTGTCTGCGAGCGCGTCAGCATGGCTTCCGCCATCTTGGTGCACCCAACGTTTTCGTGGCCCATAAAGGCGGGGTATCTTTCAAGGAAGAAAAACAACTAAGGGTTGCCTACAACAACGCCATATTGCGCAAACGGTTTCCCACTGCCGAGGCGGACTATGACGCGTTCTGCAAACGGGATCCATTGCGGCCGGCTCGAAACGCTCTGCAAAGTGCGCGCTTCGGCAGCCTGTGCAACTGGCTGAAAAGCGAAGCAATCATCTGTGGTTCAGCCATGGCAGTTCATGTGCAGCCGGACTCGCCACAAAACTCTGCGTTGAGTCTCGTCTACAGACAGGGGGCCACCGGCATTGTTGCGACACTCTCAGCTCCGATGAAGCCCTTGGCGTTGGTCATAGATTACACCCTGCCTAAAGACGGCAAGGTACTGTTTGGTCATCTAACGTCCCTGATCAAAAACGGGGTAGCAAATTACATTTACGCAGGGGGCCCGGTGTTGCCCGCCGATCTGACGCAAACGTTCGACGCAGTTGGCCTCACTGCGTCCGTTGGAGCGGCGAACAGCGACCCCACGCATAGACCCTCCATAGTCGAGAAGCCAGCACAGCGGATGCTCATCGCAGACGATCTGTCACAACCGGCAACGCTTGAGAGATGGACTCAAGTGGCTAGACAGTTCCGCAGGGCCGCTTCGTCCACTATTTTCTGTGTAGAAGGCGACACTCCAGCATTGAAAACGCTACTTGCCACAGGAGCCGTGCAAGGCTTGACTCCTTCCCCTGGGTTCGAGCGGGCAACGTGGGTGACGCTCAGCGGATGTAAAGTGCTTGCCACTCTGGATACTGGCCTACTCCCCGATGCGTACTGCATACGGATGGCTGCCTTGCATGACATACCGCTTCACTCAATGCGAGAAAATGCCATCAGCGAATCCACCTCCTGCGCGCCCGCGCAGCTGGATAGATCAAGGACAGAGGCTTCGAGCCTGACAGAACTATGAACGATCAAAATACAACCACTATTCGCGGTCGACTCGCCGGGCTCTATGGTGATGTGCTACAAGGCTGGGCGATGGATGCTGCTAAACCGGATCTGAAACTGGTGGTGGAGATCCATGTGGACGGCAGTAGCGTGGCATTTGTACGAGCCAACGAGTTCTGCCCAGACGCGGAAGCAGGTGATCAGTTCAACGGCTTCGCCATTCAACTTCGCGAGAGTTGGTTGAGTACTGGCAGCGTGATTACGGCACGCGTTGCCAATCAGTCCGAATGGTTGGCAGGCACCATCCAACTCCCTGCAGCAATGCCTTCCGAGCCGGCTCCCGCCGCGTCTCAGGTCTGGCACACCGGAGGTTTGAGAATAAGTGGCTGGGCATTCGATGCCGCCGATCCAAACCGCTCGGTTACTATCCACGTCCGCGAAGGCGCCAACGTACTGGTAACAGCCAAGGCCAATCAATTGCATCATGCCTTATCGTACAAGGCTAGCCGCAGCCATGGTTTCGAACTGGACCTCCCTTGGGAGCTCGCAGATGGCAAGGTCCATACACTGCACGTACAAAACGACTTGGGCGAGCAGCTTTCTGGAAGCCCGTTGGCTTTTTGCTGCTGGCCGGAAGGCGTGGAAGCCCTGCTTCGCAGTCACTTGGCAACCGTCGGTGATGAAGCCAGGGTTGCGCTAATGGCCGAAGTCGCTCACTACCAAGAGCTAATCTTGCCTAAGAGCGCCGGTTTCAATCACTACCCGCAGTGGTTCGAGGTGTTCCAGAAGCCGGAACCTGCGAGCATTGCAGCGAAGCAGACTTGCGGCGTGCTCATCATCAGCGAGGGAGATGCGCAACTAGAGGCACTATCCCGACTCAGCGCAAGTCAGCAGCGCCACCAAGCCAAAGCGGTAGAAGTAGTTGAGGCTACGGATGTAATGCCTGGACTCAAGCGCCTGATGAACCTGGGCTGCGACCTCATAATCCCTCTAATAGCTGGTGACCGGCTGGCCGCGTATGCTTTGGATCACCTTGCGCCATTACTGGAAGACGGTACAGCGTGGGCCTATGGCGATTGTGACTGTGATGGACTAGCTGGCGAGCGCTCTTCGCCATGGTTGAAGCCGGTATGGGACCTAGACCTGTTCATAGGAGCCGACGTCTTTTCCCCTGGCGCCATCTTCACTTCCTCTCTGCTTGAACAGGCGCTCGACACCGCTAGTAGCGTCTTGTGCACCGCAACGCTTGGCTGGCACACATTGCTTGCCAGCATAGCACTGCTCACTCAGAGCCCTAAAGTCAGAGTCGTGCACCTGCCCAAAGTTGTCTATCACCGACACCTTAGCCGTCCAGTAACACCTGCGGACGCTCCGCGCTGCGAGCAGCGAGAAGCCGCTATGGCTTGGCTCGTCAATACCCTCCGCGAAGGCGCGACAATCGAGGCGATTGAGGACTTTCCCGGCCTACTAAGGGCGAGGTGGCCGTTGCCGGATGAACTACCTAAAGTATCGATCATGATCCCTACCCGGGATCAGGTAAAATTGCTGCGCACCTGTGTCGAAGGTGTATTGGGCCAGACTGATTATCCAAACTTGGAAGTCATCATAATCGACAATGAGTCGAGTGATCCTGAAACACTTACATATTTAGCAGATCTGAAGCAGCGCGGGGTGATCATACTACCGCACCCGTTCCCCTTCAACTACCCGGCAGTCAACAACCGTGCGGCGGAAATCGCTACAGGCGAATTTGTCTGCTTGCTCAATAACGATATTGAGATACTCAATGCGGATTGGCTTAAGGAATTAGTCAGCCAAGTAATACGACCAAACATCAGCATAGCTGGGGCCAAACTAATGTGGCCTAACAACATGGTTCAACATGGTGGAGTTATCATTGGTATAAATGGCGTAGCAGCGCATTGTGGCAACTATCTTCAAGCACATGAAGCAGGCTATCTAGGCTTGAACCAAATAACACACAAACGCAGTGCAGTTACAGCCGCATGCATGGTGTTAAGTGCTGACCTCTACCGTCAATGCGGAGGCATGGATGAACAAACCTTTCCTGTGGCATTCAACGATGTGGATCTATGTTTGCGAATAGGCCTCCTCGGTCATTCTCTTATATGGGAAGCAAACGCGAAGCTTGTACATGCAGAGTCAGCAAGCCGTGGAAAAGACACAACAAATGACAAGCGAGCCCGGGCGCGGTCAGAGCAGCAATCTTTGCTTGCGAAGTGGATGCATAGGGGGTTCGATGACATAACCTATCATCCGGCCTTGAGCGCGGACTACCTTACCGGTCCTTATTCTGGATTAGCGCTTCCTCCGCGTTGCTTCGACCCAAGACATAGTGGAACAAACAATCGCGTACTCGCAAGCAATCTGAAGGCGCTTCAGCACCTGCGCAGCAAGGAGCAATTCTAAATTGGTACCTTACCAATCCATAGATAGGCATATAGGGTCATGAAGATTAAAAATATATTAGTTGTTGGTGGCGCAGGTTACATCGGCTCGCACATGTCGTGGATGCTGAGGGAGCGTGGTGAGAACGTAGTAATACTAGACAACCTATCTTCTGGCCATAAAGACGCTGCATTCTGCGGTACGTTTATTGAAGGTGATCTTTGCAATCCTACTATACTAAATACAGTCTTCACTGATCACAACATAGAAGCAGTGATTCATTTCGCCTCGTCTATTCAAGTAGGCGAGTCCATGTCCGACCCTGCTAAATATTATGAAAACAATCTGGTAAATAGCTTAAACCTACTTAATGCCATGCGTAGCCATAATGTATCGAAAATAATTTTTTCATCTACAGCAGCGATTTTTGGCAATCCACAGTATACGCCTATTAATGAGAGCCACCCGCTAAATCCGATTAACACTTACGGCCGGACCAAGCTCATGGTAGAGCAGATATTGGCCGATTATGATCGGGCGTACGGTATAAAATCCATTTCCCTACGTTATTTTAACGCAGCAGGCGCGCACCCCGAGTCTATTCTGGGCGAGCGACACGATCCAGAAACCCATCTTATACCCCTCGTATTAGACGCGGCATCGGGGCGTCGCCCCGACATCACAGTATTCGGTAAAGACTACGACACTTATGACGGCACCTGCATAAGAGATTACATCCACGTCATGGATCTTGGGGAAGCTCACTGGCTTTCGCTACAGCATTTGATTAATGGCGGCGATAGTAACAGCTTCAATTTGGGGAATGGAAATGGATACTCGGTCAACGAAGTCATCAGATCAGTAGAAAGCGTTACAGGATTAGATGTGCCAGTTAAATATGGTTCTCGTCGCTTTGGAGATCCTTCCGTACTGGTATCAGATTCCTCGAAAATCATAGATATGCTTGGATGGGCACCTCAGTACAGCTCGCTAGACGAAATCGTTAAACACGCGTGGCAGTGGCACAAACGCCAAGCAAATGAATCTAATCAAAAGATAGATATTTAACATAAATATGAAAACTAACCAAATCAAGTCACTAAATAGAAAAGTTGATCACACGCCCCTTATTTATAGCATTGGGATCATAGCAGCTGACCTGCCCGCACTAAGTAGCATTAGACTTCCGGATGAATTTAGCCTTGTCGCTTTGAAGTCAAGGGAGGGTCAGATGTATGAGATGGACCTTGAAGGAGAAAAGCGATTAGACTCGCTCCCAAACCATTTGGTGGGTTTCATTGCAGCGAATAAAAGCTCCGCAGTTGAACTTAAAGATATTGCTGATCACTGGGTAAAACATGGCCACGATGTGCCACCCAGCCTCACGGTATTTGACCCAAAAGCTGGTCCGGAAAGTCTTAATAATTGGTTGATCAGCCAACTGGTTAGGTACCAAATATCGACCTCTAGAAGAAATGTTACTCTAATGCGTGAATTGTCAAAGATTCGAATCTCGCATGAGGAAACACTTGAAAGCTATCGTGCACTAGAGCGCTACGCAGAAGCTAACTTTGACTTACATAGAACTGAGTCACTACTGATCGAGCCGTGCAGTAGAGTCATTTTACTGGACGGCGATAAATCTACGGCCGTGCAACTTATGCCAACAGTAAGCGTAGGTATAAGTGATATTGGCGTCCATGTTTCCGCGATTTCTACAGATGCCGATGGCTATCTGCATGTGAAGCTTAATACTGTCGAGTCTTCCGAACAGGTAGGCAGCTGGAAGATCCCATTTCAGAACTTATCATTGAATTGGTTGCGTCTTGCGCTCCCGCAAAGTCTAGGGGTGGATGAACAATCCATATACATCACTATACGCTGGTGCGGAACTGGGTCAGTATCAATATCCGCCGGTGTGCCGCATCCAGATCCCAGGTGGTGCGTTCAGCTTAACGGAGAGGCCGAAAATAGAACACTAGCGATGAAAGCATGGAGGAGCTTACCGCAGACGCGGCCGACCGCAGCAAGTATGAGCAGCCCTATTGACGGACTGCAAGATAAGCGGTGGCTCGTTGCTGAGGATATAATGCGAGGCGTAGCGAATCTCAGCAACAGCAGGGACCACGTTAAGTATTTAGAAGAGCCAAAAGCAATACTTGTGCATCCTATCAATCAAACTCCCGTGCTAGGAAAGCTTGCCCAAGCCGCTCCAGTAGGAGCTAAACATATATGGGCTGACATTCAAAGCGCGAATAAAGAGGCTGCCCCGATTGAGTACGCGCTAGCCATTTCCGTACCAGACCCTGAGACCCTAGACGAAAAGGGTGTCCAATTCAAACCGGGCTTTATCTCAGAGTGGATAACGGTGGAAGGTGGCGCCCAGTCAGAGCTGCATCTTTTCCTGCCTGAGCCTCTGATCGGTACAGGAGATATCTATCTCGCTACAAGATTAAAACCCGGTTACAGCAACGAAAAGTGCTGGGCATACTTTAAAAAAATCAGAGCGACAGCATGATTTCCGTTGCCGAAGTAGATAGATATAATCGCCCAAGCGCGCTGGCGGCCCCTAAAGTCGCAATAGTCATGCCCATATTTAGACATAGCGTCTTAATGACCGAAGCCATAGAGAGTGCTCTGCAGCAGATAGCTGACTTCGCTATTGTCTTGGTTCTTGTAAACGATGGGTGTCCTCATGCCGAGACGGATATTATCTGTTCAGAATTTGTGACTACCTACCCTAGACAGATTGTTTATCTTAGGAAGCAGAACGGTGGCCTAAGTTCAGCCAGAAACCATGGGATCAGGGAGGCTCTAAATCGCTGGACATCGGTGGAAGCTATATATCTCTTAGACGCTGATAATAGACTTCGTCGAAACTCAATCTCACGCGGCATGACCGCCCTGTCTAATGATACTGGATGCGACTGGATATATCCTAACGTTGACATGTTCGGGGTGAAATGGTCAGGAGATTATGGCGGTGAGTATTCGCTACTTATCCACACCACAATGAACATATGTGAAGCGGGCAGCCTTATACATCGGCGAGTATTCGAGAGAGGTATATTTTTCGATGAAAGCATGAAGCTCGGATTTGAGGACTGGGACTTTTTTTTGACGGCTGCGGACGCAGGATTTAGAGGTAAAAACCTAGAAGATTTTGGGCTCCTTTATCGAAAACGTCCAGAAAGCATGCTCGCAGACTCGCATCGCGATCAGGATGAGATTAGAGGATCCATGCTGCGTAAGCACAAAATACTGATGTCTCCTAAAACACTTGTCACTCTCGAACATGCCGAGCTTCCTCGTTATGCATGCTACCTTAGCGACACAAATCAATACTTTCTAACGGTCGATCCTGAACTACCCGGCAGAGTTATAACGCCAGACGAATATTGCAGAATGGTCTGGAATTCGCTAGTTTCACGCAGCCGTGCACACACACCCTCTTTTTTGGTCATAACTAGTTCAAAAACGATCGACACCCTTATAGCTGCGAAGTCTTTGCATTGGGCTTTTTGGTCTCTTGAGCAGGCCCTTACGTCCACTGGGATATCTACACTTAATATTGTTGAAGGCGAGCCTGATCGTCACGCATATGCGACTAGCCTGGGGTCAAATTCATCGCACCTGCAAGCAAGCATTTTGATGGTTGCTCCTAGATGCTTGTATGAGACGCTATTAGATACCAACCACGAATGGATCAATTCGCTTTCTCGCGCGAACTGTGATCCTATTGTTGCAAACGTAACACTGCGTATATCTCCATCCATCCTAATTAACACCTATGAGCCTGACTCCACAGCCGTATACAATTTTCTCTCACAACTGCATATGCTGCGCAATTCTCGATTTAAACAAGCTGTAGCGCATACATGGGAATGGAGGCAGGAAGGCATACCTGAAAGAGCAAGGGCACATGAGGCATCCCGTCGTCAGTTTGGAGGCAATGCCACGTATCCCAAGATCGCAAATTCGGGCAAGCATGTAGGGCTAATTCTCCCCCTTGTAGAATTTGGCGGTGTGGAAAAGGTTGCATTAAATATCGCTAGAGCCTTGAAGAAGTTTGGATGGACCCCGCATCTATTCATACTTGAAAGCACCAATATCAATATGACTGAAGAGTGGAGAGTTGTTTTTGAGTCAGTTAGCTTTCTCAGCGACGAGTCACAAAAGGACTGGGATGGTGCAGTGAGTTATATGGGGACGGATATTTCCCCATGGGCACGCCACGGCAATCATGGCAAAGCTTCTAGCCTCATGTATTGGCTCGACGCGGTAATCAACTGCCACGGCGCCGGGTTACATGGAATGATGGGAAGGCTGAAGCGGTTTGGAATAACTACTGTCGCATCGCTTCATTTAAGTGATAAGTCTATCACCGGCATGCCTGTCGGCCACACGTACCTTGGCCTGGCATATGAGCACGCCTACGATTTTATCGCACCCTGTTCATATTTACTTGCCGACTGGTGTCACTCAATGGGAGTGCCGTACGAGAAAATCGTCCCTATCCCCAACGCACCGGCATACGACATCGCAGATGCTAAACTAGCAGCAGTGCTGGAAGATAGAGCTGCTTCATTCAAAAATAATCGACCACTCCGAGTTTTATTCTTAGGGCGACTAGATAAGCAAAAGGGCTTAACTCATCTTTCTGAGCTAATGCTACAAGCTAATGCATTGAAATTAGAAATCGAATGGCGCATTGTAGGAAAACAAGTCCTCAATGATACTACCGTAGAAGAATTGAGGTTCCCTCAACTCCCCGAACCGCCAGTCTTTGAGTCGACCGCATTGACTGATGTGTATGCATGGGCAGATGTTCTCTTACTTCTTTCAGACTATGAAGGTCTTCCCCTCACTATTCTCGAAGCTATGAGATTGGGTGTAGTGCCAGTTGCAACGGATGTTGGAGCTGTGTCAGAAGTGGTCGAAATGGGCAACGGTTATCTTATCCCTACATCGGATAGAGTCAAACACGCATTGACAGCACTAGCTGCATTGGTAACAGATCGAGCAGACCTCAAGTCCAAAAGCCTAAAAGCATCACTAGCTATGAAATCAAGGACTTGGGAGGCATCTACTCTAATGCTGGCTGAACACTTGGACCGCAAATATTTGCTAAACCACTCCCAAGCCGACGCTTTAGAACAATAGTTGTAGTAGGGAATTAAAGGGTGGGCGCTAGCAAATTTGACCGGAGGTGAAGTCGGCATTGCCTCCGGGTTGCTAGTACCTATACTTACAAAGCGTCAGCGATATGTTGACATGTGAATTGGCCGCCTTGATCATGACGCTCTCGGCACTGCATAATGCCCTACGCTATTGAGCGGATGGAGAGCGGGAATTGAGGACATCCTTCATAAAACCCAGCCCCCACACCGAACCAGGCACTGCTAAAGAGAACGTTTGAGCTGAGGCGAGACATTAGGTATGGATGAGGGTCTACCTGCTACGGGCCGGTCTTCGATGCCAACGCTCACGTGATTAAGGATATAAAATGAACAACAACACTGCAACAAACTTCAAAAGACCAAAGGTTCTTGCCACTGGCATAAATCCGCCGTCCGCCAACTGGATTCTTCGACCTGAAGATATTGGCACGATTCAACCACGCCCTGACATTTCAGATTGGGAAGATCTGATAAAGGCTACAGAGGTCAACGGAAATACAGGAAACTATCTTATTGGCGATGCAGGAATGCAGGCGCTATCTGGATGCGATGTAGATTTCATCCCGTCGTGGCATGTGGTTTTTATTATAAACAACCCTGAACTTCTTAAGGAATTTAGAAAGAAATACGAAAAGCTTGTGATATTTACCGCAAATCTTCTTCGGGGTGACTATTCGGCCGACACCGAACTTTTTATGGTTAAGAAACTAGATCTTCCCACCGTCATGATGAGCGTTGGCATTCAAGACAGATTCAACTTAGACCTGCCCCCTGCGACAGTAGAATTATTAGACATTTTCAAAGTAAAGAATGATTTTATCTTTTGCAGGGGTTTCGAAAGTGCAAACTTCCTGCGTGATAGAAACGTTAATAATGCACATGAAGCTGGTTGCCCATCCATTTTTGCATTCCCAGAGCAAATCAAGCAGGCACTTATGTCGCTATCAGCTATCGACACAAGTCGAAAGCTTAATATCTTAATGAGTGGGTATCTGGGAAATCAAATTGGAACTGTCGAAGATATAAATGCTATTTCTTCGTTTTCCTCTCATATTTCATACGCCCTCCAAGATGATCATCTTTTTTATGGTTTTGATTTCGTACCAAACGATAAGTTGTTTTATGAATGGAACAACGGTTTAATCAGAGGAACTGCCAAATATGAATTTAAAGAGCTAGAAATAAAGCAACCTAGCTACCACATATTCTGGGAGACCGACCAATGGCGTGAGTTTGCATCTACGCATGACGTATTCATTGGTCGTAGATTTCATGGAGGAATAATAGCAATGCAAGCAGGCATACCTGCCCTATTTTTAAACATCGATGACCGTATGCGCGAAATGTTAGGATATGCCGGCTTTCCTTGTTTAGAAGCCAGCATTCTTCAAGAGTCAAAAAACCAGGCAGGACAAATCAACGAATTCATTGATAGCTTTGATTTCACTGAAGCCAAAAAACACTATGAAAAAATTGAAATGCATTTTAGGAGTTTGCTAATTAGTGCGGGCCTCGGTTGACATCCTCATCGCGTATCCTACCGCTGAGCATGTGGATTAGTAGTATTCACACTACAACCCTGCTTTGAGGACATACAGACCGACATAATATTTAGTGCAATAAAAAACTTAACGTCAATTCAGGAAGATTTTAGATGCTGGAACATTTCGAAAGCCTCGGAGATAACTGTGAATTTGGTTTCGTTCAGCGCCATAACGGGTGTGAACCTGGTGGATTACTACGATGGGCAACAGTTCCGCATGAATCACTAATAAAGGCTCTTAAGAGCCGCTTCAGCAAACTTTATCAATACGCCTCTCTGAGCCCTGTGTGGGATGACATGGTGCGCGACGAAGAATATGGAATTGGATTCCATACTAATCTTCGATCAAATGTAGTAAATGGGAAGCGTCAATATATATTGGGCAATGACGAATGCACTGCGATATACGCAGAAGAACAGGAAAAGATAAAATATTTGCGCCAAAAGCTAATTGAGCAATTAAACGACGCAAGCAAAATATTCGTTTACAAAACCAATTATCATTTACAAGACAGCTTGGTCAAAGAAATATTCGCCGAAATGAAGGCTTATAATGAAAACAATGAACTGCTTTTCGTCAGCTCATTTACAGACCAGAATCCCGGAACCGTATGGAAAAATGACAGCGGAATTATTTGCGCGTCGATAGATCGGTTTGCCCCTTACGATAAGGCAGACGATGTCTCTTATGATCTTTGGAGTGTTATTTGTCAACGCGCGCTGGCACTTATTGGCAAAGATTTCGCCGCAGGAAGCTCCTAGCCATAGCTGAAAAATTCACTTTGAGCGTTGCGCGCCGGGATAGTCAACAGTTGCGAGCCGATCTGGAAGGCAAAGAAACATGCTTACTCAGCGATACGGGGCCGAGCAGTTATCACTCAGCCATTGCGCCGGAATACCCGGTAGTGGATCGCCAAAACGCTTTTCTACGCTTTCCAGACCAAGCCTCCACTCTCCTAAACGCTATAGCCTTTCTGGCTGACAAGTCTGGCCATAGATTCGCGATCACAGCAGTCCAGCGCAAGATCACGCTCAACTTAGCACCGCCTTCGTAGCGAAACTCAAAAGCATCTGAACCCTACCGTATGTTACTGATAGCGACGACAATTCTAGCTTCTTACCGGGGCTGGATGCCGGGTTGCTCAATGCGTTGTTAGGCCCTAGATTTTTATTGCGCATTACGTTGTAAAGCCGCTGCACATTTGTTGGAGCCAGTGAATGAATTTCGCTCTTACGGCGGAGCAACCCCAAATCGCGACGGTAGCCATAACCTGCCAACACGTCTACTTGTCTCTTATCCTCACCAACTCCGTATCGGTCACGGACTGGCGTCGCTCCACTCTAGGCTATACCGAGTACTTAAGTCGAACCGCTAGCTGCGAGCGAGAGACAATTAGACATTCACCGGTCCTCCCCCAGCAAGAATGGCCAGTAGATAATCTATTTTGGCGATCGAGGAATTTTCACGGCTTTGTTAAATAATTCAGCTTCTAACGCATTCTTGCCGAACATCCGCTGCAATCCGCGTATCTACATGGGCGTATCGCTTAGCTATGATGTTCGCATCACTGTTTTGCTAGCACCCACCGCCTACACTTTTGTCTTGGTACAGCTCGCGCCATAAAAACAGCTGGTTCGCGTTGGAATCGTTTTGCTGCGCCGTCACGGACACGCTTTATGCCGGTTCCAGGCTCTAGCCTACCATAGGCAGCTTCTGGTCGGTACTCCAGCTGTGTCGTCATTCTCGGCTGAGCAGCTCGCCACATTTATCGTTGCTGTTAGCTATAAAATACCCCAGTGGCTATTCCATAGCTTAAAAAGAGTGGATGTCCTATCTTTTAGGTGGACTCTCTTAACAGCCTACAAAAGGGAACAGGAGCCAAATTAATATTTCTTTGCTTTTGTTTCTACTAATGGGGGCATCACGCCCCTTCTACACGTGTTCGACACAAGTACTTAGGGTACCGACCTTGAGGATTTCTCGCCATACTTGTTATTTTAGACTAGTCGCGCTCGACCAAAGAAGGATGGCCGCCTGCAAAAACGATTGACCTTCTATCCACTTAACAACAGAATCCCTGGGCCAGCTTTCTCGCGTCAATGCGAGTGGATGAATAGGATCATTCATTACAGGCGGACTTCACATGGAAAAATCTTTACGCGACGCTATCTCGGACAATCAGGTCTACCTGGGCGTGCCACTGAGTGACCTGCAAGCGTTTGAAAAATATCGTAGCCCTGACGCTGTCCCTTGCGCAGGCTTCTACACCGACTTTTCCGGCGTTCGCACACGCCTTTCCTATTTCGGGATCGAGAGCCATCCGGCCGAACATGCACTGGGGGCTATACCGTTTCCAGACGATGCCCTGCATGCCGAGGCTATCGAGTACCTGGCAGTTATCTACGCTTTGGAACGAGCGAAGGATTCGTTCACCATCGTGGAACTGGGAGCTGGCTACGGGCCCTGGCTTGTTTTTGGTGCAAAGGCTGCCTTGCGGCATGGCATCAGGAAGATCTGTCTTTTAGCTGTGGAGGCTGACCTGCAGCGTCACACGCTGCTGCATACGAACCTTGCGGACAATGGTCTTCCCCTTCCTGATGAGGTTTCTGCGGGAGCGGCAGGCGATCAAGATAGCTACGTAGACGTGCGGTGCATCCACGGCGCCATATCCGACACCGTAGGAAAGGTTTCCTTTGGTTCTCAGAGCGTCTTCGACTGGGGTGCATCGCCTATAGAGGATGGGAGTAGCAAAGACTACCGAGGGATAACAGTCGATGCCCAAGAGATTGACACCTACACGATTGATTCCGTACTGACCGAGCTGGAGTCGGTCGATTTCATGCATATGGATATCCAAGGGTTCGAACTCAGATCCATACGTGCTTCCCTGGATGCACTGCAACGCAAGGTCAAAGTGCTGCTAGTGGCGACTCACAGTAGGGCTCTTGAAGGCGGCATCATCGATCTGCTGCACGATAATGGTTGGAAGCTTCTCTATGAAAAACCGTGCAAATTTCGGCCAGGTAGCGACATTGACTTAAGCGCTCTCACCTACTTGGATGGCACTCAAGTCTGGATCAACACACGCTTTGGCAACTCCGCATCCGCGTTGCCGCCCTCACCCGAGCTGGAGCGGCTCAAGTCGCATCACCAAACCAGCCTAGACGCCGTCTACCAGTCGACCAGTTGGCGTTTGACCGCGCCTTTGCGATGGGTCAAAAGCTGTTTTAACAAATAGCAACGGGTGGCTGAACCAGCTGAAGAGACTACTCGGCAATTCCGGACCGGATGTAGTTTTGATCCAGGTTTATTTTTGTGCAATCGGACGCAGCCTTCTCCATATAGGCCGCTCAATAGCAACATGACAGCCCCACGCTATTGCGGCCGAAATGAGAATGACCAACCATGCATTGGACTTAGAATAGAGACCCAACATCTGCAATAACCAGATCACAGGAAAATGGAATAAAAATACACCATAAGACATCCCCCCCGCGTACCGTTGAACTGCCCCTAACGTTCCAAACTTCGGAAATTTTAGGAACAGCAGAAGCAAAGGCAGTCCAACGGTTATGCCAAGCGCAACGTCCAGATTGAATGCTGCCGAATGACCAGTCAGGGCTAAAAAACTCACATCCAGCGCTACCGGCCCACGCCAGGCCTACACCTGTCCGGGAAACCGGATCTTCCCGGTGCGCGAGCACGCCTAGCATGAATATGAAGCCAACCCCAGCCAGCAAGCGATACCCATAAAAATCGGCATTCAACAGCCCTAACTGAGCACCTAGGTAGCAGCCGAAGGTTGCGAGGCTGAATGCCCACGCGGCATAGCGACTGCTGAGCAAGAATGGCAATAGAATATAGAACTGTAACTCGGCCCCTAATGACCATGCCGGAGGAACCAGCATGAAATCGTTCCCCCCTGTGAACATGTAAAAATTCAAAGGCACGATCAACATATTTGAAAGCCATGCTCAAAGCGATGGGTTCACGGCCAGAAAAATAGATTTTGCCCCTAGCCACCATAGAACTACTGACATGGTCAGCGCTGCTAGATAAAGGGGATAGATCCTCAAAAATCAATCTCGATAGAACCAACTGGCACGCTCAGTCAATACTAGATTATCTTGTCGGCTCCACAACTTGGCGACGACATGCCCTGCCAATATGTAGAATACTACAACAGCACTGACGGCAAGGTGCAGCCCCAGGAAATTGATATCCATATGGCCAAGTACCACAAGCATGGCCAATATCAGTCTCAAAATCCCCATTTTTCATCTCTAAGTTGGTCTAAGTTGGGCCTTATACCCTATCTGTGCTGCTATAGCAACGAAACGCGGCAGCCTCTTATTAGATCTGTTAGCATTCGCCTCTTGGCAGATTACTTTGCAACCTCGCCACGTGCGAGTGTTTATCAGGTCGTAAAGTTGGCTGCCGAGCCTATCCTTATTATTCCCACCCAACAGTCGACGCTTCCATGACCGCCAGTCCCCCTTCAGCCGCCCGTCTTTACACTCTAGACACCCTCCGAGGCCTCGCCGCGCTGTGTGTCGTGTTCTGGCATTGGCAGCATTTCTTCTATGTCGCCGATGATCCCTCTGCATTCGTTGCCGCACAACAGCCTTTTTTTGCCACCTTCAAAGGGCTTTATGGTCATGGAGGCTTGGCGGTTCAGCTGTTTTTCTCGATCTCGGGATTCGTTTTTTTCTGGCTGTTCGCTAGAAAAATCTCGGAAAGGTCCATTACGGCAAATCGTTTTGCTCTGGACCGGTTCAGCCGGCTCTACCCGCTTCATATCGTGACCTTCGTGGTCGTAGCTGCCCTTCAGGTGATCTACGGCTCGATGCACTCGAGCTCGTTCGTCTATCAGGCCAACGATGCCTATCACGCGATCCTGAACGTTTTCCTCGCCCCCGCCTGGGGCTTTGAAAAGGGCTGGTCCTTCAACGCGCCAATCTGGTCCGTGTCGGTAGAGGTGCTGCTGTATGCCACCTTCTTCCTGATCTGCCTGACTGGGCGGTTTTTGCTGCCCTTGGCAGTGCTCATGTGTGCGCTTGGCGCCTATCTGTACCCTGACTACTACAAGCAAGGCAGCGGTCTGCTGTGTTTCTATGTAGGCGGGCTGACCTACATCAGCTTGCAATGGTTGGAACGTCACGCTGGACCGGGGCGGAGCACGGCGTTGGTATCAGCGGCATGCGCTGCTGCTTGGGTGTATCAGCTAGGCTTTAGCGATAACGTGAACACGTATTTCGTCATGTGCGTCGGCTTCCCACTCTTGATCGCAGCCCTTGCAGGTATCGGGCGCTACTGGCCCAACCTGCTTCGCTCAGGCGCAGTACTTGGAGATATCAGCTATGCGTCCTATCTGATTCACTTTCCGCTGCAGATTGTGTTCGCTCTGACGGCAGACAAGCTGGGTTTTGCGCGCGCTGTGTTCTATCAAGGCTGGGTCATGCTGCTGTTCTTCGCTGTGCTGATCGTACTGAGCATGCTGAGCCACAGATTCCTGGAACGACCTGCGCAGCGGTTCTTGAGAGCACGTGAAGCAAGGCCCCTGCCCTGACGGGGCGAAGACAGCTTGAGAAGTATTGATGGCGTTACAGGCATCTCACCGGGGCCTGGGCCGCGGTGAGAGAGCCATTAGCGGGTCACTGCGGCACGGGTGACCATTGTTTGGTAGCCAGATCGAGCTTGCACACATCGGTAATCGCGTGGTTTTGCAGGTATGTCCGGACGCGCTGATCGTAGTCGTTGTTATTCGGATACGCCAGGTTCCAGTCCGGCGGATTGAACGAGGCGAAACCATTGATCGTGGGCATTCTCAAGAGCTCCGCTATCAGCATCGCGCTGACGTTGTGAGCGTAGATATTGTCGATCACTGATTCCTGTCGTGGCCATCCACTGACGTAGAACACCTTGCAGGTGGCCGGTGCTGGAGTCAGATTTGCGACTTTGGCCAGTTCTACTTTCCGATCAAGATGGATGTAGGCTCGGTTCATTTCTTCGACAATCAGCATTGTGCCCAAAATGCAGAGAATCGACACTGGCAACCGCGGAAGCAATCGCGCTAGGTAGACGGTCACGACGACAGTCAGCGGGAACATCAGGAAAATCTGGTAGGCACTCACCACGTTCAACGCTTTCGCACCTGGGAACAAGGTGTATACGAAGAACCAAAGGCTTCTTTCGTTCACCTTGATGACGCAGGCCCATGTGATCAACACGGCCAGGCTCACTGCCCAGGTAAACTGTGTGATTGGGTGGTGCTTGCGCTGACGAAAAATGGCAACGGTTGCAAAGCAGAACAGGACGAAGATGATGGGCGCGATGCCTGTGTTGTAGTACTCGCCCTCCCAGGTGTAGCCGGGAAATATCACTTTTATAGCGTTGTTGTAGATGCTGCCGAACAGTATGTTGGTTTCGCCCACCTGCAGAATGCCAGGCAGTTCCACCACGTACTTCAGGGCGGACTCGTACGACCGCACCCCAGACTCGGCTGCCTTGGGCAGGTAGACACTGAGCAACGGAATCATTGCAATGATGGCTATCAAACCTACGCTGGCAACCACCCACCAATGGCGCAGCGTGGCCTGCCATAGCGCCCGACGCTGCTGTTGATCCGCGACACAGAGCAAGACGAAAGCCAGGATCACCGTGAAGAAAATGAAGAACCAGGTGATATAGAAACAGGTCAGTGCCCACGCACCCAGCGCGATGCCCGCCGAGCCGCCCCTGACGCCCAACCTGACCCTGTCGCCGGCGAGCAACGCCACGTACGCCTGATGCAGCAGGACCGTGACGATGGGGGCAAATGCCAATGTCGCCAGTTGAACCCGTGTGCCGTGCACCGTGAGGTTGTTGGCGATCAGGAACAGCCCTGCCGACAGAACGGCCCATCCGTAGGACACTCGGAAGACCTTGCGCATCATCCAGTAGAAGCCAAGGAAACCAATGGCTCTGACGACGATGTTGCTCAATTCGGAAGCCAGAAAGGAATCGGGACCAAATTGCCGAATGACTGAATAGATCACCGCAATCAGAAAATAGCCGTCTGTTTGCGCGAGCGTATTTTTATAGGGATAAAAGTAATACAGCTGCGACCATGGCGAATCGCCGCGAAACACATTCAACCAATGTTCGAGAATGGCCACGACAATGGCGGCATCGTAGCTGTCGCCATAGAGAACGGAAAAACCGTTATTGATCTGCACCCTGAACTGGATGTAGAGGAAAAAACACATCGCAAACAGCAGGAACAGTACTTTTCCTGCCGATCGGAATGGCTGTAAAGATTGATGCTTTTGAACTTCCATGAAGTGTTGGTCCACTGCTCGGCTGGAGGAATGAAGGCGAAGAACTCGGACTGTCAGGCTTTCAAAGCCACTACGATCCCACTCATGATGAGTGCTACGCCAACAAAGTACTGCACGCTGAATCGCTCCCCGAACACGAAGTGACTGCCAATCGGGACCAGTACGAAGGCCATTGCCATCAACGGATAGGCCTTACCCAATTCGATTTTCTGCAGCACCCATACCCACGCAATTGTGGTGATACCGTAGAGCGCGAAGGCGGTGAACAACGTGATCAGTGTCTGAGGGTCGAAGATACCCGCGCGCTGCAGCGATGCCGCGCTCAATTTGAAGAGTATCTGCCCACCGGCGATGCCCAGAACACACAGTACAGCCACGAAGTAGATCATTGAACGTTGTCCCGCGCTTTGACCTTGACCTTTTTACGGGTTCGATGGAACGGGTGTCGAGGGCTGGATGCAATATCATGGCCGATGAACGCGAGCAGCAGCTGTACCCCTATGATCACGGGCAAGGCCGAGAGCATGACGGTTCCAGCCGGTGTCGGAATGTCCGTGTTCAGCGAGTCGATCCAGTGCGAAACGCCGAAGATGCCACCCCATACCAGCAGTACCAGCGCGATCGGAAGTTCCAGAGAGGCCAATGACATTCCGCGCAAATAGTAGTTGTAGAAAACCCGTTTGCCAAAGTTGCGAATGTGTTTGAACAGGAATTCACCCACCACTTTCGAGATCTTGAGATTGCTGACCTCGTCTTCGTATTTCGCATCCATCGGGATGTCGATCACGACAGCCCGCAATGTGTTCAGACGAAACAGCATGTCTGTTTCAAAGAAATAGCGGCGGCTGATTCTGTTGAACGGTAGATGGCGCACAACATCGGTATGAATGGCGGTGAAACCGTTGGTAGGGTCGAACAGATCCCAGTACCCGGATGACAGCTTGGTCATGAACGACAAGACAGCGTTGCCGAACAGACGCATTTTCGGCATCGCCGAAATCTTTTCGAGATCGTAGAAGCGATTGCCTTTTGTGTAGTCGGCATGACCGAGAAGGATAGGCGAAATGAAGCTTTCGATGAGTGTCGGATCCATCTGGCCGTCGCCATCAATTTTGACGACGATATCCACGTCATCATTCAGTGCGGCCTGGTAACCGGTCATCACCGCACCGCCCACCCCCTGGTTTTCAGGGTTGCGCAGGACCACCACACGCGGATCCTGGTTGTTCTGCTCGACGAAGTCTCCCGAGCCCTCGGGACAGCAGTCGTCGACCACATAGATCGTCTGGATTTCAGGCCCGATACTTTCGATGACACCAAGGATGTGTGCTTTGACTTTGTAGCTCGGAATGACTACGGCTACTTTCACATCGTTTACTAGCATTTACAGCTCCATTCAATGTCATCGGCGATCACTTTCGCTTGTAGAGAAAGTTACTTCGCGCCTCAGGAAAACCGGGATGATTCACCGGTTTCTCAAGCTATTCGGCCGTGAGTCGTTCCGGGCTATCGCCGACCAACGACTTACTGCTCTGCGGTCTCTGCCGCGGGATCAGGTACGGGGCAGCGCGCAAGAATACCTTGATCCGTCCAGTTTGTGTCAGCGCCGGCATGAAACCCGGATGATCCCAGGCGCCACTGCCGACTCTGCTTGTGCCGGGTGCCGTACTCAGGCACCACAGACCCGATCCAACTCGGCAATCAACTGCTTCGCACTTTCCTTCCAGGTCAGCCACGGCATTTCGTCTGAGCGCGGGTGCTGGTTCTGCTCATACAACGCCAACCAATCAGCCAGTCGACCTGCGATTTCCTGGGTTTCAGTACCCTCGAAGTAATAGGCATACTCCCCTGCCACTTCGCGAAACACCGGCAGATCCCGCGCGAAAATAGGCAGGTTGTACTGAGCGGCCTCAATCAGGGGTAATCCGAAACCCTCACCGTAGGACGCGGCCACCAGGCAGTCGGCCTCGTTGTAGAGGTGTTCGAGGTATTCATCGCTCACACCTTCCAGCCACAGCAAGCGCTTGCCCAACTCGGCATGACTGGTCAGGCGCGCTGCCAGCTCGTCCACCAGCCAACCGTGCTTGCCGACGATGATCAGGTTGGCGTCATGGCCCGCCTTCCATAGCAGTTCAAACGCGTCGAGGGCCTGCGCGTGGCCTTTACGCGGCTCAAGCGTGCCTACCATCAGAAAGCTTGGCGCAGGACTCAGCGATTCGATGCGCAGCCCAGGGCTTTCCGGTACGCCCGAGGATGGCATGGACTGGTCGATGTCGGCCCCCAGGTGGAAGGCGCCAATGTGGAACGGTCGACTGCGCTCTGGTGCATTCTTCACCAGCCATTCGCGTAGCTCGTCCGCCACCGCATGGGAAATGCACATCGCGCCATCGTAGTGCGCCACGGCGTTGATCCACTTGATGTAGTGCGCCTGCAGACTTTCCACGAAGCAGTGCGGCAGTTGCAGGATTAGCAGGTCGTACACAACGAAGAAGATACTGACACCGTGCGAACGCAAGGTATTGAGGTACGACTGCTTGTGAGGAAGCACATCCATCAGCAGATCGAGGCAGATGTAGACATCGCCCGCGCGGTAGCTTATTGCCTCGTCGACGTCCGCTTCGCTTGCTTCTTTGCCCAGGAACATTGTCGTGAACTTGGCGGCATAGCGATAGAACGGCTCACCCGCCTTCGTGTACACCGGCTTGACGACGTAACCTGCCGGGGCGTTGGTCAGCCATTCCAGCAGAATGCTGCGCACCACGCGCTGAATACCGCTTTTGCCGTCGTGCTTGCACAGCTCGGAGATATCGACGAACAGTGTCGGCTTGCCGACATCGCCTTGAATCGAATAATCGATGGCTTTGGCCAGGCGCGAAACATCTACCGCACCGCTGCTCAAGTGTCCGGTAGCGGCCAAGGCATCGATGAGCGACTGGGTTTGGTCAAGGTCTGGGTAAGCCCAGGCGGATGGCAACGAGTCTCGCTTGGACAAAGCGGTTTCGAACGCTGCTACAGCGGCTTTGCCGGTGCGGTCCCACGAGAACTCCTCGGCGCGTGTCAGGCCGTGCGCAGCAAGCTCGGCCCGGAAGTCGTCATTCACCAGTGCCTGGCGCATCTTCTTGGCAATGGCCGAGATGTCGAACGGGTCGAACATTGCCTCGTCCCAACCGATCACCTCCGGCACGCTGGACGTGTTGGCGCCGATAACCGGCGCTCCACACTTCATCGCCTCCAGGGGCGGCAGACCGAAGCCTTCGTGCCAGGACGGGAATACATAGAGCCGGCACAGGCTGTACAGCGCGACCAGCTCTTCGTCGGTGATGTAGCCGGTGAACACCAGGTCCGAGTTACCCAGCCCCTGAGCGCGTGCCAGGGTCTTGTAGCTGTTGATGTGGTATTCCGGCATTTTGCCGGCGAAGACCAGCTGTATGTCACCCAACTCGGCCTTGATATTGGCAAACGCCTTGATCAGTTGCAGCAGATTCTTGCGGTCGTCGGCGCCGCCCGAATAGAGCACGAACTTGTCGTGCAGGCCGAACTTCTTCTCGACCACAGACCGTTCTTCGAGGCTGAGGGAGATGGGGCGGAACACATCATCGGCTGCGGTGGAGACGTTGGCGATATTCGCGGCTTCAAGCGGAAGGAACGACAGTGCTTCGTCTCGGGCGAACTCCGAAATCGATAGCAGCAGGTCATAGTTCTTGAAGGCTTCGACTTTTTCCAGATAGTGCTTCTTGTAGCCCGGATTCGGATCCAGATACTGCTTGGCACTGACCAGAGGAATAAGATCGTACAGCGTTGCGCTGACCAACGCGTTCTTGTCCAGCAACGGGCTGCCAATCGCGGCATCGTCGATATAGCCTTCAACGGCGCTGGTGACATGCACCACATCGGGGCGCAGGTCGTCGATGCACGCCTGGCGAACCAACTCCGCCACCTGACGCCGCGGGGTATTGGCGGGATCGCGATCGCTCACTGGACCTTCTGCATACCAGACGCGGATGTGACTCTGCGGTAACAGCCCGATGAAGGCAGCGCGGATGTTCTCGATGCTCTCGCTGAGCATGCCGTTGAGCACCAGAAACACTTCGTGCTCGCCGCGATTACGGGCTATGCCCTGCGCGAGTGACAGACTGTAACGTCCAATACCTCTGAAACGACTTTCAGTTTGCGCACCCTGCATGTCGATTACGATACGCATTCAGTTCTGGTCCTTCGTCATAGCTTGCATCAAGGCGCGCTCGATATCGCGGCCCCGCTCGGTCAGCGGCGCATGATCGATCACGCCATGTTGTGGGTCGCTGGCGTTGCTGGCCGCATCGGCGTGGACGGCGCTTTGGTGCAACTGACGCAGTTTGGCAGCAAGCCATGGGTTGCGATTGAGCACCGCCATGAGCGGTCGCTGGATGGCAGGCCGACGGCCGACCCATAGGCGCGCATGCGGCACGATCCTGCGCAAGGTACGGCCCACAGAAGATTTACCTGACCGGAACGGCCAGTAAATGGCACGCATGACTACACGCAAAGGCGCGGTGAGACGCCATGAAGTGCTGGCGTGCACCGCTTGCAGCTGCTGTTCGTAGGCTACTGCGCGCAGGTACCAATGATGCGCGTTGCCCAACGATGCATTGAGTTCCTGGCGAACGTGTTCGGTTTGGGCAATGGCCTCGCCATGACTTTTCTGCACGTTGGTCAGGCTGGTCTGCAGACCTGAGCAGTGCTGTTGCAGACTTAGAATGCTTTGATTGAAGCGCTGCTGTTGCGCGTCTACGTCCTGGCTGAACCGATCCTGGAGCAAGACCAGCTGGTCCGTCTGCTGCGCATGAAGTCGGTCCATGAGCGCTTGCAGCCCATCGCGTGTAACGAATTCATCCCGAGCCGCAACCAGCTCCCCTTCTATACCCTTCAATCGACGCTCCAGCGCTTGGTCGTAACGAACTGCCAATTGGTCCAGCGAGACGCCGTAGGCGGCGTCGAATACAGGTGCAAAGTCTTCAAGCTGCTCAGCCGCGGCCTGCTTCTGGCCTACGACCGCGTAGTCCGGACTGGTACCGGCCAGAACCTCCCACAAGCCGAGGCTGGTGCTTTCTTCGCGTAGCTCCGGGCGCTCTTGCAGCCGGACGATCTTCGACTTGGCAAACCCAGCGTGTTCGGCCAGGAACGACATCAGCAAGTTGGGCAACGGCCGCTCGTGAGTCGGGTCCAGGTAGAAGGAGTTGGTACCCACCACCAGACTTTCGGCATTGGGTGTTTCCAGAATCAGCAAACCGGCCGGGCGCAGTACGCGCAGAGCTTCGGCGACTAGTTCCTGCAACACTGGAAATGGAATGTGTTCGGCAATGTGAAAGCCGGTCACGGCAATCAAGCTGTTGTCCGCCAGCTCTTTCAAGGCGCTCAAGGCATCCGCCTTGCGCGCAGGCAAGTTCAGCGCCTGGCAGGCCTCAAGCATGCCTTCGTCCAGATCCACACCTGTTGGCGCATAGCCTTCTGCGGTCAGCAGTTCCAGCCACTCTCCCCGGCCGCAGCCCAGGTCCAGGACGGGATAGTCCTGATACAAAGCTTTGAGCGGGGATAGAAACGGCAGATAGGCTTTGAGGCGCTCTGTGATCAGTTCACGCGAACCACGATAGCGGTCTTCGAACGCACGGTAGAAACCGTCATCCATTACTTGCACTCCACAGTCGGCGGCATCCAGGCCAGACCTACAAAAGTACTTTTCGACATATTGACTACGTTGAACACCAAGGCCAGATCGCGCCACTCGTAGTTGTCGGCGATGTGGCTGTCGGTCGCGTGCAGGGCAACGGCCACCGAGTAGGAGCCCACACCCAGGCTGGCGTTGAAGCGGAACGTGTACGAGAGCATGTCGCCCTCGTGCAGACCGGTCCGGACGCATTCGAGATGGTGCGTGTTGGTACCGAATACGTCTTGGCCAAGGCGGTCCTTGATGACGTATCCAACCACCAACTCCGGCAACTCGGCGTTGACCTTGACGTTGATGGTCAGGCAGACATCGTCGCCCACTGCGACGTACTCGACGGGAACGCCGTCGGTGTTGTACAGCGCCACGCTGTCGATAACGGCCTTGCCACTACCCGAACGCGTCTGTACCCCACCATCGGCAAGCGTGTGCACTTCGACCGTCGAGTTTTCCTTCTGGGCGATGATGGCGTTGTAGTAGTCCATCACCTCCTCCGGCGAGCCGTCCTTGATGACGGTGCCGCCCTCCAGAAGGATTGCGCGGTTGCACAGCGCCTGGATGGCGCCGCGATCGTGCGAGACGATCAGCAGCGTCGTGCCGGCTTTCTGGAATTCCTTGATGCGACCGAAGCTCTTGTGCTGGAAGTAGCTGTCGCCTACCGACAGCGCTTCGTCGATGATCAGGATCTCGGGGCGGAAGGCAGTGGCGACGGAGAAAGCCACGCGCATCTGCATGCCGCTGGAGTACATGCGCACGGCCTGGTCGAAGTATTCGCCAATCTCGGCGAAGGCCTCGATGTCGCCGATCACGCCGTCGATCTGGGCCGTGTTGAAACCCATCAGGCCGGCGGCGTGGTAGACGTTCTGGCGACCGGTGAGTTCGGCGTTGAAGCCCATGCCCAGTTCCAGAATCGCCGCGATGCGCCCGTTGACCTGAACCGTGCCTTCGGTGGGCTGCAGGGTGCCGGTGATCATCTTCAGCAGCGTGGATTTACCCGCACCGTTCTGGCCGACGATACCGATCGCCTCACCCGCCTCGATGTTGAAGCTGATGTGCTTGAGTACCCAGTGTTCCTGGCTGGCCTTAACCGGCAAGTAGAACCAGCGCGCCATGCGCTGCCATTCCGAGCGGTAGGCGCGGTAGGCCTTGCCAACGTTGGTGACGGCAAGAAGGGTCATAGCGAGTCCACCATTTCTGCGGATGCCCGGCGGAACAGGAACAGCCCCAGCAGCATCAGGCCGACAGCGATCAGGAACGTCACGCCGATCTGTTGCAGGTCAGGCGAGACTTTGTAGACCAGCACGTTGTGATAGGCGGTGACGATGGGGTACATCGGGTTGATGTCCAGCGTACCTTTGAGGTAGTCAGGCACGATGTTGACCGAATAGACGATGGGGGTGAACCAGAACCACACCTGCAGGATGATCGGCACCACTTGGCCGATGTCGCGCAGGAATACGTTCAGCACACCCAGCACCAGGCCGATACCGACCGCCAGGGCGACCACGGCCAGGGTCAGGGGGATGAGCCAGAGCATTTGAATGTTGGGCGAGTGGCCTAGCACCGTGAAGATGATCAGCACGGCCACGAACAGCAGCAGGTTGTTCAGCAGGCACGAGCCCACCACGATGACCGGCAACGCAATGCGCGGAAAGCGCATCTTCTTCATCAGGTTGCCCTGCTCGATGAACACCGTCAGGCAGCGCCCGACGATTTCCGCGAACAGGTTCCAGGCCAGGATGCCGGCAATCAGGTACAGCGCGTAGGCGTACTTGTTGTCGATGCCCGGCAAGCGGGCGCCGAGCACGTTGGACAGGATGAGCGCGTAGATGGCGACCTGGGCCAGCGGATGAATGATCATCCAGAGGCCACCCAGTTTGCTGCGCGCAAAGCGCGCAACGAACTCGTTCTTGATGGAAGTTACAATGAAGCCTCTGTAGTCCCAGATGCCTCTCAACATGCCAAACATAATTATCCTTTGATCAAACGCTCTATCTCAGCAACACGCTGAGCCACCAATTCTTCGCTGCCGCGGCTTTCCACGTTCAGGCGCAGCAGTGGCTCGGTGTTCGAGCCTCGCAGGCTGAAGCGCCAGTCGGCGAACTCGACGCTGATGCCGTCGGTGCGGTCGACGCTGGGGTTCTGTGCGGTGTAGAACGCGAGGATCTTCTCGATCGAGCCTTTGACGTCGGCGACTTCGTAGTTGATCTCGCCGCTGCACGGGAACGCCTGGATGCGTTCGTCCACCAGTTGGGCCAGGGTCTTGTCGGTGACGCTCATCAGCTCGGCGACCAGCAGCCACGGGATATTGCCGCTGTCGCAGTAGGCGAAGTCGCGGAAATAGTGGTGAGCGCTCATCTCGCCGCCGTAGACGGCGTCTTCGGCGCGCATGCGCTCCTTGATGAAGGCGTGGCCGGTCTTGCTCTGGATGGCGACGCCACCTGCGGCTTCGACCTGTTCGATGGTGTTCCAGGTCAGGCGCGGGTCGTGGATGATCTTGCTGCCGGGGTGCTTCTTCAGCAGCATTTCAGCCAGCAGGCCGACCAGGTAGTAGCCCTCGATGAAGCGGCCCTTGTCGTCGAAGAAGAAGCAGCGGTCGAAGTCGCCGTCCCAGGCGATACCCATGTCGGCGCCGTTTTCCAGCAAGGCCTTGCGGGTCAGCTCGCGGTTTTCCGGGAGCAGCGGGTTGGGCACGCCGTTGGGGAAGTTGCCGTCTGGTTCGCCGTTGATGACGATCAGTTCCAGCGGCAGCTTGGCTTTGAGCAGTTCGATGGTCGGGCCGACGGCGCCGTTGCCGGGGTCGGCCAGCACCTTGAGGGGCTTGAGCGACTTGACGTCGATGTAGGTCAGCAGGTGCTCGATGTAGGCGCTCTTGTCGAACACTTCGCGCACGTGGCCAGCGGTGGCGGCCTTGTCGTCGAAGTTGCCGGCTTCAACGCGGGCACGAATGGCGTCGAGGCCGGTGTCGCCGCTGATCGGCTTGGAATGCTCGCGCACCAGCTTCATGCCGTTGTAACCCTTGGGGTTATGGCTGGCGGTGATCATGATGCCGCCATCGGCCTTGAGGTGGCTGGTGGCGAAGTAGACTTCTTCGGTGCCGCACAGGCCCAGGTCGAGCACGTCGGCGCCGGCCTCGGTCAGGCCCTTGATGAGGGCGGCGGCCAGGCCTGGGCTTTCCAGGCGCATGTCGCGCCCGACGACATAGGCTTTGCCGTGCAGTTCGGACACCAGCGCGCGACCGATACGGTAGGCGATGTCGTCATTGAGGTCGGCAGGGACTTGGCCACGAATGTCGTAGGCCTTGAAGCAACGGGTCTGGAGAGGGGGATACATGGCAATCGCTCGCTCTATGTGGCCGACGCGCGATGAGCGCGGACGTCGGTAGATTGGACGGTCGCTGACGAACGACCAGCGCAGTTCGGCCCCTGCGCATGCATTGGAGGCACGCGCAGAGGCCGAAGCGGGGTTTATCGGTCAGGCCTTGTCAACGCGGCCGTAGACGTCTTCGAAACGGACGATGTCGTCCTCACCGAGGTAGTCGCCGCTTTGCACTTCGATCAGCACCAGGTCGATCACGCCCGGGTTCTTCAGGCGATGCTGGTGGCCGGCACGAATGAAGGTCGACTCGTTGGTGTTGAGCATCAGCTCGCGGTCGTCGTTGACGACCACGGCCATGCCGCTGACCACGATCCAGTGTTCGCTGCGGTGATGGTGCATCTGCAGCGACAGCGACGCCTGGGGCTTGACCACGATGCGCTTGATCTTGAAGCGCTCACCCTCTTCCAGGGTGGTGTAGGTGCCCCACGGACGGTGCACGGTGCGGTGCAGCTTGTGCAGGTGGTGGCCGCTGGCCTTGAGCTGGCCGACGATGTGCTTGACGTCCTGGCCGTGATCCTTGTGGCTGATCATCAGGGCATCCGGGGTGTCGATGACCAGCAGGTCTTCGACGCCGACCAGTGCGGTCAGGCGGTCTTCGCTGTGGACGAAGTTGTTGCGGGCATTGTGCGAGAGCACTTCGCCTTCGAAACGGTTGCCGTTTTCGTCGGCGCCGGTCAGCTCACTGACGGCGTTCCACGAACCGATGTCGCTCCAGCCGATGTCGCACGGCACGGTGGCGACTTTGTCCGAGCGCTCCATCAGGGCGTAGTCGACCGAAATATCCGGGACCTGGGCGAACGCGTCGGCGTCCAGTGCCAGGCAGCGGTAGTTCGGTGCTTCGGTCAGGCGCGAGGCTTCCTTGACGGCGACGGCGGCGGCAAGAACGTCCGGCGCGTGTTTTTTCAGTTCTTCGAGGACGCTGCGGACCTGGAAGCAGAACATGCCCGAGTTCCAGAAGTAGTTGCCGGCGGCAACGTAGCCCTTGGCGGTTTCCAGGTCTGGCTTCTCGACGAAGCGGGCGACTTTCAGGGTACCTTCCAGGCCGGTGCCGACGCCGGCCTCGATGTAGCCAAAGCCGGTTTCAGGGTACTGCGGCTGAATGCCGAACGTGACCAGCCAGCCTTCGGCCGACAGCTTGACGGCCTTGGCGACGGCGGCGGAGAACGCGGCTTCGTTCTGGATCAGGTGGTCGGCCGCCAGCACCAGCATGTGCGCGTCCGGACCGTGGGAATCGTTGAGCTGCAGCGCGGCCATGGCGACGGCGGCGGCGGTGTTGCGGCCGAACGGCTCGAGGATGAAGCCCTGGGCGTGGCCGGTCTTGTTGACGGTGCGGTATTCGTCTTCGGTCTTGAACAGCAGTTCGCGGTTGGTGACGGTCAGCACTTCGGACACGCCCTCGAGCTTGGAGGCGCGCAGGAAGGTCTTCTGGATCAGGTTCTGGCCGTCAGGCAGTGCCATGAATGGCTTGGGATGGGCCTCGCGCGAAACGGGCCACAACCGGCTGCCAACGCCGCCGGAAAGAATAACGGGGATCAGGTTCATGCGTATTGGATCCTTTGTTTGCCGGTGTAGCGGCACTGTGAAAATCGATCTGTAGACCAGCTGTACATGGGGTGGAAACCACCGCTGCGCATCGAAGATCTGGCGGCTCCCTGCGCCGCAGACAACATATACGTCAAACCCTGAAGCCGCTCGCTGCTGATGAGTCAAGGAAGTGGCGGCTAGAATATCAGGAAACCCGGGGCCAAGCGCAAATCGTTCGCGCTTGGACACCCGGCCTGGCCCAGTAGTTCAGCGATCATTGCTTGGTGCTGATCTCGGCCAGCATTCGCTTCACACCCACTTCCCAATGCGGCAGCGTCAGGCCGAAACGCTCGGTCAGCTTGGTGGTGTCAAGGCGCGAATTCAGCGGGCGCAAGGCGGGTGTCGGGTAGGCACTGGTGGGGATGGCCTCGACCGTTTCCACGGCCAGCTTGGTGCCTTGGCGGCGGGCGTTTTCGATGACCAGCTTGGCAAAGGCGTGCCAGGACGTTTCGCCCGTGGCGGCGAGGTGGTAGGTGCCGGCCAGGTCAGGGTTCGCCACGGCCATGGGAATGGCATGGGCGACGACGTCGGCCAGCAGCTCGGCGCCGGTGGGTGCGCCGATCTGATCGCTGATGACGCTCAGGCTCTTGCGGTCCTTGGCCAGGCGCAGCATGGTCTTGGCAAAATTGTTGCCACGGGCTGCGTAGACCCAGCTGGTGCGGAAAATCAGATGCTTGCAGCCGGACTTGCGAATGGCTTCTTCGCCGGCCAGCTTGCTCGCGCCGTAGTAGTTGACGGGGACCGTGGTGTCGCTCTCCTGCCAGGGCTTCTCGCCCGTGCCATCGAACACGTAGTCGGTGGAGTAATGCACCAGCCAGGCGTCCAGATCGAGCGCTTCACGGGCAAGCAAGGCGCTGGCCCGGTGATTGATCAGGTCGGCGGTGTCCTTTTCGCTCTCGGCCTTGTCCACGGCGGTATAGGCGGCAGCGTTGACGATAACGTTCGGCGCGATGCGCCGCACCGTTTCGGCCAGCCCTTGAAGCGATGCCAGGTCTCCGCAGAGACCGGCTTCATCGATGTTCCTGCCCAGTGCGACTACCTTGCCCAGCGGCGCCAAGGCACGCTGCAGCTCCCAACCCACCTGACCGTTCTTGCCCAGGAGCAATATTTTCACAGTTCACGCCCTTGATAATTCGTATCGATCCATTGCTGGTAGGCGCCGCTCTTCACGCGGTTGACCCATTCGGGATTATCCAGATACCACTGCACGGTCTTGCGAATACCGGACTCGAACGTTTCTACCGGCGTCCAGCCCAGCTCGCGCTGGATCTTGCTGGCGTCGATGGCGTAGCGAACGTCATGGCCGGGGCGATCTTGTACGTGGGTGATCAAATGCGCATGAGGACGATGGGGTGACTGCGGGCAGAGCTCGTCGAGCAAGGCGCAGACCGTGTGCACGACTTCGATGTTCTGTTTCTCGTTGTGGCCGCCGATATTGTAGGTCTCCCCTACCTCACCTTCGGTCACTACTTGATACAGCGCACGTGCATGGTCTTCGACATAAAGCCAGTCGCGAATTTGATTACCTTTGCCATAAATGGGCAAAGCCTTGCCTTCCAGGGCATTGAGGATGATCAACGGAATGAGTTTTTCCGGGAAATGGCACGGCCCGTAGTTGTTCGAACAGTTGGTGATCAACGTCGGCAGCCCGTAGGTGCGCTGCCAGGCGCGGACCAGGTGATCGGAGCTGGCCTTGCTCGCGGAATACGGCGAGCTGGGCTGGTAAGGCGTTGTTTCGGTGAAGAGGTCTTCCGGGCCTTCGAGGTCGCCATACACTTCATCGGTGGAGATGTGGTGGAAGCGGAAGGCGGCCTGGGCCTCGGCGTCGAGTTGCGACCAGTATTGGCGCGCGGCTTCGAGCAAGGTGTAGGTACCGATCACGTTGGTTTCGACGAACGCGGCAGGCCCGGTGATCGAGCGATCGACATGGGATTCGGCAGCCAGGTGCATGACCAGATCCGGCCGGTGTTCGGCGAACACTCGATCCATTTGCGCGCGGTCGCAGATGTCGACGTGCTCGAAGGCGTAACGCGGCGTGCGCTCGCTGCCCATGAGCGAATCCAGATTACCGGCGTAGGTCAATTTGTCGACATTGACCACGGCGTCGTCGGTATTTGCCAGGATATGGCGAATGACTGCCGAGCCAATGAAGCCTGCACCACCGGTTACGAGGATTTTCACGTTAAACGACACCATCAAGTTAAAAATGAGACGCGCTGGATCGATTCAGGGCGCGTCTGACGCATGCATGATTTTCAAAGGCCGGATGATACCAAACCACCCAAGGCCTGTCCCCACGGCACATACGGGCCGACAGCGAGGTTTGTAACACCGGTTAAACACACTGCCAAAAAAGTTGTTACGAGAGGTAACCGATCTTTCACATTTGGCGTATGGATACCGGGCCTGTTCGATTTGCGAGGCAATGGACAACGCATTTCGTCTTTTCGTAAATGACAGTTCCCTTCATCTGACGAAAGGCGCAACACGGCCTTGGCGAAACCGGTTGATGGAAACGGTTATAGTGCCGATCTCACACAAGGAGTGGCAGGAATGAAAGCGTTGATAGGCGTCGTTGTCGCGGGACTGCTGGCGGGTTGCGGCACGATCAATACGGTGTTTCGCGATGATGTGGTGACCAGCGACAACTTGAAGGAAGCCGAGTCGTTCTGCGGCGCTGTACCTCGGGTGTACAGCGGCGTGGTCTATGACTTCTGCCTGCTGCATGGCCAGGCGCCCAAGCCCGGCCACTCGCGCAGCGGACCGCAGATGAGTTTCGTCGCGCTGGACATCGGCGTCTCGGCAATCCTCGACACGCTGATGCTGCCCTATACGCTGTATCGGCAACACAACGATGGCGGCATCGAGGTGGTGGGTCGCTGACCGCTGCCCTGGGGAGGCCTAGGGATTGAGGAAGCCGTCGAGGCAGGTGACAGAGGCACCGGTGACCTTGATCGACTGGTCGGTGATCGACAGCTGCATCTTGCCAGCGCGACCCAACGCAGCGCCCTGGGCGACTCGCAGCTGGGAGCCCAGCGAGGCGGTCTGCCCGGTGGCACGAATGAACGCGGCGACCGCCCCGCCGCCGCTGCCGCAGGCTGCATCTTCTGTGATGCCGCAGGTGGGCGCGAAGGTGCGGACTTCTATGTGCTCGTTGCTGCCTTCGGGGTGCGGGCCGAAGATCACCACGCCGGTGGTGCTGGTGCGGTGGTCGTTGATGGCCATGCGCGCCAGGTCAGGGATGACCGCCAGCACGGTTTGTGCGTCGCGCAGTTGCACCACCAGCCAGCGCGGGCCAACGGTCACGAAGCACGGCCTGCGGTCGCGCACCACGCTTACCCCCAGCACGGCCTGCAGCTCGCGATGATCGCTGTCGTTGACTGGCTGGATCGTTGCGGGCGGCAATTCGAAAGTGATCAGCTGCGAGCCATCGGGCTGGCGGACCACATCAAGGTCGATCAGACCCAATGCACACTCCTGCACCAGACGGCCGTTGCGCGGCTCGATCAGGCCGGCTTCCATCAGGGCGTGGGCGCTGCCGAGGGTGGCGTGGCCGGCGAAGGGTAGCTCGGAGTTCGGGGTAAAGATGCGTACGCGGTAGTCCGCTTCAGGGCGAGTGGCGGGCAACACGAAGGTGGTTTCGGAGAGGTTGTTCCAGTGGGCGATTTCTTGCATCTGTTCGCGCGTCAGGCTTTCGGCCTGCAGGATGACCGCCAGCGGGTTGCCCTTGAAGCGCTGGGTGGTGAAGACATCGACTTGCTTGAACGCTAGACGGTGCATGGTCGGCCCTGGAAATGGAGGTGTGGAGACGTAGCACAGGTTCGCACGTTTTCCGTAGCAGCGGCGCGAGCCGCGTCCGGCAGCACCGTGATTCTTCCGACCTACCGCGTGTGCCGCCGACGCGGCTTGCGCCGCTGCTACAGGGGTGTGGGTTGGTTAAAGGGTGATGGGTCTGCGGCCGGCGAAGGAATGGGCCAAGGTACCGCCGTCGACCAGTTCCAACTCGCCACCCAAGGGCACACCGTGGGCGATGCGTGAAGCCACAAGGCCTTTCTTCGCCAACAGCTGGGCGATGTAATGAGCTGTGGCTTCGCCTTCGACAGTCGGGTTGGTGGCCAGAATGACTTCGGCGAAGGTGCCCTGCTCGTCTATACGGCTCATCAGTTGCGGGATGCCGATCGCCTCCGGGCCCAGGCCGTCGAGGGGCGACAGGTGCCCCTTGAGCACGAAGTAGCGGCCGCGGTAGCCGGTCTGCTCAACAGCATAGACGTCCATCGGCCCTTCCACCACGCACAGCAGCGTATCGTCGCGACGTGGATCACCGCATTGCGGGCAAAGTTCTTCTTCGGTGAGGGTGCGGCACTGGCGGCAATGGCCTACGCCTTCCATGGCCTGGCTCAACGCCTGGGCCAGGCGACTGCCGCCGCTGCGGTCGCGTTCGAGCAGCTGCAGGGCCATGCGCTGGGCAGATTTCTGGCCAACGCCGGGCAAGGTGCGCAGGCTGTCGATCAGTTGACGGATCAGTGGGCTGAAACTCATGGAAGGCGGCCTGACGTAACGACGAGACGCGGTTTATACCCGCGCCTCCGGGTCACGTCAAATGCTCAGGCGTCGGAAACCTTGACCACCAGCTTGCCGAAGTTATGCCCTTGCAGCAGGCCAATGAATGCCTCCGGCGCTCGCTCCAAACCGTCGACCACGTCCTCGCGGAACTTGATCTTGCCGTCACGAACCCACGGCACCATGGCAGAGAAGAATTCTGCATGGCGATCGCCAAAGTCGTCGAACACGATGAAGCCCTGCATGCGGATGCGCTTGGTGAGCAGGGTGCGCGGCAACAGCGCGAAGCGGTCCGGACCTTCTGGCAGGTCGGTGGCGTTGTAGCCGGCGATCAGGCCGCACACCGGAATGCGCGCGCGAGCATTGAGCAACGGCATGACGGCGTCGAAGACTTTGCCGCCAACGTTTTCGAAGTAGATGTCGATGCCCTGGTCGCAGGCTTTGGCCAGGTCGTCGGCGAAGGTTTCGCTTTTGTGGTCGACACAGGCATCGAAGCCCAGTTCTTCAACGACGTAGCGGCATTTTTCCGGCCCGCCGGCAATGCCGACGACTTTGAGGCCTTTGATCTTGCCCACCTGCCCCACTACCGATCCGACTGCGCCGGAGGCAGCTGCGACCACCAGGGTTTCGCCTTCCTTGGGCTGGCCGATGTGGGTCAGGCCCATGTAGGCGGTCATGCCGGGCATGCCCAGAACGCCCAGTGCCATTGACGGGCTGGGGATGCCGGCGGGCAGCGGCGTGAGATTGCTGCCGTCGGAGATGCAGTGGGTCTGCCAGCCGGTCATGCCGACGACCAGGTCACCTTCGCGGAACTTGGGGTGCTTGGAAGTTTCCACGCGGCTGACGGTGCCGCCGGTCATGACCTCGTCGATTTCGACCGGTGCGGCGTAGGACGGTGCGTCGCTCATGCGGCCGCGCATGTAGGGGTCCAGGGACAGGTACAGGGTGCGCAGCAGGACTTGGCCGTCTTCGAGATCCGGCAAGGCTTCGCGCTCCAGACGGAAATTCTCCGGCGTCGGCGCCCCGGTTGGACGGGAAGCAAGAACGAAGCGCTGGTTGAGGGTCAGGTCTTGGGACATTGCGGGGTATTCCTTCAGCAAATGGCTATAGGAAAAGGACAGCATCGGGTGGCGGGATGTTCAACTGGGTGCTTGGCAAACAGCCGGCGGCGTGGCTTTCGCGGCCGATGACCGCTCCTACGGGGGGATTGGATTACGCGCGTATCCTGTAGGAGCGGTCTGTGGCCGCGAAGGGGGCACACCATGTGTCTGGTAGACCGCAGTATAGCTTTCGCGGCCGATGACCGCTCCTACGGGGGGATTGGATTGCGCGCGTATCCTGTAGGAGCGGTCTTTGGCCGCGAAGGGGGCACACGATGTGTCTGGTAGACCGCAGTATAACTTTCGCGGCCGATGACCGCTCCTACGGGGGGATTGGATTACGCGCGTATCCTGTAGGAGCGGTCTGTGGCCGCGAAGGGGGCACACCATGTGTCTGGTAGACCGCAGTGTAGCTTTCGCGGCCGATGACCGCTCCTACGGGGGGATTGGATTGCGCGCGCACCTTGTAGCAGCGGTCTGTGGCGGCGAAGGGGGCACACGATGTGTCTGGTAGACCGCGGTGTAGCTTTCGCGGCCGATGACCGCTCCTACGGGGGGGCGCTTCCACTTCGGTCACTCAGATACAAA
The DNA here is from genome assembly GCF_014842235.1 of Pseudomonas sp. CFBP 13710. Lineage (NCBI taxonomy): Bacteria > Pseudomonadati > Pseudomonadota > Gammaproteobacteria > Pseudomonadales > Pseudomonadaceae > Pseudomonas > Pseudomonas sp. CFBP 13710. The sequence continues at coordinate 200,847 of NZ_JACYVJ010000001.1, read as the reverse complement.
AATGCCAGGCTTGGGGCCTGGCATTTTTGGGTCAGAACGGCATCTTGAAGCCGGGCGGCAGTTGCATGCCGGAGGTCATGCCGGACATCTTGTCCTTGCTGTTGGCTTCGATCTTGCGCACGGCGTCGTTGACGGCGGCGGCAATCAGATCCTCGAGCACGTCCTTGTCTTCCTGCATCAGGCTGTCGTCCAGGCTCACGCGCTTGACGTCGTGACGACCGGTCATTACCACGCTCACCAGGCCTGCGCCCGATTGGCCGGTCACTTCCGCCTTGGCCAACTCTTCCTGCATCTCGGCCATTTTTTCCTGCATCTGCTGGGCCTGCTTCATCAGGCCGGCCATGCCACCTTTCATCATGGGGTTCACCTCAAAGGTCAATGGGTATGACCGCGCAGTGCCGAAGGCGTCCTGCGCGGGCTTGGGTAGGAGCACTTAACGCGTTGGGCCGGCCACCGCCTCGACTGGTTCAATCGTATCGTCGCGAATGATGGCACCGAACTGTTGCAGCATTTGTTGAACGTACGGGTCTTGTTGAATCGACTGTTCGGCATCGGCCTGGCGATTCGCACGCCAGCGCGCGGCGGCCTGCGCCGGGGTTTCCTGTTCCGGGCGGATCAGCTCGATGGTCAGATTGAGCGTGCGCTGATGATACTGGTTCAGCGCATCGTTCAAGCGCCGCTGCTGGGTGCTGTTGAACAGCGCGCTGTGCGCCGGGTCCAGGTGCAGCAGCCAGTCGTCGCCCTCCACGGCGATCAGGGTACAGTTGGCGGCGATGCTGCCAGTCATCCCCGAGATCGGCAGTTTCGGAAACAGCTCGAGCCATTGCAGAGCCAGACCGCTCGCTGGCTGTGCGGCAGGCAGCACTTCGGGCTCGGCTTCGACAGGCGTGTCGTGGACGGTTTCACTGGCCAGCTCGTCGAGGTAGCTGTAGGCGGCGCCATCGGTTTCCGGGGCGTAGTAATCTTCGTCCAGCGGCGGCTCGTCGTCGCGGTCCATGCCGGCTGGTGTGTAATCGGCGGGCTCGGCATCGTCGGCAGGCGGGGCTGTCTGGGTTTCCGGGGCGTCCGGTACGGCACTGGCAGGCGTGGGCGCCGGCATTGGAGTCAATGCGGGCTGCTCGGCGACGACATCCAGGATCGGTTCCTGGGTGGGCGCAGCTGCGGGCTCTACCGGGTCGTTCCAGGGCAGATCGATAACGGGATCAGGGGCTGCCTGGGAATGCGCGGGGGATTCTTCGCGCCCGCTGACCGCTCCTACGGGGGGATTCGAGGGCGCGGGCATCTCGTAGGAGCGGTCCGTGGCCGCGAAAGGCGCGACGCGGTCTGCCTGGGTATCCGCAACAGGGCCTTCGCGGCCGCTGACCGCTCCTACGGGGGGATTCGAGGGTGCGGGCATCTCGTAGGAGCGGTCCGTGGCCGCGAACGGCGCGACGCGGTCTGCCTGGGTATCCGCAACAGGGCCTTCGCGGCCGCTGACCGCTCCTACGGGGGGATTCGAGGGCGCGGGCATCTCGTAGGAGCGGTCCGTGGCCGCGAACGGCGCGACGCGGTATGTCTGGGTATCTGCAGTGGGGCCTTCGCGGCCGGTGACCGCTCCTACGGGGGGATTCGAGGGGGCGGGCATCTCGTCGGAGCGGTCCGTGGCCGCGAAGGGCGCGACGCGGTCTGCCTGGGTATCCGCAACAGGGCCTTCGCGGCCGGTGACCGTTCCTACGGGGGGATTCGAGGGTGCGGGCATCTCGTAGGAGCGGTCCGTGGCCGCGAACGGCGTGACGCGGTCTGCCTGGGCATCCGCAACAGGGCCTTCGCGGCCGCTGACCGCTCCTACGGGGGTTGGAGCTGCCACGGAGTGGGTGGAATCAACTGTGGCCGCGCTGATCCCCACTGTCTTTAGCGGTTGACTGGGCCCATCGCTGCTGCCTGCGGGGCGGAACGCGAGCATGCGCAGCAGCACCATTTCGAAACCGCCACGCAGCTCCGGGGCCAGTGGCAGGTCGCGACGGCCGATCAAGCCCATCTGATAATAGAACTGCACGTCTTCGGCCGGCAGCGCCTGCGCCAGCGCCAGCACCCGTTCGCGATCACCCTGGCCATTGTCTACCGCCTCGGGCAGCGCCTGGGCGATGGCCACGCGGTGCAGCACGTTGAGAATTTCAGCCAGCACGCCATTCCAGTCCGGCCCCTGCTCCGCCAGATGGCGCACGGCCTCGAGCACACCGCGGGCGTCACCTTCGAGCAATGCCTCCAACACGCCGTAAACCTGGCCGTGGTCCAGCGTACCCAGCATCGCCCGAACATCGGCTGCGAGCACCTTGCCCTCGCCAAAGGCAATGGCCTGGTCGGTCAGGCTCATGGCGTCGCGCATGGAGCCATCGGCGGCGCGGCCAAGCAACCACAGCGCGTCGTCCTCGAAGGGTACGTTCTCGACACCCAGCACATGGCTCAAGTGCTCGACCACCCGCTCCGGCGTCATGTTCTTCAAAGAGAACTGCAGGCAGCGCGACAGAATGGTCGCCGGCAACTTCTGCGGATCGGTGGTGGCCAGAATGAATTTGACGTAGGGCGGCGGCTCTTCCAGCGTCTTCAGCAACGCGTTGAACGAGTGCGTGGACAGCATGTGCACTTCGTCGATCAGGTAAACCTTGAAGCGCCCACGGCTGGGTGCGTACTGCACGTTGTCGAGCAGCTCGCGGGTGTCTTCGACCTTGGTGCGGCTGGCGGCATCGATCTCGATCAGATCGACGAAGCGACCCTCGTCGATCTCGCGGCAGACCGAGCATTCACCGCACGGCGTTGATGTGATGCCGGTCTCGCAGTTGAGGCACTTGGCGATGATCCGCGCGATGGTGGTCTTGCCCACGCCCCGAGTGCCGGTAAACAGGTAGGCGTGATGCAGCCGCTGGTTGTCCAGCGCATTGATCAATGCCTTGAGCACATGGGTCTGGCCGACCATTTCGCGGAACGAGCGCGGACGCCATTTACGTGCAAGAACCTGATAACTCATCGAAAACCGTCGCGACATGAAAGCGGAAGACCGCCAATGCTAATGGAGCAGGACCGAAATTGCATCCGTGCCCTGCTCTATTGCTGAGTTCGCCTGAAAAAACATCGGCAAGGATCAGCGATGGCGAGTTTTCGCCTGGGTATCGGTTTGGGATGGGTGATGCGATGAATCCGTGCGAAGACGAATTCTGGAAGAGGTGGCAACCCTACCAGCCACACCCCGGCACACAATGTTCCCGCTGTGGCTGCTTCCTTCCGGATCTGACCAGGTTCACGGGTAATCGTTGCGGGGGGACCGGCAGGGTCACCATAACGACACTCGCTTGGTAGCGAGCGGGGGCCATTGTACCGGTCCTGACAGAAGTTACAACCCGTTGCGCGAGATAAAATTTGTAGGGCTGTCAGGGACTTGGCGTGGGCTGCTTTGTACGGTACAGCGTAGGTGCGGATTGCTTGCGCGCAAGACAAGCGACAGCCGTGATGTGAATTGGTAACGTCGCGACATGTCCCCTGCCTGGTGCTTGCGATGAATGTTCTGACGCCCTACCCCGACTTGTCGCCTACACAGCTGCAGCAATTGATGGATATCGAGATTCGCCCGGAGCAGAAGCAGTATTCCGGGGATGTGGACATGGCGCTGTATACCTTGCTGGGCTGCACCGATGGTGAGATCCAAGGTTTCGCGCTGCTGGTGGATGAGGTGCCGAAAGGATTTCTGCTGCTCAAGCATGGACGATTCGTGCCGGAATGGGCGCATCCGCAGGCGGCGACCTTGCATGCATTGCAGGTGGATCGGCGCATGCAGGGCCGTGGGCTGGGGCGGGCTTGTCTGCAAGGCCTGCCTGATGCAGCGCGCGGTGCGTGGCCTGGGGTGCAACAGCTGGAGTTGTCGGTGGATGCTGACAATGTGGCGGGCATTGGGTTGTACAAGGCGCTGGGGTGGGTGGATCGCGGTGAAGCGTACCGTGGACGGATTGGTTATGAGCGCAGGTTCGTGCTTGCGCTCTAGAGACAGCAGCTCTCTTTGCAGCAGCGCTACCCCGCCTTCGTGGGAGCGGGCTCTGCCCGCGAAGGCGTATGAATGGGCGGTGCACATTTCGGATCAGGCGGTGAATGTGCGGGCCTATTCGCGGGCAGAGCCCGCTCCCACAGGGGGGGGCGGGCATCGGCCGGTGTGTCACACCTGCAGGACGTCGTCGGCGCGGCCGCCGGCTTCCTGGACGACGACGTGGATGAAGTGCAGCTTGGCGATCACGGCCGGTGGCAGCACGAAGGGGTAGAAGTCGGGCTGGCCCATGGCGCGGGAAAGTTCGTTGAGCATGCCGGCCAGTTCGATCCAGGCGTTGACGAACGCGAGGAATGCAGGGCCGCTGGTGTGATCCGGGTCGTAAAGGGTGGCCAAGGGGAACGGCGTGTAGTCGAGGTCCATTTCCTTGGCGCTCATGCCGAAGCCCAACGCGGTGTCCACCGCGTCCATCATGTGCAGGTAGTGAGCCCAGGTTTCCGCCCAGTCTTCCCATGGGTGCATGGTGGCGTAGGCACTGACGAAGTTCTGTTGCCAATCGGCCGGGGCACCCTGGTCGTAATGGCGCTGCAGCGCGTCGGCGTAGCTTTGGCTTTCATCGCCGAACAGGCGGCGGTAGTCGGCCACCCAGTGAGTGTCGGCGATCAGCCGGTCCCAGTAGTAGTGCCCTACTTCGTGCCGGAAGTGTCCGAGCAGCGTGCGGTACGGTTCGCGCATCTGCACGCGGACCTTTTCCCGGTGGGCGTCGTCGGCTTCCTTGATATCCAGGGTAACCAGGCCATTGGCGTGGCCAGTGGTGGGCGCGTTGCCATTGAGGTCGGTGCCGATGAAGTCGAACGCCAGGCCGGTGGCTTCGTCTTCGGTCTTGGCGATGACCGGCAGGCCGAGGTTGATCAGTTGCGCGATCAGACGGCGCTTGGCTGTTTCAACCTTGCGCCAGTGTTCGGGGTTTTCCGGAATGCTCAGGTCGGGGATGGTCCGGTTCAGGTTGCAGGCGGTGCACAGGGCTGCGGGCCCCTTCTCTGCCGGTACCAGCCAGTTGCAGGCTGCGGGGGTATCGAGGTTGGCGCAGCGGCGGAACAGGCCTGCGTCGGGGGCGGCATGCAGGCGCCAGCTGCCTGCTTCGGGGCCGGCGTCGAGCGTGGACAGCACGTTCTTGGCCGACCAGAAACCGAGCAAGGCATTGCATGCCAGGCACTGGCTGTTGCGGAAGAAGATCGACTGCCCGCAGGTGCATTCCCATACCTTGCTGTGACGGTTTTCCGGTTTGGCGAATGGTGCGGTGATTCGGGTGCTGAGTTGTTCGAAAAAACGATACATGGCGATCTCCGGTGGCCTGCCATGACTAGAGCTTGCCGGCGTGGGAAAGGTTTCATTTGCGGCAGAGGTTGGGCGGAAATGCGGATGGGAGGTTGAAGAAGGTCATGTAGCAGCGGCGCGAGCCGCGTCGACGGTGGCCGCAGCCAGTCTGAATGAACGCGGTAGAACCGGACGCGGCTTGCGCCGCTGCTACAGGGGGGGGGGGTGGCCCTGGGCTCTGATTGCTGAGGTGCACCGCAGTTTGGGGGAAACTTGGGGTGCGTAATGTCATGATGTTACATGTTGGTGAGAAACTTCAGGAACTGCTCTTCGTCGAGGACCTTTATGCCCAGTTCGCTGGCCTTGGCCAATTTGGAGCCGGCGCCGGGGCCTGCCACGACGGTGTGGGTTTTGGCAGAAACCGAGCCGGAGACCTTGGCCCCAAGGGCTTCGAGCTTCTGCTTGGCTTCGTCGCGGCTCATCTGCTCCAGGGAGCCAGTCAGTACCCAGGTCTGTCCCGCCAGGGGCAGGCCTTCGACGACTTTTTTCTCGCTCGCCCAGTGCATGCCGAAGGTTTGCAACTGCGCTTCCACGGCCTTGGCCGTCTCGGCGTTGCGCGGCTCCTTGAAGTACTCGCGCACCGCCTCCGCCTGCCGGGCGTTGAGCGCCTGGCGCAGGTCGATGCCGTCGGCGGCGATGATCTGGTCCAGGCTGCCCAGCTTGGCCACCAGCTTCTCGGCGCCAGTCGGCCCTACCGAATTGATCTCCAGCTTGGCGATCATGCCGGCCAGGGTGGTGCTGGCGGCGTACTCGGGGTGTACGTCGCCCTCCTCCTGCAACTGCAGGCCGCGCTCGAGCAATTGCTGGATGACGCTGCGGTTGTGCGGATCTTCGAAGAAGCTGTGGATCTCGAAGGCCACTTCCAGGCCGACGTCCGGCAGATAAGTCAGCACCTGCGGCAGCGCTTCGCTGACGCGCTGCAGCGAGCCCAAGGAGCGCGCCAGCACCTTGGCAGTCTCCTCGCCCACATCAGGAATACCCAAGGCATAGATGAACCGCGCCAGGCTCGGCTGCTTGCTGTCGGCGATGGCCTTGAGCAGGTTGTTGCTGGACACCTCGGCGAAGCCGTCCAGCTTGACCACGTCGTCGAACTGCAGCGTGTAGAGGTCGGCGGGCGAACTGACCAGGCCTTCGTCGACCAACTGCTCGACGCTTTTTTCACCGAGCCCGTCGATGTCCATCGCCCGCCGCGAGACGAAATGTATGATCGCCTGTTTGAGTTGCGCACCACAGGCCAATCGCCCGACACAGCGATAGACCGCTCCTTCGCTGACGGTCTGCTTGCCCTTGCTGCGCTTGACCAGCTGGGTTCGCTCGACATGGGAGCCGCACACCGGGCAGGTTTCCGGCACCTGAACCGCACGGGCGTTGTCCGGCCGACGCTCGACCACCACCTGCATGACCTGGGGAATGACGTCACCGGCGCGACGGATGATCACGGTATCGCCAATCATCAAGCCCAGACGCGCCACTTCGTCCATGTTGTGCAGGGTAGCGTTGGCCACCGTGACGCCGGCCACCTTGACCGGCTTGAGCCGCGCCACGGGTGTAACGGCGCCGGTGCGGCCCACCTGAAATTCCACGTCGAGCAGTTCGGTGAGCTCTTCCATGGCGGGGAATTTATGGGCAATGGCCCAGCGCGGCTCGCGCGCGCGAAAGCCCAGCTCGCGCTGAGAGGCCACGCTGTTGACCTTGAACACCACACCGTCGATTTCATAGGGCAGCTGGGTTCGGCGGGCGCCGATGTCGTGGTAGTACTCCAGGCACTGCTCGATGTTTTCCGCGACCTTGAGCTCGCGACTGATCGGCATGCCCCATTTCTTGAGCTGTTCGAGGTTGCCGGTGTGGGTGGTGGCGATGTCTTCGGTAACTTGGCCGATGCCGTAGCAGCAGAATTCCAGGGGACGGCTAGCGGTGATCTTCGAGTCGAGCTGACGCAGGCTGCCGGCCGCAGCGTTGCGCGGGTTGGCGAAGGTCTTGCCGCCGACTTCCATCTGGCTGGCGTTGAGCCGCTCGAAGCCGGCCTTGGACATGTAAACCTCGCCGCGCACTTCCAGCACCGGTGGCCAGCCACTGCCGTGCAGCTTGAGCGGGATGTTGCGGATGGTGCGCACGTTGACACTGATGTCTTCGCCGGTGGTGCCATCGCCGCGGGTGGCGCCGCGAACCAGGGCGCCGTCCTGATACAGCAGGGAGACAGCCAGGCCGTCGAGCTTGGGTTCGCAGCTGTAGTGGATGGCCGCGCCGCTGCCGAACAGATCACCGGTGGGCAGGTCGAGGCCTTCGGTGACGCGGCGGTCGAATTCACGCAGGTCGACTTCTTCGAAGGCGTTGCCCAGGCTGAGCATGGGGATTTCGTGGCGCACCTGGGAGAACGCGGTCAATGCAGCGTTGCCGACGCGCTGCGTGGGCGAGTCGGGCGTGACCAGCTCGGGATGGGCGGCTTCGAGCGCTTTCAGTTCATGGAACAGACGGTCGTATTCGGCGTCGGGGATGCTGGGTTCGTCGAGCACGTGGTAACGGTAATTGTGCTGGTCGAGTTCGGCACGCAGTTCGAGGATACGGGTGGCGTCGGTCATGATCGGTTCTCGCTTGAAGCAAAAGAGCAGCCTGGGCTGCTCTTGGGTTGGATCTGGGGGTTCGGCGGCGCTCCGTTCGCGGGCACTGCCCGCTCCTACAAGGGCACGGGCTGCGGCAGTATCGGACTTACCGCTTGTGAGTCATGGCGCGGCGTTCGAATTCGACGATGCGCTGGCGGTAGTGCTCGATGGTCTGCGCGGTCAATACGCTGCGCTGGTCGTCCTTCAACTCGCCGTCCAGTTCATGGGCCAGCTTGCGCGCCGCGGCCACCATCACGTCGAAGGCCTGCTTGGGATGACGCGGGCCGGGCAGACCGAGGAAGAAGCTCACGGCACGGGTACTGAAATGGTCGATATCATCCAGATCGAAGATGCCCGGCTTGACCGCATTGGCCATGGAGAACAGCACTTCGCCATTGCCAGCCATGCTTTCGTGACGATGGAAAATGTCCATTTCGCCGAAGCGCAGGCCGCTTTCGAGGATGTTCTGCAGCAGCGCAGGGCCGCGGAAGCCGCTCTCGCTGCGCGAGATGACGCTGATCACCAGCACCTCTTCGACCGGTGGCAGGTCTTTCTCCACGGCCGGGGCACCGCTGCTGGAAAAACCCTTGCCCTCGCTGGCGAAATCGTCGTGGGCGTCACGCGCCGCTTTCATCGCAGGCTGCGGTTTGGCCGGCTTGGGCTCGCGTGCAGGCTTGGTCGGCCGGGCCTCGCGGGGCTCCTTGATCTCGTCCAGCTCCACGGCCAGGTTGAGATCAGCGTGGTCGGCCGACGGCTCGCGCTTGGCGCGCTGGTTGCCGCCGTCGCGCTGGGCGCTCATGGACGGCAGGTCATGCTCATCCAGTTGCGGCTCTTTATGAGCATCGAGTACGCGAGGCGGACCGAGCACTTCGGCGCCCGTGTCTTCCTCGGGAAGGTTGTTGATGTTGCGATCCAGGCGAAACTTGAGCTTGCCCTTGCCGCCACGCATCCGGCGCCAGCCGTCGAAAAGAATACCGGCAATGACAATGATGCCGATGAGGATCAGCCACTCGCGCAGACCGATTTCCATGTAATCCCGTGCCTCTATAAAAATGCTGAAAAATAAAGGGTGTGAACCCTCTTTAAGACGTGGCGCCAACTGTATGTTCTGACAGGCGTTTTCCCACGCGTAAACAAGACTTTGGTAAAACTAGCACGACCAGAAACAACTTTACACCGTCTGTCGCATTTGGCTCGATTTTAACGCCATGATAAGGGTTTTTCAGGCCTCGACCATGGCCAATGCCTCTTCCACGTCCACGGCCACCAGTCGCGAGCAACCGGGTTCGTGCATGGTCACCCCCATCAACTGATCGGCCATCTCCATGGCGATCTTGTTGTGGGTGATATAGATGAACTGCACCGTCTGCGACATCTCTTTCACCAACCGGGCGTAACGACCGACGTTGGCGTCGTCCAACGGTGCATCGACTTCGTCGAGCATGCAGAACGGCGCCGGATTCAGTTTGAAGATAGCGAAAACCAGGGCCAGTGCGGTCAAGGCTTTCTCTCCACCGGAGAGCAAATGAATGGTGCTGTTCTTCTTGCCGGGCGGACGCGCCATGATCGTCACCCCTGTATCGAGTAAATCTTCGCCCGTCAGTTCCAGATAAGCACTGCCACCACCGAAAACTTTTGGAAAAAGTGCCTGCAAACCGGCATTGATCTGGTCAAAGGTGTCCTTGAAGCGGCTGCGGGTTTCCTTGTCGATCTTGCGAATGACGTTTTCCAGGGTGTCCAGCGCTTCGGCCAGATCGGCGTTTTGCGCATCCAGATAGCGCTTGCGCTCGGATTGCTGCTGGTATTCGTCGATGGCCGCGAGGTTGATCGCGCCCAGGCGCTGGATGCGCCCGTCGATACGGTGCAGTTCTTCCTCGGCCTCCTGCTCGCTGGCCAACACGTCGAGGGTGGCGAGCACGCCGTGCAGGTCGTAGCCGTCGGCCTGCAGCTGCTCCTGCAGAGTCTTGCGCCGCACGCTGAGCCCCTGCCACTCCAGGCGGTGCTGTTCCAGCTGGCCGCGCAACAGCTGGCTCTGCTGCTCGGCCTGGGTGCGACGTTTTTCGACCTCGCGCAGCTCGCGATCGGCATCGTCCAGTGCCAGCCGCGCGTGGCGCATTTCTTCGTCGACGGCCATGCGCTGTCCGAGCAGGCCTTCGAGGTCCAGGCGCAGTTCTTCGAGCGGGGCCTCGCCCTCCTCCAGGTTCAAACTCAATTGTTCGCGTTTCTCGCCCAAACGCTCGGCCTGCAATTGCAGGCGTTCCAGCGCCTGGCCAGTGGAGTCGTGCTGGGCGCGCAGCGAGCCCAGGCGAACCGCCAACTGATGCGCGCGATCCTTGTGCTGGCGGGCGTCCTGGCGAATGCGCTCCAGGCCTTCGCGCAGGCTGTCGCGCTGCGCCATGAGCTGTTCGCGCTGTTCGGTGTCGATGGCCATGGCGTCGAGCGCGTCCTGCAACTGCAGGCGCGACTCACCGAGCTGCTCGTGTTCCAGGGCGCGCTGTTCGGCCAGTTCGCCGAGTTCTTCGTCGAGGCGCCGACGACGCAGCGCCAGCTGCTCGGCCCTGGCCCGGCTCGCCGAGAGCGTGGCCTTGAGCTCGCCCTGCTGACGGTTTTCATTCTGGATGCGGCGGCGCAGCTGTTCGCGCAGCTGTTCCTGGGCACCCTGCTGTTCACGGCAGGCCGCAAGCTGTTCCTGCAGTTGTGCAAGGGTCGCTTCGCGCGACTCGACGTCCAACTGCAGGGCCTGCAGCTCCTGCCCGCGGGCCAGAACTCCGCGGCTGGCGTCGTTGCCACGGCTGACGCGCAGAAAGTGCCGACCCAGCCAATAGCCGTCCTGGCTGACCAGGCTTTCGCCCGCGGCCAGTTGGCTGCGCTGGGCCAGCGCGGTGTCGAGGTCGGCGACCGTTCGCACCCCCGCGAGCCAGGGGCTCAGGTCGACCTGGCTGTGGACCTTGTGCAGCAGACTGTCTGGCAAAGCTACGGCGCCCGCAGCCGCGCTGATCAGGCGCAGTTCGCCCTGATCGAAGCCGGCCAGGTCGAGGCCTTGCAGATCATCGACCAGCACTGCCTGCAGATCGGCGCCCAACACGGTTTCCACCGCCAGCTCCCAGCCGGGCTCGACGCGCAGCCCTTCGGCCAGGCGCGGATGGCCGGCCAGCCCCTGTTGATCCAGCCACTGCGCGGTGCCCGTGCCCGGATCCAGCGCGGCCTGCTGCAAAGCCTCGAGGGAAGCCAGGCGGCCGTTGAGCCGCTGCAGCTCGCCCTGGGCCTGTTGCTGGGCCTGGGTCGCCTGTTGCAGTTGCTGACGGGTAGCGTCCAGCTGTTCGGCCTGTTGCCGTTCCTCGGCGGTCCACTCTTCGATGAGCATTTCGCTGCTGGCCAGCTGTTCAGCCAATTCCAGGATGGCGGCGTCTTCCGGGTCGGCCGCCAGCAGTTCGCGCTCTTCGCTATGCCGCCGCTGCCGCTCGGCCAGGCGCTGCATCGACAGTTCGAGCTGGGCGATGCGCGCCTGCTGAACTTCGGCCAGGCGCCGTGGCTCGGCCGAGTCAGTGTTGAACCGGTCCCACTGCTCCTGCCAACCGTGCATGCGGGTTTCCGCTTCTTCCAGCGCCGCCGCCGCTTCTTCGGCGGCGGCGCTGCTGGTCGCCTGCTCCGGCTCGAGCATGTCCAGCTCTTCGCCCAGGGTCGCCAGCAGGGTCTGGTCGTGGCCCAGGTGCGATTCGGTTTCCAGGCGAGCGCGTTCGGCTTCCTTGAAATCGTCCTGCAGTTGGCGCAGGCGCTGCTGGCCGTGCTGGATGTTCTGCTCGACCCGGGCGATGTCACCGCCCACGGAATAGAAGCGCGCCTGCACGGTATTGAAGCGTTCGGACAGCTCGTGATGGCCATCGCGCAGGCGCTCGATGCCCGCATCGGCGTTGCGCTGTTCTGCCACCAGCGCTTCGAAGGCCACCTCCTGATCGGCGATGACCGCTTCGCGCTGGCCCACCTGCTCGTTCAGGGTTTGCCAACGCAAGGCCGACAGCTGCGCCTTGAGCTGGCGTTCCTCGGCTTTGTACTGCTGGTATTTCTCGGCCGCCTGGGCCTGGCGGTGCAGGCGTTCGAGCTGGCGTTCCAGCTCTTCGCGCAGGTCGGTCAGGCGCGCCAGGTTCTCGTGGGTACGGCGAATGCGACTTTCGGTCTCGCGGCGGCGCTCCTTGTACTTGGAGATGCCGGCGGCTTCCTCGATGAAGTTGCGCAGGTCTTCGGGCTTGGCCTCGATCAGCTTGGAGATCATCCCCTGTTCGATGATCGAGTAGCTGCGCGGGCCCAGGCCGGTGCCGAGAAAGATGTCGGTGATGTCGCGGCGCCGACACTTGGTGCCGTTCAGGTAATAGGTGTTCTGGCTTTCGCGGGTGACCTTGCGCCGGATCGAGATTTCCGCGTAGGCCGCGTACTCGCCCACCAGCGTGCTGTCGCTGTTGTCGAACACCAGCTCGATGCTGGCCTGGCTGACCGGCTTGCGGCTGGTGGAGCCGTTGAAGATGACGTCGGTCATCGACTCGCCGCGCAGGTTCTTCGCCGAGCTCTCGCCCATGACCCAGCGCACGGCGTCGATGATGTTGGACTTGCCGCAACCGTTGGGCCCGACCACGGCAGCCATATTGCTGGGGAAGTTGACCGTGGTCGGGTCGACGAACGACTTGAACCCGGACAGGCGAATACACTTGAGGCGCATGCTCAGCGCGCCGCCAGGGCGCTGAGCACCAGTTCACAGCTGCGCTGGCAGTATTCGCCGAGAACCTTGCGGATGAGCTGCGGATCGCGCGCGGAAACCGCCTGCAGCAGCCGCCCGAACAAGGCCAGGTATTCGCTCATCGAGGCCTTGCGCTGCTCCAGGGCCAGGTAGTAGGTGCGGTTCATGGCCGGCTGGAGGTTCTCGATGGTTTCTTGCAGGTACGGGTTGTTGGCGAACGGATAGGCGGCGCGCATGACGTTGAAGCTGTCCTCGACGAAGGCGGTGATGTCCTGGCGCTCGTAGCTGGTCTGCAGGCGTTGCTGGATGACCAGGAACGGTGCGAGGTCGGCCTCGGTCTGCCAGCGCTGGGCCACGGCGTCGCCGAGCATGATATACATCTCGCCCATCAGGGCACAGAGGCTGCGCACCTTGTGCTCGGTGAGTTCGCTGACCTGGGCGCCGCGCCGCGGCAGGATCTCGACCAGGTGGCGGCGCTCGAGAATCAACAGGGCTTCGCGCACCGAGCCGCGGCTGACGTTCAGCGCCTGGGTGACCTTGAGTTCCTGAATGCGCTCGGCCGGCTTGAGCTCACCGCTGATGATGCGCTCGGCCAGATGATGGGCAATTTGCTCGGCGAGGCTGTCCGGCGCCTTGAACGTCATGGGTTTCCTTCGACAATCGGTAATCGGCAAGCTGTGATCAAAGCATGCGGCGCAGTGTACTCCAATTGAACGGCAAAGGCGGCAGTTGGCACGGATGTGGCTTGGCAAAGGCATGACTGCCGGGGTGCAGGCAACGGGTTCGCGAAACTTCCTGACCCGCAGGTCAGCTAATCGTTGACCGCTTCCCGGCCGCCGCATAGATTCTGCTCAAGGCAGACCCAAGAATCAGGTGTCGTGAGGCCATCCGTGATCCAGTTTCTCTTGAATCAACAGCTGCATACCGAGCACGCCCTGGACCCGAACCTGACCGTGCTCGACTACCTGCGCACCGATCTGGCGCGGCCAGGCACCAAAGAGGGGTGCGCCAGCGGCGATTGCGGTGCGTGCACGGTAGTGATCGGCGAACTGGTGGAAGACGGTGCGCAGACGCATATCCGCTATCGCAGCAGCAACGCGTGCCTGACCTTCGTCGCCAGCCTGCACGGCAAGCAGCTGCTCAGTGTCGAAGACCTCAAGCATCAGGGCCGTCTGCACAGCGTGCAGCAGGCCATGGTCGATTGCCATGGCTCGCAGTGCGGGTTCTGCACCCCCGGTTTCGTCATGTCGCTGTTTGCCCTGCAGAAGAACCAACCCCAGGCCAGCCGCGAGCAGGCCTGCGAAGCACTGGCCGGCAACCTGTGTCGCTGCACCGGCTACCGGCCGATCCTCGACGCCGCGGCCCAGGCCTGCGGCGGACCCACGCTGCCCGATCAGTTCGACAGCCAGCAGGCGCAGACCATCGCCAGGCTGAAAACCATTGCACCGGCGCACACCGACGAACTCCACGGTGGCAACAACCGCTGCCTGGTGCCCTTGACCGTGGCCGATCTGGCCGAGCTGTACAGCGAGCAGCCCGAAGCACGACTGCTGGCCGGCGGCACCGACCTGGCGCTGGAGGTCACCCAGGCGCACCGGGTGCTGCCGGTGATAATCTACGTGGGCCACGTAGCCGAGATGAAGCGCATCGAAACGTTCGAAGACCGCCTGGAGATCGGCGCGGCCACGCCGCTGACCGACTGCTACCAGGCACTGGCGAACGAATACGCGGATTTTGGCCACCTGCTGCACCGCTTCGCCTCGTTGCAGATCCGCAACCAGGCCACTCTGGGCGGCAACATCGGCAATGCGTCGCCGATCGGTGATACCCCGCCGCTGCTGCTGGCCCTGGGCGCGCAGGTGGTACTGCGCAAAGGCTCGCGCAGCCGCACCCTGCCCCTGCAGGACTATTTCATCGACTACCGCATCACCGCTCGCGAAGACGGCGAGTTCATCGAGAAGGTCATCGTGCCGCGCGCCGACCCGCGCCGGGCTTTCCGCGCCTACAAGGTGTCGAAACGACTGGACGATGACATTTCCGCGGTTTGCGCCGCGTTCGACCTGTTGATCGAAGACGGTGTGGTGCACGAGGTGCGCGCCGCCTTTGGCGGCATGGCGGCAATCCCCAAACGCGCTGCGGCCTGCGAATCGGCACTGCTCGGCAAGCCCTGGAACAAGGCCAGCGTCGAGGCCGCCTGCGCCGCCCTGGCCGAGGACTTCACACCGCTGTCGGATTTTCGCGCGAGCAAGCAGTACCGCCTGCTGACCGCACAGAACCTGCTGCGCAAGTGTTTCATCGAGCTGCAGTCGCCACACATTCAAACGCGGGTGAGCGCCCATGTCTGAGCATCCAGCGCCCGACAGCCAGGCACGCATGGCTGAACTGTTCGCCCAGGGCCTGACCACCGGCGTTGGCCGGGGCGTCAAGCACGACAGCGCCGACAAGCACGTCACCGGTGAGGCGGTGTACATCGACGACCGCCTGGAATTCCCCAACCAGCTGCACGTGTACGCCCGGCTTTCCGACCGTGCCCACGCGCGCATCGTGCGCATCGACACGTCGGCCTGCTACACCATTCCCGGCGTGCGCCTGGCGATCACCCACGAGGACATTCCCGGCCTCAAGGACATCGGCCCGCTGCTGCCGGGCGACCCGCTGCTGGCGATCGACAAGGTCGAGTTCGTTGGCCAGCCGGTGCTGGCCGTGGCGGCGCGCGACCTCGACAGCGCCCGCCGCGGGGCGATGGCCGCCGTGATCGAGTACGAAGATCTGCCGCCGGTGCTGGACGTGGTCGAGGCGCTGCGGCAGAAGCATTTCGTGCTCGACAGCCACACCCACCAGCGCGGCGATTCGGCAACCGCCCTGGCCAGCGCCACCCATCGCCTGCAGGGCAGCCTGCACATCGGTGGCCAGGAGCATTTCTACCTGGAGACGCAGATCAGCTCGGTGATGCCCACCGAGGACGGCGGCATGATCGTCTACTGCTCGACGCAGAACCCCACCGAGGTGCAGAAGCTGGTGGCCGAAGTGCTGGGCGTGTCGATGAGCCAGGTGGTGGTGGACATGCGCCGCATGGGTGGCGGCTTCGGCGGCAAGGAAACCCAGGCGGCCAGCCCGGCCTGTCTGTGCGCGGTGGTGGCGCACCTGACCGGGCAGCCGACCAAGATGCGCCTGCCGCGGGTCGAGGACATGCTCATGACCGGCAAACGCCACCCCTTCTACATCGAGTACGACGTCGGTTTCGACGACAGCGGGCGCCTGCACGGGATCAATCTGGATTTGGCCGGCAACTGTGGCTACTCACCCGACCTGTCGGCATCCATCGTCGACCGGGCGATGTTCCATGCCGACAACGCCTATTACCTGGGCGACGCCACCATCAATGGCCACCGCTGCAAGACCCACACCGCGTCGAACACCGCCTACCGTGGCTTCGGCGGCCCCCAGGGCATGGTCGCCATCGAGGAAGTGATGGACCGCATCGCCCGCCACCTGGCCCTCGACCCGCTGGAGGTGCGCAAGGCCAACTACTACGGCAAGACCGAGCGCAACGTCACCCACTACTATCAGACGGTGGAGCACAACCTGCTCGAAGAGATCACCGCCGAGCTCGAAGCCAGCTGCGACTATGGCCCGCGCCGCGAGGCGATCCGCGCGTTCAACGCCGACAGCCCGGTATTGAAGAAAGGCCTGGCACTGACGCCGGTGAAGTTCGGTATCTCGTTCACCGCCAGCTTCCTCAACCAGGCCGGGGCGCTGATCCATATCTACACCGACGGCAGCATTCACCTGAACCACGGCGGCACCGAAATGGGCCAGGGCTTGAACGTCAAGGTCGCGCAGGTGGTGGCCGAGGTGTTCCAGGTCGACATCGGCCGCATCCAGATCACCGCGACCAATACCGACAAGGTGCCCAACACCTCCCCCACCGCGGCTTCCAGTGGCGCCGACCTGAACGGCAAGGCGGCGCAGAACGCGGCGCTGATCCTCAAGCATCGGCTGGTGGAGTTCGCCGCCCGGCATTATCGGGTCAGTGAAGAAGACGTGGCGTTCAGCAACGGGCACGTGCGCGTACGCGACCAGTTGCTGACGTTCCAGAGCCTGGTGCAGCAGGCGTGGATGGGCCAGGTGTCGCTGTCCAGCACGGGTTATTACAAGACGCCGAAGATCCACTACGACCGCAGCCTGGCGCGCGGCCGACCGTTCTACTATTTCGCCTACGGCGCGGCGTGCTGCGAAGTGCTGATCGACACCCTGACCGGCGAGTACAAGCTGTTGCGCACCGATATCCTGCATGACGTCGGCGCCTCGTTGAACCCGGCCATCGACCTCGGCCAGGTTGAAGGCGGCTTCCTGCAGGGGGTGGGCTGGCTGACGTGCGAGGAACTGGTGTGGAGCGACCAAGGCAAGCTGCTGACCAGCGGGCCGGCCTCGTACAAGATTCCGGCGGTGGCCGACATGCCACAGGATCTGCGCGTGCACCTGGTTGAGAACCGCAAGAACCCGGAAGACACGGTGTTCCATTCCAAGGCCGTGGGCGAGCCGCCGTTCATGCTGGGAATCGCCGCCTGGTGCGCGATCAAGGACGCCGTGGCGAGCCTGGGTGATTACCGCCTGCAACCGAACATCGACGCCCCCGCCACCCCGGAACGAGTGCTCTGGGGCTGCGAACAGATGCGCAAGGCGACCGAGGGGAGTACGGACCATGACTGACTGGATCGGCGCGCTGGCCGAGCATCAGGCCCGCGGCGAAGCCTGCGTGCTGGTGACCATCATCGAAGAAAAGGGCTCTACGCCGCGCAACGCCGGGGCCAAGATGGTGGTCAGTGCCACCGCCCTGTACGACACCATCGGCGGCGGTCATCTGGAGTACAAGTGCCTGCACATCGCTCGACAGATGCTCGCCGAAGGCACCCGCGCCACGCGTCTGGAACGCTTCAGCCTGGGCGCCAGCCTGGGCCAATGCTGCGGCGGCACCACGGTGCTGCTGTTCGAGCCCATGCTGCAGGCGCAGGCCCAGGTGGTGGTGTTCGGCGCCGGCCACGTCGGCCGCGCGCTGGTGCCCCTGCTGGCGAGCCTGCCGTGCCGGGTGCGCTGGGTCGATTCGCGGGCCGACGAGTTTCCGCCAAGCCTGCCCGACGGGGTCTGCCAGGTGATCACCGACGAGCCGGTGGATGAAGTGGCGAGTCTGCCGGCGGGCAGCTACTGCATCGTCATGACCCACGACCACTCGCTCGATCTGGAGTTGACCCGGGCCATTCTCGAACGCAACGATTTCACCTGGTTCGGCCTGATCGGCTCGGCCACCAAGCGCGCCCGCTTCGAGCATCGCCTGCGCGACCGCGGCATCGCGCCCAGTGTAGTGCAGCGCATGCGCTGCCCCATGGGCCTGGCGGCAGTGAAAGGCAAGCTGCCGATGGAAATCGCCGTTTCCATCGCCGCCGAGATCATCGCCACCTACAATGCGCACTTTGGCGCCCGCGCTGAGCCGGGGACAGCCAGCTCGCCGGAGGTCGCCCAACTGCTGCCGCGCTCGCGCCGCAGCCCCGTTACCTTGAGAGATGCACCATGAGCCTTACCCGCAAAGCCTATCGCGCCGCGATCCTGCACAGCCTCGACGACCCTGCCCTGGTCGGTGTCCAGGCCTCCTACCAATACTTCGCCGATGGCGTGCTGGTGGTGGAGGACGGTCGCATCCTGGCGCTGGGCGCGGCCGACGAGGTGCTGCCGACCCTGCCGGCCACCGTCGAGGTCACTCACTACCCGGATGCCTTGATCACCCCCGGTTTCATCGACACCCACATTCATTTTCCACAGACCGGCATGGTCGGTTCCTATGGCGAGCAACTGCTGGACTGGCTGAACGAGTACACCTTCCCGTGCGAAGGCCAGTTCAGCGACAAGGCCCATGCCGACCAAGTGGCGGATATCTTCCTCAAGGAACTGCTGCGCAACGGCACCACCACCGCGCTGGTGTTCGGCAGCGTTCACCCCGAATCGGTCGACGCCCTGTTCGAAGCCGCCGAGGCCCTCGACCTGCGGCTGATCGCCGGCAAGGTAATGATGGACCGCAACGCCCCGGACTATCTGACCGACACTGCCGAGAGCAGCTATGCCCAGAGCAAGGCGCTGATCGAGCGCTGGCACGGCAAGGGCCGTCTGCACTACGCGGTGACGCCACGCTTCGCGCCGACCAGCAGCGAGGCGCAGTTGACCTTGGCCGGGCAGTTGCTGCGCGAACACCCGGACGTCTACCTGCAGACCCACATCAGCGAGAACCTCAAGGAAATCGAGTGGGTCAAGGCGCTGTTCCCCGAGCGGCGCAACTACCTGGACGTGTACGACCACTACCAATTGCTCGGCGAGCGCTCGGTGCTGGCCCACGGCGTGCACCTGTGCGACGAGGAATGCCAGCGGCTGGCCGAAACCGGCTCGGCCATCGCCTTCTGCCCCACCTCGAACCTGTTCCTAGGCAGCGGCCTGTTCAACCTGCCCCAGGCCGAGCGCTTCAAGGTCAATGTCGGCCTGGGCACCGATGTCGGTGGTGGCACCAGCTTCTCGCTGTTGCAGACCCTGAACGAGGCGTACAAGGTCATGCAGTTGCAGGGCGAAAAGCTCAACCCGTTCAAGTCGCTGTACCTGGCGACCCTGGGCGGCGCTCGCGCACTGCGCCTGGAAGACCGTATCGGTACGCTGCAACCAGGCACCGACGCCGACTTCGTGGTGCTCGACTACCATGCCACGCCGCTGCTGAGCTATCGCATCGGCCAGGCCAAGACCTTCGAGGAAGTGCTGTTCGTGCTGATGACCCTGGGCGACGACCGCGCGGTGCTGCAAACCTACGCCGCAGGGCGCCAGGTGCATTGCCGCGACTGAGCGTCCCTACACATTCGTATGGAACTTTTGCAGGAAAATGCCCCCTCAATCGGGTACCCTGCCCACTTTTTCAGAAAGGAGAATCACCATGGCTAAAGCCACTGCCCGCCACATCCTGGTTGCCGACGAAGCCAAGTGCAACGACCTCAAGGCCCAGATCGAAGGCGGCGCCGATTTCGCGGAGATCGCCAAGGCCAACTCCACCTGCCCGTCCAGCCGCCAAGGTGGCGATCTGGGTTCGTTCGGCCCAGGCCAGATGGTCAAGGAATTCGACACCGTCGTGTTCAGCGCGCCGATCAACGTCGTGCAGGGCCCGGTGAAGACCCAGTTCGGTTACCACCTGCTGGAAGTCACCAGCCGCCAGGACTGATCAGTCCGCGGTCTGCGTTACACCCGAACGGCCCGTCTATCGCGGGCCGTTCTGCATTTGCAATGCCACCGGGCCATGATGTTAGGCTGCACCCTTCGCTCTTCGACTCAGGCAGACAATGCGCGCAGCTTTCCTCTCATTCGTTCTTTGTGCCCTGTTCACCACCGCGAGCAATGCCCAGGCTGCGCCGCAGCACGCATTGACCGTCTACGGCGAAGCGCCCCGCTACCCTGCCGACTTCCAGCATTTCGACTATGTGAATCCCGATGCGCCCAAGGGCGGCAGCCTGCGTCGCTCGGCGGTGGAGATCGGCCAGTACGACCACATTCTGCCGTACATCGACAAGGGCATCGGCGTCAGCCAGGTGGACGGCCTGCTCTACGCCCCTCTGGCGGTGCGCTCGCTGGACGAGCCGTACACCGTGTACGGGCTGGTGGCCGAGCGCATGGAGCGCAGTGAAGACGGCCTGTGGCTGCGCTTCTACCTCAACCCCAAGGCGGTGTTCGCCGACGGCCAGCCGATCACCGCGCAGGACGTGCGCTACACCTTCGAGCTGTTGATGCGCGAAGGCAGCCTAGGCTACCGCACGCAGTTCGCCAATGTCGCGGACGTGCAGGTCGAGGGCCCACGCCAGATGCGCTTCAACTTCAAGAACGCCGAAAGCCGCACCCTGCCGCTGGACCTGGCGACACTGCCGGTGCTGCCCGAACACTGGTGGAAAACCCGCGACTTCGCCAACGGCGGCGGCTTCGAGGCGCCGCTGGGCAGCGGCCCGTACCGTATCGACAAGATCGACAACGGCCGTAGCATCACCTTCCAGCGCAACCCCGACTGGTGGGGCAAGGACCTGCCCGAAGCACGCGGCATGTACAACTTCGACCGCTTCAGCATCGAGTACTTCGGCGACACCGATGTGGCTCGCCAGGTGCTGCGCGGCGGCGGTTACGACTACAACCGCGAGTTCTCCGCCACCGCCTATACCATCGGCTACAACGGCCCGGCGCTCGACGATGGTCGCCTGCAACGCGCTCACCTGGCCAAGCAGGGCCTGCAATCGGCCCAGGGCTTCATTTTCAATCTGCAGCGACCGGTGTTCCAGGACCGCCGCGTGCGCCAGGCGCTGGCCATGCTCTGGGACTTCGAATGGAGCAACCGGCAGATGATGCGCGGCATGTACATCCGGCAGCAGAGCTTCTTCTCCAACAGCCCGCTGGCCGCCCGTGAATTGCCCAGCGACGGCGAATTGCAGATTCTGGAAAAACTGCGTGGCCAGGTGCCGGATGAAGTGTTCAGCAAAGTCTTTCATGCGCCCGTCAGCGACGGCTCGGGCTTGATCCGCGACAAGCAGTTGCAAGCCTTGCGCCTGCTGCAGCTGGCCGGCTGGCACGCCGACGGCGACCGTCTGGTGAACGCCGAAGGCCAGCCGCTGAGCTTCACCTTTCTCAATACCCAGAACGGTCTGGAGCGCTTGCTGCTGCCTTGGAAACGCAACCTGGCGCAGATCGGCATCACCATGGAGATTCGTCGCATCGATTCCTCGCAGTACGTCAACCGCTTGATGGCGCGCGACTACGACATGATCATCAGCGGCTACCCGGTGACCCCGACGCCGGGCATCGAGCTGTACAACTTCTTCGGCTCGAGCGTGGCCACCGACCCCGGCTCGAACAACCTGATGGTGCTCAAGGACCCGGCCGTGGACCAGTTGATCAATGGCCTCGGCGCGGCCAGCACGCAACCGCAGATGCGCGACTACGCGCACGCCCTCGACCGAGTGCTGCAGTGGAACTACTACTGGGTGCCCAACTATTACCCGCCGGGCACCTCCACGGTGTGGTGGAACCGCTTCGGCATGCCCGCCTCGCCAGCGCCCAATGACCCGGCCATCGAAACCTGGTGGGAGGTCAGCGCGACGGCGCTGACCACCGAACAGATGCGTGACCGCCTGACAGGGAAGACTCACTGATGCTGGGTTACACGCTACGTCGCCTGCTGCTGATCGTGCCGACCTTGCTGGCGATCCTGCTGGTCAATTTCGCCATCGTCCAGGCCGCGCCGGGCGGCCCGGTCGAGCAAGCCATCGCGCGCCTGCAGGGCGTAGGCGGCGCCAGCGTCACCGGTGGCGGCGGCGACACGCTGCAGGGCGGCTCGCGGGCCAGCCGTGGCCTGGACCCGAAACTGATCAAGGACATCGAGCGCCAGTACGGTTTCGACAAACCGGCCCACGAGCGCCTGTGGCTGATGATCAAGAGCTACGCGGTGCTGGATTTCGGCAGCAGCTTCTTTCGCGGCGCCAAGGTCACCGACCTGATCCTGGACAAGATGCCGGTGACCCTCTCGCTGGGCTTCTGGGCCACCTTGATCACCTACCTGGTGTCGATCCCGCTGGGCATCCGCAAGGCGGTGCACCATGGCAGCCGCTTCGACATCTGGAGCAGCAGCCTGATCATCATCGGCTATGCCATGCCGGCGTTCCTGTTCGCCATGCTGCTGATCGTGGTGTTCGCCGGCGGCACCTCGTTGAACTGGTTTCCGGTGCGCGGGCTGGTCTCGGACAATTTCGCCGAGCTCAGCCTGCTGGGCAAGGTCGCCGACTACTTCTGGCACCTGGTGCTGCCGGTCACCTCGCTGGTGATCGGTGGTTTCGCTACCTTGACCATTCTTACCAAGAATTCCTTCCTCAACGAGGTCACCCGGCAATACGTGGTGACGGCGCGGGCCAAGGGCCTGAGCGAGCGACGAGTGCTGTACGGTCACGTGTTCCGCAACGCCATGCTGCTGGTGGTGGCCGGCCTGCCACAGGCGTTCATCAGCGTGTTCTTCGCCGGTTCGTTGCTGATCGAGGTGATCTTCTCCCTCGACGGGCTCGGTCGCCTGAGCTATGAGGCCGCCGTGGCGCGGGATTATCCGGTGGTGTTCGGCTCGCTGTTCATCTTTACCCTGCTGGGGCTGCTGATCAAACTGATCGGCGACCTGTGCTACACCCTGGTCGATCCCCGCATCGACTTCAGCGCGAGGAATGCCTGATGCGCCTGTCGCCCCTGGCCCGTCGTCGCCTGGACCGCTTCAAGCAGAACCGTCGCGGCTGGTGGTCGCTGTGGCTGTTCCTGGCCCTGTTCGCCCTGACGCTGGGCGGCGAGCTGGTCGCCAATGACAAACCGCTGGTGCTCAAGTACGACGGCGAGCTGTATTTCCCGGTGTTCAAACGCCATACCGAGCAGGAGTTCGGCGGCCAGCTGCCGTTCCAGGCCGACTACCGCAGCGACTATGTGCGGCAGCTGATCGAGGGGCGCGGCGGCTGGATGCTGTTTCCGCCGATTCCGTTCAGCGCCGACACGCCCAACTACGACCTGAGCCAACCGGCGCCCAGCCCGCCGTCGACCACCAACTGGCTGGGCACCGACGACCAGTCGCGCGATGTGCTGGCGCGGGTCATCTTCGGTGCGCGAGTGTCGATCCTGTTCGCCCTGGCGCTGACCTTGATCAGCTCACTGATCGGCATCGGCGCCGGTGCTCTGCAGGGCTACTACGGCGGTTGGGTGGACCTGTTCGGCCAGCGTCTGCTGGAGGTCTGGTCGGGGCTGCCGGTGCTTTACCTGCTGATCATCCTGTCGGGCTTCGTCGAACCCAATTTCTGGTGGTTGCTGGGGATCATGGCGCTGTTTTCCTGGTTGGCGCTGGTGGACGTGGTGCGCGCCGAGTTCCTGCGCGGGCGCAATCTGGAATACGTCAAGGCAGCGCGAGCGCTGGGGTTGTCGGACCGCAAGATCATTCTGCGGCACATTCTGCCCAACGCCATGAACGCGACCCTGAGCTTTCTGCCGTTCATTCTGACCGGGGCGATTTCCACGCTGACGGCGTTGGATTTCCTCGGTTTCGGCATGCCGGCCGGCAGCGCTTCGCTGGGGGAATTGATTGCCCAGGGCAAGCAGAACCTGCAGGCACCCTGGTTGGGGTTTACCGCGTTTTTCACGCTGGCGCTGATACTGTCGCTGCTGGTGTTCATTGGAGAGGGGCTGCGCGATGCGTTCGATCCGCGTGCTTGACTGGGGATTTGTGGGGGTTCATTCGCGGCCGCTGACCGCTCCTACAGTGGATGCAGGCACTTCACCAATCCCTGTAGGAGCGGCCAGTGGCCGCGAACGCGGTATCCCAGTACCCGCAGAAGGCCCTGCCCATGACCGCTGAAAACCTCATCGAAATCCGTCACCTCAGCGTGGCGTTCAATGGCCAGGCGGTGGTCAAGGACGTGAGCTTCGACATTCCCGTCGGCCAGTGCGTGGCCCTGGTCGGGGAGTCGGGTTCGGGCAAGTCGGTGACGGCCCATTCCATCCTGCAACTGTTGCCCGGCACCGCTTGCACCAGCAGCGGCAGCGTGCGCTACCAGGGGCAGGAACTGATGGGCGCCGATGCAGCGACCCTACGTCGCATGCGCGGTGACCGCATCGCCATGATTTTCCAGGAGCCCATGACCTCGCTCAATCCCTTGCACACCGTGCACAAGCAGATCGGTGAAACCCTGCTGGTGCACAAGGGCATGGGTGGCAAGCAGGCCGAGGCACGCATCCTGGAATTGCTCGAGATGGTCGGCATCCAGAACCCGCGCAAACGCCTCAAGGCCTACCCGCACCAGTTGTCCGGTGGCCAGCGCCAGCGCGTGATGATCGCCATGGCATTGGCCTGCGAGCCACAGCTGTTGATCGCCGACGAACCCACCACCGCCCTCGACGTGACGGTGCAACGGCGCATCCTGCTGTTGCTGCAGTCATTGCAGAAGCGCCTGGGCATGTCGCTGCTGCTGATCAGCCACGACCTCAACCTGGTGCGCAGCATTGCCCAGCATGTCTGCGTGATGCGTGCCGGCGAAATCGTCGAGCAGGCCGCTTGCGAGCAGCTGTTCAGTGCACCGCAGCACCCCTACAGCCAACTGTTGCTGGACGCTGAACCGGCCGGCGCGGTGCTGTGCCAGGAGAATCGGCCGGAACTGTTGCAGGTCGACGGACTGAAGGTCTGGTACCCCCTGGACGGCGGTCTGTTTCGCAAGCCGCGCGAGTTCGTCAAGGCAGTGGACGGCATCAGCCTGAGCGTGCAGCAGGGCAAGACCCTGGGCATCGTCGGCGAGTCCGGTTCGGGCAAGTCGACCCTCGGCCAGGCGATCCTGCGCCTGCTCGACTCCCAGGGCGGCATTCGCTTCCAGGGCCAGGCACTCGATGGTCTGGATCAGAAGCAGATGCGGCCGTGGCGCAAGCAGATGCAGGTGGTCTTCCAGGACCCCTTCGGCAGCCTCAGCCCGCGCATGTCGGTGGCGCAGATCATCAGCGAAGGTCTGGAAGTGCACAGCGGCGCCAACGCCCGGGCGTGCGACGAGCAGGTCGTCCAGGTGCTGCGCGAAGTCGGCCTGGACCCCGCGGCGCGGCACCGCTACCCCCATGAATTTTCCGGTGGCCAGCGTCAGCGTATCGCCATCGCGCGGGCACTGGTGCTGCGCCCGGCGCTGATTCTGCTGGACGAGCCGACCTCGGCCCTCGACCGCACGGTGCAGAAGCAGGTGGTGCAACTGCTGCGTCAGTTGCAGGAGCGCCACGGCCTGACCTACCTGTTCATCAGCCATGACCTGGCGGTGGTGCGGGCGCTGGCCCATGATGTGATCGTGGTCAAGGACGGCCAGGTGGTGGAGCACGGCCCTACCGACCGACTGTTCACCGACCCTCGGCATCCCTACACCCAGGAATTACTGCAGGCGGCGCTGGTGTAGCGTGGTATAGATTGCAGGACAACCCCAGAGGCAATGCATATGGCACTCGACGGCAAGACGGCTTTGGTTACCGGCTCCACCAGCGGCATCGGCCTGGGCATTGCCTCGGTGCTGGCCCGCCACGGCGCCAACGTGGTGCTCAACGGTTTCGGCGATCCGGAGGCGGCCCTCGCGGAAGTGCGCCGGCACGGCACCCAGGTCGCCCACCACGGTGCCGACGTGAGCGACCCGACGCAGCTGGCCGAGCTGTTCGAGTACGTGCAAGCGACGTTCGGCGGTGTCGATATCCTGGTCAACAACGCCGGCATCCAGCACGTGGCGGCGGTCGAGGCATTTCCCGTGGAGCGCTGGGATGCGATCATCGCGATCAACCTTTCATCGGTGTTTCACGGCACTCGCCTGGCGCTGCCGGGCATGCGTGAGAAAGGCTGGGGGCGGATCGTCAATATCGCTTCGGTGCACGGCCAGGTCGGCTCGGTCGGCAAGGCCGCCTACGTCGCCGCCAAGCATGGCGTGATCGGCCTGACCAAGGTGGTCGGCCTGGAAACCGCGACCACGCAGATCACCTGCAACGCCATCTGCCCCGGCTTCGTGCTGACTCCGCTGGTGCAGAAGCAGATCGATGATCGTGCAGCCAAGGGTGGTGACCCGGCCGACGCCCAGCGCGAACTGCTTGCGGAAAAACAGCCCTCGCTGGAATTCGTCACGCCCGAGCATCTGGGCGAACTGGTGATGTTTCTGTGCAGCGAGGCCGGCAGCCAGGTGCGCGGTGCGGCGTGGAACATCGACGGTGGCTGGCTGGCGCAATGACGCGGGGAACCGCCCCGTGCCGGCAAAGTCGGAGTAAGGACATTACCATGTGCAAGGAGCTTCTGTGACCATCGCTCCCCCCAGCGAACCGCTCGGCCCGCAAGCGCCGGACCAGACCCGTGAAGTGCATCGCCTGCGGGTGCTGACGGTGAATACACACAAGGGTTTTACCGCATTCAACCGCCGTTTCATCCTGCCCGAATTGCGTGAGGCGGTGCGCAGCACCAGCGCCGACCTGGTGTTCCTGCAGGAAGTGCTGGGCGGCCACGACGGCCATGCGTCGAAGTTCTCCAACTGGCCGCAGATGTCACAGTACGAGTTTCTCGCCGACAGCATGTGGAGCGATTTCGCCTACGGGCGCAATGCGGTGTACCCGGACGGCCACCATGGCAACGCGGTGCTGTCCAAGTACCCGATTCTGCGCTACAGCAACCTCGACATCTCGATCACCGGGCCCGAGCGCCGCGGCTTGCTGCATTGCGTGTTGCAGGTACCGGGGCACGACGAGGTGCATGCGATCTGTGTGCACTTGTCGCTGCTGGAAAGCCACCGCCAACAGCAATTGGCGCTGTTGAGCCAGCTGCTCGATTCGTTGCCCGAGGATGCGCCGGTGATCATTGCCGGCGATTTCAACGACTGGCAGTTGCGCGGCAACGCTACGCTGGCCAAGCGCAAGGATCTGCACGAGGCGTTCGAACGGCACAACGGGCAGTTGGCCAAGACCTACCCGGCGCGCTTTCCGCTGCTGCGCCTGGACCGGATCTATGTCAGGAACGCGACCAGCCACGGGCCGATCATTCTGGGCAACAAGCCGTGGACGCACCTGTCGGACCATTTGCCGTTGGCGGTTGAGATTCATCTGTAGCGCAGACCCTTGTAGCAGCGGCGCGAGCCGCGTCCGGGTGCGCTGCGGTGTATCTGTAAAACAGCGATGAGGCCGGACGCGGCTCGCGCCGCTGCTACAAGGATCATTGGCGGGTCACTGCTGGCTTTCGGGGTCGTCGCTCACCAGGCCCCAATCTGCGCTTTTGCGGTCGGATGCAGGCGTGGGCGGGGCGGGCGCCGAGGTGTGCTGCACGCCCTCCTCGCCATGCAGCTTCAAGCGCAGTCGCAGGTTGTTCACCGAATCGGCATTCTTCAACGCTTCTTCCTCGCTGATCGCCCCCTCGATGGCCAGCTCGTACAAAGCATGGTCGAACGTCTGCATACCCAGGTTCACGGATTTCTCCATGATGCCCTTGAGCTCGGAAAACTCGTTGCGGTGAATGAAGTCGCGAATCGTCGGCGTGCCCAGCATCACCTCGACCGCGGCGCGGCGCTTGCCGTCGGTGGTGCGTACCAGCCGCTGCGAGACGAACGCCTGCAGGTTGTTGCCCAGATCGTTGAGCAACTGCGGGCGGCGGTCTTCGGGGAAGAAATTGATGATACGGTCCAGCGCCTGGTTGGCGTTGTTGGCGTGCAAGGTGGAAATCGCCAGGTGGCCGGTGTCGGCGAATGCCAGTGCGTGTTCCATGGTTTCGCGGTCGCGGATCTCGCCGATCAGGATCACGTCCGGCGCCTGGCGCAGGGTGTTCTTCAGGGCGGCCTGGAAGCTGCGCGTGTCGACCCCCACTTCACGCTGATTGATGATCGACTTCTTGTGCCGGTGGATGAACTCCACCGGGTCCTCGATGGTGATGATGTGCCCGCTGCTGTTGCGGTTGCGGTAGTCGATCAATGCGGCCAGCGACGTCGACTTGCCGGAACCGGTCGCGCCGACGAACAGCACCAGGCCGCGCTTTTCCATGATCACGTCGAGCAGCTTGCGCGGCAGCTTGAGGTCTTCGAAGCTGGGAATGTCGAGCTTGATGTTGCGTGCGACAATGGACACTTCGTTGCGCTGCTTGAAGATATTGACGCGAAAGCGCCCTACCCCGTGGATCGACAACGCCAGATTCATTTCCAGCTCACGCTCGAAGTCGATACGCTGCTCGGCGTCCATGATGCTGGCCGCGATCGCGGCAATGTCGCCTGGTTTCAAGGCTTCGGCGCTGAGCGGCTTGAGCACGCCGTTGAACTTGGCGCAGGGTGGCGCGCCAGTGGACAGGTAGAGGTCGGAGCCGTCCTGACTGGCCAGGAGCTTGAGCAATGCCTGGATTTCCATAGGCTTGGGGTCCTGTAAAGGCGGTCGATAGAAAGTACGCTATAGCTTGGCTGGATAAGCAGCCGCGGTAAATCAAAGGATAACGCAATGAATGCCTCACCTGTGGGCGGCAAGGTCGCGACATTGATCGCCAGCATGGACTGGACCGACAGCCCCCTGCCCGGCCCCGATGCCTGGCCACAGAGCCTGCGCACGGCCGTGGACATCGTCACCCACTCGCCCATGCCGATGCTGCTGCTGTGGGGCACGCAACTGTGCCAGCTGTACAACGACGCCTTTGCCTTGCTGGTGGGCAGCAACCACCCCCGCGCCCTGGGCCAGCCGGTGGACCGCATCTGGCCCGAGCTCAAGCCGTTTTCCGATCCCATCTACGCCGCGGTGATGCGCGGCGAAGTGCGTGCCTTCACCGAGAAGGGCTTCAATCTGCCGCGCGAAGGGCATTCGGCGCGGGTCTGGCTGGACCTCACCTACAGCCCGATTCGCGACGAAAACGAGCGCGTCGCCGGCATTCTGGTCACGGCCATCGAGGCCAACGAGCGCCGTGAAGTGAGCGCGGTGGGCAAACGCACCGAGCAGGAGTTGCGCGACAGCGAGGCGCATTTCCGCATGGCCATCGAGCTGTCCCCGGCGGTGCACTGGACCGCCGACGCCAACGGCCGCACCGACGGCGAAAGCCAGACCGAGCGCTGGCGCCAGCTGACCGGCATGCGCAGCCTGCGACCGGACGACGACTGGGCGCAGCTGGTGCATCCGGATGACCACCTGCCGACCCTCGACGCCTGGCATCTGGCGGTGAGCACTGGCCGCCCCTACGATGCCGAGTACCGTTTGCGCATGGCCGATGGCAGCTACCACTGGATGCACGCTAGGGCGCTGCCTCAGCTGGATGCCGACGGCGTGATCCGGCAATGGTTCGGCATGACCGAAGACGTGCAGAATCGGCGTCAGGTGGAGCAGGCGCTGCGCGAGCTCAACGAGCATCTGGAAACCCGCGTCAGCGAACGGACCCAGGCCCTGGCCGAGGTCAACCTGCGCCTGCAGAACGAAATGCAGGAGCGCGAACGCGCCGAAGAGGCTTTGCGCCACGCGCAGAAGATGGAAGCGCTGGGCCAGTTGACCGGTGGCATCGCCCACGACTTCAACAACATGCTCACCGGCATCATCGGCAGCCTCGACCTGATGCAGCGCTACATCGACGCCGGGCGCAGCAGCGAAATCAAGCGCTTCAGCGAGGCCGCGGTCAGCTCGGCCCATCGCGCCGCCGGTCTTACCCATCGCTTGCTGGCGTTTTCGCGACGGCAGTCGCTGGACCGCAAGCGGCTGGCCCCCAACGCGCTGGTGCATTCGCTCGAAGAGCTGTTCAGCCGCACGCTCGGCGAACATCTGCAGTTGCAGCTGCAACTGGCGCCCGACGTCTGGCCGGTGAACACCGATGCCAGCCAGCTGGAGAACGCCCTGCTCAATCTGGTGATCAATGCCCGCGACGCTATGCCCGACAGTGGTGTGCTGACCATCGAAACCGCCAACTGCGAGCTCGACGCCACCCCTGAAGGCGCTACGCTGGAGCCGGTCAAGCCGGGTGCCTACGTGATGTTCCGGGTCAGCGACAACGGCAGCGGCATGAGTGCCCCGGTGCTGGCCAAGGCATTCGATCCGTTCTTCACCACCAAGCCCATCGGTCAGGGCACCGGCCTGGGCCTGTCGATGATCTACGGCTTCGCCCAGCAGTCGGGCGGACAAGTAACGCTGCAGAGCCGTCCCGGCGAGGGCACCTGCGTGCGCCTGTACCTGCCGCGGCACAGCGAACCGTCCGATGCGCTGGCCGAGCAGCGCGCTCCGGCCGTGTTGCCCATGGCCCGGGACGGTGAAAGCGTGCTGGTGGTCGAGGACGATCCAGCGGTGCGGATGCTGGTGCTCGATGTGCTCGACGAACTGGGCTACGCCGCGCATTCCGCCGGCGAGGCCACGGCGGCGCTGGCCTTGCTCGACGCGGGATTGGACATCGATCTGCTGGTGACTGACGTAGGCCTGCCCGGGCTCAACGGCCGGCAGTTGGCGGAGATCGCGCGGCAGCAGCGGCCAGGCCTGAAGGTGCTGTTCATCACCGGGTATGCCGAGAAAGCAGCGGAACGCTATGGCTTTCTTGCCGAGGGCATGGACATGATCACCAAGCCGTTTTCCATCGAGCGCCTGGGCAGCAAGATCCGCGACATGATCAACCTGGCGTGATTTGCGGCATAATCAGCGGCTTTTTCCAGCGAGCATCGGGCAATGAAGGCACAAGCTAGGCACATTCTGGTCAAAACCGCCGAGGAGGCGGAGGCGCTGCGCCTGCGGATTGCCAAAGGTGAGGCGTTCGATGTGCTGGCGAAGAAGTATTCGACCTGCCCGTCAGGCAAGCGCGGCGGTGACCTGGGTGAAGTGCGACCGGGGCAGATGGTTGGCGCCATCGACCAGATCATCTTCAAGAAACCGCTGCGTACGGTGCACGGGCCGGTGAAAAGCAAGTTCGGTTATCACCTGGTGCAGGTGTTCTACCGCGATTGACGAGCATCTGTAGGAGCGGTCAGCGGCCGCGAAGGCCCAACGCGTACCTGCGGATGCACCGCGGTGTCTGGTTCGCGGCCACAGACCGCTCCTACGGCGGAAAAAGGCCGCTGCTACAAGGTTAGAGGTACTCGCCAACCGCCTTGGGCCTTTGGTGCTGCAATTTGAGGTCGGTGCGCATGCCTGCGATGAGGTTCGAGATCGCGCGGCTGCTGGTCAATTGCTCGGTGCGAATGCCGCTGAGCATGTAATCCACCTTGTGCGAAGTACGGTCGAACACGCGCACGGTCAGCGAACGGTCATGGGCTTGGGTACATTGGCAGCGTTGCGGCAGAAAACTGCTTTCAATGATATTGCGCAGTTCAAGGGTGGACAACATGATGACACTCCATTCTTGGTCTTATCCCTGAGATCGGGCTTGCCCGAATACAGTGCACGTTCCATGCCCCACGCCCCGCCATGCACTCGCCATACAAATCAAACACTTACCCACTAAAGCGCCTAACCGTATCGTGCATTGTGCAATATCCAGGTGCAACAGCGTTGCAAATTGCACAGCATTCAGCGCATTGAAACTTAGCGAGCGGCTGCAAGGTCACCTGCAAACACACCGCGCAGGAGCACCCTTCACCATGGCACGAGCAATCTGGAAAGGCGCGATCAGCTTCGGGCTGGTTCATATTCCCGTAGCGCTGGTATCGGCCACTGCCTCCCAGGGCGTCGACTTCGACTGGCTGGACAAACGCAGCATGGACCCGGTCGGCTACAAGCGTATCAACAAGAAAACCGGCAAGGAGATGGACAAGGAAAACATCGTAAAAGGCGTGCAGTACGAAAAAGGCCGCTACGTGGTGCTGAGTGAAGACGAGATCCGCGCCGCTCACCCTGTTTCAACCCAGACCATCGATATTTTCTCCTTCGTCGACCGCAACCAGATCCCCCTGCCCAATATCGACACACCCTACTTCCTGGCACCTGACCGACGTGGCGAGAAAGTCTACGCGCTGTTGCGCGAAACGCTGATCAGTACCAAGAAAGTTGCACTTGCGTTGGTGGTATTGCACACCCGCCAGTACTTGGCGGCACTGATGCCATTGGACGGCGCGCTGGTGATGGTCAAGTTGCGCTGGCCTTCGGAAGTTCGCGACCTGGACATACTCGAGCTGGGCAAAGAGGTGAAGAAACCCGAACTGACCAAGAAGGAACTGGACATGGCCAAGCGCCTGGTCGAAGACATGAGTGGCGACTGGCAGCCTGACGAGTACGTCGACAAGTTCGAGCAGAAGATCATGGCGCTGGTGGAGAAAAAGGCCAACAAGGGTGAGATCGAAGACGTGGAAACCGAGGTCGGCCAGGAAGCGCGCAAGACTGCGGATGTCATCGACCTGACCGAACTGCTCAAGCGCAGCCTCGCTGGCAAATCGCCCACCACGTCGAAGGCCAAGCCTGCCAAGGAAAAATCCGCGACGAAAAAAACGCCTGCACGTCGCAGCCCGCGCAAGGCTTCTTGAATATCGATAGACAGCAACAATGCGCTCACTGCCAACGGTATTGATGAATAGATATTTTCATCAATACCGTTATTGAATAACTTGATATAAAGCTGCTTTCAATACCAACTTTAAAAACCTCTCGACTACACTCGTTGCATTGCAAGTCTGCATTGACCACCTGATCGCCCACCGCGCCTTGTTTAATCCGCGCGCGTGGCTGTGGGAGTTGCCAATGAATACCAACGAGTTGTTGATACGCACCAGTCTACTGACCGCACTGGCCGTACCGTGCGAATACGCCCGGTCCGATTGCACCTTCAGCCCCGGCGTCGGCAATGACGCCTACGTGTGCGACAGCGGAACGGCGCCGGGGCTTTCCGACCTGCTGGGCAACAACAGCCTTACCCTGCCCGCCGACGGCACGGGCACCATCACCGGCGCGGTCGAGTTCGGCCCTGGCCAGGACAGCTTGTTGATGCGCTCGGGCACTGTGGGCGGCGCACTGAACACCGGCGCGGGTGCCGATACCGTGTTCATCAGCGCCGGGCGCCTGTTGTCCCTGACCCAAGGCGATGGCGCCGATACGCTCGAAGTCGTTGGCGGTACCGTCAGCGGTACGGTTAACCAAGGCAGCGGCATCGACAACTTCATCATGCGCGGCGGGCAGATCCAGGCTCTGGGGCAAGGTGACGGGCTGGATACCTTTCTCATGACCGACGGCACTATCGTCGGCGCCTTCGAGGACGGCGACATCGCGCGGATGAGCGGCGGCACCATCGGCCGGGTCGACATGAAGCTCGACAACAACCTGTTCGAGCTGTCCGGCGGGCGCATCAACGGCAACCTGGTTGCCGGCTTCGGCAATGACACCATCGCCGTTTCCGCAGGCAGCATCGGCGGCAACATCAGCGTCAGTGGCGGCACCGACCAGGTGACGGTAAGCGGTGGTGATATCGGCGGCAACGTCTTGCTCAGCTTCGGCGACGACCGCTTCATCTGGCGCGACGCGGGCCTGATCCACGGCGCCATCAGCCTGGGCCCAGGCAACGATACGGCGCTGCTGAGCAACCTGGGCGAGACACAACTGGCCTCCCCCAGCCTGGTCTACGGTGATGCCGGGGTCGATACCCTGACCCTGGACAACAGCCGCACCACCGGCGGCGCGCGCTACAGCTACTGGGAAACCATCAACCTGAACAACGGCTCGGTGCTGGACCTGCCCGACCGGCTGAGCCTGGCCGATGACTCGACGCCGCTGGACAGCGGTCTGCTCAACCTTGACCGCACCAGTACGCTGGGCGCCACCCAGGGTTGGGTCGGGCCGATAGTCGCCGCGCAAACGGTGACCCTGAACAACGCCGGCCTGATCGATCTGACCCGCAGTGGCGCCGACGCGAGTGACCGGCTGACTGTGATTGGCAACTATGTGGGCAATGACGCGCGTTTGCGCTTGCAGAGCGTGCTGGGTGGTGACGACGCGCCTGCCGACCGGCTGATCGTGGCGCGCGGCACCATCAGCGGCAGCACGGCGATCACGGTGGACAACCTCGACGGCCAGGGCGCGCTGACCCTCGCCAACGGCATTGCCGTGGTCGAGGCCACGCAGGGCGCGACCAGCACTGACGGCGCTTTCAACCTGGCGCAAGACTTGTCGGTCGGGGCCTATCAGTATTACCTGTTCAAGGGCGGCGTGACCGCAGGCAGCGAGAACAGCTGGTTCCTGCGGTCTTCCGTGGTGGCAGCGCCGCCGGTGACACCGCCTGTGGTCGAACCGCCGATCATTCAGCCCCCGGTGGTCGAACCCCCGATAGCCGAACCTCCGATCATCGAGCCGCCCGTTGTCCAACCTCCGGTGACGCAACCCCCGGTCGATGAGCCGCCACCGGTAACACCGCCGGACGCCGAACTGCCCGAGGAGACCCCGGTCGAGCCATTCGTGCCGCCGGCGCCCGTGCAGCCGGAAACACCTGTGGCCGAACCGGCACCAACGGAACCGGCTCCAGCCGCCCAGGCACCCGTTGCTGCGGTCGGCACGCCGACCTTGCCGCAGGCCACTCCGGGCCAGCGTATCGTGCTCTACCGGATCGAGGTGCCGGCCTACAGCGTCGTACCTCCGGCCGCCGCCTTGCTGGCGCTGGACAGCCTGGGCAGCTTCCACGAGCGGCAGGGCGAACAAAGCCTGCTCGGTGAGCGCGGCGCCCTGGCGGCGGGCTGGGCACGCACATTCGGCAGCCACGGGCGGCAGAAATGGGCCGGGGCCGCAGCGCCAAGCCTCAAAGGCAACACCCGCGGCTACCAGGTCGGTCACGACTTGTTCGCCACCCTCGGCGACGGCGGCTATCGCCAGCATGCAGGACTGTTCGCTGGGCATTCACGTGTGGACGGCCAGGTGCGTGGCTTCGCCCTGGGGTTCGACGACACCCCCTCCGGCGACATCCGCCTGCGCGCCGACAATCTAGGTGCCTATTGGACCCTGGTGGGCCCGGCCGGCGGCTACGTGGACGTGGTGGCCATGGGCACCCGGTTCACCGGACGCAGCCGCTCCGAACGCGGCTATAGCCTGGATCTCGATGGACACGGCATCACCCTTTCCGTGGAAGGCGGCTATCCGATTGCTTTATCCGGGGACTGGACACTGGAGCCGCAGGCGCAACTGATCGGCCAGAGGATCACGCTGGACACGGCTCGCGACCCGGTATCGAAAGTGGACTTCGACAGCGAAGACTATTGGCGCGCCAGATTGGGCGCGCGCTTGAAGGGCGAGTACCGTGTCAGCGGTACCCCGGTCGAGCCCTACGTACGGGCCAACCTGTGGCACACCTTCCAGGGCGAAGACGCAGTGACGTTCGATGACAGCGACACCTTGCGCACCCAGCATCGCAGCACGCAGGCTCAGCTCGGGTTGGGCATCGCAGCCCGATTGAGCAGCGATGTCAGCCTGTACCTCAATGCCGACTACGCCCGCAGCCTGGACGCACAACCCCAGGAAAGCCTGCAAGGCAGCCTGGGGGTGCGCATCAGTTGGTAGCTTCAGGCGGAATCGTCAGGGCTCATGTCAGCCTCACCGGTCTGGGTGCGGACCTCACGCGGATCCATCTCCCGATCGCGGTCCATCGGTACGGGCGAAAGATTCTCGTCGCCGGGACGTGGGTCTTCGGCAGGCTTGCCCTCGGCAAACGGCTCGGGTTCGATCGGATCGTTGGGACGATCCAAAGGGTCGGGAATCTGCGTCGAACTGCTGGGTGCCATATCATCCTCGCTGAAAGCACATGGGGTTCAGCGCATATGACGCCGTCGCAGCGCCGAGGTGCAGATTGCTTTGCAGCGCAAGGCCTTGCGCTCAGAGGCAGGTGGCCAGCGAAGCCAGGCGACGTGTGGCCACCTCGCCCTGCTCGCGGGCATAGAAGCTGACCAGACTGCCGGCGCCGCGCGGGCGGATGTCGGCGAAATAGGTCGCCGCAGGTGTGAACACCGTGTACCCGCCCTCGCTGGCCTCCGAAGAGGCATCGGTCATGACACCGAACATGGCTTCGTCCTGCCAGCTGAACTGAACGCACTGGGCTATTTTCTGCGCGGTTTTTTCCGAGTTCATGGTTTGCACCGGCGCTGCGCTGCGCGCCTGTTTCATGTTCAGGCCCGTGCAACCGGTAAGTACACACAAGCCCAGTGCTGCTGCGATGATGCGCATCGTCGTTTCCATTCGAAATAAACCGCGAATGTATCACTGCCACGTGATGCCGGCATCACCGACCCATCACTGACAAAGATGCATGGCCATGAGGAACAGAACGAAAGCGCCAAGCACCTCGAAATGACCCAGCACCCAGGCGCCCAGGCGGGAACGCCGAGGTGCGCCGTACACGCCGTACAATTGCGGCCACAAAGCGGCCGAAGTCGCCAATACGGCGCCTGCCAACAGCAACAACACATAGGCCATCGCAAGGTCCCGCGGTGATGAATGAAGATAGGCCTTAGTGCCCTCGCTGCAGGGCTCGTTCCAAAGCGTTGCGTGCACTTCGTCACAAAAGCGCGCATCAGTGGCATTGCCTGCCGGCATCCGTGGCTGCACAATCCGTGCTCTCTCATTACCCATCGAAGGCCCCATGGCAGAACCCGATTCGCGTCACCAGGCCGCCCTGGACCGCTTTCTCGAAGCGCGTCCCGAGCTGCAAACCGAACTGGACACTCTCAACCCGCTGGCCGCACGTGCAGCCGGGCTCAGCGTCACGGAATACCGTGCGGAGCGCCTGCACGAGGCGTTCGAGGAATTCGCCGATGCGCAAGGCATGTTTGCCTGGGAATTGACCCTGCAACTCACCGCGGCTACACCGCAGGAGTTCGAAACCCAGCGTCTGGAAGTGCACAAGGAAGTGGCCGAAATGGCGGGCATGCCGTGGGACGAATACATGCAGCTCAACGGGCTGAAAGAGAGCTGACGAATCACGCCTCACAAGGGCACCCCGCACTCGGCAGGGTGCAGGTGTGCCTGGTAGTCAAACGTGCGGCTTACAGGCTGTTGCCGAGGGAATGTTCTTCGTCTTCATCGACAGGCGAGTTGCGGCCTGGTTCATCTACCGCCTTGTTGCCCGGCGAGCCTTCATGGTCATCGTCGTGCTCGTCGTGCTTCTCGTCCTTCTCGTGAATATCAGGGTAACCCTCTTCCCCGCTGCCGGGCTCGGCCGGCCCTTGATAGGGGTTATCCGGGTGGTTGTTGTCTTGGACCATGATATGTCTCCTTTCGTGGCACGGTTCATCCGCGCCTGATAGTGGGAGACGGCAACCGCGCTGGAAGTGCCGTCGGCTTGACGAGCGGCATCCTGACTTCGACCAACCACGCGTCGCCTTGTCTTCTGTCGATTCTTTGCTATAGCTAAAGACCTCGCTGATGATCCTGGCAATGGAGTGGCCGTCATGAAGAAGATGAGTGTAAGTCAGCTGACCATGCTGACAGCCGTCAACATGCTGGGGTCCGGCATCGTTCTGTTACCCACGAAACTCGCCGAAGTCGGCGGCATCTCGATTCTCTCCTGGCTGATCACGGCCACCGGCTCCCTGGCCCTGGCCTATGCCTTCGCCCGGTGTGGCATGCTCAGCCGCAAGACCGGCGGCATGGGTGGCTATGCGGAATATACGTTCGGCAAGTCGG
This sequence comes from Pseudomonas sp. CFBP 13710, assembly GCF_014842235.1. Taxonomy (NCBI): domain Bacteria; kingdom Pseudomonadati; phylum Pseudomonadota; class Gammaproteobacteria; order Pseudomonadales; family Pseudomonadaceae; genus Pseudomonas; species Pseudomonas sp. CFBP 13710. Next base: position 162,992 of record NZ_JACYVJ010000001.1, on the reverse strand, counting down.
GCAACTACATCACCAACTACACGTATGGACTGTCACTGTTGATCGCCAACGTGGCGATCAGCATCACGGCGGTTGGTTATATCCAGACGTTGTTCGGTATCAAACTCGATTCGCTGCAAGTGGGCCTGGCGACCATTGCGCTGCTGTGGATCACCACCTTCGCCAATTTCGGCGGGGCCAACATCACTGGCAAGATCGGCGCGATCACGGTGTGGGGCGTGATTGCCCCGGTCGTATTGGTATCGACGGTCGGCTGGTTCTGGTTCAACAGCAGCACTTATGCGGCGGGCTGGAACCCCCACGACATGCCCTGGTACGAAGCGGCCGGTGCCTCGGTGGCAATCACGCTGTGGGCGTTCCTGGGCCTGGAGTCGGCCTGCGCCAACGGCGATGCCGTGGAAAACCCGGAAAAGAACGTGCCTATCGCCGTGCTCGGCGGGACCCTGGGCGCGGCGGTGATCTACATCGTCTCCACCAACGTCATCGCGGGCATCGTCGGCAATGCCGAGCTGGTGTCCTCTACCGCACCGTTCGGCCTGGTGTTCGCCACGATGTTCACGCCGATGATCGGCAATCTGGTCATGGGCCTGATGGTCCTGGCCTGCATCGGCTCGCTGCTGGGCTGGCAGTTCACGGTCGCACAGGTGTTCAAGAGTTCTGCCGACACCGGTTACTTTTTGCCGATCTTTGCCAAGGTCAACCAGCACGGTGTGCCGATCATCAGCATGCTGGTCCTGCTGGCGATCCAGACGGCCCTGGCCCTGCTGACCATCAGCCCCGACCTGGCCAAGCAGTTCGATACCCTGGTGAACCTGGCGGTGGTTACCAACCTGGTGCCCTACATCCTGTCGATGGCCACCCTGATGACCTTGCAGAAGGTGTCCAACGTACCGGCCAACAAAGCCCTGGTGACCAACATCGTCGCCTGGATCGCAGCGGCCTACAGCTACCTGGCGCTGTATAGCTCGGGCGCCCAGGCGCTGATGCTTGGCGGTGTGGCGACCATCGTCGGCTATACGCTGTTCGGTTTTGTCAACAACCGCCTGATCCGCCTGGAAGCGGTCAACAACAGCGCCCCGACCCAGACCGTCGCCGCCCAGCACATCGTCGGCGAGCCGATTCCCGTGAACGGTCTGCCCCACTCGACATTGAACAGCCCTGCACTGGAGGCACGACCATGACGGAACATAGAAACCTGCTGGGGATGCTGGCACTGCTGGTCAGCAACCAGCCCGACAAACGCACGGTATTCGGCCGGGCGCTGATCCAGCTCATCGCCGATGTGGAAGAGCGCGCGGTCAGCGTGATCACTTCGGAAAGCGTGCGCGACGCCAAGGCCATCCTGAGCACCGACCCGGCGATCCAGTGCGTGCTGCTGAGTTGGGAAATGGACGAGAGCGATCACCACCAGCAGTGCATCGACCTGCTGGTCGCCCTGCGCGAACGCAATACTCGGGTCCCGGTGTTTCTGATCAGCGATCGCAGCACTGCCGCCAATGTGCCGCTGATCGTCATGCAACACGCCGACGATTTCATCTGGCTGCCGGAAGACACCAGCCGCTTTCTCAGTGGGCGGATCATGGCCGCCATCGAGCGCTATCGGCAGGCGGTGTTGCCGCCGATGTTCGGCGCGCTGCTCAAGTTTGCCCGCAGCTATGAATACTCCTGGCATACGCCGGGGCATGCCGGCGGCACGGCGTTTCTGAAGAGCACGGCGGGCCGGGCGTTCTACGAGTTCTTCGGGGAAAACCTGTTGCGTTCCGACCTGTCCATCTCGGTAGGCGAGCTGGGCTCCCTGCTCGACCACAGCGGGCCCATCGGCCAGGGCGAGCGCTACGCGGCCAAGGTGTTTGGCGCGCATCGCACCTACTACGTCACCAACGGCTCGTCGATGTCCAACCGGGTGATCCTCATGGCCAGCGTCACCCGCGACCAGATCGCGCTGTGCGACCGCAACTGTCACAAGTCTGCCGAGCACGCGATGACGCTGTCGGGGGCGATTCCGACCTACCTGGTGCCGACGCGCAATCGCTTCGGCATCATCGGTCCGATTCTGCCGCAGACCTTGAGTGCCGACGGGGTGCGCGCGGCGATTGCAGGCAACCCGCTGGTCAAGAGTCACATCGACCCCACGCCGGTGCATGCCATCGTCACCAACTCCACCTACGACGGCCTGACCTATAACGTGACGCGCGTGGAGGAGTTGCTCGGGCAAAGCGTCGACCGCCTGCACTTCGACGAGGCCTGGTACGGCTATGCGCGGTTCAATCCGTTGTACAAGGACCGCTTCGCGATGCATGGCAGTCCCGACGATCACGACGCGTCCAAGCCCACGGTGTTCGCCACGCAGTCGACCCACAAGTTGCTCGCAGCACTGTCCCAGGCGTCGATGATCCACGTGCGCAACGGGCGCAATCCGATCCCCCACGGACGCTTCAACGAGTCGTACATGATGCACGCCTCGACCTCGCCCAACTACGCGATCATGGCGTCGTGCGACGTCAGCTCGGCCATGATGGAGGCACCCAGCGGGCAGATTCTCACCAACGAATCCCTCGAGGAGGCCATCGCTTTCCGCCAGGTGATCTCGCGCATGCACAGCGACATGCTCGCCAACGGCGACTGGTTCGTGTCCTGCTGGCAGCCGCCGTCGATAGCGGTCGGCGGTGCCGCCATCGCGTTCCATGAAGTCGACCCGATCAAGCTCAAATCCGACCCCGACTGCTGGGTCCTGCACCCCAACGAAGTCTGGCACGGTTTCGGCGACATCGAAGACGGCTACTGCATGCTCGACCCGATCAAGGTGTCGATACTGAGCCCCGGCATGGGCGACGACGGCGAGCTTCTGGACTTCGGCATACCAGCGTGTGTGATCAGCGCGTATCTGGGCCGGCAGGGCATCGTGGTCGAGAAGACCACCGACTTCACCCTGCTCTTCCTGTTCTCCATCGGTATCACCAAAGGCAAGTGGGGCACCTTGGTGAATGCGCTGCTGGACTTCAAGCGCGATTACGATGCCAACCTGGAGCTGGAGTTGTGCCTGCCCGACCTGCTTGCTGCCACCCAACAGCGCTACAGCGGCATGGGCCTGCGCGATCTGGCCGAAGAAATTTTCGCGGCAATGAAGGAAACCCGCACCACTGCAGCCATGGCCGCGGCCTTTGGCATGCTGCCCAAGGCCGAATTCAGCCCGGTGGAAGCCTACGAGAAGCTGGTCAGGAACGAAGTGGAACAGGTCACTCTGGAGAACGCAGCCGGACGCATCGCCGCCACAGGCATAGTGCCCTACCCGCCTGGCATTCCGTTGCTGATGCCTGGAGAAAACGCCGGCGCCGCCGATGGACCGCTGCTGGCCTACCTGCGGGCTCTGGAGAGCTTCGACCGGTCATTCCCGGGGTTTACCCATGACACCCATGGCATTGAAAGCGATGGGGGGGAGTATCGGTTGTTGGTGCTCAAGTGAGGATGCATCTGCTGGGGGAATTGACTGTCGGGCGCCGTACAACTGCTGCCATACCTATGCGACAATACGCACAATGTCCGGTTTGAATTCCCCGCGTATCGCCCAGCAGTTCGGCCACCGAAACCATCGCTCCCCCAGTTATTGATAGGTAAGCTCCTTGATCTCCACCGCTAACATCACCATGCAGTTTGGCGCCAAGCCGCTGTTCGAGAACGTTTCCGTGAAATTCGGCAACGGCAACCGCTACGGCCTGATCGGCGCCAACGGCTGTGGCAAGTCGACGTTCATGAAGATCCTGGGCGGCGATCTGGAGCCGTCGGGCGGGCAGGTCATGCTCGAGCCGAACGTGCGCCTGGGCAAGCTGCGCCAGGACCAGTTCGCCTACGAGCACTTCACGGTGATCGACACGGTCATCATGGGCCACGAGGAGCTGTGGAAGGTCAAGGCCGAGCGTGATCGCATCTACTCGCTGCCGGAAATGAGCGAGGAAGACGGCATGGCCGTCGCCGAGCTGGAAACCGAGTTCGCCGAAATGGACGGCTACACCGCCGAGTCCCGTGCCGGCGAGCTGTTGCTGGGCCTGGGCATTCCACTGGAACAGCATTTTGGCCCGATGACCGAAGTGGCGCCGGGCTGGAAGCTGCGGGTGCTGCTGGCGCAGGCGTTGTTCTCGGATCCGGAAGTGTTGCTGCTCGACGAGCCGACCAACCACCTGGACATCAACACCATTCGCTGGCTGGAAAACATTCTCACGGCGCGTAACAGCACCATGATCATCATTTCCCACGACCGGCACTTCCTCAACAGCGTCTGCACCCACATGGCCGACCTGGACTACGGTGAGTTGCGCCTGTTCCCCGGCAACTACGACGAATACATGACCGCTGCGACCCAGTCGCGCGAGCAGTTGCTGTCGGACAACGCCAAGAAGAAAGCCCAGATCGCCGAGCTGCAGACCTTCGTTTCGCGCTTCTCGGCGAACGCCTCCAAGGCCAAGCAGGCCACCTCGCGGGCCAAGCAGATCGACAAGATCCAGCTGGCCGAGGTCAAGCCCTCGAGCCGCGTCAGCCCGTTCATTCGCTTCGAGCAGAACAAGAAGCTGCACCGCCAGGCGGTCACCGTCGAGCGGATGTCCAAGGGCTTCGACGGCAAGCCACTGTTCGAGAACTTCAGCTTCGTGGTCGAAGCGGGCGAGCGTGTAGCGATCATCGGCCCGAACGGGATCGGCAAGACCACCCTGCTGCGCACCCTGGTCGGCGAGCTGACCCCGGACGCGGGCGCGGTGAAGTGGACCGAGAGCGCCGAGCTGGGCTATTACGCCCAGGACCACGCACACGACTTCGAAGACGACATGAACCTGTTCGACTGGATGGGCCAGTGGACCCAGGGCGAGCAGATGGTACGTGGCACCCTGGGCCGGATGCTGTTCTCCAACGACGAGATTCTCAAGTCGGTGAAGGTGATTTCCGGTGGTGAACAGGGCCGCATGCTGTTCGGCAAGCTGACCTTGCAGAAGCCCAACGTGCTGCTCATGGACGAACCGACCAACCACCTGGACATGGAGTCGATCGAGGCACTGAACCTGGCGCTGGAGAACTATCCGGGCACGCTGGTCTTCGTCAGCCATGACCGCGAGTTCGTGTCGTCGCTGGCCACCCGCATCATCGAGCTGAGCGCCGATGGCGTGATCGATTTCAGCGGCACGTACGATGATTACCTGCGCAGCCAGGGCGTGGTTTTCTAAGGGTTCAACGCATTTCGACCCACATACCCCCGGACGCGGATCACGCGATCTCTGTAGCAGCTGCGCGAGCCGCGTCCGGGGGCATCGCGTTTATCCTGACCCACCGCATGTGTCGCCGACGCGACTTGCGCCGCTGCTACAACGGTTGCGGGCGGCCGAGGAGGAAGCCTTGGGCGTTGGCGGCGCCCAGGCGTTTGAGTTGCGCCAACTCGGCTTCGGTTTCCACGCCTTCGGCAACGATCACACTCCCCGTCTCGCGGGCGAACGCGATCAACGCCGACGCCATGGCGCGTCGCTGGAAATCCTGGTCGATGCCACGGGTCAGGCTCATGTCGAGCTTGATGATGTCCGGACGCACCTGCAGGATGTGCCGCATGCTGGCATAGCCGGCGCCGGCATCGTCGATGGCCACGCGCACACCCCGCAGCCGCAGCGGCTGCAGGGCCACTTGCAACGACGCATAGTCCTGTACCACCGCATGCTCGGTGATCTCCAGCACCAGGCGCTCGGCCGGGTAGTTCTTGAACAGACCCAGCAATCGTCCGCTGAGCACCAGCTCGGGTGAGCAGTTGATGCTCAGGTAGGTGCCCGGCGCCAGCCGCGCCAGACCGGCCAGGGCCACAGCAACGGCCAGGCATTCCAGTTCCTTGCCCAAACCGACTTCGGCGGCCTCCTTGAACCACACGTCCGGGGTGCGCGCCGGTTGGCCGTTGAAGCGCGACAGGCATTCCCAGCCTGCCACGTGCATGGTGTGCAGGTCGTAGATCGGTTGATAGACCACGCGTGGCTGCTGCGACTGGATCACGTCCAGCACGCGCAGCGCCTTGTCGTCATGATCGCGGACCATTTGCAGGTCGGACTCCAAGCGCTCGGCAATCAGTTCGGCGAACACCTTCATCATCTTCAGGTCGCGTTCGGTCAGCCCCGGATCCGGTGCGTGACTGAAGCAGCAGAACGTCCCGTACAGGCGGCCATCACTCAAATGAATGGGCACGCTCATGTGCGCACCGATTGGCAGGCCGGGGGTCTGCGGTATGGCCATCGCAGCCGGCAATTGACCGGTATCGCGGATAATCCCAGGCAGTTCGCCGCTGACCACGCCGCGACAGTAGCCGGCGCTCATCTCCAGCACATCGCCGGGGCTCAGGGGTATCAACGCCGCCGCGTCGACGTGAGTGAACACGCGGTCGGTCTGGCGGAAATGAGAAACGAACGCTACATCCATGCCCAAGTGCGTGCGCATGGCGCGCAACACGCGATCCACACAGCCTGCCTCGGTGGCAGACAACGGCTTCAGCGCAACCAGGTCCATCAGGTTATTGGCTGTCATGACACACTATCGCCTCCTAATGTGATAGTGCCATCAGTGTAGATGCAGCTCCCCCCCTGCATTCAAGTAAAAAACGACGAGTTGCCCAACGGTAGGTCCGCGTCGAGAGTTGGGGTGTGGCCAATTGCGCCGACCCGGCGCAACTAGCCGTGCCACGGGTGGCGACGCTGCTACACTGGGGCTTCCAACAGTCCACAGGACACAGCACCCGATGCTCGCAATCTTCAACGTCGCCTTTCCAGTGTTCGGGTTGATTCTGGTAGGTTTCGTCTGCCGTCGGCGCAACGTCCTGGGGCCCAATGCCTCGATCGAGCTCAACCGTTTCGTGATCTACCTCGGCTTGCCGGCCCTGTTATTCGAGGCCATGGCGCGGCTGGGCACACTGCACGGGCTGGACATGGGCTATGTGGTGGCTTTCGGCCTGGGCATGGGCATCGTGTTTCTGTTGACGCTGTGGCTGCGCGTGCGGGCCCGTGCGCACTTTCTCGATGCCACCATCGATGCCCTCGGGGCGGGTTATCCGAACTCCGGGTTTCTTGGCATCCCGCTGTGCCTGCTGACGTTCGGCGACCCCGGTATCGCCCCGGCGGTGATCGGCGCGGTGATGACCGCCTGCCTGCTGTTCGCTGTCGCCATCATCATGATCGAGACCTTCCAGCAAACCGAGAAACGCCTGGGGCGTACCCTGCTCAAAGTCGGCAAATCGCTGCTGCGCAATCCGATCATGGTCGCCCCGGTGCTGGGTTCGCTGGTCGCCTACAGCGGGCTGGTGCTGCCGGTGGGCGTGCGCCAGCTGTTCCAGTTTCTCGGCGCGGCGGCCGGACCCTGTGCGCTGGTGTCGATCGGTCTGTTCCTGGCGGCGGAAAAATCGCACAAGGCCGACGGCAAGACCTTGGCCATGCTGGTGGCGATGAAGCTGCTGGTGCAGCCGGCGCTGACCGCCTGGTTGGCGTTCTGGGTGTTCGACATACCGGCGATGTGGGCCTGGGCGGCACTGCTGGTGAGCGCCCTGCCCATCGGCAACGGGCCGTTCATGCTGGCTGCGCTGTATGGCCGTGAGGCCGACACCATGTCGCGGGCGATCCTGGTCTCGACCCTGTTGTCGCTGGTCACGGTGTCGCTGATCCTGGCCTTGATACCGGCCGGGGTGCAGCGCTAGTCGCGCATGTAGCCGCCGTCGACGTCCATGATCTCGCCGGTGACGAAGCTGGCCGCGCCACTGGCCAGGAAGCACACCGCTGCAGCGATGTCGCGTGGCGAGCCGGCACGGCCGAGCGGCATGTCGGCGAGCACTTTGGCGCGCGCCTCGGGGCTCAGGGCGCGGGTCATGTCGGTGTCGGTCAAGGCGGGAGTAATGGCATTGGCGGTGATATTGAACGGCCCGGCTTCACGGGCCAGGCCCTTGGTCAGGGCGATCACTCCTCCCTTCGCCGCTGCATAGCAGCTGTTGCCCAGCAGGCCGCCACCGCGCTTGCCGGCCACCGAAGCGATATTGATAATGCGTCCGGCGCGCCGGGCCATCATGCCCGGCAACACGGCCTTGGCGCAGAAGAACACGCTGGTGAGGTCGATGGCCATGACCCGGTTCCATTCGGCAGCGCTGACTTCCAGCAGCGGTCCGGTGGAGACGATCCCGGCATTGTTGACCAGGATGTCGATGCCGCCCAGCGCCCGTTCGACGCTGTCGACCATCGCTTGCACCTGGGCTTCGTCGGACACATCCACCGCCACACCGATAGCATCGATGCCCAGTTCGCACAACTGCCCGGCAGCGGCGCGCGCGGCCGCGCCGTCGAGGTCGGCAATTGCCACCCGGGCACCGCATTGACCCAGCGCCTGGGCGATGGCAAGGCCGATGCCGCGCGCGGCACCGGTCACCACCGCCACCTGGCCGGTGATGGCAAGACTGATAGGGGCATTCATTATTGTTGTTCCCTTGGTTGAAGATCAGGCAATACAGAGGCTGCGTCAGGCTGGCAGGTAGGCGCCCTGGGCCAGTTGGTCCTTGAGCGGCGGGATGCCCAGGCGGCGCAGGACGCGATACAGCGATGGTCGACAGATGCCCAGGGCACGCGCCGCCGCCGACATGTTCCAGCGGCAGGCGTTGAGCACATCGAGCACGTCGGCGCGCTCGTCCACCGGTGCGGCAAGAATCACCGGACGACGGATCGGCGTAACGTTGGCAGGCGACACGGAGGGCGCACTGCCCTGGGCGATGAAGTCCACCGGCAGGTCGGCGCGCTGGATGCGGGTACCTTCCATCACGGCACAGGCGTAGCGAATCACCGCACGCATCTGCCGCAGGTTGCCTGGCCAGGGATGATTGAGCAGCAGTGGCCAGACATCCGAGGCGATGAGTTGCCGAGGGTCGCAGCCGGGCAATTCGCTGGCCACCATGCGGCAGACCAATTCGGCGCGGTCGGTGCGCTCGCGCAGCGGCGGCAATTGCACCACACCGGTGGCGATGCGATAGAACAGGTCTTCGCGAAACGTGCCTTGTTGCACCAGGCCAGTGAGGTTCTGGTGAGTCGCGCAGATCAGGGCGAAGTCGACCTTGACGCTGCGCTCGGCGCCCAAGGGTGTGACTTCGCGTTCGGCGATCACCCGTAGCAGGCGCGTCTGCTGTTCGAACGGCATGTCGCCGATCTCATCGAGGAACAGGGTGCCGCCGTCGGCCTGCTGGACCTTGCCTTTCTTGCCGCAGGGCAACGCGCCGGAGAAGGCGCCGCGCGAGTAGCCGAACAGTTCGCTTTCGATCAGGCTTTGTGGAATCGAGGCGCAATTGAGCGCGACGCACTGCGCCCGATGGCGTTGGCTGTGGGCGTGCAGGGCGCGGGCCAGCACTTCCTTGCCGGTGCCGGTTTCGCCCTGGATGAGCACGGCAATGCCACGCTCCATCAGGCGCAGGGCGCGACGAAAGGCCTGGCGAACCTGCGGGTCGCTGTCGTTGGCAATATCGGAATCGCACGCGGCGGGCGAAGAAAGTGCGGGCGAAGAAGTCGAAGCACGTGCGGTGTGTTCGCATACAGAAGACATCGGCGTCACCTTTTATTGTTCTATAGCTTGTGACTATCTCGAGGTCTGGCGCTCGTGACGCAAGCCTCGACGCTGTGGCCATTTCACAATACGGCAGGCGGAGTTATGTTTTCCAATCCATAATCAGGCACCCACTGATACCTTTGCGAGCATCAATGATCGAGCTCAGGCATTTACAATACTTTCGTGCGCTGGCCGAAACCCTGCACTTCGGCCGCGCGGCCGAGCGGCTGCACATCTCCCAACCGCCGTTGTCGCGGCAGATCGCCTTGCTGGAAGACGAGTTGGGGGTAAAGCTGTTCGACCGCTCGCGGCGGCAGGTGGAATTGACCGATGCCGGCCAGCGTTTCTATCTGGACACCGGAACGGTGTTTGCGGCGTTCGAGCAGGCCAAGCGCAATGCGCTGGCGGCGGCTCGCGGGGCGGCCGGGGAATTGTCGGTGGGGTTCATGATGTCGACGGCCTACAGCGTGACGCCCGCGATAACCCGGCGTTACGCAGCGCAGTATCCGCAGGTGAATCTGAAGCTCACCGAAACACTGCCCATGGACCTGGCCCAAGACATCAGCAGCGGCCACAAGGATGTGGCGATCATGTACCGCCCACAGGATTGCAGTGGATTGGAAACGGTGACGATCTACCGCGAGGAGATGACGGTGGTGCTACCGCCTGGGCATCGGTTGCTGGAGCAGCCGTTGATCGATCCGCGCGATCTGGCCGCAGAGACTTTCATCATCGTGCCGCGACGCATCGCCCCGGCCCTGCATGACATGATCGTCAACTATTGCCTGCAGCATGGCGTGACGCCCAACGTGGGGCTGGAAATCAACATGCAGCAGACCATCGTCAATCTGGTGGGTGAAGGGCTGGGCATCGCCATCGTTCCGCGTTCGATGCGTAACATGCGCCTGACCACCACCACCTTTCGGCCGCTGGTGGCACCGCCGGTGATCGAAGTGGTCGCGGTATGGAAGGCCGACAACCACAACCCCTGCATCGCCACGTTCGTGGAAAGCGCCATGCGCGCCGGGGAAGAGGCGACGCTGCAGGATCAGTGAACCCCTGAGGTATCGCGGCGCTCTTTTCGCGGCCGATGACCGCTCCTACAGGGGGGCCTTGCGATTGTGCAGGGCCTGTGTAGGAGCGGTCAGCGGCCGCGAAGGATTGACGCGGTATGCCTGACACACCGCGGTGCCCTTTTCGCGGCCGATGACCGCTCCTACAGGAGAGCTTGCGATTGTGCAGATCCTTTGTAGGAGCGGTCAGTGGCCGCGAAGGGTTGACGCGGTATGCCTGACACGCCGCAGTGTATTTTTACCTGGCAGTCAGATTTCGAGGATGCCGGAGGCCATGTAGCCGCCGTCCACCGGGATCACGTGTCCGCTGATGTAGGAAGCATCGTCGGATGCCAGGAAGGCCACCGCGCCGGCCATTTCCGCGGGGGTGCCGTAACGACGCATGGGCACGGCGCGGGCGTAGGACTCGCGGGTGGCACTCGAGTGCAGGCGTTGGGTCAGCGGCGTGTCCACCGGCCCCGGCGCGATGCCGTTGACGGTAATCCCGTACTCGGCCAGCTCGATCGCCATTTGCCGGGTGAGGCCAATGACCGCTGCCTTCGACGTGCCGTACGCGGTGCGCCCCGCGCTCGCGCGCATGCCGCTGATGGAGGCGACGTTGATGATCCGCCCCCAGCCCTGCGCCTTCATCAAGCGTGCCGCGTGCTGACCGCACAACAGTGCGCCGGTCACATTGATGTTGAGTACCCGCTGCCAATCGGCCAGGTCGCAATCCAGGAAGGCTTGCGTCCTGGCGATGCCGGCGTTGTTCACCAGCACGTCGCAGCGCGGCAGGCTCGCGAACACCTCGGCGATCGACTCGGCATCACCGATGTCGATCATCGCCGCCTCGGCATCGATCCCCTGCGCGCGCAGGCCGGCGACCATTTCCTCGGCGGCGCCGCGGTTGATGTCGGCGACCACCACGCGGTGGCCGTCCTCGCCCAGGCGCTGGGCGATTGCCGCGCCAATGCCCATGGCCGCGCCGGTGATGAAAGCTACCCGACCTGCGCCAATGCTCTTCACGCCGGTGGTGCTTGAAAGCTGTCTGACTGCTTGGCTCATGACCAGGACTCTCTTAAAGGAAACCGATGGAAATCCACGGGAAACAGGCAACGATGACCAAGGCCACCACCAGTGCCGCCAAGTACCCCCAGACACGCCGGATGACGTGGTCGGACGACGTCTTGCTGATGGCACAGGCAGCGTAGAAACCCACCCCCAACGGCGGCGCGAACAGACCGATGCCCATGGCCAGGATCACCACCATGGCGTAGTGCACCGGGTGGATGCCGAGCATTTCGGCCAACGGGAACATCAAGGGGCCGAACAGCACGATGGCCGGAATGCCTTCGAGCACGCTGCCCAGGATCAGGAAAGTGACGATGGTGACGAACATGAAGCCGATCGCCCCGCCCGGTATCTCGCTGATCAGGTCGACCAGGTTGGCCGAGAACCCCGACTGGGTCAGGGCCCAGGCCATCGCCGAAGCCATGCCGATGATCAACAGGATTGCCCCGGACAGTGCCGCAGCCTCGATCATCATCGGGTAGACCTTGCGGAACTCGATGTGGCGCATGAACAGGTGCATCACCAGCCCCACCAGCACCACGTAGGCCACACCGATGGTCGACACCTCGGTGGCGGTCGCCGCCCCTTCGAGCACGGCCACGCGGATCAGCAGCGGCAACGCCAGGGCCGGCAAGGCGATCATGAACGTCTTGGCGACCACCGACATCGGTGCGCGCTTGACGGTGGGCATGGCTTCCTTGCGCGAACGCCACCAGCAGACGATGGCGATGACCACGGTGGCCACCACCGCCGGCATCAGCCCGCCGATGAACAACGCGGTGATCGAGACACTGCACACCGCACCGATGGTGATCAGCACCAGGCTGGGCGGAATGGTCTCGGTCATGGCGCCGGTGGCGGCCAGCAAGGCGGCCAGTTCTTCCGGCTCGGAGCCGCGCTTCTTCATTTCCGGGAACAGCGCCGGCGCCACCGCGGCCATGTCGGCCACCTTGGAGCCGGAGATTCCCGACACCAGGAACATCGCGCCGAGCAGCACGTATTGCAGGCCACCGCGCACATGGCCCAGCAGCGAGGCCATGAAATCGATCAGGGTGCGGGCCATGCCCGACAGCTGCAACACCACCCCCAGCAGAACGAACAGCGGCACGGCGAGCAGGACCATGTGCGACATGCCCTCGTCCATGCGCCCGACCACGATGGACAAAGGTGCATGGGTGGCCAGCGCCAGATAGGCCATGGTCGCGGTGCCAAAGGCGAACGCGATCGGGATGCCACCGAACACGCAGGCACCCAGCAGCACCAGGAAGAACACCACCAGGTTGTAGTTGCCGATCTCCGCCAGCAGCGGCTGGGACAGCCACAGCGTGCCGCCGACTACCGCGACCACGGCGACGCCGGCCACGAACTGGCGCAGCGTGGAGTAGCGCGCCATGCGTGACACCGCTGCCAGCAGCATGAGCATGGCGCCAACCGGCAAGGCTGCCGCGCGCACCCCGTCGGGGATGCCCAGCGCCGGGGTGGTGATCGCCATCTGCTCGTGGGAGTGGACCATCGCCGGGGTGATGATCATGGCCACGAACAGCACCACGATCAGCGCCGACAGGGTTTCGCTGAAACCACGCCAGGCCGGTGGCAGCTTGTTCACCAGCGCCGACATGCGCATGTGCTCGCCCCGATCCAGGGCCAGCACGGCGCCGAACATCGCCAGCCAGATGAACAGCGACGAGGCCAGCTCATCGGTCCACACCAGCGGGTTGTGAAACACGTAGCGCGAGACCACGCCGGCCAGCAGTACACAGGTCTCGACCAGCATCAAGGCTACGGCAAGCACCTCGACCACGCGCATGGCGCCGCGGTTGAGGCAGATGAGCGCCCGGGCCGGCAGGGGCATGGCAGCGTTTTCGACCGGCATCGCCTCGGCGCTCATCATGCCAGCTTCCCGGAGTATTTTTCGAGGATGGCCCAGGCCGCTTCACCGAACTTCTCGTGCCAGTCGGCGTAGTAGTTGGCGCTGCGCAGCTTCTCGCGGAACGCCTGCGGCTCGGTGTCGGCCAGCTCCAGGCCCTTTTCCTTGAGGGTGTCGCGGATGCTGCCCTGCAAGGCCGCCAGGTCGGCGCGCTGGCTCATGACCGCGGCATCGACGTGCTTGCGCACCACGGCCTGCATGTCCGCCGGCAGGCGGGCGAACGACTTGCTGTTGCCGAGCATCCAGAAGCCGTCCCACACGTGGTTGGTCAGCGAGCAATACTTCTGCACTTCATAGAGCTTGGCCGACGACACCAGGGTCAGCGGGTTTTCCTGACCCTCGACGATGCGGGTCTGCAGGGCCGAATACACCTCGGCGAAGTTGATGCTGGTGGGCGCCGCATCGAACGCCTTGAAGATCGACATGATGATCGGGCTGGGCGGCACGCGCAGCTTCATGCCGACCAGGTCTTCGGGCTTGAGCACCGGACGGGTACTGGTGGTGGTGACGCGAAAGCCGTTGTCCCAGATCTTGTCGAAGGCGAACAGGGTCTCGGTCTTGGCGATCTCCCCGCGGACATGGGCGCCCAGCTCGCCGTCCATCGCACTCCAGACCTGGTCGTAGTCCTTGAAGGCGAAGCCCACGGCGCTGATCTGTACCGAAGGCACCAGGGTGCCGAGGATCACCGGCGACAGGGCGAACATGTCCACCGCGCCGGAGCGCACCTGGGCCAGGGTGTCGGTGTCGCTGCCCAACTGGCTGCTGGGGAACACCTGGATCTGCACCGCGCCGTCGGTCTCTTCCTTGATCGCCTTGGCCATTTCCCGCGCCCGGACGTTCATCGGGTGAATCATGGGCAGGTTGTTGGCGAACTTGAGCTTGAAGTCCGCCGCCTGGCTTTTCGAGCTGTACAAGCCCAGGCCAGTGGCTGCGACCGCCGCCGATGCGAGGGTGGCGGTCTTGATGAAACTGCGGCGCGAGAAATCACTCATGTAGCTCTCCTGACCTTCTTGTTTTTATTGACCGGTTTGATGACCGGGCTGCCGTGGCTGGCGCTGGGGATGCAGGGTGAGAAAGCAAATCGGGTGCCACCCCTGCCCCGTCGGCGCAAAAAGCGTATCCAAGGGCGCCCGCCGGCAAGCAAGCCCCTGTTTTGCTTGAACAAAACTGTACCGACTCGAATGTATCCGCACGTTTCACGCCTAAAGCGCCGTACAGCCTGATGTAACAGGTGTCTCCCGCAGGTGTCGCCTGCCGCGAACGAAGCGACACCTGTGGCGACACGACACCTCGCCACGGTAACAGCCAGCCCGCCACGGGCCGGCGTTTCAAGCCCTTGGCACCGCTCTTGCTATCGACCTTGGCAAACAACATCAATCCAGATTTCATTCGAGGAAAGACCTCATGGGTTCGCCAGTCATCAGCGGTTGGTACCACTCCCCCTTCGGCAAATTCGACCAGCTCGACCCCGAGCAGATGATGGCCGATGCGGCCGTGGCCGCGCTCGAGCATGCAGGGCTGGACGCCGAACAGATCGATTCGGTCCACGTCGGCCATTTCAACGCCGGCTTTCTCTATCAGGATTTCCCCTCCGCCCTGCTCGCCAACCACATTCCGGCCCTGCGCTTCACCCCTTCGGTGCGCGTAGAGAACGCCTGTTCCACCGGCTCGGCGGCGATCCATTCGGCGTTGCAGGCAGTGCTCTCCGGCCAGGCGCGCCACGCGCTGGTGGTGGGCTTCGAGAAGATGAACACGCTGCCCACCGAGGAAGTCGGCAAGATCCTGCTCAAATGCTGCTACGCCAAGGAGGAAGCACAGATCGAGGGTGGCTTCGCCGGGGTGTTCGGCACCATCGCCCAGACCTATTTCGACCGCTACGGCGACCAGTCGGACGCGCTGGCGATGATCGCCGCGAAGAACCACGCCAACGGCGCGTTGAACCCCTATGCACACATGCGTCGCGACCTGGGCTATGAATTCTGCCGCGAGCCGTCGGCAAAGAACCCGTTCGTGGCCGGGCCACTCAAGCGCACCGACTGCTCGCTGATCACCGACGGCGCCGCCGCCCTGGTCATCAGTCGCGACGACCATGCGCCCGGCCGTGGCCAGGCGGTGAGTTTCCGCGCGGCAGTGCAGGTCAATGACTACCTGCCGCTGTCGCGCCGCGACCCGACTTTCTTCGAAGGCGCGGCGCGCGCCTGGCAGCAAGCGCTGGGCACCTCTGGCCTGAGCCTGGCCGACCTGTCGCTGGTGGAAACCCACGACTGCTTCACCATTGCCGAACTGCTCGAATACGAAGCCATGGGCCTGGCCGAACGCGGCCAGGGCGCACGGGTGATCGCCGAGGGCATCAGCCGCAAGGACGGCCGGCTGCCGATCAATCCTTCTGGCGGGCTCAAGTCCAAGGGCCACCCGATCGGCGCCACCGGCGTGTCGATGCACGTGATGGCGGCCATGCAGCTCAGCGGCCAGGCCGGCGACATGCAACTGGCCAAGGCCGACCGCGCTGGCGTGTTCAATATGGGCGGCGCTGCGGTGACCAACTACGTGAGCATTCTGGAGCGCGTGCAATGACCGGCATCGACAATGTGATGAACCTGGGCGAACTGCTCAACCAGATTGCCCGCCGCTACCCGGATGCACCGGGGTTCATCCGCGGTGACCAGGTGCACACCTGGCGCAGCATCTCGCAGCGGGTCGACCGCGTCGCCGCCGCACTGCGCGCGCGCGGGCTGGGCAAGGGCGACAAATTGCTGGTGCATTCGCGCAATAACCTGCCGCTGTTCGAGAGCGCCTGGGTGGCGTTCCGCCTGGGCGCGGTATGGGTACCGACCAACGTGCGCATCACTCCGCCCGAGGCTGCCTATCTGGGCAGTTCCAGCGGCGCGGTGGCCATGTTCTACGACGACGGCCTGGCTCACTACGTGGATGCCGTGCGCGCCGAGTCGCCGGCCCTGGTGCATGTGATCGCCCTTGGCGAACCCCGCGAAGGCGAACTCAGCTACGGGCAGTTGCTGGACGAAGGCGCGCCGCACGCCAGCGCTTTCCGCCCCGCCGACGTCAACTACCATGACCCGCTGTGGTTCTTCTACACCTCGGGCACCACCGGCCACCCCAAGGCCGGAGTGCTCACCCACGGGCAGATGGCCTTCGTCATCAACAACCACATCGCCGACCTGATGCCCAGCCTGACCCAGCATTCGCGCTCCCTGGTGCTGGCGCCGTTGTCCCATGGCGCCGGCATCCATGCGCTGGTCAACGTCGCACGCGGCGCCGCCTGCGTGTTGCCGGCCGGCGATCGACTGGACTGCGACGAAGCCTGGCGCCTGGTGCAGGAACACCGGGTCGACAACCTGTTCACCGTGCCGACCATCGTCAAGATGCTCACCGAAGACCCGGCCGTCGACCGCTACGACCACAGCAGCCTGCGCCAGGTGATCTATGCCGGCGCGCCGATGTACCGCGCCGACCAATGTCACGCCCTGCGCAAGCTGGGCAAGGTGCTGGTGCAGTATTACGGGCTGGGCGAAGTTACCGGCAACATCACCGTGCTGCCCGCCGATTGCCACGATGCCGAGGATTCCCCGGCCGCCAAGGTCGGCAGTTGCGGCTATCCGCGCACTGGCATGCAAGTGGCGATTCTCGACGAGTCGGGCCAGGAACTGGCGACCGGCGAGGACGGCGAGATCTGCGTGCGAGGCCCGGCGGTGTTCAGCGGCTACTACAACAACCCCGAGGCCAACGCCAGCTGCTTCAAGCACGGCTGGTTCCACACCGGCGACCTGGGCCACGTCGACGAGCACGGCTACCTGTTCATCACCGGCCGGGCCTCGGACATGTACATTTCCGGCGGTTCCAACGTTTACCCGCGCGAGGTCGAGGAAGCCCTGCTGACCCACCCTGCTGTCAACGAAGTGGCCGTGCTGGGCATGCCGGACGCGAAATGGGGCGAATGCGGCTGCGCGGTGATCGTCACCACCGGCCCGGTCAGTGACGAGCAGTTACTGGCCCATCTGGAACCGCGTCTGGCTCGCTACAAATGGCCCAAGCACTTCGTGCGCTGGGACGACATGCCCAAGTCCGGCTACGGCAAGATCGTCAAGAAGCAGATCCGCGCACTGCTGCAGGAACGCGAGGAGGTAGCCTGATGAACCCCCATTTCGAACAGCGCGATGGCGTACGGGTGTTCGTCCACGGCGGGCCGGCGCAGCAGCCGCGGCGCCTGGACCGCAGCGTGGCCCAGGGTGAAGAGTTGCGCATCGTGTTGCCCCTGGCGTGCAACGTCGCCGAAGGCTTGCTGGCCGCCCTGCGCGGGCGCCGCTACGGCAGCGCGGTGGGGCGCATCCTCTGTGGCGGCGCGGCGCACCTGAGCTACCACCGCATGGTGGTCACCGACAAGGCCGAGCGCCCCTACGACTACGGTGCGCCAGTGGTACTGGACGGCTACATCACGTTCATCAGCGGCGCCATCACCGTGGGCCGCGATGCGCAGAACATGCCGTTGCTGCATTGCCACGCCGGGTTCCTGGACCGCGACGGGCAGCAGCACGGTGGCCATCTGGTGCTCGACAAACTGATTGTGGGCAGCGAAAACCTGGTGATCCGCCTGTGCCTGTTCGATCAGGTCGCCTATCAGGCACAGCCCGATGCCGAAACCCACTTCAATCTCTTGCACCCGATCGACCAGGAGGCCTCATGAACGCCAGCGCCGTACTCGAACCCGACCTGTCCGCTTCCAGCATCCAGACCGGCCGCCTGGGCCGACTCGTGGTCGCCCGGCTCAAACCCAACGAAGACATCGTTGAAAGCGCCGAAGCGCTGTGCGCCAGCCACGGGATTGCACTGGCCGTGATTCGTGGCGGGCTGGGCAGCCTGATCGATGCACAGCTGGGCTATCTGGGCCGACACGGCATGAAGACCCTGAACGTGCCGGGACCGGGAGTGGAGATTCTGAGCATCAGTGGCGAGATCGTCATCGGCGAGAGTCGCCTGCAGGCGGTGGTTGCGGACGCCGACGGCAACATCTTCGCCGGACGGCTGGAGCGCGGCCGCAACCTGTCGTTCATCACCGTCGAGTTGACCCTGCAGGAGTGGCTGCCGGACTGACGCCCCCCCGTGGCCCTCACGTAGGAGCGGTCAGCGGCCGCGAAGAAGCTATCGCGGTGGATCAGGCCGACCGCGTCAACCTTTCGCGGCCACGGACCGCTCCTACAAGGTTCTGCGCGGTTTTCGGTTCCCCGTAGGAGCGGTCATCGGCCGCGAAAAAGCTATCGCGGTGGATCAGGCCGACCGCGTCAACCTTTCGCGGCCACGGACCGCTCCTACAAGGTCCTGCGCGGTTTTCGGTTCCCCGTAGGAGCGGTCAGCGGCTGCGAAGAAGCTATCGCGGTGGATCAGGCCGACCGCGTCAACCTTTCGCGGCCACGGACCGCTCCTACAAGGTTCTGCGCGGTTTTCGGTTCCCCGTAGGAGCGGTCATCGGCCGCGAAAAAGCTATCGCGGTGGATCAGGCCGACCGCGTCAACCTTTCGCGGCCACGGACCGCTCCTACAAGGTTCTGCGCGGTTTTCGGTTCCCCGTAGGAGCGGTCAGCGGCCGCGAAAAAGCTATCGCAGTGGATCAGGCCTACCGCGTCAACCTTTCGCGGCCACGGACCGCTCCTACAGGGTCGTGCACAATCTCGGATTGCCCGCTCTATCACTCCTGCCAGTGGCGACATTTGGATGTCTGGCCGACACCCGGGTTGAACGCGTTGCAAGGGTCCAGCTGCTGGTAGAACGCCTTGAGCGCCGGCTTGGCCGGGTACAGATGGCCGACGTTGTGCTCTGCGGGGTACTCGGCGCCGCGCTCGTCGAGCAGTGCCCACATGCGATGCTCCACCGCCAGGCAATCACTGCCCTTGCGCAGGATGTAGTCCTGGTGGAAGACGTGGCAGAAGAAATGCCCGTAGTACAGCTTGACGATCATCTGCTGCTCGATGTCGTCGGGCAGCGTCTCGAACCACTGCCGATCGTTGCGCGCCAGGGCGATATCCAGGGCCACGATGTCCTCTACCTCGCGGTCATGCACCGCGCGATAGCGAACCGCCGCACCGGCAGCGGCAAACCGATGCAGGAAGGCCTTGCTGCCCTCCTCTGCGGTACAGCGGAAGAAGTCTCCCTCGCGCCCGGCGAACAATCCTTCGAGCAGCTTCTGGGTCGGTGCCACCGAGCCGGCTGACACCTTGAGCATCAGGTAATGCTCGTAACGCTGCCGGAAATCGCGGATGCGGGGTGGCAGGTGATCGGGGAAGCAGCGCGCGGCGACCTGCAGGACCCGGTCGGCGAGGTTGGCGCGCAGCCAGGGAAAGCGCTTGAGAAAGGTGTCGGCGCGGCTCTTGAGGGCAAACATCCTGGGCAGCCGCTGCGTGCCCAGGTGGTGGATCATCAGGAAGGTGTCCTTGCCGTACTCGGCAGCCACGTCATAGGCGTCGCGATGCATGTACTCGCCGGCAATCGGCAGTTCGTCGAACTGCTCGAGCATGTGCCGGCGAATCTGCGTGAGGTCGGCGGTGTCGTTGCTGCCGATGTAGAACACGGCGGTGTCGCGCTCGGCGGCGAAGGTGTCCAGGCGCACGGCGAACACCGCCAGCTTGCCGGCACTGCCGCTGGCCTCGTGCAGGCGCTGGTGGTCGGCGTTGAAGCGCGCCGGGGTAGGCGCGTCGACCTCGCGCACATAGGCGGCATAGCCATGGTCGGAACCGAGCCCGGCATCGGCCTTGATGTCGGTTGCGGTGTAGCGCTGGGCGTCGAGGTTGCCCAGAATCTGCTCGGGCGTGTCGCCCAATTCGACGCCAAGGTGGTTGACCAGCTGCAAGGTGCCGTCCGCGCCGAGCTGGGCATACACGGCCATCTGCGTATAGGCCGGGCCGCGGCGCACCAGCGAGCCGCCGGAATTGTTGCAGACACCGCCGAACACCGACGCTCCGATGCACGAAGAACCGATCACCGAATGGGGCTCGCGGCCCAGCGGCTTGAGCACCTTTTCCAGCTGATCGAGGGTGGAACCGGGGAAGCAGATGACCTGCCGACCCTCCTCGATCACATGCACCGTGCGCATGCGCAAGGTACTGATGATCACCACTTCGCGGTCGTAGCCGCCGTCGGGCGTGGAACCACCGGTCAGGCCGGTATTGGCCGCCTGCATGATGACGATGACGTCCGCCGCCACGCAGGCCTTGACCACCTGCCACTGCTCCAGCAGCGAGCCGGGGCGGACCACGGCCAGTGCGTTGCCGCTGCCAAAGCGGAAGCCCTGGCGGAAACGTTCGGTCTCGGCCGATTCGGTCAGCACGTGGGTGGCGCCGACGATGCCGCGCAGGGCGCTGATCAACTCGTTCATTGCGGCACCACCGCGACGGC
Source organism: Pseudomonas sp. CFBP 13710 (assembly GCF_014842235.1). Taxonomy (NCBI): domain Bacteria; kingdom Pseudomonadati; phylum Pseudomonadota; class Gammaproteobacteria; order Pseudomonadales; family Pseudomonadaceae; genus Pseudomonas; species Pseudomonas sp. CFBP 13710. The sequence continues at coordinate 141,966 of NZ_JACYVJ010000001.1, read as the reverse complement.
ATCGACTTCGATGAGCATGCCGTCCAGGGCCAGGCGCGGCACCGGGATCAACGTGCAGGCAGGGGTCATTTCGTCGCCCCACGCCTCGCGCAGGGTGTCGCTCCAGATGGCCAGGCGCTCGTGGTCGTGATCGACCACCAGCACGGTCAGCTTGGCGACATGGCAATAATCGGCACCGACCGAGGCCAGCGCGGTGCGCAGGTTGGCCAGGGCCTGCCCGGCCTGCAGCTGGAAGTCCGCGGAGATGCTGCTGTCCAGGCTTTCACCGCCCTGGCCGGCGATGAACAGCAACTTGCTGCCAGCGGCGACCTCGGCCACATGGGAGTAGCCATAAGGCGCCGGGTCGAAAAGGCCGGGCGGGTTGCTGAGCGTGAGCGGGGCGAGGTCGGGCATGGGCAGGCTCCTGTTGGCTGACAGACCTTACCCTAGCACGGCTGGCCGGGCACATCGCGGGTTCTTCAGGCGTCTTTCGGCCATCCTCCGCCAAGGGCCCGATACAGACGCACACGGTCGATCGCCGCCGCGGTGGCGCTGTCGACCAGCTGGGTTTGCGTGGCCAGCAGCGCGCGCTGTACACCCAGTACGTTGATGAAGTCGGTGGCGCCCTGGTTGTAGCGGTCGCGGGCAGTGCCCAGGGCCACGGTGTTCTGCCGCACTGCCTCGCCCAGCGCCGCGTGGTGCTGCTGTTCGGCGGCATAGTCGCTCATGGCATCGTCGACCTCGTGCCAGGCCGCCAGCACCACCCGTTGGTAGTCCAGCGCCGCTTGCTGCTGCTGGTGCTCGCGCAGCTCGAGGGTGCCGGTCAGTCGCCCGCCCTGGAAGATCGGCAGGTACAGGCTGGGGCCGAACGACCAGCTGCGCGAATCCCAGCCGCCCAGGTCCGAGCCGGCCAGCGCCTGAAAACCGAAGCTGGCGCCCAGGCTGACCCGCGGATAGAAATCCGCCTTGGCCACGCCGATGGCTGCCGTGGCGCGATGCAGGGCGGCTTCGCTGCGCTGGATGTCGGGCCGGCGCCGCGCCAGCTCCGAGGGCACCCCCATGGGCACGTCCGGGGCGGGGTTGGGAATGGCCTGCGGGGTGCGCAGTTCGTCGGCCAGGGCCCGGGGCGGCTCCGCCAGCAAGTAGCTCAGGGCGTTGATCAAGCGGTCCTGTTGCGCCTGCAGCATCGGCAGCGACGCTTCGATGGTTGCCACCAGTGCGGCGGCGTTGGCGGTGTCCAGGTTGGTGGTGACGCCGTTGTCGTACCGGGTCTGCGTCAGGCGCTGGCTTTGCCGGGCTATATCCAGGTTCTGCCGCGCCACCGCCAGGCGTGCCTGCACGCCACGCAGGCGGATGTAGTCGGTGGCGGTGCGCGCCGCGATACTCAAGCCGACCGCATCGCGCTCGGCCTGGCTGAACTGGACGTCGGCCTCGGCCATCTCCACGCTGCGCTGGACGTGGCCCCACAGGTCCACTTCCCAGCTGGCGTCGAGCGCCCCGCTCCACAGTTCGAAAGGCGCCCGGCCGTTCTGGCCGGACGGATCGTTCAACCCCTCGCCACTGTTGCGCTCGCGCTGGTAGCCGCCACGCGCGCTGAGCCCGGGCAATTGCTGGCTGCCGCTGACCTGGCGCAGGGCCTGGCTTTGCTGCACGCGGTTGCTCGCCGAGCGGATGTCCAGGTTGGCTTTGGCCGCACGGGTGACCAGCGCGGTCAGTTGCGGGTCGCCCAGCTGCTGCCACCAGGCGGCGTCAAGCGCCGCGTCGGCGCGCGTCCCGGCGCTGTCCTGCCACTGGGTTGGCAACGCTGCCCGAGGACGCTGGAAGTCCGGGCCGACGCTGCAGGCGCCCAGGCTGCTCAAGGCTAGAACCAGCAATGCACGTTTCATTTCAGGGCTCCTGGGTGGTATCGACCGACGCGACCACCGACAGGCCCACCCGCAGACGGTCAAGGTGCGGTTGGTCGGCCTCGAACACCACCTTGACCGGGATGCGCTGCACCACCTTGGTGAAGTTGCCGGTAGCGTTGTCCGGGCTGATCGGCGCGAACGACAGGCCGGTGGCCGGTGCCACGCTGTCGATATGGCCGCGGAATACCTGGTCGGGAATGCTGTCGACACGAATGTCCACACGCTGCCTGGCGTGCATGTGCGCCAACTGGGTTTCGCGGAAGTTGGCGACCACGAACGCCTGGTGCAGCGGCACCAGGGCCAGCAGGGGTCGGCCCGGCGCGACGTAGGCGCCCACACGCACCGAACGCTGGCCGATCATGCCATCGGCGGGTGCCAGAATCTGCGTGTACGACAGGTTCAGCTCGGCCTGCTGCAACGCCGAGCGGTCCTTGTCCACTGCTGCCTCGGCCACTTCCAGTTCGGCCTTGAGCACGTCCAGGGTGCGCTGGGCCGCGACCCGCGAGGCCGCATCGCGGTCACGCGAGGCTTCCCAGCCCTGCAGTTCGGCCTCGGCCTTCTGCCGCTCTTCCTGGGTGCCGGCGCCGGCCTGGGACAGGTTGCGGTAACGCTGGGCGTTGGCCTGGGCAAACTTCAGCGAAGCGGCAGTGGCACGGGTCGCGGCGCTGGCCTGGTCGATCACGGCCGCCTGACGCTCGATGCTGGCGCGCAGATTCTTCACCTGTGCCTGTGCGGCACCGACATTGGCCTGGGCGGCCGCGACCGATGCCGCGTAGTCGCGCTCGTCCAGACGCGCGAGCAACTGCCCGGCCTGGACCGATTGGTTGTCCTGCACCAGCACCTCGGTGACCACCCCGGCTACCCGTGGCGCCACCAGCACCGAGTCGGCGCGGATGTAGGCATCGTCGGTGCGCTGCACACCATCGCTGTGCAGCACGTGATAAAGGCCATAGGCCGCGCAGACGAGGATGGCGGCGCCGATGAGGGATACAGCGGTTCGGTTGTTCATAACGGATTTCATGACGGTACCGGGGGTTGCGGTGGATAGGCGCGTTTGGGCAGGGTTACCAACACCACCAGCAGCACGGCGATGAAGGCCAGCAGCGCGAGGAATGCGTCGCTGTAGCTGAGCACGAACGCTTGCGCGCGCACGCGACCGGCCATCTCGGCGGCCGGTTCGCCGTAGAGCGGCATCAGGCTCTGGTAGCTGTTGCCGAGCTGATCGAGCAAGGTGTTGGAGTGCAGGTGCTCGCGGGCGGTGACGAAATTCTCCAGCACCACGCCGGCCACCACCGAAGACAGCCCGCGCAGGGTGTTGACCATGGACGAGGCGAACGGGCCCTCCAGCGGATGAATCACGCCGGTGGCGATCATCAGCAACGGCACCACCACCATCGGTTGGCCAAACGTGTGCAAAGCCTGCAACAGATAGAAGTCGTCGCGGATCCACTCGCCGGTGATCTGCGAGCCGCCGAGCAGGGCCAGGGTCAGCAGGCCGAAACCGGCCGCCATCACATAGCGCGAATCCACCCAGTTGCGGTTGATGACGAACGCCACCAGTGGCGCGACGAGCAGCTGCGGCAAGGCGATGCACAGCGCGGTGGGCATGGTCTGCAGCGGCCGGTAGCCCTGGATGTGGGTCAGGTAGCCTGCCGGAATCGCGCTGCCGGCCATGCCGACGAACAGGAACAGGCACAACGTGGTGATGCCAAAGGCGAAGTTGCGCCGGCCCAGCAACTGCAGCTTGAACAGTGGCAGCGGGTGGAACCACTCGTTGAGCAGAAACAGCGGCAGGCAGACGCCGGCGCCGATCAACAACAAGGCGATCAACGGCGAGTCGAGCCAGTCGAGCCGTTCGCCCTGGGTCAGGCCGATGATCAGCATGCTGATGCCCGCGGTCCCGAGCAAGGCACCGCGCCAGTCGGCCTGCTTGAAGCGCTCCAGGCGCAAGGGATCCTGGGGCAGGCCGTAGGCAATGCAGGCAGCGCCGATGAGGCACGCTGGAATGATCTGCCAGAACACCATGCGCCAGTCACCGCCCTCGGTCCACAGCGCGGCGAGCGGCATCGCCAGGTTCGGCCCGAAGGTGGCGGTAAGCGCATAGGCCGACAGCCCGTACAACTTGATGTGCCAAGGCAGAAAACGCAGCGCGGCGGTCATCAGCAGCGGCGGCAACGCCCCTCCGGCAAGGCCCTGAAGCACGCGCAAAACCAGCAGACTCTCCAGGTTGGGCGCGAACGGGCACAGTGCGCCGAAACCGGCGAAGGCCACGGTGACCACGATGGCGAAGCGGCGCAGCGAAAACGTCACCGCCAGCCAGGGCGCCAGCAGCATCGCCGAGACCTCGGCGGCCGCATAGGCAGAACTGACCCAACTGCCTTCATCATGGCCGAAACCGTAGATGCCCAACAGGTCGGCCAGGGTAATGTCGGTGACACGGTCATTGATGCCGGACGTCAGCGCGGCGATCAATACGCCGATCAGGCCGAGTGCCAGGCGCCCGCCGAAAGGGGTCGGGGCTGGGGGTGAAGGTGGGGACACAAAGAAATCCTGCTGGCGGCAACCAACGACAGACTGACTGTTGGCTCGGTAACCTGTTGGCTGGTTAACCTGTTGGCTGGTTAACCTGTTGGCTTGGTAACTTATGCGATACACTGTACCGAACAGCGATACAAAAGGCAAATTGCATGAGCAGCGACAACGATCGCAACGGTATTCAAGTCATTTCCCGGGCAGCGGCTATCCTGCGCTGCCTCGAAAGCGAACCCGACGGCTTGAGCCTGGGCGCAATCGCCAAGCGCATCGAGCTACCCCGCTCCACGGTGCAGCGGCTGGTCGACGCCCTGGCCCACGAAGAGCTGCTCAAGGTGCACGGCGCCGGCGGCGTGTGCCTGGGCCCGGCATTGATGCGCCTGGCCTCCAACAGCCATGTCGACATCATCCAGCAGGTCCGCCCCTATATGGAGGCACTGACCGAGCGCACCGGAGAAACCTCGGTACTGGTCAACCGCAACGGCACCCACCTGATGCTGCTGCACTCGGTGGTGTCGCCGCAGCCGCTGCGTGTGGCGCCCTCCTCCGGGAGTTTCCTCAGCGTCTACGCGACCTCGGGGGGCAAGGCATTGCTGGCCAAGATGAGCGACGAAGCCGTCGTGCAACTGCTCGGCCCGGTGCTCGAGCCGCTGACGCCCAGCACACCGGACCTGCCGCACTTGCTTGAACAATTGGCTGAGGTCCGCGCGCGGGACTATGCCTGCGACGCCAATGAGCACATGATGGGCGTTGGTGCCGTGGCCGTGGCCCTGCAGACCTCGCAAGGTCAGTACGCCCTGGCGCTGGTAGGTCCGGTATGGAGGGTCGAGGCGCAGCATGAGGTGTTTCGCCAGGCGTTGTTCGATACCCGCCAAGCCTTGACGCGTGCTCTGGGCGCAGGCCTGCGCACAGGCGAGACGTCGTCAATTTGAAACAAAATGCCACTATCTTGATTGGCACAAGTGCCGAACCTAAAGGCAACATGACACTCAGAGAGTCGCCCCTGCCACAGGATAACAGGCAGGAAAAACAAAGACAGGGAGACCCAGGCGGCTGCTCGCAGCACGCATTGGACGGGTGTGTCAGCTAACCCAAAGAGAGTTCAAGACCCATCCTATGAAAACTTTGAGCAACTGTGCCCGGCAGTTGAAACGCTACTACTATGCATTACCCGCCATGCTGTTGGCCGGTACCTGTTCCTTCCTGGCCTTCGAAATCAGCGACAGCCGTGCGGCTCCAGTGGATGGCACGCAGACCCTGGTGTTCCTGCGCCACGCCGAGAAACCCGCAGGTGGCCTCGGCCAGCTCAACTGTCAGGGCCTCAACCGCGCGCTGAATCTGGCCGAGGTGCTGCCACAACGGTTCGGCAATGCCGATTTCGTGTTCGCCGCCGACCCTGGCCGGCACGTCGAGGAAGGCGAGAACGACGAATCCTACAGCTACCTGCGCCCGCTCATGACCATCAGCCCCAGCGCCATCAAGCTCGGCCTGCCGGTGAACATCGAATACGGCGCCAACGACACCCAAGACCTGGCCAAGGAACTGATGCGCGACAAGTACCACAATGCCGTCATCTACACCGCCTGGTCGCATGGCTACCTACCGGAACTGATCAACGAAGTGGCCGGCCGCGCCGTGGGCCAGAAAATGAACATCACCGACGACTGGGAATCCGGCGATTTCGACTCACTCTACGTGCTGACCCTGACCTGGCACGACGGCAAGGCCAGCCTGCTCTCGCGCAACGTCAAGCAGGGTCTGGACAACGGCCATACGGCTTGCCCGGTCTGACACCGGCCAGGGCCGTGTGAGTGGCACCAAGCGCTGCAAGGGAGGCTCGGGTATACTGCCCCTCCCTTTCAACGCGCTTGCCCCGGAGTCACCATGCCTGTCAGTCAACATCCCGATGCCGATCCGCTCGTCCAGGACGCCGAGCTCGACAGCCAGGCAGCGGTCCCGGCGTTCACCTTCCCGTTCAAGCCCGGTGCTTTCGCAGCCAAGGAAGCGGCTCGCTACCCCGGCGCCGGCAAGTCCAACCACGACAAGACCCCAGGCCGCGCGCCGAACGGCACGCGCCGCTCCATGGGCAAGCGCTGAGCGCCCGCCGTAGGCAAAACCCCGGAATGCACAACGACAAAGCCACCCTAGGGTGGCTTTGTGATTTTCAGGGCTTCTGGCGCTGCTGGGAATACTGCCGCGCGATGATCGGCACGATACGCCGTCCGTCGTGCCAATAGCGCCCGGCCAGGCGACGCGGCTCGCTGAGGATGCGGTGCAGCCACTCCAGTGACAGCTTCTGCACCCACATCGGCGCGCGTTGCACCTTGCCCGACAGGAAGTTCAGCGCTGCGCCCGTGCACAAGCCTACGCCGTGGGCCAGGCCGCGGTCGGCGATCATCTTGCACAGCAGTTCCTGGCGCGGCGAACCGACCGACATGATCACCAGCTGCGCCCGATGCTGTTCGACGAACTGCAGGGTGGCCTCCACTTCTGCAGGGTTGTCGATGAAGCCCATCGGCGGGTTGTAGTGCAGGAACGTCACCGCCGGGTAGCGCTGGGCCAGCACCTGCAGCACATCGGTGGTCGAGCCGACGACCGTCACGGTCCAGCCTTCACGCTGGGCTTCATCCATCACCGACACGGTCAGGGTGCTGCCTGGGATGGCTTCGGGCACACCGGCGTCGAACTTGCGCAGCACGGGCATCAGTACGCGGCTGTCGCAGACCCGGTAGGCCGCCGCGTCATAGGCATTGCGGAAAACCGAGTCGTTTTCAAGCAGCACAACGTGGTTCACGTTGGCGGTAACCACGTAGCCAAACGGCTTGTTCACGTCGCCCTTGATGGCACGGATCAAGTGCGTTTGGTCACCTTTGTAGAAATCTATTCCAAAAACTTTCATCCAGGCCGTCCTATCAGTTCTAGAATGCGTTAATGCAGCGCCATAGAAAGGCTGCGGGAGCTTGGACGATTCGGCTTATTCGTCTGAAGCATGGTAATTGACTGGTTTCCATCCATAGGCTGAGCCAATGAACAGCAAAAGGTTGTATTCACGTGCAGATTCCGGGCGCGCAGTACCTTTCGTGCCTCAACTCCACCCGTCTCGTCCTCGTCGTGCACTGTTGAGTGCGGCGATGTCGATGGCGCTGGTGCTGGGCTCTGGCGCCGCATTCGCGGATGTGCCGATGGTTCAGATCAACGTATCGGGGGCGGAGTTCTCCGAGAATGCGTTTCCGGGCGTGGAAGGTACGCATTATTTCTTTCCGCGCGAAGGTTTCTTTGCCAACTGGAAGCGTCGCGGCATTCAAAGCGTGCGTTTTCCGCTCAAGTGGGAGCGCCTGCAACCCACGCTGGGTGGGGCATTCGACCCCACCTATGCCAAGTTGATCGACAAGATGCTGGTGCAGGCTGCACAGGCGAACATGCAAGTGATCCTCGACGTGCACAACTACGGGCGCTACCGCGGCAAGATCATCGGCACCAGGGAAGTCACCGTGGCTCACTACAAGAACCTCATGACTCAGATGGCCCGCCGCTGGAGCCCCTACAGTGCGCTGGCCGGCTACGACCTGATGAACGAGCCGCACGACGAATCCGACGCCATCTGGCCGACTGCGGCGCAGGCTGGCATCGACGCCATACGCAGCATCGACAAGACTCGTCCGATCTACGTCGAGGGCCGCTCGTGGGCCAGTGCCGAACGCTGGCCGCACTATAACGACGAGCTGCTCAAACTCAAGGACCCGTCGAACAAGCTGATCTTTTCCGCGCATATCTACATCGATCCAGACGGCAGTGGTAACTACAAGAATCGAATTTCCGGCAAATGGGATCCGGATATCGGGGTAAACCGAGCCAAGCCCTTCGTCGAGTGGCTCAAGCGCAACGGCAAGAAAGGCCACATCGGCGAGTTCGGCGTCCCTGACAATGACCCCCGCTGGCTGGACGCGGCCGAGCGGCTGCACAAGTACCTGGCCCTGCAGTGCATGCCGCTCACCTACTGGTCGAGCGGCCCTTACTGGGGTGGCTACTTCATGGCGGTCGAGCCGATCAACGGCAAGGCCCGTCCTCAATGGTCGGTCATGGGCAGGTACCTGAAAGAGCCGAAGTGCAAGGCTATCGGCCCGACCTGATCGCCAGGCCCACAGGGCCGGCCGGTCGTTCCAAGGGACGATCGGCCGGTTGCGATGCCGGCACCCTCACCTGACCGTAATAGACGAATGCCGCAACCGCGAGCGCTGCGATGTTGCCGTCGTACATCATGGCCGGCGACAGGAACAGGTTGATCAGGTTGAAGCACATGTCCAGGACAAAGGCAGCCAGCAGGTCGCCTTTGTTGCGGCACTGACGGCTGATTCTCCAGAATCCGACGAAGTACACCAGAATGATCAGCGGCATGATGAAGCCGTAGCGATACAGCACGCCCAGCAAGCCCACGTCCGACAGGTAGAAGTACGAGCTGTACAGGCGCGAGAACCCGCCCTGCCACTGCAGCGACAACGCCCCCATCCCTACGTACCAGTTCGCCGCGGTGTCACGCAGAATGATCGCCGTGGTATCGGCACGCACCCCACCCGGCTCGGTCGCTTCCTGCACCAGGGCCATCAGTCGCTCGTACTGCGCTTCGAACGGCGCCGGCATCACCATGTAGGCGATTCCGCCCACCACGATCATTGCCAGGCCCAGCTTGACCAGCACATGCAGGTGCGCACGGAAGATCCACAGCGCCGCCAGGGTCCACACCAGCATCGTGTTACGCGTCTGCAGAACCAGCCACAGGTAGGCGGCGAACAGGCCGAGCAACAGCACCGGGACCAATTCGATACGACGGCGCAGGCGGTACATCAGCATCATCGCGCACAGCGACACATACGACCCGCCAATGCTGAAGCGATCCGGACGCAACGGGTTGAGGCCGTAGTCCTTCTCGTCGACGTTGAACGCCACGGCGGCGTTTTCCGGGACGATCTTGAAGTAGTAGAGGAAGCCTACCGCCACGCACGCCAGGCCACCGATCAGGAAATAGCGCTCGAGCTGCTCCTGGGTCGGTTGCGCCTTCAACATCAGGTACAAGGCCGGGAAGAACAGCAGGTAGAGGAAGTTGCGGCGCTCTTCGAGCAGGCCGTAGAACAGCGGCTGCTCGAAGTGATACCAGGAGAACAGTGCGGACATCACCGGCAGGGCCACGCCCATGAACAGGATCCACATACTGGCCCGTGACTGCCACGGGCGTTGCCACATGGCCAGCAACAACACCGCTGCGCCCACCACACCGGCCAGGTACAGCTCACGCAGGTACGGCAGCCCCGCCAGCTTGTTGTCGGTCAGGAAAACGAAGCCGGAGTTGACCACCACCAGCAGGCACAGCAACGTGCGCGGATTGAACAAAGCCTGGAGCATGTCCGTTACCTCGTGGACGATAGATCACTCAGCGCCATTTGAACGCCAAGCCCTCGGTGATGCCCTTGATGCCGAACTTGATGTTCTTGGCACTGCCGCGGTTCTGCAGCACGGTGATCGCGCCCAGCGCGATCGCCGAGACGAAAGTGCACGCGGTCGAATGAAAGCGCTTGTTGTACATGATGGCCGCGCGGTTGCGGTAGAAGTGGAACATGTGGCTGCGGCCACGGGTGCTGCCGCTGTCGCCATGGCGAGCGAAGCTGTTCAGAGCGACACGACCATGCCAGCCCACGGCGGCGGCGCGACGTTCCCAGTCCACTTCTTCGGAATACATGAAGTAGCGGTGGTCCATCATGCCGACCTCTTCGATCACCTCGCGACGTACCATCAGGCTGGCGCCCATCAGGTAGTCGGGCTCGGGCAGCCCGGCTGTGGCCAGTTGCGTGCGATCCAGGTTCTTGCCCATCAGCTTGGTCTTGCCCAGCCAGGGGAAGAGCATTCCGCCACCCACGCACTGGACCACCTGTGGCCGGTCCGAATACACCAGCACGGAAGCCGAGAAGCCGCATTTGGGCGACTGCTCCAGGGTATCGCGCAGCGCTTCCAGTGCACCGGCCTCGACGGTCACGTCGTTGTTGAGCAGCCAGATGTAGCGATAGCCTGCGCGTATCGCGTAGTCGATGCCCACGTTGTTGCCGCCGGCGTAGCCGTGGTTGCCTTCGTTGACGATCAAGACGCGCTCATGGGGCGTGTCATAGCTGCCGGCGGCACGCTCGTCGATCACCCGTACGTCCGGGCCGGTCGAATCGTTGAGGAACTGCTGCAGGCGCGACACGCTGTCGTCCTTGGAATCGTTGTCGATCACCACGACCGGAACGCGGCAGTGCGCGTCCAGAGCACGGATGCAGTCGATGGTGGTATCGGCGCCATTCCAGTTGAGGATGATCGCGCATACGTCATTATTGGATCTGGTCATGCTTCAGCCTCCTGTAGAGTGCCACGCTGGCGGTTCTGCCAGGCACGCGCCTTGAATACGACGATCGACAGCATCGCCAGATAGATGAAAATGTTTGCCGCCGCGATGGCCATCACCACCGCCAGGGCCGAGCCGCCCCAGAAGGCGCCCAGGGCCACCGCGCCGAAGCGCAGCGAAGTCGCGAAGACTTCGAAGCCCAGGAAGTAGGCCTGCAGGCGCAAGGCCGGGATGGCTACTTCGCACGGCATCGCCGCGAACCGGGCCAATTCCGCCAGGGCCAGCCAGCGCGCGTATTCGCCCGCTTCGTGCCACTGGGCACCGAAGGCCACGGTGAACAGCCAGGGCCCGGCAATGACCAGGATCAGGAAACCCGCCGAGCCGATCGCCGTCATCGCGCCGACGCCCTTGAGCAGCAGGCCGACCACCGCTTCACGCGCATGGACGGCGGCGGCGATGCGCGGGTAGAAGACGCTGCCCATGGCCTTGCCGATGAAGTTGCTGGGCATTGCCAGCACTTGCAGGCACAGGGCGAAATAGCCGGCCGGTATGGCGCCGAACAGCGAGGCCAGTACCAGTGTGGGCATGTGCACCGACAAGGCGTTGATCAACACCTGCGGGGCACGGAAAAGTGGGAAGTCGCGGTATTCGCTGGCCAGTTGGCGCAGGGTCTTGCGCGGCGCCTCGTCGGTTTCGGCAACCTCGGCCGGGGCCGGCTTGCTCATGGCCATGCCGATCAGGATCAGCAGGCTGTGCACCACGTAGTACAGAGCACTGGTGACCACCAGCATGGTTGCGCTGTTGTTGAACAGGCCGCCGACACTGCGCATGCCATTGTAGACCAGCGCATGGCTGGTGGCGGCTCGGGCGGTCAGGCGATAGCGCCCATGGCGATAGAGCCACTGCTGCAGCACTTCGAGCACCGCCGAGCTGAACATCACCAGCGGTAGCAGCATCAGGTACGGGGTGAGCAGTGACAGGTTCCAGCGCTCGGCCAGCATCGGCCCCCACCACAACAGCACGCCGGCAACCAGTATGGAAACCAGCAAGGCGACCACGGTCGCCAGCTTGGCCAGTCCGCTGGCGTCGCGGTGGGTCTGCGGCAGGACGATGGCCATCGACCAGGTCAGGCTGCAGGCCGGGATCAGAATGATCGTCAGGCTGAGGAAGGTACCCACCACCCCGAACGCTTCGGGGCCGTAGATACGCATGATCACCGGGATCAGCGCGAGGTTGATCAGCTGCGCGCCGGCCGAGCCGCCGAGCGCAGTCGCCAGATTCCGCACCATGCGGTTCTGGCGCAACTGCTGAATGAGGCCGGGGGCCGGTGTCGGCCCCTGGCTCAAGTCGTGTTCCATCCCAGCCTCCGGGCTCAATAGATGTTCCGTGAGAACAGGGTGAACGGGGTCTTGATCAGGATCTTGATGTCCAGCCACAACGACCAGTGATTGATGTAGGCCAGGTCACGCTCCAGGCGCCCCTGCATCTTGTCCAGGGTATCGGTTTCGCCACGGAAGCCGCTGACCTGGGCCAGGCCGGTGATGCCTGGCTTGATGCGATGACGTGCCATGTAGGCCATCAATTTGTCGCAGTAGTAATGGTTGTGGGCGATGGCGTGGGGACGCGGACCGACCAGGGCCATTTCGCCGCGCAGTACGTTGATCAGCTGTGGCAGCTCGTCGAGCGAAGAACGACGCAGGAACGCACCGACGCGGGTTACGCGCGAATCGTTGCGGGTGGCCTGCTTCACTTCCTGGTCGTCGTGCATGCGCATCGAACGGAACTTGTAGACGTGAATCACGGTGCCGTTGCAGCCGTCGCGACCCTGGCGGAAGAACACCGGGCCTGGCGAGGACAGCTTGACCGCCACTGCGCAGCTGATCAGTACCGGTGCCAGGGCGATGATCGCCAGCAGCGCCAGGCTGCGGTCGATCAGGTCCTTGGCCATGGCCGCAGCAGGGTGCGAGCTCAGCGGGGTTTCGTTGAGGTAGATGGCCGGGAACTGCTCGATCTGCGAGATCGACTGGTTGAGCAGCATCATGCTGCCGAAGTCCGGCACCCAGACCACGTCCACCGCCAGGTCGAGCAGGTCGACGTAGATCGATTCGATCTGCACCATGCGATCCAGTGGCAGGGCGATGTACACCCGACGCACTTGCTCGCGCTGAACGATGTCGCGCAGTTCGTCGAAACCGCCCAGGTGCGGCACGCCCGGCACCGGTACCCAGTCGGCATCGACTTCGGCGTCCGGCGCGATGACGCCCAGCACCGGAACCCGCGGCTTGAGCTGGCGCGCCAGCTTGCCGGCCAGTTCACCGGCGCCGATGATCACGGCCTTGCGCTCGTTCTTCAGGCGCTGGTTGTGGCGGTTGAGCAGGAAGCGCAGCGGGATGAAGGTTGCCGCCTGGGCCAGGAAACCGTAGGCGATCAGCTTGACGGCCATGCCGGGCGCCAGCGTCTGCGGGCTGCCACTGAGCCAGATGACCACGGCCAGGGCCGCGACCAGGGTCAGCCAGCCGCCGAGCAGGCGCAACAGGCCGCTCAGGTAGTTCAGGCGCTTGTGGTAAACGTGCAGGAAACTGTAGACGGGGACCGAAGCAAGAACCCCGATCATCATCAGGACCCGATACTGGGGCGGGAATTCGTTGAAGTGTGCGTACAGGACACTGAATGTCAGCGCGCATGCCAGCGTGGCACCCGCGAGCCACATGGTCCAGAACGTCAGGCCCCGACGATTTACCATCGGGTGCAAGCGAGGCGCAATCATAGATGTATCCTCTGCAGACAAGTGCGGCGTGGTTGGGCATTTTCCGTAACGCGACCAGCCGTGCGCACGGCTCACCCCGAAGGGAGAGCGGCGCGGCTGCAAGGTCGGAAAGGTTTACTGAGCCGGGGCTGCCGGCAGGTAGTCATAGTAGTGGTCGCGACGCTGACCGGGTTCGGGACGCGACACCTGGTTGAGGACCACACCGGTGATCGGCGCGCCGGTCTGCAACAGCTGACCGATGCTCTTGCGCACGAGCGGCATGCTGGTGGCTTCGGACTTGATCACGTAGATCACCGAATCGGCCATGCCGCACAGCAGTGCTGCGTCACTCACCGACTGGCTGGCCGGGGTGTCCAGAATCACGCGGTCGTAGCGGTGGCGTGCCCACTCCAGGAAGGTCTGCATGCGCGTGCTGGCCAGCAGTTCCTGTGGGTTGTAGGGCATTTCACCAGCGCAGATCACGTCCAGGCTACCGATGGTCTGCAGGCAGTCATCGACGCCCGCCTTGCCCGCCAGTAACTCGGCCAGGCCGATGTGCTGAGCGTCCAGGCCCAGGTTGGTGGCCACTTTCGGACGGCGCAGGTCGGCTTCCACCAACAGCACGCGTTCGACGCGGGCCATGGCACCGGCCAGGTTGATCGCCAGGGTGGTCTTGCCTTCGCCCGGAGTGGTCGAGGTCAGGACCAGGGTCTTGCGACGTACATCGTCGTCGTTGAGCATCACGCCGGTGCGCAGGGTACGTACGGCTTCGGCGAATGCCGCGTCGTCGTTGCGCTCGAACTGGCGGTGGATGCGCGAACGGTTGCGGCGCTTGAGCAACGGCACCACGCTCAGTACCGGCAGCTGCAGGGCACGCTCGACGTCGGCGCTGTTCTTGAAGCTGTTGTTCAAGGCTTCACGCAGCAGGGCAATGGCGCAACCGGCGATCAGCGACAGCAGCGCGGCCAGCACTACCAGAATGGCCTTGCGCGGCGTGGTCGGGAACAGCGGTGCAATGGCAGGGTCGACCACGCGGGCGTTGCCCGAGACCAGGTCGGCAGTCGCCATGGTTTCGCGCAGCTTGGTCATGAACGTGTTGTACACGTCACGGTTGCTGTCGACATCGCGCTGCAGTTCACGCAGGGCGAACTCCTTGCGGGAGATGTCCTGGATTTCCTGCTTGTTGGTGTTGAACGAGGAGCGCAACGAGTTCTCGTTGTCCTGCGCCAACTGGTAGTTGTGCTGCAGACCGGCGACGACCTGGCTGACCTGGCTGCGCAGGCTGGCCTGGGCGGCTTGCAGTTCGGAGCGTGCGGCAACCATCTGCGGATGCTTGTCGCCGTAGCGCTGGCTGTACTCGTCGACCCGCGCCTGGGCAGTAGCGGCCACGGCCTGGAACTGCTGGATCACCGGGTTGTTGATGACCGCAGGCACGCTGGACAGGTCCAGGTTGCCACCGCGGGCCAACAGACCCTGCACCTGACGGTACTGGCTCTGGGCATCGGCACGTTCGCGGCGTGCGTCGACCAGACGGTCGCTGGTACGAGCCAGTTCGTTGGCAGTGATGGTAGCCACGCCGCCGACATCGACCAGGCCCTGGCCATCGCGATAAGCCTGCAACTTGCTTTCAGCCTGCTGCAGCTGGGTGCGCAGCTCGACCATGCGGGTGTTCATCCAGCGGCTGGCGGTCAGCGATTCCTGCTGCTGCGAGTTCTGCCGGCTGGCCAGGTAACCCTGGGCCAAGGCGTTGGCGGTGGCCGCGCCGGTTTCGGCATCGGCCATGGTCACGCCGATGCTGACCAGGTGGCTCTTGCCCACGACGGTCACGCTGGTGCGCTGGCGCAGTTCCATCACGGCGCTGTTGAACGCCTGCTGCTCGGTGTAGTTGAGCTCCTGATGCCAGCTCTGCGGGAACCAGTCGGCATGCCAGTTGGACAGCTGGGCCTTGATCTTGGCCAGGCGCGACTGCTTCTGCCGTGGGTCCAGTTCCTCGTGGTGCGACAGGTCGAGCTCGCGCACGGCGCGCTCGGCCACTTCGCGACTCTGGATCAGGCCCATCTGGGTCTGCAGGTAATCGCTGTTGGGATCGGGACGGTCCGGGGTCTGCTGGAACGTGATGACCTGGTTACCGCTGGGCTCGATGACCAGAGTGGCGACGGAGCGATAGGTCGGGGTCATGTTCAGCGCGTAGATCACGGCGGCGGCGGTGCCTACCGCGAAAACGCCGAGGATCATGCCGCGGCGACGCCACAGCGTGCGCCACAGTTTGCGCGAATCCAGCGCATCGCGTTCTTCTGACGCGGGCACAGCCTGCCAGGGAGCAACGCCCTGGCTGTTTCTTACGGCAATCTGGCTCATGTCAGAAGAACCCCTGGTCAATGGTGATGGTGTCGCCCGGTTCTACCGGTGTTGCCAACTGGGCCGCTTTGGCACTGCCGCCGCGATTGATGTTGATGCGGTTGACCGAAGCACGCTCGGTCAGGCCGCCGGCCAGCGCGATGGCACGGTCCATGGTCAGGCCCGGCTTGTAGGGATACCCACCCGGTGCCTTGACTTCGCCGCCAATATAGAAGGGGCGGTATTCGACCACGCTCACGGTCACTTTCGGATCTTTGAGGTAATCACCGCTCAGACCTTTGGTGATGACGCGTTCGATCTCGTCGGTGGTCTTGCCCAGGGCTTTCACGTTGCCGAGAAAGGGGTAGGAAAAGGTACCGGAATCGTTGAGGTGGACTTCCTCGTTGGTCAGATCGGGTTCACCCAGTACGGACACCCGGATGACATCGCCCGAAGCGAGTTTGTAGGCATCGGCCTGGGCTCCCAGGCTGAACAGTGCCAGTACGACAATCAATGCATGCTTGAACATGGTGGCTTCTCCCCTTTGGGTTGAGTTCACAGGGACAGCTTGAGGCTGAGCAGGTAGATGTTGCGAACGTAGTCTTCGCTGTTCACGTTCGAGTTGTTGTCGACGCGGCTGTAGCCCAGGCCAACCTCGGCCCAGCGGCTGGCGGTGTAGATGATCTCGGCGCCGGCGGCGTTCTGCTTGTCGTCGCGACCGCCCGTGCCCAGGTACTCGCGATCTGCGTAGCGATAGTTGACGTCGGTGGCGAAGAACGACGACCAGCTGTGGCGCCAGCCCAGGCGGCTGCTGGTCACGTGCACGGTGTTGGCACCGTCGTCACCTTCGTCGAAGGCGCGGCGCATGTTCACCGAGATGGTGGAATAGGTGCGTGGCTTGTAGTCCATGCCCACTTCCCAGGTGCCGCTGCCGTAGTCGTTGCTCTGCGAGCTTTCGAAATCCTTGCGCTCGTAACCCAGGCGGGCGGTACCGCTGAGCTTGGCGGTGACATCGCGGTCGATACCGAACAGCACGCGGTTGCCTTTGCTGTTGCGACGATCGAAGTCCAGGTAGTCGTAGTCGACGTGGTTCAGCTCGACCAGGGCACGGGTGCTGCCGCCCAGGCGATGGAACCAGGTACCGCTGACGCTGGTAGCGTCGTATTCCTTGTCATCGTTGATGCCTTCGGCATTGCGATAGCGCTGCTGGCGGTAGCCGCCGCCCAGTTCGATCTGGTTCATGGCGCTGAGTGCGCCAAAGGTGTACTTCAGGCGACCGCCCTGACGGGTGTACTTGTCGTTTTCGCGCTCGTCGGCGGAATCGACGGTTTCTTCACCACGCTTGTAGTCGAGAATGGCGTCCAGACGATTGCGCGAATCGAAGGCCCACACGCCGCTCAGCTCGGCATCGTGGTCGATGTGACTGGCGTCGGCGTGGTCCAGGTAGGTCTGGCTGTCGGCCGAATACTGGAACTTGTAGCCGGTGTTGCGGGTTTCGCGGGTAAACAACAGGGTCGGCTTGACCGAGGTGATCCACGACGCGTCCTCATTGCGATCCACTGCACGAAAGTTGTCGTCGTAGCGTTCGCTTATCTCCAAAGTCGGAGTGAAGTTCACGGGACCAAGCTCGACTTTTGCCGGTTCCAACGCCCAAGCGCTCAAGGGCCAAGGCGCCAGCGCCAGGCATGCCATCCACTGTTGTTTATTCATATCCATTCCCACTGCCGTGATTCGGGGTAGACGCCAAGGGCGCCTAGAAAGAAAAGCCGATTTCGTTGCGTCGCAGATCTGCCTCGACCATCATTCGGCAAAGCTCCTCGAGACTGGTCTGCGGCTGCCAGCCCAGTATCTCGCGCGCCTTGGCCGGATCACCGATCAACAGATCGACTTCGGCCGGACGGTGAAACATCGGGTTGACCTTGACCAGCACCTTGCCGGTCGCGCGGCAGGTGCCGCATTCCGCATCATCCTTGCCCGACCAGTCCAGGCTGATATCCACCGCTTTGAACGCCATGCTGACGAAATCGCGCACGGTTTCGGTACGGTTGGTCGCCAGCACGAAGGTGTCGGGTTCGTCGGCCTGCAGCATGCGCCACATGCCTTCCACGTATTCCTTGGCGAAACCCCAGTCGCGCTTGGCGTCGAGGTTGCCCAGTTCGAGCACGTCGAGCTTGCCGAGCTTGATCTTGGCCACGCTGTCGGTGATCTTGCGGGTCACGAACTCACGGCCGCGCAGTGGCGACTCGTGGTTGAAAAGGATGCCGCTGGTGGCGAACAGCCCGTAGGACTCGCGGTAATTGATGGTCATCCAGTGGGCGTAGAGCTTGGCGACACCGTACGGGCTGCGCGGATAGAACGGCGTGCTCTCGATCTGCGGGATCGCCTGCACCTTGCCGAACATCTCCGAGGTGGACGCCTGGTAGAAGCGGATCTTCGGATTGACGATGCGGATCGCTTCGAGCAGGTTGACCACCCCTACTCCGGTGATCTCGGCGGTAGTCAACGGCTGGTCGAACGACACGCCGACGAAACTCTGCGCTGCAAGGTTGTAGACCTCGGTGGCTTCGGTGTTCTGCAGCAGGCGAATGCTGGCCGACAGGTCGGTCAGGTCGTACTCGACCAGGTGCAGGTTGGCGTGGCCAGCGACACCCAGCTCTTCCAGGCGCCAGAAATTCACCGAACTGGTGCGGCGGTAGGTACCGTAGACGGTGTAGCCTTTTTCCAGCAACAGCTGCGTCAGATACGCTCCATCCTGGCCGGTTACACCGGTGACAATCGCTTTCATGCAAATCTCCAGAGTCTTTGGTAAGCAACAACGACCGGTGCAACGCCAACGGCACATCCTGCGAAGCTGACCTTGGACAAGCTATTGCGACAAGGTTCAGTCCGGACGTCGTTTAAACGCAGCATCGGAGCAAAAAAAACAGGTACACGTCTCGTTTAGTCCTCAAAGGCGCTGAAACGAATCGGCGTGACCCAGGCATTGGCGATCTCGTGCGACCAACAGGTCGCTGTTTGTCAGTGCCGACTCTGGGGCGGCATCGGTAAGGCGAGGTGATACTAGGTGGCAGAAGTCCGGCAGTGCAAGCCGAGTGCTATCACCCGCATGTAAATAAATTATCAGGGCTGTATTTTTTTATAAAGTTCTTATAAATCAGCTACTTATGCAAACTGGATTGATGGCGCCAAATATCTGCAGGCCCAATTCGTCAATTTTATTGGCGTCAATGAAGCTCATGGCGACAGTGTATGGCAGATCGCCAGCGCAAAGCGACGGTTCATTGGCGAAATTGCCCACCGCCCGACGACCGACACGCTACAGCCCCCGGTGGCCGAGGGCTGCACCTATCGGCCACGGAACACTGTGCAACGCACGCGAAACAGTTTTGCGGCCGTACCGCCAGGACCCTGACCGATGGCGAAGGCACAAACGCCAGTAAACCGACTCAACGGGTCTCATCGATCAGTGCATCGGCACGGGCCTTGACTTGCGTGCGCAGCGCTGTGCCAAGACCAGGCACCGTGGGTACGTTACTGAACCCACTCCTTCAAATCGGTTTCGGTCGCTTCGGCAGACGCAGAAGACTTCCAGCGGTGTTGAATCAGAACACGGCGCGAGTGCTCTGTCGCTCGATGAGGGAGAAGCCGATATCGACGATCTCGGCAACCTGCTCGGGCTGCTGCAGACGGCGCAGCAACAGGTCAGCCGCACAGGCACCCAACTGCGCACCGTCGATGCGCACCGTGGACAAGGCCGGAAAGGTATGGCTGGCGAAGTTCATGTCACCAAAGCCCATCACACCCAGTCGCTCGGGCACCGGCAAGCCACGCGCAGCCGCTTCGGTGAGCACGCCATGAGCGAGGGTGTCGGAGGTACAAACCACCATCAAGGGTGGCGTCTGCGGGGTTGGCCAATCGTCCTCGAGCAGCGCAGCGAGCCCCCGTCGCCCCTGCTCCAGGGTCGGCAAGCCGGCGAAGATCTGCTGCTGAACATCGCCGATGCCGGCCTGGGTGAGAGCATCGAGCAGACTCTGGGCACGGCGCAATCCACGCGGATCGTCCACCGCCAGCAGGGCGAATCGACGGTAGCCCAGTCGCAGCAGGCGTTGCGCGACCTCGCTGCCCACGCGTTCATGGGAAAAGCCCACCAGCATGTCGATGGGGTCGTCGGTCAGGTCCCAGGTCTCCACCACGGGTACAGCCGCGGCACGCAAGCGCGCGCGACTGGCCTGGGTGTGCAGGGTGCCGGTGAGGATGATGCCGTCGGGGCGTCGACTGAGGATGACGTCGAGCAGATGCTGCTCCTGTTCGCTCTGATAACCGGAAACGCCGAGCAGCACTTGGTAGCCTGCCTGCATCAGGCGTTCGTTGATCGCCTGGAAGGTGTCGGAGAACAGCGGATTGGTGACCATCGGCAGGACCACGGCGACCAGACGGCTGCGATTGCTCGCCAGGGAGCTGGCCAGGCGGTTCTGCACGTAGCCGGTCTGGACGATGGCCTGCTGAATCTTCAGCCGGGTTTCCTCGCGCACCGCGTCCGGCGCGTTCAGATAACGCGAGACGGTCATCGGCGCCACACCTGCCAGACGCGCGACATCCACCAAGGTGATACCGCGGGTACTGCGTCCCTTGCTGCCCGGTTGCTTTGCCGTCATGGTGTGCCGCATGCCTCAGCTTGCTTCAGGAACAATGGCGTGATGGTATCAGCGCGTGCCGGGCCGCCGCACCTGCGGCCCGTTCGATAATTCAAGGAAGTCCCGTGTCGTCGTCTCAATCTGCAAAACGCTGGTGGGTACTGGTCGCGGTCATGATGGTGTTTCTGCCCGTGGTGCTGGACGTGACCATCCTGCACGTGGCGGTCCCCTCGCTGACCCTGGCGCTGCAGGCCACTGGCACCGAGGTGCTGTGGATCATCGATATCTACCCGTTGATCATGGCCAGCCTGCTGATCCCCATGGGTACCCTCGCCGATCGGATCGGCCATCGCCAGCTGTTGATCACCGGGTTGTGCATCTTCAGCCTCGGCTCGGTGCTTGCGGCGTTCTCGCCCAGCGTGGCCACTCTGATCGCCGCTCGGGCGTTCATGGCCTTCGGCTCGGCGATGATCATTCCCTGCACGTTGGCGATCATCCGCCAAACCTTCGACGACGAGCGCGAGCGGGCCCTGGCGCTGGGCGTCTGGGGTGCCACCGGCTCGGCAGGTGCGGCCATCGGGCCATTGGTGGGCGGCGCCCTGCTCGAGCATTTCTGGTGGGGCGCGGTGTTTCTGGTCAATGTGCCGGTGATGCTGGTGGTGATGCCGCTGGTGCTCAAGCATGTGCCGCGCACCTCCATCACCGGCGACGGCAACTGGACCATCGGCCAGGCATTGATCCTGATGCTGGGTATCATGGCCACTGTCTATGCGCTCAAGTCCGGGTTCAAGCCCGGCAGCTCGGTGTTCGTCACCAGCGCCTCGGCACTGATCGGCCTGAGCATGCTGGGCTGGTTCGGGCACAAGCAATTGCACGCCGCACGCCCCATGCTCGACCTCAGCCTGTTCCGCTCACCGGCGATCAGCGCAGGCGTGGTCATGGCATTGGTGGTGATGGGCGCCCTGGCCGGGGTCGAATTGATGCTGGCCCAGGAGCTGCAATTCGTGCTCGGCCAGACACCGCTCCAGGCCGGCATGTTCCTCTTGCCGTTGATGATCGCCTCGGCGGTCGGCGGGCCCTTGGCGGGTCTGCTGTTGCGTGCCATTGGCCTGCGCTGGGTGGGCAGTCTGTCGCTGGCTGCTGCCAGCGCCAGCCTGGCAGGGCTGGCCATGGCTGACCTGCACCACAGCGGATGGGCCGTGATCGGCCTGCTGGTGATGCTGGGTCTGTCCCTGAGCATTGGCCTGACGGCATCGTCGGTAGCGATCATGAGCAGTACGCCGCCGCACAAGGCCGGCTCGGCCGGCGCGCTCGAAGCCACCAGCTATGACCTGGGCACAGGGCTGGGCATCACCGGGTTCGGTATCGTCCTGGGCAGCGGCTACACCCGCTCTATCCAGCTGCCTGAAGGGCTACCCCCGGCAATCGCGGAGACCGCCCGGCATTCGATCGGTGAAACCATGAGCGCGGCGAAGGTGCTGGGTGGCCCGCAGGCTGCCGAGCTGGTCGCCGCTGGCCAAGCCGCGTTCAGCACTTCGCACAACCTGGTGCTGGGATCGGCAGCGACCTTGATCGGGGTTCTCAGTGTAGTGATCTGGGTGGCGCTGCATCGCCATGGGCACACCCACAGCCAAGCGGCGTGATCGGCAGGGGCGTTCGTCGGTCCAGGTGAATTTCTGCAGGCGGGCTCACTCGAAACCAGACACCAAAAACACGATGGGTGCTGTCATGATCCCGCTTGAATCCACTGGCCATCCGCATTCAGGGGCCAGGCCCGAGCCTACTGCCCTGCCGCTCTACCGGTCGCTGCTCGACCAGACCGACGCCACCGAGCCAGGACGGGCGAAGCAGTTTCTCGAAGAACAACTGGCGCTGGCGGCCGAGCTGCCCTGCCCGATGCCCTCGAACCCTGCGCAGCTGCTGCAGTGGGTGGCCGACAACGCCGCGGCGGTGGGTCGCCAGTATTCCGAGTATCTTGCCCTGCGCCACGCCGGCGCGCCCCGACGGTTTTTCAGCAACAAGGCCCACGCCCTGTATTTCCTGCAACAGGTGGCACCGAGCAAGCTGGTCGATGGCGCGTGGTTGTTCGGCACCGTCAAGCATGCGGCGGACTGGCGCTATCACGGCCTGATCCGCACCTACCTCGAAGAGTTGGGCGACGGTGATCCCTCACTCAACCACGTCACGCTGTACCGCGCGCTGTTGGCCGAGCACGACTGCCTGGCGACCCACGACCTGGCCGACGAGCTGTACCTGCAAGGCGCCATTCAGTTGGCCTTGGGCCAGGCCAGCGAGGACTTCCTGCCCGAGGTGATCGGCTACAACCTGGGCTACGAGCAACTGCCGCTGCACCTGCTGATCACTGCGTTCGAACTGAACGAGCTGGGCATCGACCCTTACTATTTCACCTTGCACGTGACCATCGACAACGCTGGCACTGGGCATGCCCACAAGGCGGTAGCGGCCGTGCTCGATCTGCTGCCGGGCGGTGCGGACAACGCTGCGTTTCTGCAGAGGCTGCGGGCAGGCTACAACCTCAACGACTTGGGTATCGGCTCTGCCGCAGTGATCGAGGGCTTCGATCTGGACCATGAGGTGGTGCAGATGCTGGAGCGCAAGCGCGGCTTTGGCCAGTACATGCATTCAGACTACTGCCGCCTCGAAGGCAGGACCGTCAACGAGTGGCTGGCCAAGCCGGGCCAGTGCGGCGCTTTTCTGACCGCGCTGGAAAACAAGGGCTGGATCAAGCGACACCAGGACCCCGAGGCCAGCCGTTTCTGGCAGATGCTCGATGGGCCGGGCGCGCCCATGTTCGGCGTGTTCAACGGTTACGAACGGCAGTTGCTCAAGGACTGGATCGCCGGCGATTGGCTGGACGATCAGTCCGGCGCCAGCAATCCGTTCAGGGCACGCTTTCGCCAACGCGCACCCGCGGTCGCCATTGCGACCGGCACAGCCCGGCCTGCGGAACCGACCCAGGCACTGATTCGCAAGATGTCGCCATCGCTGCACGCATCGCCCGAGGGGTTGGAAGCGACCCGGGCATTCACTCAGCGACTGAGCGAGGGAGCGCTGAGCCATGAATATTGAGGTACGAGGCTCTGACATGAACCAGGTGAACGTGTGCCCAACCGTCGAGGGCGCGGAACTGGACCAGGTGCTGCTCCAGCTGGGTCGCCGCTTGCAAGCAGATGGCTACCGCTTTGTGACGGTGACGCCGCTGACCCATCAGCGCAACAACGAGCGGCCTGGCAACGCGGTCGCCCGTGACCTGCGCGATGTGTTCGGCTGGAGTCGCCCGTTCGAATCCAACCTGTTACCCGAAGTGGAGACGGCGGCATTGCTGGAAAATGCCATCGTCAGCGAGCAGTCGGGGCTGCTGCGCAGCGAGGTGCGCTGGTCCAGCCTGGGCGGGCAGTTGTTCGTTCACTCGGCCTATCCGACCGTCGCCCACGATTCGGTTTTCTTTGGGCCCGATACCTATCGTTTTGCACGGGCCATCGAGAAGCACCTGCACGAGTCCCGGCAGCCGATCCGCAGCGCGGTCGATATCGGTTGCGGCAGCGGCGCAGGGGCGATTCTGATTGCCCTGGCGCGCCGCGAAGCGCAGGTTCAGGCAGTGGATATCAATCCTGCGGCGTTGCGTTTCACTGCAGTCAATGCGGCACTGGCGGGCGTAGCCAATGTAGCGGCCTGGCACAGCGACGTGCTGCAGGGCACCAGCGGGGATTTCGATCTGATCGTTGCCAACCCTCCGTACATGCAGGATCCCCAGGCACGGGCCTACCGCGACGGCGGCGGCGAACTGGGGTCGGCCTTGTCGGTGCGCATCGCCAGCGAGGCGTTGGGTCGATTGGCGCCCGGCGGCAGTCTGCTGCTGTACACCGGCGCGCCGTCGATGGCCGGCGTCGATTTGTTTCTGACCCAGGTGCAGCCGCTGGTGGACGTACCAGGGTTTCAATGGACCTACGAAGAGGTGGACCCGGACGTATTCGGCGAAGAGCTGGAAACCCCCGGGTATCGCCAGGCCGAACGAATCGCCGCCGTGGTCCTCACCGTCACCAGAACCTGACCTTGCGAGGGTTTTGCAAAGCTCTGTAGCAGCGGCGCAAGCCGCGTCCGGGTTCACTGCGGTGTATCAGGGGGACCGCATTTACCGCCGACGCGGCTTGCGCCGCTGCTACAGGGGGATGCGCGCTTCCAGATGCCGCTGAACCCCTGTAGCAGCGGCGCAAGCCGCGTCCGGGTTTACTGCGGTGTGTCAGGGGGGGCCGCATTTACCGCCGACGCGGCTTGCGCCGCTGCTACAGGGGGATGCGCGCTTCCAGATGCCGCTGAACCCCTGTAGCAGCGGCGCGAGCCGCGTCGCGCGCGGCTATATGCCGCTGAACCAGTTGTAGCCCTGGTCTTCCCAATAGCCGCCGGGATAATCGTTGCTGACGAAGATCTCGACGATGTGCTTGGGGTTCTTGAAGCCCAGCTTGGTCGGCACACGGACCCGCAATGGGTAGCCATATTCGGGCGGCAGCGCAACCTCGCCATAGTCCAGGGCCAGGAGCGTCTGCGGATGCAGCGCGGTGGGCATGTCCAGGCTCGAGTAGTAGCGGTCGGCGCACTTGAATCCGACGAATTTGGCTGTGGTATCGGCGCCAATGTGCTCGAGGAAGGTTTTCAACGGCACCCCGCCCCACTGGCCAATGGCGCTCCAGCCTTCGACGCAGATCAGCCGGGTGATGTCTGTCTGCTGCGGAAGCTTGCGCAGGCCTTCGAGTGTCCACGACGCCTTGTCGCGCACCAGGCCGGATACTGCCAGGGCGTAGCCCGATACGTCGATATCGGGGATGTCGTCCTCGCTGTAGAACGCGTTGAACGGGAACGGTTGGGTCATCTGCGCCTTGCTGTAGGTAGGCGCCAGACGCTGGCCGTTGAACAGCCAGGCTTGCACTCGATCGTTCCAGCGCGACATGGCCCAGAGCACCTTGTCGACCTGATCACCGTCCTGCAGATTGCAGCCGCTGAGCATCGCCATGGCGCCGACGGTGAGGCCGCCGCGCAGGAAATGTCGGCGTTGCAGGCTTTCGAGCTGGCTGCGCTGGGCCGGTTCCAGGATTATCGGAGCCACCCGGCGGGATTTGGGTTCATTCATGATCGGTCTTCCCGGTAGTCGAAGGCCTTACCCCGCCGGTGATCATCGGCGGCAGCGTCTTGGGCACCAGCAGCACCAGGACCAGGTGCACCACTGTAAAGGCGCCGATGGCAGACATCGCGGCGAAATGGACGTAGCGGGCGAAATCGTAGCCGCCCAGCAGTGCTACCAGCTCCTGGAACTGGATGGGCTTCCAGATGGCTACCCCGGATACCAGAATCAGCACCCCGGCCGCCAGTACCAGCCAGTACATGAGGCGTTGCACCGCGTTGTAGACGCCCTTTTCATGGATCAGCCGCAAACGCAGGGCATCGCGCAGGTCGCGTTTGACCGCGCGGGGAGTGATCGGCAGCAAATCACGCTTGAAGTGGCGGCTGATCAATCCGTAGAGGACGTAGACGAGGCCATTGATCACCAACAGCCACATCACCGCGAAATGCCAAGCTATCGCGCCACCCAGCCAACCACCCAGAGTGAACGAGGGCGGAAAACGGAACGCAAACAATGGAGAGGCGTTGTAGATGCCCCAGCCACTCATGAACATGCAGGTCATGCCGAAGGCATTGATCCAGTGGGTGAGGCGTACCGTCAGTGAATGTATGCGACGCACGGCCATGGAATGGCCCTCCCATGTCAAGTAAACACACCACCGCGCCCTTCGCGGGCAGAGACCCGCTCCCACATGGGGGGAAGCATGCACCGATCCCCTGTGGGAGCGGGCTCTGCCCGCGAAAAGGGCGCCGCGGTGGATCAGCCATACCGCGGCGCGCCCTTCGCGGGCAGAGACCCGCTCCCACAAGGAAAAGGATGCGCCTGCCACCTGTGGGAGCGCGGCCACGGGGGTATGACAAAGGTTACATCGGTGGCTGGAAGCCATCCTTGCCTACTGCCACGCCACGGGCGGTCTTGCCGTCTTCGGCAGGGAACACGACGACCTTGGCGCCTTTCACCAGCTGCTCCGACTTGCCGGCTTCGACATAGGCGATCGGCACATCTTCAGGCACGACGACCTGCTTCTCGCCGCCCTTGTAGTTCACGGTCAAGGTCCGACCATTGGCCTGGGCCAGCTTGCCGACCGTGCCATTGGTCATGGTGCCGGTGGTACCGTCGGCGTTTTCCCAACCGTAGTGCCCTTCCCCGCTGCCCTTCAGGCTGGGTTCGAACACGGTCACTTCCAGCGCTTTCAGCGTGCCATCTGCCTGGGGAGTAGCCGCCGAGCCGATGAAGCTGTCAGCCTTGATCGAGTCGATGTTGGCCTTGGACACCAAGCGGATGCCGGTCTTGTCGGTCAGGCCGATGGTCTGGTGCGCGCCGCTGCGAGTGGTGAAAGACAAGGTGTTGTTGTCCAGGCCATCGACCGTGCCACGCATCGGCTTGACCACCGGCATGTCTGCAGCCGAAGCCATCACGGCGGCACTGAGCAGCAACGTGCCCAGAGTGGTCGACAGGGCAGTTTTGATCTTCATCGGTACGACTCCTTGCGGTAGGTGTGCACCCATCCTCGGCCACCAACCCGCACGCGCGCATGACCGCTCGATGACATTTCTGTCATTCGCGCGGCATGCGCCTCAATGACGGTAATGTAACCGACAGCGCCGCGCCGCTTGGTTAGACTGCGCTGTGCGAACCCACCCGCCACGAACCCTCCACGGCAACCGCGAACGCCCGAGCGAGCCTGATCGATGCACATCCTCTTGATCGAAGACGACACCAAGACCGGCGAGTACCTGAAAAAGGGCCTCGGCGAATCCGGCTACAACGTCGACTGGGCGCAGCACGGCGCCGATGGCTTGCACCTGGCCCTGGAGAATCCCTACGACCTGCTGGTGCTCGACGTCATGCTGCCCGGCATCGACGGCTTCCAGATCATGGAGGTGCTGCGCGCGCGGCAGAATGTACCGGTGCTGTTCCTGACCGCCCGCGACCAGTTGCAAGACCGCATTCGGGGCCTGGAGCTGGGCGCCGACGACTACTTGGTAAAGCCCTTTTCGTTCACCGAACTGCTGTTGCGCATTCGTACCATCCTGCGCCGCGGCGGCGCCCGTGAAGCCGATCGCTTCCACCTCGCCGACCTCGAACTGGACCTGCTGCGGCGCCGGGTGACGCGGCAACAGGAAGTGATCACCCTGACCAACAAGGAGTTCGCCCTGCTGCACCTGCTGCTGCGGCGCGAGGGCGACGTGCTCTCGCGCACCCAGATCGCCTCGGAGGTATGGGACATGAATTTCGACAGCGATACCAATGTGGTCGACGTTGCGGTCAAGCGCCTGCGCAGCAAGGTCGACCAGCCCTACCCGGTCAAGCTCATCCACACCGTGCGCGGCATCGGTTACGTCTGCGAGGTGCGGGCATGCGAAGCCGACGCCAACCTTCCCTGACCCTGCGCTCGACCCTGGCCTTCTCTCTGGTGGCCATGCTCACCGTGGCCGGCGCCGGCTGGTACCTGTACGAATCAATGAAAGCTTCGGTGCTGCAGCGCAGCGACAACGCCGTGCTCGGGCGGCTCGACCACTTTCGCAAACTGCTGCACTACGACCTGACCCTGGACAAGCTGTCGAGCAGCCCGCAGATCTTCCAGAACATGCTCGGCAGCGAAGACGACATCTTCGTCATTGCCGAGACCGGCCAGCCACCGGTGATTCAAGTCAACCCGCTGCACGCGACCCTGCCCTCCGTGCCTGCGGTCGCCCACGATGCGATTCCCGGCAGCGCCGACCTGCGCACAGGAATGGCACCCTCGGGCATACCCCTGCGGGCGGCGAGCGTATTGACCACCTCCGGTGGGCGCGAGGTGCAACTGACGGCGGCGCACATCATGGTCAAGGAGATGGTCATGCTCGGCGAGTTCCGCCAGCGGATCTACCTGGCCGTGGGCATGGCGTTCCTGCTCACCGCCTTGCTCGGCTTCGTGCTGCTGCGCCGCGGCTTGCGGCCGCTGCGCGAGATGGCGGCGCACGCCACCGACATCTCCCCGGCACGCCTGCACAGCCGCATGAGCAGCGACAACACGCCGGTCGAACTGCAGCAGTTGAGCGAAGCCTACAATGCCATGCTCGATCGCCTGGCCGAGGGCTACCAGCGGCTGAACCAATTTTCCGCAGACCTCGCCCACGAGATCCGCACCCCGGTGGGCTCGTTGATGGGGCACTGCCAGGTCGCCCTGCGCCAAGGCCGCAGTGCGGACGAATACCAGGCACTGCTGGCGTCGAATCTGGAGGAGCTGGAACGTATTTCCCGGATCGTCGAAAGCATCCTGTTCCTGGCGCGCGCCGACGACGCCCAGGCGGTGGTACAGCGCCAGCCGCTGCAGGTGCACGATGAACTGGAGCGAGTCACCGAGTATTTCGAAGGGCTCGCCGAAGAACGCAAGATCCGCCTGCTGATTTCCGGTGACGCCACCCTGCACGCCGACCCGCTGCTATTGCGACGGGCGTTGAGCAACCTGGTGGCCAACGCGATCCGCTACGCCGACCCGCACAGCGATGCCCTGATCAGCGTCGAGTCGGCAGAGGGGCAATGCGTGATCGTGGTAGAGAATCAGGGCCCTGCCCTGGAGCCTTCGGCGCTGGCCAGCCTGTTCGATCGTTTCTACCGAGGCGACGCTTCGCGCCAGCATAATTCGGACTCCAATGGCTTGGGACTGGCCATTGTCGCGGCGATCATGCAACTGCACGCCGGTGAGGCCAGCGTGACCCAACCCCAGCCCGGACGCATCCGCTTTGCGCTGCATTTCCCGGCGCCGGGAAGCGGCTGAAACAAGTCTATTCGGGCTTCTTCCTGGACCTAAACGCCGCCACTTTCATGCGATTGCCACAGGTCGCCATGCTGCACCAGCGGCGTCGATGCGACTTGCTCAGGTCGTGAAAGAACAGCACGCAGTCATGGGCTTCGCATTGCCGAACGAACTCGAATGTGTCCCCCGTGACCAGTCTGGCCAGAGCGTCGGCCACCGGCCACAGCAGGCTTGCCGAACCAGCATCCCTGGGCTGCACCGCGATGCGAAACGCCGGTGCCGCGCCATTCCACTGCAAGCCGCTGACAGGGCGCCCGGCCTCGAGAATCTGGTTGACCACTTCAGGGTCGGCTTCTTCCCCGGTCATCGCGGCGTTCACCAGTCCTTTGGCACACGCGCGCAGCGCAAGGGCCTGGGTCAATAGTCCGCGAGCAGTGTCCGCCTGGTCATGCCGCGCAGGCAGGCCAGCAGCGTCGAGCCACTTCAGTACGTCCTCGTCGTCGCGCAGGCAATCGTGCTGCTGATCGCCCACGCCGTATTGGGTATTGATGAAATCCAGAGCCAGGTTGTCGGCCACGAACAACGTGTCAGGAGCGATGGCGGTAAGATTCATGACGTCCTGTAACCCATAAAATTAGTTTGACAGGTTACCAGAATGCTCCGTAACCTTCAAACACACCAATCAAGGGTTACATCAGGAGCCGTCATGACCATTTCGAAATCCGCAGCCGCGCTTGCCGCTTCGCTGCTGACCAGCGCCGCGCCGAACGCCCATGCCGACCGCACGGTGCACTACCGTTACGAGCAGGTCGGCGATGTCAACGTGTTCTACCGAGAAGCCGGTGATCCGGGCGCGCCCACGGTGTTGCTGCTGCATGGCTTTGCCGCCTCTTCGTTCATGTTTCGCGACCTGATTCCGCAACTGGCCGACCGCTACCATGTGATCGCGCCGGATCTGCCTGCATTCGGCTTCACCGAAGCGCCCGCCCGGGGCGACTACGCCTATACCTTCAGCCAACTGGCGCAGACCATCGGCCAGTTCACCGAACAGCTCGAGCTGGACCGCTACGCGTTGATGGTCCACGACTACGGTGCTCCAGTGGGTTGGCGCCTGGCCGTGGCGCACCCCGAGCGCGTGAGTGCGATCATCTCGCAGAACGGCAACGCCTATGAGGAAGGTTTGGGCGCTGGTTGGGCACCCATCCAGACCTACTGGCGCGAGCCTACCCAAGAGCACCGCGATGCCTTGCGGGATTTTCCGACACCGGCTTCGATCAAATGGCAGTACCTGGAAGGGGTCAGCGACCCAAGCGCGGTTTCGCCGGACGGCTACACCCTGGAAGGCCTGCAGATCTCGCGGCCCGGCAATGCCGACATCCAGCTGGACCTGGTGCTGGATTACGCCTCCAACGTGGCGATGTACCCCACCTTTCAGGACTACTTCCGCCAGTACCAGCCGCCCCTGCTGGCCGTGTGGGGCGAGCATGACCCGTTCTTCCTTCCAGCCGGCGCCCAGGCCTGGAAGCGCGACTTGCCCCAGGCGGACATTCGCTTCTACGACACCGGCCACTTCGCCCTGGAAACCCATGGCCGGGAGATTATTCCGGTGATCCGCGAATTCCTCGACAAGAACGTTCGTTGAGGGGGCGGTGCCGACTGCCCCATTCAGCGAGACGGCGTTGAGCAATGAGTGGCAGGATGCTGTCGTACCAGCACCCCACTCGAGGACCCCGACCCATGCTCTACGTCGTTCTGCTTGGCGGCAAGCACCCCAAGGCGCGCATCGAAGTGCACGATATCGCCTGCGCCGTTGCCGATTCGCTCGAAGCGACTTACCCGCAGCTGAGGGCAGACTGGTTCGGCAGTCAGAAAGGTTTGCACGTCGATGCCTGGATGGCGGTGGACGGGGTCGAACAGTGGAAGGTCGAGTTCAGCCCGCTGGCGCCTGGCGCCGGCATGCCGCGGCTGTATGTGATCAATCTTGGTGGCTACGAGGCGCAGTCGTTCGGCGAAGCACACCACTACCTGCTGGTGGTGGCGCACACGGCGCGCGATGCCAAGAGCTGCGCCCGTCGCCAGTGCCTCGAACACTGGCGCCAGCCTCACACCGACGCCGTCTTGGACGTGGACGATTGCGTGCCGATCGACCAGGTCGGCGGTCGTTACGTGCACCTGGTCGAGGGGCCCCACCAAGGCATTCAACAGCGCAACGAATACATCGTGCTGCCGTAGAACATCAGGCGGACCGCAGTGCGCCCTTCGCGGGCAGAGCCCGCTCCCACAGGGGAAAGGATGCGCTAATCCCCTGTGGGAGCGGGCTCTGCCCGCGAAGAGGGCGCCGCAGTGGATCAGGCGTTGGGCGCTCGGGTCGTGCGCCAGTGGGCGATCTGCTGCTGGATGTTCCAGTGGATGATCCGTTCGAACAGTGCCTCGGTGAACGCCGGGTCGAAGCTTGCCAAAGCGGCCCATTCCAGGCGCTGTTCGAGCATGGCAGCAACTCGCTCGGGTGCCGGGATCGATTGCTCGCTGGGTTTGAATTGCGCTGCGGCCTTGACGTACTGCAAACGCTGCACCAGGGCGTCGAAGATCTGCCGGTCGTGCCAGTCGATGCCGCAACGGATGTCTTCCAGGTTGGCACAGTCCTGGGGTGTGGGTGGCTGATTCAAGATGGTCTCCCTCGTTCTTCAGGTGGAATGGGCAACGTGTCACGCCATGAGCCGGTCATCACCGCCCGTCGAGCCTGGCTCCGCCGCCCCAGGACGTGCTGCGTGGCGGCAGTTGGGTGTTCGCGTGCCAGCTTCGCTGCAAGGTGGCGCGCCAGGCCTCCGGACGCGCCTCGGCGATCACCTCGTCGATCAGCGCATCGATGACCCGGGTGTCGCGGTGATGCGGCGTGGTGATCAGGTGCGCGGTATCACCCGAGGTGGCCAGGCCGTACTTGCGGGCAATGCCCGGCGAGGGGCAGGGAAACACCACAGTGATGGAGTTCGGGTTGCGCCACGCGTCGATTCCGCCGGCACGCAACCGATTGACCGCGTATTGGGCGCTCTTCAGGCTGTGCGCGACCCGGCGGCGCCACTGGGCTGGCGAATGGGTGCGCAGCGCCGCCCACATGATCATCGGCGTGTGGCCGTTGCGCGAACCGCTGATGGTCTTGTCGCTCGCCGAAATGTAGTCCACCTCCACCGAGATGCGCTCGACGTTCCTGCGTTTGGCCACGACGATGCCGCAGGGAATCGGCGAGCCGATCATCTTGTGCCCGGATACGCAGATCGAATCGATACCAGCGGCAAAGGTGAACGGCTGCGGCGTATCCACGAACGGCAGAATCATCCCGCTCAGCGCGGCATCGGCGTGCAGGTAGTAGTCGCGCCGCGCAATACCGGCCTGTTGCAGACGCGCCTGGATGATGGCGATATCGTCGACGGCGCCGCGCATGGTCGTGCCGATGTTGGCGAAGATGATCGGGTGCCTTTCCCCGTCCGCTGCGATCTTCGCCAGCAAGTCGTCATAGTCGATCTCACCATTGGGCAGCGCGTCCACGGCGCGGCATTTGATGCGCAGCAGCTTGACGATCTTGGCCACCGAATAGTGGGTGTCCCGCGAATAGTACAAGGTGCCATCGGGAAACAGCTCCCGTGCCAGGTAGCAACCGAACATGTTGCCCTCGGTGCCGCCGTTGGTGACATAGCCCCAGCTGTCCTCGCGGCGAATGTCGAACAGGTCGGCGAAGTACGCCATGACGTCTTTTTCGAAGTCGAAGGAGTTGAGCACGTAGTTGCTGTGTTCGCCCCAGTCGCCGCAATTGTTGATGGAAAAGCGCAGGAAGCGCTCCAGCGTGCTGTAGTCGAAATCGGCATTTTCCGGGTAGCCAATATTGAAGAATTGATGCTCCAGGCAGTGTCGCCAGAAATCATCGAGTCGAGCGGTGTCGGCAGTAGACAATGTCATCGTGGATCCTTTCTGGAATGACCAGGCGAGCCGCACTGCGCCGGCACGGCTCGCCGTTTGAATCAGGCAGCTTTCTGACGGCTCTCGACCAGTGCCCACCAGTTGGCCAGGGTCGGTTCGGTGGCCAGTTCCTCGAAGCTCACGGCCACGCCGCGCTCCTTGAGCTCGGCCGCCAGGCGCATCACCTGGAGGGAATCCAGCCCGTAGAAAATCAGATTCTCCTGAGGGTCGAGGGCGTCACCGTCCTCGATCAGTTGCAGCAGACGTGTCTGCAGCCAGCTGCGGTTGTCTTCCACCGCCAGCAGCTGGCGCAGCCGCTTCTTGTCGATCTTGCCCACGGCCGTCAACGGCATGCTCGGGATCATCCGAATGCGATCGGGCAACTTGTATTCGGCGATGCCCAGCGCCAGCAGGTGACGGCGCAGCGCGGGCGCCTTGAGCGTCGGATCGCGGCTGACCACGAACGCGCAGCTCTTCTCGCCCAGGGCCTGGTCCGGCATTGCCACCAGCCCGGCATGGGTCACGTCCGGGTGCAGCACGATGAGGTTTTCGATCTCTTCGGAAGCGATCTTCTCGCCACCACGATTGACCTGATCCTTGATACGGCCGACCACGCGCAGATCACCGCTGGGCAGGCGCTGCACCAGGTCGCCGGAATAGTAATAGCCCTGTTCGTCGAACGCCTGGGCGTTCTGCTCCGGGCTGTTGTAATAGCCGCAGAAGGTATACGGGCCTCGGGTGGCGAGCATTCCCGTCTCGCCGGTGGGCACCTCGGCGCCCTGCTCGTCGACGATCCGGATTTCATCGCCGAGGCTGACCGGACGCCCCTGGGTGGTGAACACCTGCTCGTCGCTGTCGTCCAGCCGGGTGTAGTTGATCAACCCTTCGGCCATGCCGAACACCTGCTGCAACTGGCAGCCCAGCACCGTCGGCACCTGGCGCGCCAACGAGTCGGCGAACACCGCGCCGCCCACCTGCAGGTGGTGCAGCGACTGCAGCTGCGGGCGGTGCTGAGGCGCGGCCTGCAGCCACAGGGCCACGGCACTGGGTACCAGAGCCACGGTATTGACCGCATGCCGCTGGATGAGGGCGAAGCACGCCAGCGGCTCGGGGTTGTCGGCCATGATCACGCAGCCACCGGCGTGAAACACGCCCAGCGCGCCTGGCGAGCTGAGCAGGAAATTGTGCGCGGCCGGCAGGGCACACAGAAAGCGTGTCTGTGTCGTAAGGGAGCAGACTTCGGCGCAGGCGCGCGCGTTGTAGTGGTAGTCGTTGTGGGTACGCGGGATCAATTTGGGCGTGCCGGTGCTGCCCCCGGACAACTGGAACAGGGCCACTTCATCGGCGGCTGTGGGCGCGTAGGCGACCTGCTCGGTGGCCGGCGTCTCGAGCCATTGGGCGAGGCTGTGCTGGTTACGCGAATCGCCCAGAAACAGAGCGACCCGAGGCTGGGCCGTCGCTTGTTCGAACAGGCTTTCATAGCTGTCATCGCGAAACACTTCGTGCTCGCGCGAGGCGATCAACAATTGCGGCGACAGCTGCTTGACGTACGCCCCCAGCTCCAGCTTGCGGTGGCTGAACAACGCGTTGAGCGGCACGATGCCGGCCTTGAACAAGGCAAACAATACAATGTAGAACTCGGCAATGTTGGGCAGCTGGACCAGCGCCGCATCGCCGCGGCCCAGGCCGCGCGCAGCCAGGCGCGAGGCCAGGTTGGACGAAAGGCGGTCAAGCTCGGCGTAGGTGAAGCTGCGCTCGCCACAGATGATTGCCGGTGCGTCGGGTTGTGCCTTGCAGCGCTCTTCGAGGATCCGCGTCAGTGGCCGGTCGAGCCAGTAGCCGAGGTCGCGGTAGGCCTGGGCACGGTCCTGTGGCCAGCGGGTGAATTCGATAGTCATGGTTTCACTCGTCATGAGGAAGGGGAAATCACGCGTGCAGTCCGCACGCCTGGAGCATGGTGCGCAGCTTGGTCTGGACCTCGGCCCATTCCGCCGCCGGTTGCGAGGCTTCGACGATGCCGGCGCCGGCGAACAGCCTGACCCGCGGGCCTGAAACCGTGCCGCAGCGAATGGTCACGACCCATTCGCCGTTGCCCTGGGCGTCGCACCAGCCGACCATTCCGGTGAACAGGCCGCGCTCGGTGGGTTCGACGAAACGAATCAGACGCCGCGCCAATTCGGTGGGGAAACCGCACACGGCAGGCGTGGGATGCAGGCGACAGGCCAGTTGCAGGGCCGACACCGAGGGGTCGGCAAGGGTGCCTTCGATGCGCGTCGACAGGTGCCAGAGGGTCGGGGTGCTGATCAGCGAAGGCCGCGGCGGTACGTCCAGCCGGGTGCACAGCTCGCTGACCCGCGCGGCGATGTCTGCGGTGACGAAGCCATGCTCGTAGTGGTCCTTGTCCGATTCGGACAACCACTGGGCATTGCGTCGATCGGCGTCGGCATCGGTCAGTCGCTTGGCCGAACCGGCCAGCGGATTGGAAACGAACGAGGCGCCGTGCTTGCGCACCAGCAACTCGGGGCTCACGCCCAGCAGGGTGGCGCCGTCGGCCATGGGCACGCGAAAGTGATAACCGCTCGGGTTCTGCACCCGCAGGTTATGGGCCAGGGCATTCACGTCGATGGCCTGGCTGAACACCAGTTCGCGCTGCACCGACAGCACCGCCTTGCGCACGTCGCTGTAGCCGAAGTTGGCCACGGCGTGCTCGACCGAGCGCATGAACGCGTGCTGGTCGGGCAGGTTGCGCTGCTCCAGCAACGACGGCATGGGGCTCGGCGTACCCGCCCCGCCCGGCTCCAAGTCGTGCCACTGCGCCTGCTCCGGAACGTAGAGGCACGACGCTTCGGACGGGTCGAAGGGAATCGCACCGACCACCATCGGCACGGCCTGCCCGGCCTTTCGCGCCTGCTCGAAAGCGCGCTGGATGGCTTGCTGGAAGCGACCCTGCGCGTCCTGCCCGCCCACCGCCGGAGTCTCGATGCGCTGTGCCAGCCCGCGGGCACGCAACTCGCGCTGACCCGACATGAACGAAAAATTGTCATCTTGCACAACGTGTTGCACGTCTTGCGGCGCAGTCGCCCTGACGATGGCTGATCTCATCTGAGGTGTCGCCTCCCTGCCCTGGAATGTAAGTTTTAATTGCGAATGTGAATGATTATTGTTTCTAATGGTGACGACATAAACGGAACGTTGTCAATCATGTGAGACGAGTGAGCCATGCGAGAGTTAACTTCGATGCAAGCCGCCTGCTGGATCGGGCGTACTGCTCATGCGGCCTTGGGGAGCGTGTCAGCTCACCTGTACGCCGAGTTCGATGGCGCTGGAATCGACCTCGAACGCCTGCGCTCGGCGCTGCAAGATGCCTGTAGCCGTCACCCCATGCTGCGCCTGCGGGTCAGCCCCGAGGGCTTGCAACACACCCCGCCAACGGCGCGCGGGCCGGCGCTTGAAGTCGACGACTTGAGCGATCTGCCGGCCGTGCAATTGCAACAGGCGCTACAGCGCAAACGCGAAGCCTGGACCCATCAGCAGCTGGATCTGGTAGACGTCGGCGGGCTGCGCGTGGGCGTCAGCCTGCTGCCCGAGAATCGCTTCCGCCTGCACGTCGACAGCGACATGATCGCCATCGACCCGTCCAGTTTTCCCACGCTGATGGAAGACCTGGCCGTCGGTTACGAAGCACCCGAGCAGCCGGCTTCGACGCCGCCGACGTTTTTCCAGTGGCTGGACACCTTGCGGGCAGACCCTGCGGTGAAGGCTGCCCGCGACCGCGATCGCCACTGGTGGCGCCAGCGCCTGGACCACATCGCGCCCGCCCCAACCCTGCCCCTGCTCGAATCAAGCGCAGCGCAGCCGCACAGCCAGCGCCTGCATACCTGGCTCGACGCCGGGCACTACCAGGCCCTGCAGAAGCTGGCGCGGGAGCGCCGACTGACCCTGTCCAGCCTGATGCTGGGGCTGTTCGCGTCGGTGCTGGGCGAGCGCACCGGCGATCCACGCTTTCGCCTCAATGTCCCCAGCTTCTGGCGCGCGCCGGTGCAGCCCCAGGTGCAGGGCATCATCGGCGAATTCGCCAACGTGCTGATCGTCGACGTGGAGATGGCCGACGCCAGCAGTCCCGCGACTCTGTGCCGACAGCTGGGTGACAGCCTGATCCAGGCCCTGGAGCACTGCGCCTATTCCGGCGTCGACCTGATGCGCGACCTGTCGCGGCATACGGGCTCGGCGCAACTGGCGCCGGTGGTCTTCACCGCTGCGTTGGAGCGCAGCAAGGGCGAGCTGTTCTCCGAACGTGTGCGGCGGGCGTTCGGCCCGATGAACTGGGTGATCTCCCAAGGTCCGCAGGTGGCCCTGGACGTTCAGGTCGCTCACATCGACCAAGGGCTTTCGATCAACTGGGACATCCGTGTCGATGCCCTGCCGCTGGCCTGGGTGTCCCCTCTGTTCGAGCGCTTCGTCGCGCGGGTGCAAGCGGTTGCCGCCGATCCGACCCGCCTGGATCAACCCCTGTCGTCGCCGCCGGCCCGACGCCCGTTGAACGCTTTGCAGCAGGCCTACCTGCTGGGGCGCGGCGCGCACATGCCGCTGGGCGGCGTGGCCATGCAAGAATTTCGCGAATACCGCGGGCACATCGACACAGCCGTGCTGCGTGCCCGCCTGGCCGACATGGTCCGGCGCCACCCGAGCCTGCGTACCCACATCGATGCCCAGCGCTGCGTGCAGTACGTCAGCGATGTGGCCGAGCCCCATCTGGATGAAATCGACCTGCGCCACTTGCCCCTGAGCGATGGCCTGCGCGAGGTGGAAGAGCGCCGCGAAGCTTACGCACATGCCGTGTTCGGCCTGCACGCGGCGCCGTGGAACGTCACGCTGTTCGAACTGGCGCAGGACCAGCACGTCGTGTTCGTGCGCATGGACGCCCTGATTGTGGACGGCCACTCCATCGCAGCGTTGCTGGTGGAGTTGTTCACCGGCACGCCCGAGCAGCCCTCGGCAGCAGCGGCCCCGCTGCCAGCACCGGCCGCGAACGAGCAACGCAAGGCAGACATGGCCTACTGGCGCGAGAAGCTTGCGGCGGTCAGCGGGCCGCCCTGCCTGCCGTGGAAACGACCGCTTGCCCAGGCTGGTCCGTCTCGCTACCAACGGCAGAGTCTGCGGGTGCCCCAATCGCGCTTTGCAGCGCTGAGCCGACGGGCCGCACAACAGCGCCTGTTCAAGAATTCCGCACTGATGGCGGTGGTTCTGGAAGTGCTCTCGCACTGGCTCGACGAGGGCGATCTGTGCGTCGCCCTGCCGGTCGCGCCAACCCGCAGCGCCGACCTGGCCAACCACTCGAGCTTTATCGCCATCAACTGGATTGCCGATCGGCGACCGTTCACCGAACGTGCCAAGGCGCTGCAGGTGGATGTGCTGGAGGGACTGCAGCGCCTGGCGTATTCCGGTGTCGACCTGACTCGTTTGCTGTTCGAGCGCCACGGTCCGGGGCCGGTGTTGCCGGTGGTGATCACCAGCGGCCTGTCGTGGCCGGTGACGCCAGCCGACAGCGCCATGGGCCTGCACGGCGGGCTGACCCAGACGCCGCAGGTGGCCATGGACATTCGCCTGTCGACCGACGCCCAAGGCTCGCTGCGGGTCGATATCGACTATGCGCACGAGGTGATGGATTCGGCGCAAGTCAGCGACATTCTGCGCATGCTGGACGACGCCGTCAGCCAGATCGCCGCCCACGACAGCTTCACCCTGGAAACGGCGCCGCTGCTCGACACCGCCCACTATCGCCGCAACAGCCCCGAGCGCGATGCCTGCCAGACACCTTTCCTGGCCCACATCGCCGAGCA
Source organism: Pseudomonas sp. CFBP 13710 (assembly GCF_014842235.1). NCBI lineage: Bacteria > Pseudomonadati > Pseudomonadota > Gammaproteobacteria > Pseudomonadales > Pseudomonadaceae > Pseudomonas > Pseudomonas sp. CFBP 13710. The sequence continues at coordinate 102,791 of NZ_JACYVJ010000001.1, read as the reverse complement.
GGTTTTCGATGCCGACAACACCCGCACTGCACTCATCTGCGGATCCCGGCGGCTGAGCTACGCCGAACTGGGCGACGGCGTGGCACGGGTGATCGCCGCCTTGCAGGCCCGAGGCCTCACGCGCGGTCACGTGGTCGCGATCTGTCTGCCGCGCAGCCCGGAGCACACGATGCTGACTCTGGCCTGCGCGCTGACGGGTGTGATCTGGGTGCCCATCGATGCTCAAGCACCCGAGCAACGCCGCCGCTACCTGCTGGACAACTGCCAACCTGATCTGGTCGTGCTGGCCGATCTCGAACCCATCGAACAGCCGATGGCCATCATGGCCGAGCTGCTCGCCAAGCACGCGCCCTTCCCCGTGTCGTTGCCCGATTTTTCCCTGAGTGAAGCGCCCGCCTATTATCTGTACACCTCGGGGACCACGGGCCAACCCAAATGCGTGGTGCTGAACAACCGCGCGACCGCCAACGTCATCGGCAGCACGCTGGCGCGGTGGCAAGTCAGCCAGAACGACGTGCTCATGTCAGTGACGCCGCTGCACCACGACATGTCGCTGTTCGACGTCTTCGGCAGCCTCAGCGCCGGAGCCACGCTGGTGCTGCCGGCGGTGAGCGAGGACAAGGACGCGGTGCGTTGGAACCAGTTGATCGCCGAGCATCGGGTCAGCCTCTGGTGTTCGGTACCAGCGATCGTGGAAATGCTCCTGGCCGGTCGCGGCGAGCATGACCTGCGCAGCCTGCGCCTGATCGCCCAGGGTGGCGACTACATCAAGCCGGTGGTGATCGCCCAGTTGCGCGAATGCCTGCCGCACGCCCGCCTGATCTCCCTGGGCGGGCCCACCGAAACCACCATCTGGAGCATCTGGCACGAGATCGGCAACGACGACCGCACGCTGATTCCCTACGGCGAGCCGTTGCCGGGCAACCGTTATCTGCTGCTCGATGACCACGGCCGGCATTGCCCGCCGGGCGTTGTGGGGCGTATCCATACCGCGGGCGTGAACCTGGCGCTCGGTTATCTGGAAGGCGGCGAATACGCGCAGACCGATTTCATCACGGTCGGCGATGAACAGGGACAACCGATCAGGGCCTTCCGCAGCGGTGACCGCGGACGCTACCGCAGTGATGGCACGCTGATCTTCGACAGCCGGGTCAACGGCTATGTGAAAGTGCGCGGCGTGCGCGTCTCGCTGCCCGATGTCGAGAAGGTCCTGAGCAACCATCCTGCGCTGTGCCAGGTGCTGGTAGTGGATTACCAGGACTCCAGCCAGGGCGAAACCAACCTCGGCGTGCTGTATGTGAGCGCTGCCGGCATGCCGCCAGTCAGCGTCGTCCAAGTGCGCAATTACGCCCGCGAACACCTGCAGCCTTCGCACCTGCCAACGCGCCTGCTGGCCGTCAACCAGCTGCCGCTGTCGCAGAACGGCAAGGTCGACCGCCGGCAGGCACGCGCGCTGCTCGCCGTACCGGCCACCGAGTCGTCGCCGGCTGCCGACACGCTGGCGCTGTCCGTGCTGCAGGTCTACCTGAGCGTGTTGGGCCGCCCGGCGCAGCATGCCGACGACGTTACCACCCACTTCATTAGCCTGGGCTTGCGACCACAGCACCTGAAAGCCATTGCGGCCGGGCTACGCGAGCGTTTCGCAGTGACGTTGTCGCCCGGCCAACTGCTGCAGTGCCGTAACGCCCACGACGTGCAGCGCCTGCTCGCCAGGAGCGCAGCCACGCTGACCGACTGAATCGAATGCGGCGCCCTGCAACGGCGTCGCGCCCACCCGACAATGCTCATGGAGAGACGGGATGACGGATGTAACGACGATAGACATTGCGGGCATAGGCATCGGCCCGTTCAATCTGGGCCTGGCCGCGCTGCTCGATGGCCACCCCGAGGTGAGTCATCTGTTCCTGGAACGCAAGAGCGAGTTTCGCTGGCACGAGGGCCTGCTCCTTCCCGGCACCACCTTGCAGGTGCCCTTTCTTGCGGACCTGGTGACCATGGCCGATCCAACCCACCCGTTGAGCTACCTCAATTACCTGCATCACCACGATCGGCTGCACGCGTTCTATTACTACGACAACTTCCAGGTACCTCGGCTGGAATACGACCACTACTGCCGCTGGGCAGCGCAGCGCCTGGGTGCCTGCCGTTTCGACGAGGAAGTCTGCGAGGTGACCCATGACGCCGACACCCAGCGCTTCCTGATCCAGAGCCAGTCGATCTCGGGGTTCAAGCGTCATTACCGCAGCCGACACCTGGCCGTAGGCATCGGCACCCAGCCCCTGCTGCCCCAGTGGGCACAGGTCAGGAGCACTGCGCCGATCATGCACTCGGCGCAATTCGGCAAACGCCAGGCGGAGCTGGCCGAGTGCCGGCAGGTTACCGTCATCGGTTCCGGGCAAAGCGCAGCGGAATGTGTACTGGCACTGTTCAGCGAACTGACGCCGGCGCGGGTCGCGGCAGGCGCCTCGATCCGCTGGATCACGCGCTCGCCGGGCTTTCATCCGATGGAATACTCAAAGCTGGGCCAGGAATGCTTCACCCCTGCCTATATGGACTACTTCCATAGTCTGGCGCCCGAGCGACGGCGCGAAGTCGTTGCCGGGCAAGGGCTGCTGTACAAGGGCATCAGTTTTTCGACCATCGGCGCCTTGTACGACCTGATCTACGAGCGCTCCATCGGCGGGCGTGACCCAGGGCTGACCTTGCTGTCGAACTGCGATGTGCAGCGTGTGGAGGATGTTCACGGCGCACTGCGTATCGCCTACCGGCACCGTGAACTGGACCAGACCGGCACCCTCGAAGCGGACGCTATCGTTGCGGCGACGGGCTACCGGCACACCTGGCCGCAGTGGTTCGAACGGCTCAAGGACACACTGCTGGACACCGACAGCTATGGTGACTGCGTGGTGCAGGCGGATTTCACCGCGCGCCGCCGTGACGACGGCGTCGGCAAGATCTTCATCCAGAACGCGGAAATCTTTCAGCACGGCGTCGGCTCACCCGACCTGGGCATCGCCCCGACGCGCAACGCCACCATCGTCAACCAACTGCTGGGGCGCGCCCGCTACCGACTGCCGAAACGCTCGTCTTTCCAGCGCTACGGCATGCATCAGGACTGAACCGCGCCATCGCACCCCTCCGTAGGAGCGGTCCGTGGCCGCGAAAAGGACACCGCGGTCAGCCTGACACACCGCAGTGAACCCTTCGCGGCCGATGACCGCTCCTACAGTGAGTCGCGCTACATCCGTAGGAGCGGTCCGTGGCCCCGAAAAGGACACCGCGGTCAGCCTGACACACCGCGGTGAACCCTTCGCGGCCGATGACCGCTCCCACAGGGAATCGCACTACATCCGTAGGAACGGTCAGTGGCCGCGAAAAGGACACCGCGGTCCGCCTGACACACCGGAGTGAACCCTTCGCGGCCGGTGACCGCTCCCACAGGGAATCGCACAACATCCGTAGGAGCGGTCCGTGGCCGCGAAAAGGACACCGCGGTTAGCCTGATACACCGCGGTGAACCCTTCGCGGCCGATGACCGCTCCTACAGGGGACGGCGCTAGACGCTCAACTGCCCCACTGATGCTTTTGCTCCTTCCCTGTCAGTGAACGCGGTCAACACCTGCTCGATTGCGCGGCTGACACGGTCCATCTGCATGGCGCTGTAGCGGGCAGTCTGATAGGTGACGACCAGTCGCAACGAGCGCTGGCCCTCAAACATGTTTTCCATGATTTCGAACTGCATGCCGAACATCGACTGGCTCTTTTCCGGGTCGACCTGCCGATAGCGGATCGCTTCGCCGTCGGCCCCACGCAGCGCGCCATTCAAGGCGTTGTTGGCGTGGATCTGAATGTAGACGTCGAACAGCAGGCCGTCCGCAGGCGTCATTCCCAATGCCTGCTGGATCTGCTCCAGCGGCACGTCGGCGTAGGCCATGGAATCATTGATCAGGCTGCTGACTGTCTCGACCATAGACCCCAGTGCCTGCTGCGCATCGAAGCGCACGCGATGGGCGACCATGGTGGTGAAGTAGCCGACCGTGTTGTAGTAGGCCGGATCGGTGCGTCCGGAAGCCGAGGTACCGATCACCAGTTCCTCGAGGCCGCCGACCTTGTGCAAGGCCAAGGCAATGGCGGTGTACAGCACGCCGAACAGGGAAGCACTGTTGTGCCTGGCAAACCGCTGCAGGCCATCGGTCAGCGCCTGGCTCGGGGTGATCTCGAACCATTGTGCCTGGATGCCGGATTCGCTCGCACGCGCGCCGGCCGCACCGGCTTGGTCAGGCAACTGCAGGCCGCGCGTGGCATCGCCCAGCATGTCGGTCCAGTAGGCCAGGTGCCGTGGGTCGATGCCGGCAATTCGAGCGTGCGTGGCGTACTCGTGAAAGGCCGGCGCCGGCTCGTGCCAGACCGGCACCCGGTCGGCGGCGCGCGCGGCGTAGGCCTGGCTCAGGTCCTGCATCAGCACGTTGAGCGACCACTCGTCGATGGCCATGTGGTGGACGAGTAGCGAAAGCGTTTGCCCCGCCTGTTGCCCGTCACGCAGGAAGCGCACGCGCATCGGCAGCTCGCGGGACAGGTCGAAAACATGCCCCGCTTCGCTGGCCAGGCTGGCACCCTCGCTGTGCTGACTGGACCAGAACCAGCGGTACTGGCTCAAGCGCTCGAGGGGTACCTGCCGCTGGTAGGGTTCGCCTTCATCGAAATGAAAGGTCGTGCGCAGGCTGGCATGGCGCTCGACCAGATCGTGGAAGGCCTGCTCGAAAACGGCCTCGTCGACCGGTTCGCGAAACGCCACGGCGAACGGCAGGTTGAAGATCGTGCCGAAATCGAAGGCGGCGTACGCACGCCCGAGCGACGCCTGCGCCGGTGCGAAAGGGGCGGTTCGCACAGGTGTCGACGAGGCCACTGCAGCGGCCAATGCACGCTGTTCGCGGCGACGTGCCCGTTGTGCCAGCGCGCCCGCCGTGGACGCGCTGAAGAAGTCGTTGAAGTCCACCTCCACGCCGTGGCTGTCTGCAAGTTTGCCGATGATTCGCGTCGCCAGCAGGGAATGGCCACCAAATTCGAAGAAGTCGTCTTCCAGCGTCATGCCCGGCTCCGCCAGCGTGTTGCGGAACTCGCCGAGGATCAGCGCGGCCATGGCGTCGGCATCGTTCGACACCTGGGGGTCGGCCGATGGCGAAGCCAGCGGTGGGCTGTCGGTGGCCTGGCGCATCAGCCACGGCAGGTGCGGCACGCCCACGGGACGACCGTCGTAGGCATCCAGGACCAGTCGATACAGGTCGTCTTCGCGACAGGTCTGGTCCAGCACCTCATGCAGCACGAACCCGAGGATCACGCCCTGCCCGGTCTGGATCACCAGGGCAGCGAGCGGCGCCTGGGTTTCGGCGTCCCAGGGCGACGCCTGACGGGCCAGCAGCAGGTCGCCTGCCTGCGCCTGAGTATCGACGTGCAGCACGGCGACACAGGCTTGCCAATCCTCGGCCGTGACCTTGCGCAACTCGCCTTCATCGTCGAACAGATAACGGGCATTGAGCGCCGGCAGTGCATCGATGACCGCCCTCAGGGCGGACTCCAGGCGCTGGGTATCGAATGCGCAGCCCAGCGACCAGGCGCAGAAATGCTTGCGGATCTGCTCGGGATACTGCTGCTGGAGCAGCCACGCCTGCTCTTCATGGGGCGTAAGCGGCGTCTGCAATACGTTGTCAGGACGGGTTTCCATCATGGAAATAAGCACCTTGGTTGGCAGGAAAAACAAGGCCGCGGCCGATGCATGAACGCGGCAGGACGGCGAGGAAGAGCGGTGCGTTTGCACTCGCGAAACAAACACCGTATCGTGCAAATGATAATCATACTTATTAGCATTCGTCAAAATCGCAGCGTCGACATGGGGTGGGGAAAGGCATCGTGGACAACGGATCGTTCGCGCTCAGACAACAAGTGGAGCGGCTCTACAAAGATCATCACGGCTGGCTCAGCGGCCTTTTGCGACGCAAGCTGGGCAACTCGACGGACGCCGCGGACCTGGCGCACGACATCTACCTCAACCTCATCCGCAAGGGCGCCGTGCCAGCGCCCGAGCACTGTCGCTGCTACCTCACGCAGATCGCCAAGGGCATGCTCATCGACCTCTACCGTCGTCGCAGCCTGGAAGCCGGGCACCTGGAACGCCTGAGGCACCAGGACGTGCCACTGGGGCCATCGGAAGAGAGTCGCGCCCTGGCGTTCGAAGCACTGACCCAGGTCGACGCCGTCATCAACCAGCAGCCGGCCAAGGCCCGCCAGGCCCTGCTCCTGCATCGCCTGAGCGGAATGGGCCATCGCGAAATCGCCAGTCAGATCAATGTGTCGGTGTCGTCCGTGGAGAAGTACATCGCCAGCGCCATGCGCGCCTGCCAGCCCTTCGCCAGCGATCGCTGCAGCCATTGAGGAATATTCGCCGTCGCTCGTAATACACGGTAAGCACCGTGCATCCACGACCTGTGCCGAGCCTGCACACCTTGCCGAGGGCCCTGCCCTCTTTACGGAGATTCAATGAGCGCCGCACCCGCTACCGACCCCCCTGTCGCCGAAGGCGCGATATCCCAGCTGCTCAGGCCCATTCGTGGCCGTTTGATCGTGGCGGCCATCTTCGCCGGCCTGGGTACCGCCCTGACCTTGCTGCCACTGGCCGCAATCGCCTACCTCGCCGGCCTGGCGCTGGACCCTGCCGACGGCGATGTCTGGGCGCTGGAGTCGACTGCGCACGTGTGGCCCGTCATCGCCGGCAGCCTGGCCTGCCTGATGCTGGGCATGATCCTGGTCTCGCTGGGCGAAATGCTCGCTCATCTGCTCGACAACCAGATCACCTCACACCTGCGCCTGGCCATTACCCGCAGGCTGGGCAAGGTGCCGTTGGGCTGGTTCACCGCGCGGGCCTCGGGCGAGATCAAGCAGGCGATGCAGGATGACGTCGATACCCTGCACAGCCTGACCGCGCATTTCTACACCACGGTCGGTCGCTCGCTGGGGGCGGTGTCGTTCGCCACGGTGTACCTGTTCGCCACGGACTGGCGCATGGCAGTCATCTCGCTGCTGCCCTTTCCGCTGTTTTTCCTGTTCGTTTCCAGGGCGACCCAGGCAAGCAGCGCCAACATGCAGGCGTTCGGCGCCGGGATGGCGCGCATCAACAACGCCGTGGTCGAATTCGTCAACGGCATCACCGTGGTCAAGTCCTTCGGTATCGAGGGCAAGGCCCAGGCCAACTACCGTGAGGCCGTGGACGGCTTCGCGCTGGCGTTCGAGGATTTCGCCCGCCCCCTGGTCAGTGCCATGGCCAATGCCCATGCGCTGATCACCCCGGTGGTGGTGCTCGGCATCGTGCTGGCGTTCGGCACGCTGTTCACCTGGCTGGGCTGGATCGAAGCCATCGACCTGCTGCCCTTCGTCCTGGTGGCGCCCAGCCTGTGCGCGCCCTTGCTGCTGCTCAGCTACATCACCCATGACCTGCACAACGCAACGGGCGCGGCCCTGCGCATTCAGCAATTGCTGGCCACCCCGGAACTGGCCAGGCCAACGGCTGCAGCCATCGACCTGCCGGCACGAACCGAACTGCAGGTGCAGAACCTGAGCTACAGCTACGACGGCGAAACGCCGGCGTTGAGCAACATCGATCTAACCCTCAGGCCCGGCACGGTCACGGCCGTGGTGGGGCCGTCCGGCGCTGGCAAGTCGACCCTGGCGCGCCTGTTGTTGCGCTTCTTCGACCCGGATACCGGGCGCATCACCCTGGGTGGCGTCGACCTGCGCCAGATCGACAGCACGCAGTTGTATCGGCATATCGGCTTCGTACTGCAGGACGTGCGCCTGATCCACGCCAGCCTGCGCGACAACATCGCCCTGGGCCGCGCCTCGGCCAGCCTCGACGAGATCGAGCAGGCAGCGCGCCTGGCCAACGTGCACGAGCGGATCATCGCCCTGCCCCGTGGCTACGATTCGGTGGTGGGCGAAGACGCGCAACTGTCCGGAGGCGAACTGCAGCGAGTCAGCATTGCCCGCGCCATGCTGCTCGACCCGGCCGTGCTGGTCCTCGACGAAGCCACCGCCGCCGCCGACGCCGAGAACGAGGTGCACATCCAGCAGGCCCTTTCACGCTTCGCCCAGGGCCGCACCGTGCTGGTGATCGCCCACCGTCTGGATACGGTGATGCACGCCGACCACATCATCCTGATCGACCACGGCAGCATTCAGGAGCAAGGCACCCACGCGCAATTGCTCGCCACTGGCGGCCGGTACGCCCGGCTGTGGCAAGCGGGCGACTACCCGAACACCGAGCTTGCGGAGCACGGCCCATGCTGAACACTTTCCTGCGGCTGCTGGGCAACGACGCCGACGTGCTCTATCGCTACCTGGGGCTGACCCTGCTGTACGGGCTGCTCAACGGGCTGACCATCGTCGCCGTGATACCCGTGCTCACCGGGTTGCTGGGCCACGACATCACGGCCGCCACGCGCGGGCTGGTCCCGATGCTGGTCGGCGCAGGGTTGTGCTGGGCGCTGCGTCGGGTGGTCGAGAAAGCCGGCGTACGCTTCGGCATGGCCGTGCTGCAAACCGGCCGCCATCGCTTGAGCGAGCACGTCGCGCGACTGCCGGTCGGCTGGTTCGACCCAGACAACACCGCTCGTCTGAGCCATGTCTCGACCCAGGGCATGATGGCCTTGGCACAACTGCCCGCCCACGTCCTGACGCCCCTGATCACCAGCGTCATCACCCCGCTGGCAGTAGTGGCCGGGCTGTTCTGGTTGAATCTGCAGATGGCCCTGATCGCCTCGGTGACCCTGCCGCTGTTGCTTGCCGTGTTCACCCTGACGGCCCGGATGGGGCAACGCAGCGACGCCCGATTCCATGCCAGCAGCGCCCGAGCCAGTCGGCGCATGGTGGAGTTCGCCCAGGCCCAGTCGGTCCTGCGCGCATTCAACGGCGAAGACGGTGGCGCACGGTTTGTGCAGCAGGCGATTGCCGGCCAGCAGCAGTCGGCCCGGCGCCTGATTCACGTCTCGGCCATGTCGGTGGTACTCAACAGCTGGGCCGTCCAGGCCAGCTTCGCAGCACTGCTGGCAGCTGCCGGGTGGGCGTTGCACTCGTCTGCCGGCAGCGCGACACCCGCTTCGATGGCAGCGCTGGTGGTGGCGCTGGTGCTGGCCAGTCGGTTCATCGACCCGCTGCTGGAGGTCGCCAGCTACAGCGAAGTGTTGCGCGGCGCGCGCGGACAACTGGCCGTGGTCGATGAGCTGTTCGCCGTGCAGCCGCTGCCGATGCCGCAGACAGCGGCGGAGCCTGCCGACAACAGCGTGGCGTTCGACGACGTGAGCTTCGGCTACACCGCCGACCAGGCGCCGATCCTGCAGGGGATCAACCTGCACATCGCGGCGGGAAGCATGACCGCCGTGGTCGGCGCCTCAGGATCGGGCAAGACCACTCTGGTGCGATTGATCGCGCGCTTCTTCGACGTTGGCCAGGGCAGCGTACAGATCGGCGGTGTGGACGTTCGGCAGCTGTCCAGCGCCTGGCTGGCGGCGCAGACCAGTCAGATATTCCAGGACGCCTACCTGTTCCAGGGCAGCATCGCCGCCAACATCGGCGTCGGCAGGGCCGATGCCAGTCGCGAGCAGATCCTGCAGGCTGCCGAGCAGGCCGGCGTGCTGGAGATCGTCGCACGTTTGCCGCACGGGCTCGACACCCAGGTCGGCGAAGGCGGCGCACGGCTTTCCGGCGGCGAGCGCCAGCGCATCGCGATTGCCCGGGCACTGCTCAAGGATGCGCCGATCCTGCTGATCGACGAAGCCACCTCGGCCCTCGATGCCGAAAACCAGGCAGCCATCGCGCGAACCCTGGCCCGGTTGCGCGGCAAGCGCACGCTGGTGGTGATCGCGCACCAGCTGTCGACGGTGGAAATGGCCGACCAGATCGTGGTGCTGGAGAGTGGGCGCATCGCCGAACGGGGCAGCCATGCCCAGCTCAGCCGCCAGGCCGGGCCCTACGCGCGCTTCCTGGCGCAGCGACGCGCCGCCAAGGGTTGGCGGCTGGCCGCGGCAGCGGCGGACGAGGACGCTACGTGAGGGCGGCGAGCTGGCCGGTTGCATTCCTGCTGCTGTGCGGGCTGTCCTTGACGCTGGGGGTCAAGGAGGTGTCCTGGAGCGAGCTGTGGAATTTCTCCGGCGATGCCTGGCTGACCCTGACCGCCAGCCGTCTGCCGCGCCTGGTGGCACTGGTGTTGACCGGTGCCGGGCTGGCCATGTGCGGGGTGATCCTGCAGCAGATCGTGCGCAACCGCTTCGTCGAACCGGCCACCTGCGGCGGCCTCGATGCAGCCAAGCTGGGAATCCTGGTCGCGCTGACCGTCGCTCCGGCCTCGAGCAGTACGGTCAGAATGCTGTTCGCCCTGGGCTTCTGCTTTCTTGCCAGCGTGCTCTTCGTGGCGATCATTCGCCGCATCCAGTTCAAGAGCGTGGTGCTGGTACCCGTGGTCGGCCTGATGTACGGCAGCGTGCTCAACGCGATGGCCGAATTCCATGCCTATCGCCACAACCTTCTGCAGAGCATGCAGGGCTGGATGCTCGGCGACTTCTCCAAGATCGTGCAGGGCAACTACGAAATCATCTATCTGATCCTGCCGATCGTGCTGCTCACCTACCTGTTCGCCCAGCGCTTCACCATTCTGGGCATGGGCGAAGGCATGGCCAGCAGCCTGGGGGTGAATTACGCCGCCAACGCCGCCGTGGGCCTGATGCTGGTGGCCGTGTGCGTATCGGCGACGGTGATCACCGTGGGGGCGATACCTTTCGTGGGCCTGGTGGTGCCCAACCTGGTGGCGCTCTACCGCGGCGAAAACCTGCAGCGCACGCTGCCTATCGTGGCGCTGTGCGGGGCGGCGCTGCTGCTGGTCTGCGACATCATCGGGCGCCTGCTGATCTACCCCTTCGAGGTGCCGATCGGCTTGACCGCAGGCAGCATCGGCGGCGTGGTGTTCCTGATCGTGCTCCTGAGAAAGTACACATGAGCCCGAACACGACCCGCTACGGACTCTGGCTCTCGGTACTGACGTTGGCCGTGGCTTTCGTGCTGCTGGGCTCGGGAATGGATTTCGCCTACGTGATCCCGCGACGCCTGATTCGTCTGGCCGCCATGGTCATCGCCGGTGTCTGCATCGGCTACTCCTCGGTGATGTTCCAGACGATCGTCGGCAACCGCATCCTGACTCCAGCGGTCATGGGTTACGAGTCCATCTACCTGCTGTTCCAGGCCCTGTTGATCCTCTGCCTGGGCACACACAGCCTGGTACTGCTCGGCCGGGGCGGCAACGCGCTGCTGTCGATCGTGCTGATGCTCGGCTATTCGTGGCTGACCCACCATTGGCTGTTCCGCGATGGGCGCGGCAACGTCTACCTGCTGTTGCTGCTGGGGCTGGTGTTGAGCATGGTGATGGCTACCTTCACCCAGTTCATCCAGTTGAAGATCAGTCCAGGCGAGTTCTCGATCCTGCAGGGCTTCAGCTATGCCTCGTTCAACCGGGCCCGGCTGGACCAGGTAATCTACGGCGGCGTGCTGGTCGTCGGCGCATGCCTGCTGGTGCACCGTACCTTGCCGGTACTCGATGTACTGGCGCTGGGCCGCGACCAGGCCGTCTCGCTGGGCGTCGACTACGCGCCCAGCGTGCGCCTGCAACTGGCGCTGATCGCCGTGCTGGTGGCCGTGTCCACCAGCCTGGTCGGCCCCACCGCCTTCATGGGGGTGATCGTCGCCAACATCAGCTACGCCCTGGCCCGCACCGCGCGCCACCACGCCACCCTGCCGACCGCCTGCGGTGTCGCCATCGGCGTGTTCATCGTTGCCCAGTACCTGGTCGAGCAGCTGTTCAACTACAACACCTCCGTCAGCATTCTCATCAACCTGGTGTGTGGCGTGTACTTCCTCACGCTGATGATCCGCACCCGAGGCAGCCCATGATCGCCCTCAGCCACGTGCACAAATCCTACGGCAGCACCCCGGTGCTGAACGACGTCAGCGTGCGGTTTCCGTCCGGCAAGGTGACCTCGTTGATAGGTCCCAACGGCGCCGGCAAGACTACCCTGCTGATGCTCATTGCCCGCCTGCAGAAGCCGTCGCAGGGCACCTTGACCCTGAACGGCCGCGACAGCGCCCGCATTGCCGTGCGCGATTACGCAAGGCAAGTCGCTACCCTGCGCCAGACCCAATCATTCAGCCTGCGCCTGACGGTCGAAGAACTGGTCGCCTTCGGTCGCTTCCCCTACAGCCAGGGCAACCTCACCGACGCCGACCACGCGGCAATCGACCAGGCCATCGGTTTTCTGTCCCTGCAGGCACTGCGCAGCTGCTACATCGACGAACTGAGCGGTGGACAACGGCAGCTGGCGTTCCTGGCCATGACCATCGCCCAGCAGACCGACTATCTGCTGCTGGACGAGCCGCTCAACAACCTCGACATGAAACACGCCGTAATGATCATGGGCGCCCTGCGCAGGCTGTGCGACGAACAGGGGCGCACGGTAATCCTGGTCGTGCACGACATCAATTTTGCCGCCAATTATTCCGACCACATCGTTGCCATGAAGAACGGCACCGTGCACAGCCAGGGCCCGGTCGCGCAGGTGGTCAACGAAGCATGCCTGCGCGATCTCTACGAACTGGATTTCGAAATCCTGCGCAGCGAACGCGGGTTCGTCTGCAACTATTTCAACCCCTCGACATCAAGGCAACCGATATGAACACCCCACACCACAAGGTCGCCGGTGGCCTGCTGGCATTGGCCATCAGCACGCTCTACGGCTGCGACCAACCCACGGCCGGGGTCACCCCACCCGCTGCCGTGCAAGCCGCGCCTGCCACCACCGCCTACACGCCGATCACCGTGAAGCATGCCCTGGGTACGACCACTATCGACAAGCTGCCGCAACGTGTCGTGGCCTTCGACATGAGCGAACTGGACAGCCTCGACCAACTCGGCGCGCCGGTAGTGGGCATCGCCAAGGACTACGTCGCCGACTTTCTGCTCAAGTACCGCGATGATCCGAACATCGCCGATGTCGGTACCACCATCGAACCCAACCTCGAGCGCCTGCACGCGCTCAAGCCCGACCTGATCCTGATCTCGCCGTTGCAGGCGCGCAGCTATGACGAGCTCAGCCAGATCGCACCGACGGTCTACGACGACATCGACCTGACCAACAAACAGGGCAATTTCATCGAAACGGCAAAGCGTCACCTGACCCTGCTTGGCCGCATCCTGAACAAACCGGCATTGGCCGAGGAAAAGGTCGCGCTGATGGATGCCAAGGTCGAGCAGACGCGCAAGGTCACCGAGGGGCGTCCCGAGAAAGCGCTGATCGTGCTGCACAACAATGGCGCCTTCACCTCATACGGCGTGAAATCGCGCTACGGCTTCATTTTCGACACTTTGGGCGTGAAGCCCGCCAGCAGCGACATCGAAGCCGGGCTGCACGGCCAGCCGATCTCCAACGAGTTCATTCAGCAGGCCGACCCGGACATCCTCTATGTCATCGACCGCACCGCCGTCATGGAACGACGCCCGGCGCTGAACCTGGACAGCCTGGACAACCCCCTGCTGCGCAAGACCAAGGCATGGACCCAGGGCCGGGTGATCTTCGTCGACGCCCGCACCTGGTACCTGTGCACCGCCAGCGTGACGTGTCTTTCACGCATGGCTGATGAGGTGATGGAGGGCTACGCACACTGATCCGAAGCGGCAAATGTGGCCGCGAGGCAACGGTCGGTCACGGCGACGAGAATTATTATCGAATGTTAATCTTTTCCATTGAGGACATTTCGTTTTGTTTCGGAACCCTAGTGAGCCTTCACTCATTACCGAACCGAAAGGAATCCAGCATGTTGCCACACCGTCACCCGCGACCCGCGAATCCAGCACCGGCAGCACCGACATTCGCCCTGAGCCGTACCTGCACCGCCGTGCACATGGCTTTGCTGTTCGGCCTGAGCGGCGTTGCGATGGGCGCCCTCGGCGAGACGCAGGAGCAGGCTGAAAAAGCTCGCACAGCGCCCGACAAAGGCAGCCTGGTGCTGTCCGAGACCACTATCGAAGGCACCCAGGACACGCTCGGCACCCTGATGCCCGAGTACGCCGGCGGACAAGTGGCAACCGGTGGGCGGGTCGGCCTGCTCGGCAACAAAGACATCATGGAGACGCCCTTCAGCACCATCAGCTACACCGACAAATACATTCGGGACAGGCAGGCCAAGGACATCACCGACGTGATCGCCGCCACCGACCCGTCGGTGTTCAACAATGGTATCAAGGGCACCTACGGCGAGAACTATTCGATCCGCGGTTTCGGCGTGAGCGTCAGCGACATGACCGTCGACGGCCTCTACGGCATGGCGCCTTTCTACCGGGCATCGCCGGAAATGTACGAGCGTATCGAAGTGCTCAAGGGCCCCTCGGCGCTGCTCAATGGCATGCCACCCGGCGGCTCGGTGGGCGGCATCGTCAACTTGATTCCAAAACGCGCTGGCGATACCCCGCTGACGCGTCTGACCGGCACCTACCAATCGGATGCGCAGTTCGGTGGGCATCTGGACATCGGTCGACGCTTCGGCGAGGGCAACCAATTCGGTGTGCGCTTCAACGGTGTCTACCGTGACGGCGACACCGCCACCGATGACCAGTCGTCGCGCAACGTGCTGTCGTCGCTGGCGCTGGACTGGCACGGCGAGCGCGCCCGGCTGTCCGTCGACCTCTTCGACGCCGACGATCGTGTCAACGGTCAGAACCGCGGCATTGGCCTGGCTGCCGGCGTCGGCATTCCCAAGCCGCCGAAAGCGGGAACGCTGCTCAACCCTGACTGGGCCTACGTCGAAACCAAGGACAAAGGCGTCATCCTGCGCGGCGAGTACGACCTCAGCGACGCAGTGATGGCCTACGGTGCGGTGGGCACCAGCAAAACCCATTACCAATACAGCGGAGCCATATCCTCGGCCGTGATCAATGCGGCGGGTGATTTCAGAACGACCATGGGGCTGCTGAAAACCGAAATCGAGAAAACCTCGGCCGAGGTCGGCCTGCGTGGTCATTTCGATACGTTCGGCATCAATCACCAGTGGTCGGTGAACGCTACCCAATACAGTGACAAGGAAAAAAACTTCGGTCTTCGTGCAGTCCCCAATTCAATCGTGACTACCAACATCTACCACCCTGTCTGGGGAGCAAAATCGCCCGAGTCCTGGCCGCCGGTTTCGCACACCGAAAACGACCTGAAGAGCTACGGCATAGCCGACACCCTGTCGATGTTCGACAATCGTCTGCAGGTCACTGCGGGTGTACGCCGTCAGGAAGTGGTCACCGATACGTTCAGCGTCGTCACCGGCGCGCGCAACCGACCCAATTACGATACCCATGCCACCTCCCCTGCAGGCGCCATCCTGTTCAAGCTCACCGACAACCTGTCGCTGTATGCCAACTACATCGAGGGCCTGAGCAAGGGCGCCTCGGCGCCCGCGAGCGCCGCCAACGCCGGTGATGTGTTCGCGCCGTTCAAGTCCAAGCAGAAGGAAGTCGGCCTCAAGCTCGACCTGGGCACTTTCACCCACACCCTGGCGATGTTCGAGATCAAGCGCCCGAATGCCTACACCGACCCGGCCACCAATATCTATTCGTTCGGCGGTGAACAGCGCAACCGCGGCGTGGAGTGGGGTTTCTTCGGCTCGCCGATGATGGATGTGCGGCTGATGGGCGGTGTCGCCTACGTCGACCCGGAAGTGACCAAGAGCGCCGGTGGCGCCACGGACGGCAAGAAGGCCACCGGTTATCCCAAACTGCAGGGCAAGCTCGGCATGGAATGGGACACCCCCCTGCTTGAAGGCCTGACGCTGACCGCCAATGCCACGGCGGTTTCCGAGCAATACATCAACGCCGACAACAGCCTGTCCGTCCCCGGCTACACCCTCTTCGATGCCGGTGCGCGTTACACCACGCACGTCTCCAACAAACCCGTGACCTTGCGTGCCAACGTGCGCAACCTGACCGACAAGGATTACTGGGGGATGCCGCTCACCCAGAGCCTGGGGCTGGGCGCTCCGCGCACTTATGAGCTGTCGGCCAGCGTAGACTTCTAGAACCAGGCCGGCCCGTCGGCACTCGCTTCCCTGGGCGCAGGTCAACGTGCCGGCCCAGGGCCCTTTCGCGGCCACCGGCCGCTTCTACGAGGGCTCGGCTCGTTGGGTGGGAGCGCCCGTTCGCAGGCTCGACGCAGCGCAAATGAACTTGTGACCAGACGCGGTTACAGTCACTCTCTGTAGATCCCCGTCTACCGAGCCCTACCAACGTCATGACCCGCCAGCCCCCCGCTTTCCCCTCACGGGGCCCATCCGATCACAGCGTTCGCGATCAGATCGTCGAGGCCGCCATGGCCCACTTCGGCCATTACGGCTATGACAAGACCACGGTATCGGACCTTGCCAAGGCCATCGGCTTTTCCAAGGCCTACATCTACAAGTTCTTCGAATCCAAGCAGGCCATCGGCGAAATGATCTGCGCCAGCCGGCTGGCCATGATCATGGCCGTGGTCGACCAGGCCATGGGCGCAGCCAGCAGCCCGTCCGACAAGCTGACGCGTCTGTTCAAGGCCGTGGTGGAAGCCGGCAGCGAGCTGTTTTTCCATGATCGCAAGCTCTACGACATCGCCGCTGTCGCGGCGCGGGACAACTGGCCATCGGCGGCGGCACACGGCCAACGCCTGCATGGGCTGATCGAGCAGATCCTGCGCGAAGGCAGAGAAACCGGCGAGTTCGAACACCAGACACCTTTGGACGAGGCGAGCCATGGGGTCTTTCTGGTGATGCGGCCCTACATCAGTCCAGTGCAGCTGCAATACAACCTCGAGAGCGCCTCGCTCGCCGCCGCGCAACTGCCCGCCTTGATACTGAGGAGCCTGGCACCCTGGTATGTGACCATTGACTGATTTGGTCACTAGTATCAGAATCGGATTCCTTCTACCCGCTTGCGTAAGGAATCCCATGTCTCGGCTTCGCGCTCCAGTGCTCGGCATTTGCCTGCTGCCTGTGCTTCTGACCGCCTGCGACGGCCAGCCCAGCACTGTCGACCCGCGCACGCAGCCACCTTTGGTGAGGGTGATCGAGGCCGGCCATGCAACGGATGTCGACCGCGCGTTTACCGGTGTGGTGGCAGCGCGCGTGCAAAGCGACCTGGGCTTTCGAGTGGGGGGCAAGGTCGTGGAGCGTTTCGTCGATGCTGGCCAGTCGGTCAGCCGCGGACAGCGGTTGATGCGACTCGACCCCGCCGACCTGGCACTGCAGTCCAACGCCCGCGAGCAAGCCGTGGCCGCTGCCCAGGCGCTGGCCACGCAGACTGCGAACGATGAGCGGCGCAATCGCCAGCTGGTTGCCAGCGGCGCCATTTCCGCTGCCAACTACGACCGCTTCAAGTCAGCGGCCGACACTGCCCGAGCCGATCTGGTAGCACTGCAGGCGCAGGCAGCCGTGGGCCGCAACGAAGCCAGCTACGCTACCCTGACCGCGGATTCCGACGGTGTGGTCGTGGCCACCCTGGCCGAACCAGGCCAGGTCGTGAGCGCCGGACAACCTGTGGTGAAGCTGGCCAAGGCAGGCCTGCGCGAAGCGGTCGTGCAACTGCCCGAAACCCTGCGGCCGGCGCCGGGCAGCACCGCCCAGGCCAGGCTGTTCGGCAGTTCCGGCAACAGCGTCAGCGCCACGCTGCGACAGCTGGCCGACGCTGCCGACCCGCTCACCCGCACCTTCGAAGCGCGCTATGTGCTGACCGGCGAACAGGCCAATGCCCCCCTGGGCTCGACCGTGACCCTTGCCATTGCCCCGACGCCTTCGCTAGCCGACGCCCTGAGCGTGCCCATGGCTGCCATTCACGACCCAGGCAACGGGCCAGGTGTGTGGATCGTCGCGGGCACGCCGGCGGTGATCGCATGGCGGGCAATCCAGGTCGTCGGCCTGGGAGATGACACCGCCACGGTGCGCGGCGTGCTTCCAGGTGAGCGGTTGGTTGCCCTGGGCCCGCACCTGCTTCATGAGGGCGAGGAAGTGCTGCTGGCGCCGCAGGACCTGCGCGTCCCGGCCGGGTCTCAGCCATGAGCGGCAGTCGGTTCAACCTGTCCGCCCTCGCCGTGCGCGAGCGGTCGGTGACGCTGTTCCTGATTTTCCTGATCGCCATCGTCGGCACCCTGTCGTTCTTCAAGCTGGGCCGCGCCGAGGATCCGCCGTTCACGGTAAAGCAGATGACCGTGATCACGGCCTGGCCCGGCGCGACCGCGCAGCAGATGCAGGACCTGGTGGCCGAGCCTCTGGAGAAGCGTCTGCAGGAGTTGAAATGGTACGAGCGCAGCGAAACCTACACCCGACCGGGCCTGGCCTTCACCCTCCTGTTTCTGCAGGACAAGACGCCGCCTGCTCAGGTCGAGGACGAGTTCTACCAGGCACGCAAAAAGCTCAGCGATGCGGCCAGTAGCCTGCCGGCCGGGGTGGTCGGCCCCATGGTCAACGATGAGTTCGCCGACGTCACCTTCGCCCTGTTCGCGCTCAAGGCGCAAGGCGAGCCGCAACGCCTGCTGGTGCGTGAAGCCGAATCACTGCGTCAGCGCCTGCTGCACGTACCCGGGGTGAAGAAGGTCAATATCATTGGCGAGCAGTCCGAGCGGATCTTCGTGTCCTTTTCCCATGAGCGCCTGGCGACGCTGGGCGTTTCGCCGCAGGACATCTTCGCCAGCCTGAACGGACAGAACAGGCTGACCGCCGCAGGCGCCATAGACACCAAAGGCCCTCAAGTCGTGGTACGACTCGACGGTGCCTTCGGCACGTTGGACGCCATTCGCGACACGCCTGTCGTCGCCGGCCAGCGCACGCTCAAGCTGGGCGATGTGGCCACGGTTGCGCGTGGCTACGAAGACCCGGCCACGTTCATGGTGCGCCATCAGGGTGAACCGGCGCTGCTTCTCGGCGTGGTCATGCGTGATGGCTGGAACGGTCTGGAGCTGGGCAAGGCGCTGGCCGGCGAGACGGCGCGGATCAGCTCCGGGATGCCACTGGGCATGACCTTCGCGCAGGTCACCGATCAGTCGGTGAACATCGGCTCGGCAGTGAACGAGTTCATGATCAAGTTCTTCGTCGCGCTGCTGGTGGTCATGGTGGTGTGCTTCGTGAGCATGGGCTGGCGCGTCGGCGTGGTGGTTGCGGCGGCGGTGCCGCTGACCCTGGCGATCGTGTTCGTGGTCATGGAAGCCACCGGCAAGCATTTCGACCGCATCACCCTGGGCTCGCTGATCCTGGCACTGGGGCTGCTGGTGGACGACGCAATCATCGCCATCGAGATGATGGTGGTGAAAATGGAGGAAGGCTACGACCGCATCAAGGCGTCGGCCTATGCCTGGAGCCACACCGCGGCGCCCATGCTGGCCGGCACCCTGGTGACCGCCGTCGGCTTCATGCCCAACGGCTTCGCCCAGTCCACGGCCGGCGAGTACACCAGCAACATGTTCTGGATCGTCGGCATCGCGCTGATCGCATCCTGGGTAGTGGCAGTGGTGTTCACCCCCTATCTAGGGGTGAAGCTGCTGCCGGCGATCAAGGCCGTCGAAGGCGGTCATGGGGCGATCTACGACACCCCTCACTACAACCGTTTTCGCCGGTTTCTGAATCAGGTCATTCGCTGGAAATGGCCGGTGGCAGGCTTGGTGCTCCTGTCTTTCGCCCTGGCGATCGTGGGCATGGCACAGGTCAAGAAGCAGTTCTTCCCCACCTCGGATCGGCCGGAAGTACTGATCGAAGTGCAGATGCCCTATGGCACGGCCATCGAGCAGACCAGCGCAGCCACCGCCAAGATCGAGGCCTGGCTGCGCCAGCAGGACGCGGCAAAGGTCGTGACTGCCTACATCGGCCAGGGCCCGCCGCGGTTCTATCTGGCGATGGCGCCCGAACTGCCGGACCCTTCGTTCGCCAAGATCGTCGTGCTGGCCGACAGCCAGGCGGCGCGCGAGGCCCTCAAGCTGAAGATCCGCGAGGCCGTGGCTCGGGGTCTGGCCCCCGAAGCGCGGGTGCGGGTGACCCAGTTGGTGTTCGGGCCCTACTCTCCCTACCCGGTGGCCTACCGCGTCATGGGGCCGGATCCGCAAGTGCTGCGTGAAATCGCCGGCAGGGTGCAGACGGTCATGCAGGGCAGCACGATGATGCGCACCGTCAACCTCGACTGGGGACCGCGGGTGCCCTCCCTGCATTTCGTTCTGGACCAGGATCGCCTGCAGGCTATGGACCTGAGTTCCGCTGCGGTTGCCGAGCAGCTGCAGTTCCTGTTGTCCGGAGTACCGATCACCGCCGTGCGCGAGGACATTCGTTCGGTGCAGGTGGTGGGCCGGGCTGCTGGGGAGATCCGCCTCGACCCGGC
This sequence comes from Pseudomonas sp. CFBP 13710, assembly GCF_014842235.1. Lineage (NCBI taxonomy): Bacteria > Pseudomonadati > Pseudomonadota > Gammaproteobacteria > Pseudomonadales > Pseudomonadaceae > Pseudomonas > Pseudomonas sp. CFBP 13710. The sequence continues at coordinate 82,336 of NZ_JACYVJ010000001.1, read as the reverse complement.
GAAAATCGGCGGCTTCACCCTCGTCGGCGGCAATGGCCAGCGCATCCCGCTGTCGCAGATAGGCGCTGTCGAGGTCCGCATGGAAGATCCGCTTCTGCGCCGCCGCGATCGGGTGCCTACCCTGACCGTACGCGGCGACATCGCCGAGCACCTGCAGCCGCCGGATGTCTCCAGCCAACTGACGAAAGCCCTGCAACCGATCATCGCCACGCTTCCCGACGGCTACCGCATCGAACAGGCAGGCTCCATCGAAGAATCGGCAAAGGCCACCGCGGCACTGGCGCCGCTGTTTCCGATCATGATCGCCATCACCCTGCTGATCATCATCCTGCAGACCCGCTCGATGTCAGCCATGACCATGGTGTTCCTCACCGCCCCATTGGGGCTGATCGGCGTGGTGCCTACACTGCTGCTGTTCAACCAGCCGTTCGGCATCAATGCCCTGGTCGGGCTGATCGCGCTGTCTGGCATTCTGATGCGCAACACGCTGATTCTGATCGGGCAGATCGACCTCAATGAGAAGAACGGCCTGGAGCCCTTCCACGCCGTGGTCGAAGCCACCGTGCAGCGCGCCCGGCCGGTGCTGCTGACGGCGCTGGCGGCGATCCTGGCGTTCATTCCACTGACCCATTCGGTGTTCTGGGGCACCTTGGCCTACACCCTCATAGGGGGCACGTTCGGCGGGACGGTGATGACCCTGATATTCCTCCCCGCGATGTATTCCATCTGGTTCCGCATTCGTCCGGATACCCGTTCAACACGTCATTCAATGACAGGCTTGGAGAAACACCCATGAACAATCGACAGGGTCAGAAACGTATCGTCGTCACCGGTACCGGGCTGGTGACGCCGCTGGGATGCGGCGTCTACGAGGTCTGGCGGCGGCTGTTGGCGGGTGCGTCGGGCATCAGCCCTTTGCCTGCGCACATCGGTGAAGGTACCGGGGTCGCCGTGGCCGGGCAGGTTCCCACGCTGGAGGCCGACCCGGTGGCAGGCTACGATGCGCAGGCGCTGATACCGGCCAAGGAGCGCAAGAAGATGGACCGCTTCATCGAGTTCGCCCTGGTCGCCGCGCATGAGGCGCTGTCCCAGGCCAGATGGCACCCCACCAGCGAAGCCCAGCAGCAGCGCACGGCAACCGTCATCGGCTCGGGCGTCGGCGGCTTCGGCGCGCTCGCCGGGGCCGTGCGCACGACCGACGAGCGCGGACCGCGACGGTTGTCACCGTTCACGGCGCCATCGTTCCTGGCCAACATGGCGGCCGGGCACGTGTCCATCAGCAATGGATTCAAAGGCCCCCTGGGTGCTCCGGTCACCGCGTGCGCCGCGGGCGTCCAGGCGATCGGCGATGCCGCACGGCTGATCCGCAGCGGTGAAGCCGACATTGCCATCTGTGGCGGAACCGAGGCGGCCATCGACCGCGTCACCCTGGGCTGTTTCGCCGCCGCGCGTGCGCTGTCCACGGGTTTCAACGACCGGCCGAGCGAGGCATCGCGGCCGTTCGACCAGGATCGCGACGGGTTCGTGATGTCCGAGGGTGCGGGCCTGCTGGTGATCGAATCGCTCGAACACGCGTTGGCCCGAGGCGCAACGCCGCTGGCGGAACTGGTTGGGTATGGCACCAGTGCCGACGCCTACCACCTGACGGCCGGCCCGGAAGATGGCAGCGGAGCCCGCCGAGCCATGGAACAGGCCCTGCGCCAGGGCGGCATCGACGCCCAGGATGTGCAGCACATCAATGCCCACGCGACGTCCACGCCAGTCGGCGACAAGGGTGAGCTGGCGGCCATTCGCGCCTTGTTCGGCACTCGGGCCGGCCTTGCCATCACCTCGACCAAGTCGGCCACCGGCCACCTGCTGGGCGCCGCTGGTGGGATCGAGGCCATCTTTACCGTGTTGGCCTTGCGCGATCAAATTGCACCGCCGACGCTGAACCTGCACACGCCGGACGAAGCGGCAGCCGGGCTCGATCTGGTCGGTCCGACTGCACGCAAGACAGCGATGACCTACGCCCTGTCCAACGGCTTCGGCTTCGGCGGCGTCAACGCCAGTGCATTGTTCCGGCGCTGGGAGGGCCGCTAGCCGTCTGCCCACCCAATCCCCTGAGCGGGCTCTGCCCGCGAAAAGGACGCTGCGGTGAATCAGGCAGACCGCAGTGCACCCTTCGCGGCCGATGACCGCTCCTACGGGGGGAGAAATACGCCAACCCATCGTAGGAGCGGTCCGTGGCCGCGAAAAGGACGCTGCGGTGAATCAGGCAGACCGCAGTGCGCCCTTCGCGGCCGGTGACCGCTCCTACGGGGGGAGAAATACGCCAACCCATCGTAGGAGCGGTCCGTGGCCGCGAAAAGGACGCTGCGGTGAATCAGGCAGACCGCAGTGCGCCCTTCGCGGCCGATGACCGCTCCTACGGGGGGAGAAATACGCCAACCCATCGTAGGAGCGGTCCGTGGCCGCGAAAAGGACGCTGCGGTGAATCAGGCAGACCGCAGTGCGCCCTTCGCGGTCGATGACCGCTCCTACAGGGGAAGAAATACACCAACCCATCGTAGGAGCGGTCCGTGGCCGCGAAAAGGCGCTGCGGTGAATCAGGCAGACCGCAGTGCGCCCTTCGCGGTCGATGACCGCTCCTACGGGGGAAGAAATACACCAACCCATCGTAGGAGCGGTCCGTGTCCGCGAAAAGGCGCTGCGGTGCATCTGGCCGACCGCGGCGCGCCCTTCGCGGGCAGAGACCCGCTCCCACAAGGGGGAGCGGCGCATTGATCTCACTGATGATCACTATCAAGCGCCGCGCCTCCCAGGCTGCGGCAACCCTCCCCTATAATCGCCGCCAATTCCCCCGCTCTTCACGCCTGCCCGCAGGCGCTACGCCCCTTTGGAACCGATGCCCATGCCCACCCCTCACTCGGCCGCCCCCGGCCTTTCCGAACGTACCCCGCAAAGCGTCAAGCAACAGTGGCTGGCGATCCTCTCGGTCGCCGTCGGCGCCTTCGCTCTGGTGACCAGCGAATTCCTGCCCGTGGGTGTGCTCAACGATGTTGCCAGCGACCTGGGCATCAGTGCCGGTCGCGCCGGCCTGATGGTCACCCTGCCAGGGATCATGGCAGCGCTTGCTGCGCCCTTGCTGTCGGTGGGCATCGGTGCGATGGACCGTCGCTACCTGCTGACCGGCCTGACGCTGATCATGATCATCGCCAACACCATCGTGGCCTTCGCCAGCGATTTCAACGTCCTGCTGATCGGCCGCGTGTTGCTGGGCGTCAGCATCGGCGGCTTCTGGGCCACGGCCATCGCCTTGAGCGGTCGACTGGCGCCCAAGGGCGTCGGCGTGGCCAAGGCAACGTCGATCATCATGATGGGCGTGACCCTGGCCACGGTACTGGGCGTGCCCGTAGGCACCTGGCTCAGTGGCCTGATGGGCTGGCGCATGACCTTCCTGGTCACCGCGCTGGTGGGCGTGCCGGTACTGCTGGCGCAGATCTTCCTGCTGCCGCCGCTGTACCCGGACCGGGCCATTCGGGTCAGGGACCTGCCTGCCCTGTTCACCAATGCACAGGCGCGGGTTGGCTTGATCGCCGTATTGCTGATCGGCCTGGCGCACTTCGCCGCGTACACCTACGTGGCACCGTTCTTCAAGCAGAGTGCCGGCTTCGATGGGTCCACCATCGGCTCGCTGTTGCTGCTCTACGGCATGGCCGGCGTGCTGGGCAATGTATTCGCCGGCTTCGCCGCCAATCGCAGCGTGCGCAATACGTTGTTGCTGGTGGCCCTGATGATCGGCACCAGCACCGCACTGTTCCCCCATTTCGCCACTGGTATCACCGGGGCCGCCATGCTGATAGCCCTGTGGGGCTTCGCTTTCGGGGCTTTCCCGGCCTGCGCCAGCATCTGGATGTTCGTGGTCGCGCCCAAGGATGTGGAGCGCGGCATGCCCCTGTTCGTTGCGCTGTTTCAGGTGATCATTGCCCTGGGGTCGTTCTTCGGCGGGCAGATCGTCGATCGGTTGGGCAGCTCGGTGCTGTTGAGCCTGGCCACGGCACTGGTTGGCGCAGGGTTCGCCACGGTGTTGGTGTTGGGCCGCAATGTCAGCAACAACGTGGTGGCTCAACCCGCCTGAGCCCGACTGCGCCGACCGCTGCCGGCAGGTCGTCGGCGCAGCAGCGCGCTTCGCAAAAAAAGTTGAACTGCTTTTCCAGCCGTTCGCCTAATGATCAGCTTGTGAATATTCCCACAGGCACTGTGTCAATATCGGCACTTTCCCCAGAGGTGGTCAACGTGGCTAAAGACGAGAAGAAAACCAAAAGCGATGCTTCGAAAGCCAGCAAGGAAATGAAGGACAAAAAGTCGTCACCGGAAAAGAAATCCGCCGCAGCCTCAGCGCTTTCGAAGTCCTCCGACAAGGACAAGAAAGACAAGAAGAAAGACGCCGAGCCGATGAAAACTGCCAAGAAAGCCGACAGCAAGCCTGAAAAGGCCAAGAAGTCTGACAAGGTCGAAAAAGCAGAAAAGCCTGCGAAGAAGAAAAAGTGATATCCGTTGTCTGCTAGGGCCTTGCGCCCTAGCGTCCCACCCCTCGATAGCCCTGTTCCCCCGCCAAACCTCACTTGCCTCGACGGCCAAGGCTTTATGCCAGGCTCATGCGCGCGTCTGATTCACCACCACTACGGTCAACCAGGGCATTCGATAGATCCTCACCGGCTGGGTGCGGGCGAGCATGTCGAGCATGCCGGAAATGTCGTCGAGGTTGAACACGCCACTCACTGCCGTGGTCGGCAGGCTGCCTGCGATCACCAGCGAGCCAGGCAGATAGCGTTCAATGTCCGCGAACACCTCGGCCAACGGCTGGCGGTTGAAGATCAACTTGCCGCGCTGCCAGGCCGACGCGCTGCCCAGGTCCAGAGCGCCGGTGGGCGACGGCGCCGTTCCCGCAACGTATTCAAGACGCTGGGCGGCCTTCAGGGGAACCACCGCCCCACCAGACGAAACCTTCACTTCACCCTCCGTCACCCCGACACGCACCTGTTCACCCTGCCGATCGACATCGAAGCGGGTGCCCACGGCCTGTACGCTGCCGCCCGACGCCTGCACCACGAAAGGACGCGAGGCGTCCTTGCTCACCTGGAACAGCGCTTCACCCTTGATCAGGCTGATCTCGCGCCGCGACGAGGAATAGCGAACCGATAAAGCCGAGCCGCTGTTCAACCACACCTGGCTGCCATCTTCGAGGGTCAGCGCCCGTAGCTCGCCGACCGCCGTGGCATAGTCGGCGAAATACACCTTGGCCGGCTCGCTCAACCCGGTCAGGGCCAGGGCGCCCACCCCGGCTGCCAGCGCCGCCCAGCGCAGCGGCCTGCGCGTGACCCTGGCGGGCACAACGAAGCGCTGCGCGACGCAAGTCTGGGGAAGTGCCTGCCAGATCCGCTCGGCCAGGCGTGCCGCTGCCTCGTGGTCCGCGCTCTGTCCGCGCCAGCGGGCAAAGGCGCTGCGATCCGCCTCGCTGGCTCGGCCCGATGTCAGGTGCACCCACTGCTCGATGGCCTGGTCCTCCAGGTCGACGGCAGAAGCACTCGGATGGGTGGGCTCGGTCATGATAATGGGCTCGCGGTCGTTGCCGCATAGACGTCAGTACCGTGCATTCTAAGGGCACTCCGACTGACGAAGCCAATCGCGACAATGACGCATGGCGTGCACCATGTACTTGCCTACCGAGCTTTCCGACACCCCGAGGCGTGTGGCGATCTCTGCGTGGGTAAGGCCTTCGAGGCGACTGAGCAGCAACGCCAGACGGGCATTGCTGGGCAGGCGCTGCAGGGCCTTGTCGAGTTGCTCGATGGCTTCGGCGGCAAGAAAGGAGCGTTCCGGCGAGGCCATGGGATCACAGGGTTCCTCGTCGGGCTCATCGACCTGCAGCGCGCAATAGCGCCGTTCCTGGCGCAGGCGGTCGATGGCCAGATTGCCGGCCACGCGGAAGACGAAAGCGCGGGGTTCGAGGATCTGCGCCGTGTCGGCCAGGCCAGCCAGGCGCACGTAGGTGTCCTGCGCCACGTCGGCAGCCTTTTCCACATTCCCCAAGCGCCGCGCCAGAAAGGCCAACAGGTCGGCATAGTGCTCCTGAAAGACCATCAGCAAAGGGTTGGAGTTGGGTGACACGGACATGCGCACGGCCCAGGCGATCGAGGCGCGCATCCTATCCCACTTGAGAACGGCTATCATCAGATTGGCAGATGATAATGAAAATATTTTCAATCTGGATGGCAAGGTCGGGTCACCTCGTTCGTCGTTGGAGTGAGAAGCAAGATTCTCGGGCATTACGCCTCCATTGGCTTACGGACGTTTTCAGATGCAGGCACGTTTTCCTTCGTTCACTCCCGCTACCGGTCGCACCCTGAGCCTGGCATTGATGCTGGCCATGACGGCGGGCCTGCCACTGCTTGCGCCTTCGGCACAGGGGGCAGAAGCGACCACCGTCCTGAACCTGCAATCGGCAGAGCAGTCGCTGGATCAGGCGCTGACCCGACTGGCAGACCAGGCCAACGTGCGCCTGATCTTCAACTCCTCGGATGTGGCCAACCTGCGCGCACCGGCCCTGAAAGGCCGATACACCCTCGACCAGGCCCTGCAGACGCTGCTGCGCGGCAGCGGCTTCGGCTGGCAGATGCTCGATGCACGCACCCTGGTGCTGCAGAAGCTGCCCGCGCGCGACGATCCCGCCATGGCTCTGGGCGCCACCACCGTCAATGCCATGAACGATCTGGGCAGCAGCACCGACGGCACGGGCTCGTATACCACTGGTAGCAGCAGCACCGCCGCGAAACTCAACCTGAGCCTCAAGGACACCCCGCAGACCGTCAGCGTGGTGACCCGGCAGCTGATGGACGACAAGAAGCTCACCAGTCTGGACAAGGTGCTGGAACAAACCCCGGGCATCACGTTCCAGTACCGAAACTTCGGCGGGCATGTGTACACCTCCCGCGGTTTCTCGCTGCTGGCGGAAAGCTTTCTGGTGGACGGTGTGCCTGGCCAGGGCTATCAGATCACCGGGTGGATGAAGCCCGACACTGCCATCTACGACCGGGTCGAAGTGCTGCGCGGCGCGGCGGGCCTGCTGGTGGGCGCAGGCGAGCCCGGCGGCGCGGTGAACCTGGTGCGCAAGCGGCCGACCGCCGAACCGCGACTGACGGTACAGGCCAGCGCCGGTTCCTGGGACCGCTACCGCATGGACCTGGACGCCAGCGGCAAGCTCAACGAAACCGGCAGCGTGCGCGGCCGACTGGTCACGGCCTACGAAGACAACGGTTCCTACCTCGATGAACGCAACACCCGCACGCCGCTGGTGTATGGCATCGTCGAAGCCGATATCGACCCGGACACCACCGTGAGCCTGAGCCTGCGCCACCAGGAAAACGTCATCAACGGCTATTCGATCTACGGCCTGCCGCGCTACAGCAACGGCAACGCCCTGGACATCTCCCGCTCCACTTCGCTGGTGCAGGATTGGAACCGTCACCAGAGCGAGATGAGCGAAGCGTTCGCGGAAATCGAGCACCGCTTCAACGAACGCTGGTCGAGCACCACCTCGGTGACCGTTTCCGAAGGCAGCTTCGATCAACAGATTGCCTATGCGCGACGCACCATCAGCCCGGTGACCAATACCGGTTCGGTGTTTCAGGCCGCACTGTTTCGCCAGGACAAGGTCACCAGCACCGGGGTGGACAGCCATGTCAGCGGCAATTTCGATGCCTTCGGCCTGACCCATGACGTCACCGTGGGCGGCACCTGGTCGCGCCAGGAGGCCAACACCCAGCAGGCCACCGCCAGCCTGGGCAACCGGCCACTGAACATTTTCAATGTCGACCACCATGCCATCGCCAAGCCTGCCAGGCCGGCATGGAGCACCGATATCGACATGACCGAGGAGCGCGCGGGCCTGTACGCCAACTCACGGCTGCGCCTGAGCGAACCGCTGAGCCTGGTCCTGGGTGGTCGCACCAGCTGGTACGACTACACCTACGACATCAAGCGCGGCGCCGCCCTGCCCTACGAGTCCAAGGTGACACGCAAGGTCACCCCCTACGCTGGTGTGATCTACGACATCAGCGACGACTGGGCGTGGTATGCCAGCTATGCGGAAATCTTCAACGCCCAAGGCAACTACGTCGATACCAGCGGTACGCCGCTTGCACCCTCCGAAGGCGACAACTACGAAACCGGCATCAAGGGCGCGCTGTTCGATGACCGCCTGAACCTGTCGATGGCGCTGTTCTACATCAAGCAGACCAACGTCGCTCTGGTCGACCTGGCCAATACCAACTGCACCAGCAACGACTCCGAGGGCACCTGCTACGTCAACGGCACCATCAAGCGCAGCAAGGGCGTCGACCTGGAAGCCAGCGGCGAGATCCTGCCAGGCTGGCAGGTGTTCGGTGGCTACACCTTCAACCTGCTGCGCAACAACACCGAAGACGTCGAGGTGGCCTACGAGACGCCCAAGCACATGCTGCGCCTGCAGACCAGCTACAACCCGCCCGGTGCCTGGGACCGGCTGACAGTCGGAGGTGGCGTGTCGGCGCAGTCCTACTACAAGGCCTCGTCGACCACCGGGCTGGACTTTGGCAGCCAGGGTTATGCGATCTGGGATGCGCGCGTGGCCTGGAAGCTGGACGAGCACTGGAAGGTGCAACTCAACGCCGAGAACCTGTTCGACAAGCGTTACTACACCACTGCGGTAGCGGTCGACCGCTCGAACGTGTTCGGCGAGCCGCGCAGCTACATGCTGACCCTGCGAGGCGATTTCTGATCGCGTCGACCTCGGGATCAGTGCGCTGAACGGCTCCCTGCGCCGCTCCCTGGGCTGGCTGCACACCTGGTGCGGCCTGGTCTGCGGCTGGCTGCTGTGCGTGATCTTCCTGACCGGCTCGTTGAGCGTGTTCCGCGAACCCATCACCCGCTGGATGGAGGCGCAGCCGATCGCCCCGCTCGACGCCGGGGAGCCGCTGGATCAAAGTTCTGCTGCCTGGCAAGCGCAGCGCTACCTGGATACACACGGCGCCGGTGCGCGGCTGTGGCGGGTGCAGCTGCCGACCTATGCGGGCGAGGCCGTGCACCTGCTGTGGCGCGACGCAAGCGGCACCCGGCAGATCGCTCTCGACCCTGCGAGTGGTACACCGGTGATGTCGCAAGCACTGCGCAAGACCGAAGGCGGCCGGCATTTCATGTCGTTCCACTACATGCTGCAACTGCCGGTGCTGGGCTTCTGGATCGTCGGCGCGCTGACCGTCGGTTTTCTGGTTGCACTGGTATCGGGGGTCGTGATTCACCGACGCATCTTCGCCGACTTCTTCACCTTCCGACCAGGCCGCGGGCCGCGTGCCTGGCTCGATGCACACAACGCCGCGGCCGTGCTGACGTTGCCGTTCCAGTTGATGATCGCCTACACAGGCCTGTGCATCTTCGCCAGCAGCTACATGCCGTGGCCGGTGCACGCCTTGTACGGCTCGAATGACGGTGCCCATGCACGCTTCAGCGCCGACCTGGCGCCACAGGCTCCGGCTGTGCGCAACACTGCGCCGCTCGACACCCGGGCTCCTGCGTGGGAGCAACTGCTTGAACAGTCCCGCGGACTGACCGGGCAGCCAGCGCAGATGCTGTTGGTGGACAAGCCCGGTAGCGCGAGCGCCAGCGTACGCGTCATCGGTCGTGCCGACCCCGGCCAGCCGTCGTCCCATCTGTTCACGCCCCAGGCCAGCGTGCTGTTCGACGCGGCCAGTGGCGACGTGCTGCAAGTCAGGCTGCCTGACCCGGACAGCGTGTCCATGGGCGCACGCATCGAAGGCGTGATGCGTTCCCTGCATTTTGCCGATTTCGGCAGTTGGGCATTGAGATGGGTGTACTTCGCCAGCGGCCTGCTGGGCACGCTGATGATGGTCGCCGGCACGCTGCTGTTCTCGATCAAGCGGCGGATCAAGGGGCAGCACGAATTCGGTGCTGCGACCCAACGCTTCTATCACTGTGTCGAAGCGCTCAACGTGGCGTGCAGTGCGGGCATTGGCGTGGCGTGCTGTGCCTACTTCTATGCCAACCGGCTGCTGCCACTGCAGATGCAGGATCGGGCCAACTGGGAAATACGCTGTTTCCTGCTGATCTGGCTGGCGACCCTGCTGCACGCATTGTGTCGGCCGCGCAACCGCGCATGGGCCGAACAGCTCGGCTTGGGGGCGCTGCTGTGCCTGTGCCTGCCGCTGCTCAATCACTGGACCACGGGGCAGAACCTGTGGCGCTACGCTGCCGCCGGCGACTGGCAGCGCGCAAGCGTGGAAGCGGTAGCGCTGGGTTGCGGCGCGCTGCTGGCAGGAGTGCTGATGAAGCTGCGACGGCGTCATCAGCGGCAGCGCCTGATGCCTTAGCCAGATCAAAGCCGCTTCAGCCCGCCGCAAAACTGTATACCATATGCACTCAATCCCTCGAATGACCCAGCATCGTGGCCCAGACCAAACTCAACGCGCCGGACCTCGGCAATTCTCCCTCGACCTCGGAGATCATCACCCGGCACCTTCGCGACGCGATCGTTGCCGGGCATTTTGCCGAGGACGAACCGATCCGTCAGGACGACATCGCCCGCCAGTTCAATGTCAGCAAGATCCCCGTTCGCGAAGCGCTCAAGCGTCTCGAAGCCGAGGGTCTGGTCATGTTCCAGCGCAATCGCGGGGCGATGGTCACGCGCCTGTCGGAGTCGGAGCTGGCGCAGATGTTCGAAGTGCGCATGCTGCTCGAAGACAAGGTGCTGCGCCTGGCCATTCCGAACATGACCGAGGCCACTTTTACCCGCGCCGAGAGCATCTGCCGCGAGTTCATCGGTGAAACCGACGTGGGCCGCTGGGCCGAGCTGAATTGGGCGCTGCACGCCTGCCTCTACGAGCCCGCGCAACGGCCGTTCCTGGTGGGGATGATTCGTTCGGTCAACGACAAGCTGGAGCGTTACCTGCGCATGCAGATGAGCCTGTCGGCCGGCAAAGATCGCGCCGATCACGAGCACCGGGAGATTCTCCAGGCCTGCCGCGAGCGCAACGCGGAGCTGGCCGTGCGCCTGCTCGACGAACACATCGCCGGCGTCTGCCAGACCCTGTTCGAGCATCTGCCAAGCGCCCGCTGAACCCTGGCACTGTGCCGAATTCGTCATTGTCACGGGCTAAATAGCTCAAGCCGCAAAGGGCTATCTGCGCCATTCTCAGGGTCACTTTACCGACCCGACGAGTGGCCCCATGACCCGCATCCAAGTGATCGACTCGCACACCGGTGGTGAACCCACCCGCCTGGTGATCGACGGTTTTCCCGAGCTGGGCACCGGCAGCATGGCCGAGCGCAAGCAATTGCTCGCCGAGCGGCATGATGCCTGGCGCGCCGCCTGTGTACTGGAGCCGCGGGGCAGCGATGTGCTGGTAGGCGCACTGCTGTGCACGCCGGTAGACCCGAACGCCTGCGCCGGGGTGATTTTCTTCAACAACACCGGCTACCTGGGCATGTGCGGCCACGGCACCATCGGCTTGATCGCCTCGCTGGCCCACCTGGGCCGAATCGGGCCGGGCGTGCACGCCGTCGAGACGCCGGTCGGCACCGTCCAGGCCACGCTGCACGAGGACGGTTCGGTGAGCGTGCGCAATGTGCCGGCCTATCGTTACCGCAAGGACGTCGCCCTGCAGGTGCCGGGCATCGGTTCGGTCACCGGCGACATCGCCTGGGGCGGCAACTGGTTTTTCCTGGTCGCCGAGCATGGCCTGGCGGTCAGCGGCGACAACCTCGACGCCCTGACGGCCTACACCGTCGCCGTGCAGCAAGCGCTGGAGGACCAAGGCATACGCGGCGAGGACGGCGGGCTGATCGACCACATCGAGTTGTTCGCCGAAGACCAACGGGCCGACAGCCGCAACTTCGTGCTGTGCCCCGGCAAAGCCTACGATCGCTCGCCTTGCGGAACCGGGACCAGCGCCAAGCTGGCGTGCCTGGCCGCCGACGGCAAACTGCAGCCCGGGCAGATCTGGCGTCAGGCCAGCGTCATCGGCAGCGAGTTCGAGGGTTCATATGAAGCCATGGAACACGGCAGCGACGGGCCCGTTGTGCCGACCATTCGCGGCCGGGCCTACATCAGCGCCGAAGCCACACTGATCCTGCAGGCCGACGATCCCTTCGCCTGGGGTATCCGCTTGTGAACCCCACGGCCGTGGCCGACGCCATCGTCATCGGCGCAGGCATCGTCGGCGCTGCCTGCGCCCAGGCCCTGGCCAAGCGCGGGCTGAGCGTACGGGTGCTGGACGCCGGCACGCCGGGTGCCACGGCCGCCGGCATGGGCCACCTGCTGGTGCTCGACGACAACGCGGCGGAACTGGCCTTGAGCCAATATTCGCTGCAGCGCTGGCGCGACATCGCCGGGTCGTTGCCCAACGGTTGCGCCTACCGCAGCAACGGCACCCTGTGGCTGGCCGCCAACGATGAGGAAATGGCCGCTGCCGAGCACAAGTTCGAGGTGTTGCGCGAGCATGGCGAGGCCTGCGAAATCCTCGCTGGCAACGCCCTGCGCGAGCGCGAACCGTTGCTTCGCGAAGGGCTGGAGGGTGGTCTGTTGATCAAGGGGGACGGCATTGTGTATGCGCCGGCGGCCGCCCAGTGGATGCTCGACCATCCGTTGATCCGCCAGCAACGCGCTAAGGTCACCGAGGTAGACGGCAACCGTGTGCGTCTGGCCGACGGCCAATGGCTCAGTGCTGGCATGGTGCTGTTGGCCAACGGCATCCAGGCCACCGAGCTGTGCCCCGAGCTGCCGATCCAGGCCAAGAAAGGCCATCTGGCGATCACCGACCGCTACCCCGCGCAGATCACTCACACGCTGGTGGAACTGGGCTATGTCACCAGCGCCCACAACGCCAGTGGGCCGTCCACGGCCTGCAACATCCAGCCGCGCCCGACCGGACAACTGTTCATCGGCGCCTCGCGGCAATTCAACACCACGGATCCCGACGTCGAAGGCTGGATGCTCGCCAAGATGCTCCGGCGCGCGGCAGAGTACGTGCCTGCGCTGAACACGCTGAATGTGATTCGTGCCTGGACCGGTTTTCGCGCCGCCAGCCCGGATGGCTTGCCCCTGGTGGGCGAGCATCCCCAGCGTCCGGGCCTGTGGCTGGCGGTGGGTCATGAAGGCCTGGGGGTGACCACTGCGCCGGCGACCGCCGATTTGCTGGTGGCGCAACTGTTCGACGAATCACTGCCGCTGGCGGCAACGCCCTACCTGCCGCAACGTTTTCTTGGAGGGTCCAGCCATGCTTGAGTTGACGGTCGATGGACGCACGCTGCAGGTGGCGGTCGGCACCAGCGTCGCTGCGGCACTGGCGATGGCCGGTGATGGCTGCACGCGCACCTCGGTCAGCGGCCAACGGCGCGCGCCGCTGTGCGGCATGGGTATCTGCCAGGAATGCCGTGTGACCATCGACGGCGCGCGGCGCCTGGCGTGCCAGACGTCCTGCCGCGACGGCATGCAGGTACGGAGCCTGCCATGATCGAGCACGTCGATATTCTCATCATCGGTGCCGGGCCGGCCGGCATCCATGCGGCGCTGGCAGCGGTACCCAGCGGCCTGCGCATCGTGTTGCTGGACGACAATCCGTTGCCCGGCGGGCAGATCTGGCGTGATGGCCCGCAGGCCTCGCTGCCCACCCAGGCCACACGGCTGCGCGAGCGCCTGCAGGCGTGTGCCAACGTGCAGATCCAAGGTTCCACTCGAGTGATCGCCCGGCCGGCGCCCCATCAGTTACTGGTGGAGAGCGACCAGCGCGGCTGGATCATCGGCTATGCAAAGCTGATTCTGTGCACCGGTGCCCGCGAGTTGCTGCTGCCCTTCCCCGGCTGGACGCTGCCTGGCGTGACCGGTGCCGGTGGCCTGCAAGCGTTGATCAAGGGCGGCCTGCCCGTTGCGGGCGAACGCGTGGTGGTTGCCGGCAGCGGCCCGCTGCTGCTGGCCAGCGCGCACAGTGCAACGAAGAACGGCGCACGGATCCTGCGCATCGCCGAGCAGGCCAGCACTCGCGCCGTGGCAGGATTTGCCACGCAGCTGCCACGCTGGCCCCATAAATGGCTGCAGTCGTTGCAACTGTTTTCGCCCGCCTATCGCACCGGCAGCCATGTGCTGGCCGCTCTGGGTGACGACCGCCTGGAAGGCGTACGACTGATGCAACAGGGCCGAATCAGGGAACTGCCCTGTGACCGGCTGGCCTGCGGCTTCGGCCTGGTGCCCAACACGCAGCTGGGCGAGGCCTTGGGCTGTGCGCTGCAGGACCGGGCCATCGCCGTCGATGCCTGGCAGGCGAGCAGCCTGGCGGACCATTTTGCCGCAGGCGAATGCACCGGCTTCGGCGGCAGCGAGCTGGCCTCGGTGGAAGGCAGCATCGCCGGACACGCCGCCGCTGGCGACCAGGCGGCGGCGCAGCGGCTTTGGCCGCAGCGGGCCCGTTGGCAAGGCTTCGCCGCCGTGCTGAACCGGGCATTTGCCCTCGATCCTGCGCTCGCTGCCCTGTGCGCGCCGGACACCCTGGTCTGCCGCTGCGAAGACGTGCCGTTTGCAGCGCTTGCCGCCCATTGCGATTGGCGCGAGGCCAAACTCGCCACCCGCTGCGGCATGGGCGCTTGCCAGGGGCGGGTATGCGGCGCCGCCACCGCGCACCTGTTCGGCTGGCAACCCTCGGCACCGCGACCGCCCTTCAGCCCGGCACGGATCGAGACCCTGCTGCGCCTCGACGGCCACCCGCCCGCCTGAACCCCGCCCTGCTAAACACAGTGTCCGGGCTTTGCGCAGCAGCCCGGCAGCACTATCCTGCAGGAGTCACTTCCGGACCTCGACCCCATGCTCGCCGCATTCCTCAGCGCCAGCCCGTGCCAACTACCGAACCTGCTGGGCAGCCTGCAACCCCTGGCCCCCTTGCTCGACGCCTTGGCCGACGTGGTGTTTTTCATCAAGGACGACGCCGCCCGCTATGCCTTCGTCAATGCCACCCTGGCCAAGCGTTGCGGCTTCAAGACCAGTCAGCAGCTGCTGGGCTTGACCGCCGAGCAAGTGTTCCCGGCACGCTTTGGCACGCTGTACACCGAACAGGACCGCAAGGTCCTTGGCAGCGGCCGCGAATTGGCCAATCAGCTGGAGCTGCACCTCTATTATGGCAACCAGCCCGTGTGGTGCCTGACCCACAAGATCGCCTTGCACGATGAACAGGGTCGGATCATCGGCCTGGCCGGCATTTCCCGCGACCTGCAGTTGCCTCAGTCGAGCCACCCGGCCTTCGCGAAACTGGCGGCGGTCGATGCGCACATCCGCACCCATTTTCATCGTCCGATCAGCCTCGCGGAGCTGACCGCCATTGCCGGGCTGTCGGTTGCGCAACTGGAGCGTCACTGCAAGCGGATCTTCCACCTGACCCCGCGCCAGCTGATTCACAAGGCGCGCCTCGAGGAGGCCTCACGCCTGCTGCGCGACGAAGACCTGCCCATCACCGATGTCGCCCTGCGCTGTGGCTACACCGACCACAGTGCGTTCAGCCGGCAGTTCCGCGCGCTGACGCACCTTTCGCCAAGCCTGTACCGCGAAAGCCATCGCTGATGTTCCGTTAGCGGGCAATCATTGGGGCGGTGCTCCCTTATGTAACACCCCACGGCGTCATACCCGACTCTTCCACCATCGCCGATCCATGATGAATACGCCCTGATTCAGGGGCTTACGACGACAGCGCGAGCACGAACGAAAACAGGCACGTCTGTTGCATTTGAAATATCGTATACGAAATTCTCAATGACAGTTCCAGTGCCCACCCAACTCCGAGGCCTCCATGAAAACTCCCGCCTTCGCCGTAGCCCTAACCGCTGTGCTCAGTACTACTTTCATGGCGACCGCCCAGGCCGACAAGCTGGACGACATCATTGGTTCCGGCAAGCTGCGCTGTGCGGTGACCCTGGACTTCCCGCCCATGGGCATGCGCGACAGCGCCAACAAGCCTGCGGGGTTCGACGTCGACTACTGCAACGACCTGGCGAAGGTGTTGGGCGTCGATGCCGAAGTCATCGAGACGCCGTTTCCAGACCGGATTCCGGCACTCATCTCGGGCCGTGCCGACGTAATCGTGGCCTCCACCTCCGACACCCTGGAACGGGCCAAGACCGTCGGCCTCAGCGTGCCCTACTTCGCCTTCCAGATGGTCGTGCTGACCCGCGACGACACCGGCGTCAACAGCTTCGACGACCTCAAGGGCAAGGCAGTGGGCAACACCAGCGGCACCTACGAGGCCATCGCGCTGGAAAAGGACGTGAAGGGCTGGGGCAGCGGCAGCTTCCGCGCGTATCAGTCGCAGAACGACACCATTCTGGCCGTCGCCCAAGGCCATATCCAGGCCACCGTGGTCACCAATACCGTGGCCGCCGCCACTCTGAAATCCGGCAAATACAAGAACCTCAAGGTCGCCGGCAATGCGCCCTACGTGATCGACTACGTTTCCCTGGGCGCCAAGCGCACCGAATACGGTCTGCTCAACTACCTCAACCTGTTCGTCAACCAGCAGGTGCGCAGCGGTCGCTACAACGAGTTGTTCGTCAAATGGGTCGGCACCGACATTGCGCCCGCCAACCTCACCGTACCCAACGTCTACTACTGAGGTGACGACCATGCCACGCAGCGTCGGTGGACGCAGCCTGATGGACGGCAGCGCACAAGGCGCCCTGTTGTTTGCCGACACTGGCCTGAGTTTCTGGGGCGGGGTCGACCCCAGCAGTGGCGAGGTGATCGACCGTCATCACCCGCTCAGTGGTCAGCGGGTGGCGGGCCGGGTCCTGGCGATTCCCGGCAGTCGCGGGTCCTGCACGGGCAGCAGCGTCATGATGGAACTGATCAGCAACGGCCACGCGCCGGCAGCGCTGGTACTGGCCGAAGCCGATGAAATCCTCAGCTTGGGCGTGCTGGTGGCACAGCACTTCTTCGCCCGCTCGCTGCCGGTGCTGTGTATCGGCCAGGAAGCCTTCGATACGCTGCGCGGCGTGGCATGGGCTCGGTTGGATGGGGCAACGCTCGGTCTCTACAGCCAGACGCCGGCGGACGACTGGCAGCCGCAGCCAGGCGTCGGCCAGCCGGAGCCGTTCGATGACGGCTTTGCACTCGACAGCCGGGACCATGAGTTGCTCGCAGGCAGCCACGGCAAGGCGGCGCAGGTGGCGATGCAGATCGTCCTGCGCATGGCCCGTCTACAGGGCGCGCGGGAACTGGTCGATATCACTCAGGCGCACATCGACGGCTGCATCTACACCGGCCCTGCCAGCCTGCGGTTTGCCGAACAACTGGTGCAATGGGGCGCACGGGTGCGGGTGCCCACTACCCTGAACGCCATCTCGGTGGACCAGCGGCGCTGGCGAGCACTGGGCATCGATCCGGCCCTCGGCGAGCCTGCCAGCGCGTTGGGCGACGCGTACACGGCCATGGGTGCGCGCGCAAGTTTCACCTGCGCGCCCTATCTGCTCGACACTGCACCGGCGCTCGGCGAGCAAGTGGTGTGGGCCGAGTCCAACGCGGTGGTATACGCCAACAGCGTGCTCGGTGCGCGCACGCTCAAATACCCGGACTACCTGGACATCTGCATTGCATTGACTGGCCGCGCGCCCCTGATCGGCTGCCATCTCCAGGAGCAACGTCGGGCCCAACTGCTGATCGACGTACCCGCGTTGAAAGAACTGGATGACAGCTTCTACCCGCTGCTCGGCTATCACGTCGGGACCCGGTGCGGCAGCCGCATTCCATTGATCAGCGGCCTGCAGCACCTCAGGCCCAGCCTGGACGACCTCAAGGCATTCGGCGCCGCGTTCGCCACCACCAGCGCTGCACCCATGTTTCATATCGCCGGCGTCACTCCGGAAGCCCTGAACCCGGCGCACTCGAGTGACTCGCCGGAGACGCTGCCGCGCGTCTCGATTTCCCTGCAAGACCTGTACGCCAGCTGGATGGAACTCAACAGCGCCCGGGACACGCAGGTAAGGTTGGTGTCCCTGGGCAACCCGCACTTCTCCCTGACCGAATTCGCCCGCCTGGCCGAGCTCTGCCGCGGCCTGCGCAGGCACCCGGACGTGGTACTGGCCATCACCTGTGGCCGAGCGGTGCTGGAACAGGCACGGGCGGCGGGTCATGTGGCCGTGCTCGAGGCCTTCGGCGCCACGCTGATCACCGACACCTGTTGGTGCATGCTGGGCGAACCGGTCATTCCCGTGGGTGTGCGCAGCCTGATGACCAACTCGGGCAAGTACGCCCACTACGCGCCCGGCCTGGTCGGGCGCAGCGTTCATTTCGCCAGCCTCGGCACCTGTGTCGACAGCGCGTGCAGCGGCGCCACCAGCGCTCGACCGCCCGCCTGGCTGGCCACCTGTGCAGCGGAGGGCGCGGAGCATGTTTGACTACACCTTCCAATGGCGGGCTGCGTGGCGCGCCCTGCCCGACATGCTGCAAGGCGCGTGGGTGACGTTCGAAACCGCGGCGCTGTCGATGATTTTCGGCGTGCTCATTGCCCTGCTTCTGACCGTGATGCGTGCAGGCTCCGAACGGACGTTCCGCGGCCGGGCGCTGCGCGGCATCGGCGACGGCTGGGTGTCGATTGCGCGCAACACCCCGTCGCTGTTCCAGATCTACATCCTGTACTTCGGCCTCGGCTCGCTGGGCCTGCACGTCAGCTCCTGGCTGGCACTGCTGGCCGGCATCACCTTCAACAACGCCGGCTACCTGGCGGAAAATTTCCGCGGCGGTCTCAAGGCGGTGCCGGACACCCAGATGCGCGCCGCGCGCTCGCTGGGCATGAGTGCCTTCCAGGCCTACCGCATGATCATCGTTCCGCAACTGTTGCGCGTGGTGTTCTACCCGCTGAGCAACCAGATGGTCTGGGCGGTGCTGATGACGTCCCTGGGTGTGGTGGTCGGGCTCAACGACGACCTCACCGGCGTCACCCAGGACTACAACGTGAAGACCTTCCGCACCTTCGAATATTTCGCGATGGCCGCGGTGCTCTATTACCTGATCGCCAAGCTGATCGTCGGCCTCGCCCGGCTGTTGAGCTGGCGTCTGTTTCGCTACTGAGGAGCGGCGCATGTTTTCCACCAGCCTCACCGCGACAGACCTCCTGTACATGCTCGATGGCGCCTGGGTCACCCTGCAACTGACATTCTGGGCAATCCTGGCGGGCTCCTTCGGCGGCTTGCTGTGCGGCCTGCTGCGGGCCCTCGCACCGCGCGCCAGCCTGCCGCTGGCGTGGGTGCTGGACGTGTTCCGCAGCGTGCCGTTGCTGATCCAGTTCGTACTGCTCAATTCGCTCAAGAGCATCGTCGGATTGAACATCAGCGCGTTCAGCGTCGGCTGCATCGTGCTGGGCGTCTACGCGGCGGCGTACTTCACCGAGATCGTCCGCAGCGGGGTGCTTGCCGTGTCGCCATCGGTGCGCCGGGCCAGCCGCTCGCTCGGCCTGAGCTATTGGCAAGACCTGCGCTACATCGTCCTGCCGATGGCCACCCGGGTCGCCTTCCCCGGCTGGCTCAACCTGGTGCTTGGCGTCATGAAGGACACCGCGCTGGTGATGTGGATCGGTATCGTCGAACTGCTGCGCGCGTCGCAGACCATCGTCACGCGCATACAGGAGCCGCTGCTGGTGCTGTGCATCGCCGGGCTCATCTACTACGTCATGAGCCTGGTGGTCGCTCGCCTGGGCGCTCGTCTGGAAAGAAGGTGGCAGGAAAATGATTGAGATCGACAACGTACACAAATCCTTCGGCGAACTGGAGGTCATCAAGGGCGTCAGCCTGACGGTGAGCAAGGGCGAGGTGGTGTCGATCATCGGCGGCTCGGGTTCGGGAAAATCCACCTTGCTGATGTGCATCAATGGCCTGGAGCCGATCCAGAAGGGCAGCATTCGAGTCGACGGGGTCGAGGTCCACGGCAGCAGCACAAACCTCAACCAGCTGCGCCAGCGAATCGGCATCGTGTTCCAGCAATGGAATGCCTTTCCCCACCTCACCGTGCTGGAAAACGTCATGCTGGCGCCACGCAAGGTACTGGGCAAGAGCAAGGAGCAGGCCGAGGCGCTGGCCGTGCAGCAGTTGACCCATGTCGGCCTGAGCGACAAATTCAATACCTTTCCCGGCAAGCTCTCGGGCGGCCAGCAGCAGCGCATGGCGATTGCCCGAGCGCTGGCCATGTCACCGGACTACATGCTGTTCGACGAAGCCACCTCGGCGCTCGATCCGCAACTCGTGGGCGAAGTGCTCGACACCATGCGCATGCTCGCCGAAGACGGCATGACCATGGTGCTGGTGACCCACGAGATTCGTTTCGCCCGCGATGTGTCCGATCGCGTGGCGTTTTTCCGCAACGGCCTGGTGCATGAGATCGGCAGCCCGGACCAGGTCATCGGCAACCCCTTGCAGCCGGAAACGGCCGCGTTCCTGAAGTCGGTCAAATAGGCGCTACCGATACACGAGCGGGCACATCGCTTACTCGCGACAACATGGCTGGAACCGCATCACCCTTTTCAAACAATGTACGACTCAAAGCGTATACGAAATACCATTAATCAGCGGAGCAAATCGAATGAGCAAGCGCATCAACTGGAGTGGCGTATTCCCGGCTGTTACCACTCAATTCAACGATGACTTTTCCATCAACCTGGAAAAGACTCATCAGGTGATTTCCAATGTGATTCGCGACGGCGTGTCAGGCCTGGTGGTCTGCGGCTCGGTAGGTGAAAACACCTCGTTGACCGCCGAAGAGAAGATCGCTGTCACCGAAGTGGCCGTCGACGCCTCCGGTGGGCGCGTGCCGGTCATCTGCGGGGTGGCGGAATTCACCAGTGTCGCTGCCGCGAAAACCGCCAATGCCGTACGCAAGGCCGGCGTGGACGGCGTCATGCTGATGCCGGCACTGGTCTACGGCTCCAAGCCTTTCGAGACCGCCGAGCACTTCCGTTACGTGGCCAAGCACGCCGACGTGCCGTTGATGGTCTACAACAACCCGCCCATCTACAAGAACGATGTCACCGCCGAGATCCTCATTTCCCTGGCCGACTGCGACAACGTGGTGTGCTTCAAGGACTCCTCCGGCGATACCCGGCGTTTCATCGACGTGCGCAACGAAGTGGGCGACCGCTTCGTGCTGTTCGCCGGCCTCGACGACGTCGTCCTGGAAAGCATCGCAGTGGGCGCCGAAGGCTGGGTGTCGGGCATGTCCAACGTTTTCCCACAGGAAGGCGAAACCATCTTCCGCCTGGCCAAGGCCGGACGCTTTGCCGAAGCCATGGAAATCTACCGGTGGCTGATGCCGATCCTCCACCTGGACGCCCGGGCGGACCTGGTGCAGTGCATCAAGCTGTGCGAAGCGATCATGGGCCGCGGCAGCGCCCTCACTCGCCCACCGCGCCTGGCCCTGCCGGATGAAGACCGTCTGTTCGTCGAACGCATCATGGCCAAGGCCCTGGCCAACCGCCCCACCCTGCCCGACGTCGGTCTTTGAATCACGACCGGGCCAGGCGCATCCGCCAGGCCCGGGTACCTGTCATTGCCACTCCAGGAAGCCTGATCATGTCCACTTCTTCCAACGCGACCACCCCAGCGGGACTCAAACGCGTCGTGGCGGCCGCCATGGCCGGAACCGTCGCCGAATGGTACGAATTCTTCCTGTACGGAACGGCCTCCGCGCTGGTGTTCGGCCAGCTGTTCTTTCGCCAGACCGATAGCCCCATCGACGGCATCATTGCTGCCTTCGCGCTCTACGCAGTGGGCTTTCTGGCCCGCCCCCTGGGCGGGTTGGTGTTCGGCCACTACGGCGACAAGTTCGGCCGCAAGCGCCTGCTGCAACTGAGCCTGGTAGTGGTGGGCATCACCACCTTCCTGATGGGCTGCCTGCCAGGTTTCGCCACCATCGGCTACGCGGCCCCGGTGCTGCTGGTGCTGCTGCGGCTGATCCAGGGCTTCGCGTTCGGCGGCGAATGGGGCGGTGCCATCCTGCTGGTGTCCGAGCACTGCCCAGACAACCGTCGCGGCTTCTGGGCCAGCTGGCCACAAGCAGGCGTGCCGGCGGGCAACCTGATCGCTACCGTCGCCTTGCTGGGGCTGTCCACCGGGCTTTCCGAGGAGCAGTTCCTGGCCTGGGGCTGGCGCGTGGCGTTCTGGCTGTCGGCCATTGTGGTGCTGATCGGCTACTGGATCCGCAGCAGCGTCGACGATGCGCCTATCTTCAAGGAAGCCCAGGCGCGCCAGGCATCGATTCAATCCGAACAGCTGGGTGTGGTCGAAGTACTGCGCCATCACTGGCGTTCAGTGTTGGTGGGAATCGGCGCGCGGTTTGCCGAGAACATTCTGTATTACACGGTGGTGACCTTTTCCATCACCTACCTCAAGCTGGTGGTTCACAAGGACACCTCGCAGATTCTGCTGCTGATGTTCGGCGCGCACTTCCTGCACTTCTTCATGATTCCGCTGATGGGCTACCTCTCCGACCTGGTCGGCCGCAAACCGGTGTACCTGACCGGCGCGGTACTGACGGCGTTCTGGGGTTTCGTCGGCTTCCCGATGATGGACACCGGCAACAACTGGCTGATCATGGCGGCCATCACTCTGGGCCTGGCCATCGAATCCATGACCTATGCGCCCTACTCGGCACTCATGGCCGAGATGTTCCCGACCCATGTGCGCTACACAGCGCTGTCGCTGTGTTATCAGGTGGCGCCGATCTTCGCCGGCTCGCTGGCGCCGTTGATCGCAATCACTCTGCTGAACAAATACAACAGCTCCACGCCCATCGCCTGGTACCTGGTCGGGGCTGCGGTAATCTCCATCGTCGCCGTCAGCCTGACCCGTGAAACCCGTGGCAAGTCGTTGCGCACGGTCGATGCCGAAGCCGCCGCACGCGTGGCGGCCTCGGAACAAACGGGCGTGTCGCGCGGCAAACTGGCCTGAGCACTTGCGCTGACGATGGCCGTCAGCGCGCCCTCAAAGCCCCAGATCACTCAACCCTGGGTGATCGTCGGGGCGCCGCCCCAAGGGCCAGTGGTACTTGCGTTCGGACTCGGCAATCGGCAGGTCGTTGATGCAGGCGAAGCGCCGGTGCATGAGTCCGTTGGCGGCGAACTCCCAGTTCTCGTTGCCGTAGGAGCGAAACCAGTTGCCCGAATCGTCATGCCACTCGTAGGCGTAACGCACGGCAATGCGGTTGTCGGCGAAGGCCCACAGCTCCTTGATCAGGCGGTAGTCCAACTCCTTGCGCCACTTGCGCTCGAGAAACGCCTGGGCCTGGGCTCGACCTTCGATGAACTCGCTGCGGTTGCGCCAGTAGGTGTCGTGGGTATAGGCCAGCGCCACTCTGGCGGCGTCCCGGGTGTTCCAGCCATCTTCGGCACCACGCACTTTCCGAATGGCGGTTTCGACGGTGAAAGGTGGCAACGGTGGGCGGTTTTCCTGGTTCATGGCGAGGATCCTAGAAAGGCTTGTAGGGCAGGAACTTGCCGTCCAGGGTGATCACAGCACGCGATCCGCCTTCGGGATCTTCGACTTTCTTGATGTCGAGTTTGAAGTTGATCGCACTGATGATGCCGTCGCCGAATTGCTCATGCACCAGAGCCTTCAAGGTAGTGCCGTAGACCTGGACCATTTCGTGAAAGCGATAGATGGTCGGGTCGTTGGACACGTCTTCGGCGTTGCCGCGCAACGGTATGGTCTGCAACTGAACGACCGCTTGCGCGTCGAGGCCCAGACGCTCGGCCACCACTTCGGCAACCGCCTGCGGCAGCGGGTGTTGGCCCAGCAGCGCGGCCGTCACATACACCGTACTCAGGCCGGTCCCCTCGGACAGCGCCGCCCAGGTCAGATTGTGCGTGGCCTTGGCCTGCAGGACTTGTTCGGTCAAGGTCTGACGCGGCACCTTGGAAACGTTGCTCTGGGACATGGTGATTCTCCGGACTGAAACGCAGGGTCGATTGGACAGCTTGGCAGCAGGGAATCATCGAAACCTACCACAATGATCAGGGCTGCCTTGCACAATTTCAGCTGGGGTTCGATTCGTGCCGCTGCGTCCCATTGGTCACCTGAGCGCTGCGGTTGGCCCGGCAGGACAGCGGGAGGAAGGCTGAACGCGCTGCACGCTCGCGCAAACTTTTCCGTGGTTCAGGCGTCAGCTTGATAGCACATCTCGCTATTGCAGCGCCCCCCTGCCCTTGCACAAGGACTCATCATGGTTTTCTTCATCTTTCTGCTGGCCTGCGCCGCCGCAGCCAGCACCGGTGTCATCTTCAAGCCCGGCGAATGGTACGCCTCGCTGGTCAAGCCGCGTTTCACCCCGCCCAACTGGGCGTTTCCCGTGGCCTGGACGGTCATCTACCTGCTGCTGGCGTGGGCGGGCTATCGGCTGACCCAACTGCCGGGCAGCGAGACGGTACTGGCGCTGTGGGCCGCGCAGATCGCCCTGAATACCCTGTGGACGCCGGTATTCTTCGGCGCCCATCGCCTGCTCGCCGGGATGGTGATCATCGTGGTCTTGTGGCTGGTGACCGCCGCCATGGTTGCCCTGGCAATGCGCCTGGACGTCATCACCGGGCTGATTCTGTTCCCCTACCTGGCCTGGCTCTGCGTGGCCGCGGCGCTGAACTTCTCGATTCTGCGCAACAATCGCTGACGCTACGGTTGCGCGGCTCCCACTCGGCCATGGTCAGATCGCGAACGCCCCGACCAATGCGGTCAGCCCGACCGCCAGCCGCGACACTTCTCCGCTGGCAGTGGCCGTTTGCGTGGCGCCGGCTGCGCTCTGGATCGAAAGGTCGCGAATGCTGGTGATGTTGCGGTCGATTTCCCGCGCCACCTGTGCCTGCTCCTCGGCTGCAGTGGCGATTACGGTATTGCGTTCGCTGATGAGGTTGATCGATGCCGATATCTGACTGAGCGATGCGCTGGCGTGCTGCGCCACGGCCGACGAATCGCTGGCCATCTGCTGACTCTGCTCCATGGCTTGCACGGCCTGCACCGAATCGGTCTGCATGGAGCCGATCATCTTTTCGATTTCCTGGGTCGACTGCTGCGTACGGTGAGCGAGGGCGCGCACTTCATCCGCCACCACGGCGAAGCCTCGACCCTGCTCTCCGGCGCGGGCCGCTTCGATGGCCGCGTTCAATGCCAGCAGGTTGGTCTGTTCGGCGATGGCGCGAATCACCTCGACCACCGTATTGATCTCCCGCGCCCGTGACGACAGCTGCTTGACCTGGGTGCTGGTGCTGCCCACGTTGGTGGCCAGTGCCTGAATGGCGGTGAGGGTCTGCTCGACCTTGCCCAGCCCATCCCTGGCCAGGGACTGGGTGGTTGCCGACGCGTCGGCGGCCTCTGCCGCATTGCGTGCCACCTCATCGACGGCCGAGCTCATCTGGGTGACGGCGCTGGCAGCCTGATTGACCTCGTCGTTCTGGCGCGCCAGACCGCGGCTGGATTCCTCGGTCACGGCGCTCATCTCTTCCGAGGCGGCAGCCAACTGGCTGGAACTGTCGGAAATGTGCGCGATGGTCTGGCGCAGGTTGGCCTGCATCTGGGCCAACGCGGTGAGCATGCTGGCGGCCTCGTCCTGCCCGACCACGACGATCGTTTCGGTCAGGTCCTTGCGCGCGATGCGCTGGGCGATCTGCACGGCCTCCTTGATCGGCTGGGTGATGCTGCGGATCAATAGCGCAGCGAGCAGGATGGTAGCCAGCACGGCCGCAGCCATCAGCCCGATGACCCAGTTGCGTCCCGACTCGAACGTCGCCAGCGCCGCATCGCCGGCATCCGTGGCACCGCGGTCGTTCAGCGCCATGAGCTGGTTGACCTTGCCTTCGAGGGTATTGGTCAACGGACGAATGGCCGTGTTGATCAAGGCAGTTGCCGCAGTGGTGTCGGCAGCACGCAGCATAGGTTCCAGCTGACCCAGCAGTTGGTCATACGTTGCCGCATCGGAGCGTATGGATTCGTAAAGTTTACGGTCATCGTCGCTCGCAACGGTGCTTTCGTAGTGCTTGATGGTTTCCTGAAAAGTACGGCGATAGCCCGGAAACGCAGCAATCGTCTGTTCACGAAGCGCGGCATCGGTGGTGGTGGCACCGCGCATGCTTTCGAGCCGCAACCTGAGCAGTCCGCTGTTCATCTGACCCGCATCGCGAATGCCGAGCATCCAGTTGGTTTCCACGTCCTGCTCGGCCTGGTAGAGCTTGTTCATCTGAACGATGGAGATACTGCCCAGAAGGATCACGACCGCGACTACGGCCGAGAAGAAAGCGATCGCCCGAGGGGCGAGATTGAGGCGTCGGATGATCATGCAGGATTCCATTGCGATCGGGGGTTGATGACAACCATCATCGGCCCGCCGGCAGGAATCTTGAGCATGGGGCAGGTCGGCGCCTATCGGATATGGCTCACGACGATAGCGAAACGAGCGCGATCAGGGCCTGCAGCGGATCAGGGCCTGGCGAACAGGAGTTTCAAGCCGGCTGCGGCAAAGACCATCGCCAAGGTGCCCTCGATCCAACGGCGCGCCTTTCCATAGGCACGCACCATTGGGGCCGTAGAGAAGACCAGTGCATAACCGCCAAAAATGGTCACGCTAAGTACGGCGCAACCCGCCAGGATGATCGCCACGGTCGAGCTCGTCGCGCCTGGGCCCAAGCCCAGGGTCATCGTAGCGATCCAGCTCAGGAGGGCTTTCGGATTGGTAAGGTGCATCAGTAAGCCCCGACGATACAGACTCGGCCAGGATGCCTTCGGTGAAGATGCCAACTCATCGGCAAAGCGTTGATTGGACGTGAGCGCGGAACGGCAGGCCTTGCTGGCCAGAAAAAGCAGATAGGCGCCGCCTGCCATCTTCAGAATGAACAGCGCGCCGGCGTATTGCACGAGCACTGCCGAGACACCCGTAGCAGCCATGGAACCCCAGAAGAACGAACCACTGATGACGCCTGCCGCCAGCACCAACGCCGGGCGTCTGCCTTGGTGCATCGCGACGCTCATGATTCGCATGTTGCTGGGCCCCGGGCTCGCTGCGCCGACAATGTAGGTGACGAACACCAGAAGCAGATGGTGAATATCGAACGACATAAAGGGGCCCCACTCTGTTGCGTCGCTGGCAATGTACTCAGGTACCCTATAGCAACGCCGGTCGCCGATGCAAACCTGCGTATTTCGTCCGAAAATGAGGAGTTCTTTCATGTTCACAGGTTTGAGCGCATTCCCTTTGACCCCGCTGCGTGACGGTGTCGTCGACGAAACGGCCTTCGCCGGGTTGATTGAAAACCTGTCGTCGGCAAAGGTCGATTCCATCGGCGTTCTCGGCTCGACGGGAAGCTACGCATACCTGAACCGGGAAGAACGACGCCTCGCGACGCAGCTTGCCGTCAGCGTGGCCGGTGAGGTGCCCGTTATCGTCGGGATCGGCTCGGTCGCCACGCGAGATGTGCTGCTGCTGGCGGAGGATGCGCAGGCCGCTGGGGCCTGCGCGCTGTTGCTGCCACCGGTGAGTTACCAGAAGCTTGGTGCCGATGAAGTATTCGAGTTCTACGAAACCCTCGCCCACCACGTTTCGGTGCCGTTGGTGGTCTACGACAACCCCGGCACCACGCACTTCGAGTTCACGGACGAGCTGCACGGGCGCATTGCAGCTCTGCCGAATGTCGCCTCGATCAAGATCCCCGGCATGAACCTGGATCCAGCGCAAGCCTCGGCCCGGGTGGCGCGCCTGCGGGCGAGCATCCCTGCCCACGTCAGTATAGGCATCAGTGGCGATGCCTTTGCAGTGACTGGCCTCAATGCAGGGTGCGAGCTGTGGTACTCCGTGCTGGGCGGACTGTTTCCGCGAACTGCGCTGGCGCTCATCGAGGCAACGAAGGGTGCACACTCGGGCCGCGCCGTCGAACTGTCGGCAGGGCTTGAACCGCTGTGGGCAATGTTCCGTGAATATGGCAGTGTCCGGGTCATCGCTGCCGCAGCCGAGATCATGGGCCAGGCAGCAGCCAATTGCCTGCCTCTTCCCCTCAAGGGGCTCGACCGGCAGTCCAAAGAGCGCCTGGTGCAGATGCTGAAGGCGCTAGAACTCGCCTGAGCCTGGAGCCGCGAGGCCTGGGCCGGGGTCAGTACCGGTCGATCGACGCCTCGCCACCGGACGGCGCCTGAAGCTTGTAGCCCATGCTGTGCACGGTATGCAGCAGGGGTACATCGAAGGTTTTGTCAATGGTTCTGCGCAACATGTAGATGCCCGTTCGCAGGCTGTCGGAGTCGTGCGTTTCCTGGCCCCATAGCGCCAGTTCGAACTCGCGACGCTTCACTATCGCGGGGCTTTTGCGCATCAGCAACTCCAGCAGCACGAGGGTGGTGGGGTTGAGTTTGAGCAGCTTGCCCGCCCGCTTCACCTCCAGCGAATCCAGGTCGAAGGTCAGGTCATGGACCTGGAGCACGTTCTTCCGAACGCCTGTCGATCGTCGACTCACCGTCTCCACGCGAGCGAACAGTTCGGACAACGCGAAGGGCTTGATGATGTAGTCGTCGGCACCGACGCTGAAGCCGGTCAAGCGGTCTTCCAATTCGTCACGGGCAGTGAGCATCAGGATGGGCGTGTTCTGCCTGGAGACCGAGCGCAGCTTGTGGCAGACCCGATTGCCGTCCATGCCGGGCA
The DNA here is from genome assembly GCF_014842235.1 of Pseudomonas sp. CFBP 13710. Taxonomy (NCBI): domain Bacteria; kingdom Pseudomonadati; phylum Pseudomonadota; class Gammaproteobacteria; order Pseudomonadales; family Pseudomonadaceae; genus Pseudomonas; species Pseudomonas sp. CFBP 13710. The sequence goes on along the minus strand of NZ_JACYVJ010000001.1, from coordinate 53,619 downwards.
GCATCACATCCAGAATGATGGCGTCGAAGTTGCCGGTCATCGCCAGGTGCAGCCCAGTGACGCCATCCAGCGCCCCGGTAACTTCACAGCCCTTGAGCGTGAAATACTCGGAGATGTTGGCGAGGATATCGGCGTGATCTTCGATAACCAGTATGCGCATGGAACCCTCTTTGTGATGTCAGGCGGAACAACGGAAAAGGTCACCCGCTCAGCGGCCGGCCGCCAGTTGTTTCGCCGCGTCAGCCGCATGCCCGTTGATCCCCCTGCAACTGGCGAACATATCCAACCCGGTGTCGTAGACACGGGTCTGCACATGCAGCAAGCCTAGCACCGAGTGAAACAGATTGTCCTGGCTCAGCGGTTCATGACGCGTCTGCTGCAGGCAGCGGCTGTCGACCGTGAGCGCGCGCTGATAACTTTCGGAAAGCCATACCAGCAGCGGCACGTGTTTCTGCTGATCGGGGGCAAGCATGTAAGGCGTGCCATGCAGGAACAGGTTGTACTCGCCCAGCGACTCGCCATGATCCGACAGATAGATCATTGCGGTGGCCAGATGATCCTGGTTGCTGCGCAGTACATCGATGAGCCGAGCCAGCACGTGATCGGTGTACAGCAAGGTGTTGTCATAGCCGTTGACGATACTCTCTCTGCTGCACGCATCCAGCGCATTGCTTTTGCACACCGGCGTGAATTTCTCGAACGCCTTGGGGTAACGCTTGAAATATTCGGGCCCGTGGCTGCCCATCTGGTGCAATACCAGAACGGTATCTTTGCTCAAATGGTCAATGAAGGCCTGCAGACCTTGCAGCAGAATTTCATCCCCGCACTCGTTGTCCGCGCACAATGCGGGATCTCTGTCATGGCTGACGTCCAGCAAAGTGACCCGGTCGCACGTCCCCTTGCAGCCAGACTGGTTGTCCCACCACACCACATCCAGCCCCGCGCGTTTGAGCACGTCCAGCAGGCCTTCCTGGTTTTTCGCGATGTCCGCCTTGTACTGCTTGCGGCCCATGTTGGAGAACATGCATGGCACAGAGACAGCCGTTTCGGTGCCGCAGGAGTGCATGTCGGTAAAGGCCACCAGCCCTTGTTCCTGGGCAAGTTGCGGCGTGGTCTCGCGCTCGTAACCCAGGATGCCGAAGTTCTCGGCGCGCGCACTTTCCCCTACCACCAGTACCGTCAGTGACTTGGGCGCATTGCTGGCCACGTTGACGGCTCGCACGGCGTCTTCGCCGATGGCCCGGAATGGCTGTCGTGCCGTGGACACTTGTTCGCGTGCATAGGCGATCGAGGCACCGATGTAATTGCTCGGCACCACCATCAGGCGCAACTCGTGATGATTGCGCAACAGTGACGACAGCCCCTGATAGTCCACCAGCGCGACCACGGCAATGACCGCCGCAGAGCCCGCGCCGACCAGTGCCTTGCTGACCAACTGGCGATGCACTTTGCGGTAGGCGATGGGCGTTTTCCACAACAGCACCGACGGCAATACGCCCAACAGCAAAACATAGATCCAGAGCATCGGAGACAACAAGCCTTGTACTTCGGTGATATTGGTTTCCACCAGATTGCGAAGCATGCCAACGTCCATGAGCACACCGTAGTGACTCATGAAGTAGGTGACACTAGCACTGGTAAGAAACAGCACCGTCAATACCGGTTTGAATATGATTGGAAACGCCACTATCGTCAGGACGATATTGAACACGCCCAACAGCATGATGGCAAACGCAAGAGCAAGTTGTGTTCCAGCGCCACCCTCCCCGGTAATTGCAGCCAGATGCTGCCAGAGGGGCACATTGAACACCACCAGCAGAAATACACTGGCAAGCACCGTCGCGGTTTCCGGGCGTACAGGTTTGAGTTTGAACATGGGAGTCTGCCGTCGGGCAAAGAAGCGAGCCGTGCGCCGTGCTACGGTTGTCGATGGCGCGGACTCTAGACGCGGATAATTCAAATTTTCGTGAAAGATTCGCGAGGAAAAGCTCGTTGCGAGTCCGTTTCGAGGCATGCGCTGGAACACAGCAATGCGATCGCTTCCTTGAGCCGAGGCGAGCACTACTTTCCACGTATTTTTCACAGTTCGTTCACTTCGTTCTGAACGGCGCAAACTTATCGTCGCTCGTAACGCAAGCGGCCAATGGATCATTGATGGCAGGCCGTCGTCGTTACTTCCCCACGTAACTTTCACCTGTTCTTCATCATTGGATCGGAGCCTGTCATGGCTATCGCATTACCTGTTGCTGCGTCCCGGCATTTTGACTTTCGATTGGCGCTGGGCATTCCGCTCGTGCTGATGGCAACGATGCTGTGGCTGTATCCGCCCGCCCTCGACTTCGCCCTGGCGCAGATCTTCTACGTGCCGGGGGTTGGCTTCATCGGACGCCAGAGCTACTGGCTGGAAAACATTCTGCATGATCGCGCCAAGCAGGCGGTGATCGCCTTTGCCGTACTTGCACTTGCAGGTTTCGTGGCAAGTCTGTGGGCCACGCGCCTGCGCCAATGGCGTCGACCACTGGGGTATGTGGTGCTGGCGATGGCGCTGACTACGTCGGTGGTGACGCCGCTCAAGGTGCTCACAGCCGTGCATTGCCCCTGGAGCCTGAAAGAGTTCGGCGGCCAGGAAACCTATACACCGTTGCTCAGCCCCCGCGCCGCAACGGAAAAGCCTGGTCTGTGCTGGCCCGGCGGCCATGCGTCGAGCGGCTTCTCACTGCTCGCCTTGTTCTTTTTCTGGCGCGATCGTCGCCCACGCACTGCGCGAATCGCACTGGCGGTTGCGCTGACACTGGGATCGGTCTTTTCGCTGGGGCGAATGGCGCAAGGTGCGCACTTCCTTTCGCACAACATCTGGACGCTGCTGATCGATTGGGTCATTTGCGTGCTGTGTTATCGCTGGATTCTCTACCGCCCCTCGACACAGCCTTCACCTGTGCCGGCTGCGGCCCTGGTGCCCGACGGGTACCGGCGATGAACGCCCTGTGGAGACCTGGTAGACGAACTGGGATGCTGCTGAGCCTAGCCTTATCGGCAGTAGTGTTGAGCGCCTGCCAAACGACCCGGGAGCGGCTATTGGCCGAGGGCTACCCTGCCCCCTTCGCCAGCGGCTTCGAGGACGGCTGCGGCAGTGGTCGGCACGCCGCGCAAGCCTTGGGCGATTTTCGCAAGAACGTGCCTGTGTACCTTTCGGATCGTCAATACGCCACCGGCTGGGACGACGGCTTCCGGCAATGCCAAGCCAGCGCCATCGCTGACTTCCAACGGCATGTCGGCATCGACAGCAAGGAAGACCGCGATTGGCGCCACGCAAAGGATCAGGGGTGGGGCAAGGCGCTTGGGCGCTGATCGAACGCGCTTTTGCGCGAAACAATCTGCGCGCTAACGAAAAAAAACGAGTGAAAGGGACAACCGGGTGTCTATTCCAATCAAGCACACCTCGCTCGATTTCAGACATTTCATTCGCACACCCACCCAGGACACTCATCGATGCATGACAGCATAAAGTGGCCGCTGACCCTCTACTTCGACGGTGACTGCCCCCTCTGCGCCCACGAAATCAAGGTTCTGAGGGCGCGTGCCTTGCCCGCACGCCTGCATTTCACCGATATCAGCGATCCGGCGTTCGACGCTCAATCCTTGGGCTTCACCCACGCGCACATGGAGTCGTTGCTTCATGCCCGGTTCAGCGATGGAACATGGGTCACCGGCCTGGACGCGACCCTCTGGAGCTGGCGCGCCGCGGGCCTCGGCGTCTGGGCCGCGCCGTTGTCCTGGCGCTGGGCAAGACCGCTGTTGAACGTTGGCTATCGCCTGTTCTGCCGCTGGCGTCCGCATCTGGCCTGGCTGCCCCACCCGGACGGCAGTGCCCGCTGCAGGAACGGCAGTTGTGCAGTTCCCGAAGCGAACAGTGCTGGGCAAAAGCGGCCACGGTCCGGGCCGCGTTGAGAGCAGTTCCGACTTGGCTCGTCATAGAATTGATGGCTGACATGCAAATGCTTGGGGCCCTAGCTTGCACATCACTGCTACGGCCGGCTTGAGGTTGCCAAAAATGACAACTGGCGTATCATGACGATAAACGCCAGGAAAACATATGGATGTTCTGAAGAAGGATCGATTTGACGACGCATGCCGTAGGCACCCTACCTGCGCCACTGCCCTCAAAGCCTGCTATCGAATTCTGTGTGCATTGGAACCCAGCTGTTACAACGATCTGGCAGACCTGTTTGGGAGCCGGTTGGATCTATTCAAGCCCCGGGCACAGGTGGGGTGGGTTGTGATCGATATCGGCGGCAACAAATTGAGATTGATCGCAGGCGTCAATTACAAGCGACAAAAGCTGTACGTCAAACACATCTATACCCATGCTGAATATGACGCTGCAAATGACTGGTATGCCAGAAACAACCAGGGGGCGAAACCATGACCACCGTACTTCAAGATCCTCAAAGCATCCGTGCTGCCTTGGAAAGCCTTCAAGTATTGGTTGAGCAGCTACGTGAGTCGTTCGTTGGCGGCATCCATAGCCCCGCCGAATACGCGCGTGCGTCTGCGCTGCTCGACGAGCTGACTGATGGCCATACCCTGAACAAGTATGAAGAGCAGGTACTGGTCGAGCTCGAAGATGCGCTTCTTGATTACGAGCGTGATTCGCAGCAATTCGAGGCCATCAACGCCCATTTGAAACCCACCAGCACTGCCGTGCAGCTGTTGCGTGACTTCATGGAGATGCTGGGGCTTACCGGTTCGGATTTGCCCGAAATTGGCGATAAGCATGTGGTGTCCAAGGTGCTGGCCGGGACGCGCCCCATCAGCCACAAGATGGCCTATGCGCTAGCACAGCGCTTCCATACCAAGCCAGATGTATTCATCGAGGAACCCAAGCCCACGTGTATTGGATGAACCCTGCACCCATCTGCGCCGGTGGCCCGCTACCTGCCGGCATCGAACAGTTCAGCGCCTGCCAAAGCCATATGCTCCTCTCGTCGTGTTTTGCCCGGAGAAAAAACTAGAAACATTTTGAAACATGCACCTCGGATAACCACTCCATAGTCTTTCCCCCAAAGACTATTCCATGAAAACGCCCCGTCCTGCCGCACGCCTGGAACCCCTCGAGCAACTGCGCAATTTGAAGATGGCCCGATCCGCGCATGCCTATGTGCGCGGCAGCACCGTGCAATTCTATGAATGGCTGCAGTCCCAGTCCGGTCGGCGCTTGCCCAGTGGGCCGCCGGTGTGGATCTGTGGCGACTGTCACGCCGGCAACCTCGGGCCGACCGGCGATTTGAAGGGTCGCATCGACATCCATATCCGCGACCTGGACCAGACGGTGATCGGCAACCCTGTCCACGACCTGGTCCGGCTCGGCTTGTCGCTGGCGACCGCCGCTCGCGGCTCGGACCTGCCCGGCGTGGCCACCGCGCGCATGCTCGAAGAGATGATGGTGGGCTACGAGCAAGCCTTCGAGAACAACCAGGAAGAACAGCCGCAGCGTCCCGCGCAGGTCAAGGCTGGCATGCGCAGCGCTGTGCAGCGTACGTGGAAGCATCTGGCGCAGGAACGCATCGAAGACATGCGTCCGACGATTCCGTTGGGCAAGCATTTCTGGGCGCTCTCCAAAACCGAGCGCAGCGCCATCAAGACCTTGTGCGCCACCGACGAGATCCATGCCCTGGTCACGTCCCTCAAGGGCCGCTCGGGGAGTGACAGTGTCGAGTTGCTGGATTCGGCTTATTGGGTCAAGGGTTGCAGCTCCCTGGGCCTCAAGCGCTATGCCGTGCTGCTCGGCGTGGGCGACGACGATGACCAGGAACTGTGTCTCCTGGACGTCAAGGAAGCGGTCGCTGCCGCAGCACCGCGCACGGTGCGCGCAGGCATGCCGCGCGATAACGGCCGGCGCGTGGTCGAAGGCGCCCGGCATCTGTCTCCGGGCCTAGGCAATCGGATGCTGGCCACGCGGATGCTCGACCATGGCTTCTTCATTCGTGAACTGCTGCCCCAAGACATGAAGCTTGAGCTCGACCAGTTGAGCGAAACCGAAGCCATGCGCGCGGCGAGTTACCTGGCCAGGGTCGTGGGCGCCGCTCACGCACGGCAGATGGACCTTTCGACCAGGGCCGACTGGATGCGCGAGTTGCAGACGAATCGTTCGAACACGCTGGACGCGCCGTCCTGGCTATGGTCCAGCGTGGTTCATCTGGTGGGCAGTCATGAGCAAGGGTACCTGGAGCATTGCCGACGGTACGCGTTGCAGAATTGAACATCGGCGCTCGCGCACAGGACTAAATCGAAACCCCGCGCAGCTGCGCCACAAAGGAAACCCCAGTATGCATATTCTTCACATTGCCAGCTCTCCGCGTGGCGAGCGTTCCGCCTCGCTGAAACTGGCCGCACGCTACCTCGAAACCGTCGCTTCGCATCAGCCTGACGCCACCGTCGACGTGCTGGATGTGTGGACCACCGATCTGCTGCCTTTCGACGGTCCTGCGTTGAATGCCAAGTACGCCGACCTCGAAGGCGTGGAAATGACTCCCGAGCAGGCGGCGGTGTGGAAGCAGATCCACGCCTTGGGCGAGCGCTTCCATCGTGCGGATGTGATCGTTTTCAGTGTGCCCATGTGGAATTTCGGCGTGCCCTACCGTCTCAAGCACCTGATCGACTCGGTGTCGCAACGCGGCGTGCTGTTCGATTTCGACGAACAGGGCATGTGCGGTCTGCTCAAGGGCAAGAAGGTGGTGGTGCTAGCCACCCGCGGGGTGGTGCTGGGCGAGGACTATCCCACCGAGGATTACGACCATCAGGTTGCATTCCTCAGAACCTGGGCACGCATGGTGGGGATTCCAGCCATCGACACGGTGGAGTCGGAAGCGACGCTGGGCGATGCCGCAACGGCCGAGGCCAGTTTCAACGCCGCCCTGGATGCAGCCACCAAGCTGGCTGCATCCCTGTAGCACTGCGACCGTCAGCGCTGATAGACCACAGCGCGCCGATCTGCCCCTGGGCACTGATCGGCGCTCCCCGGCGCGCCTTCCTATAGCTTGAACCGCGCCACCACGGTGCGCAGCTCCGTCGCCAGCAACGAGAGCTCTTCTGCGGTCACGGCGTTGTCTTCGATACCTTCCATCAACGCCAGGCTGCCATTGCGAATCTCGGTCACGTTGCGGTTGATGTCCTCCGACACGGCATGCTGCTGGACGGCCGCGCTGGCGATCTGGGTGTTCATGCCGACGATCTGCTCGACGCCATCGCTGATGGCATCCAGGCTGGTCGAGGCCGCATCCGCGGACTGCAGGCATTCCTGCGCGCGCTGCTTGCCAGCCTTCATTTGCTCGACGGCAGCCGCGGTGGCCAATTGCAATTCCTGGATGATCCGGCGGATCTCTTCGGTGGAGTTTTGCGTACGCGATGCCAGGGTCCGCACCTCGTCGGCGACCACCGCGAAGCCGCGGCCCTGCTCACCCGCACGGGCGGCTTCGATGGCGGCGTTCAAGGCCAGCAGGTTGGTCTGGTCGGCAATGTTGCGGATCACTTCGATGACCCCACCGATCTGCTGGCTGTGCTGGGCAAGCGCCGAGACCTTCTGCGCGCTGCGCTCCACTTCGTCGGCCAGGGCCTCGATGGTGACCTTGGTTTCGTGCATCTGCGCCAGCCCGGCATGGGAAGACTGGCTGGCCTGTTCGGCCGCGTGGGCGGCACCTTCGGTGTTCTGCGCGACGTCGGCAACGCTGGTGGTCATTTCGTTGATGGCCGTGGCCACCTGCTCGGTTTCGCTTTGCTGGGTGTTCATCGAGCGTTTGGCGCGGTCGATGGACACACCCATGCGCGTGGCGGCGTCAGACACCGACTGCGAGCTGCGCTCGACCTGAGCCAGAGAACCACTGAAGGCCTGCACCATATGATTCAGGCTGTTGCCTACGTCGGCCATTTCATCCTTGCCGCGGACCTGGACGCGCGTGCTCAGGTCGCCCTGGGCAATGAGCTGGGTGGCCAACAGCACATCCTGAATGGTACGCCGCATGGCGCTGTAGATGCCGCAGAACACGTACACCAGCAGCAGGCCGACGAGCGCGAACATGCCAATGATGAACTGGCGTTGAGCATTCTTCTCCTCGACACGGTGTTCCAGCCGATTCAGCAACTCCACCTGCAGGGTGTCCTGGGCCTTGTACAACTCAGCCACCACTGCATTGCCCTTGGCGGGTACGTTCTGCACGTTGCCCAGTGTATCGCTGGTCGAGGACGTCACCGCGTCGAGGTCCGCACGGAAGCCCTCGAGGCTTGCGAAAGCGCTGTTGATCGGTGCCTGGATCCGATCGGCGAGCGCGGGCTCACGGCGACGCAGCAAGGCCAGGCTTTGCTGCAGTTCCTTGTGGATCAGCAGTTCGTTCTTGAGCATCGACTTGATCACGCCGCGCGTAGCCGGGCTCAACACCTGCCCTTCACGCAGGCCGCTGGCGAGCCCACGCAGTTGCCCGACGATGTTGATCTGGCGGGGCAGGCGCAAGGTGCTCTGGTCGATCATGAACAGCGATGCGTAATCCTCATCCAGCACCATCCCCGACGTGGCCGACACGTAGTAGACAAAATTCAACGTCTCGGTGAGTTGGTCGTTCCACGCGTCGAACACGCCGCTCTGGTCGGCGCCCGGCTTGGCCTGCGCCATCAACCGCGTGGCTGCTGCGTGCAGATCCTGGACGCGGTCACCGGTTTCCAGCGGCTCGTTGAACTGGCGGTCAGTGGCGGCCAGTTTCGAGAATGCGTCCTCCAGCTTCGCCTGGTTGGCCAGTACATCGGCTTGCGCAGTCGAATCACCGCTGAGCAGGCGATTGCTCAGGGCGCGCTGCATCATGGACAAGCGCAGGATGGGCGTGACGTCCAGCAGGTAACGCTGGCCTGCCTGCTCCGAACGGATGACGGCAAGGCTTTCGTTGATTTGAACGATGAAACGGGTGCCCAGCAGCGCCAGGGGAATCAGGACGATGATTGCCAGTACCGCAAACTTCGTCGGAAAGCGTAATCGGTTGGCCAGTGCTACGGCAGGAGCAAGGATGTTCATGAGATTCTCACAGCCCGAAATGGGACGGTTCGTAATGGGTCTTGGGGTGAGAACGGTCCATTTCTCGGACGCCTGAGCTCTGCGTGGCCCATGAGGCTGACCGCAATCATTCCGCGGTCAAACGTCCCTATCGGTAGAAACCCCAATAACTTTACAAAAAGTTGTACATATTTTTATTTCTGTAAAGGTTTTGAACTTTTCAGGCTGGGTAATGTCCTTTTGGCATCATTGCATCCTGGGTCGATTTCCACCGTAGATTGGGGAAAGTTATTCATCACAGTCGATCCGAAAGGTCCGAAAAAGGCATCTACCCCGGCGTTAAACTGGTGGTATCTCTTGGATCTTGGGCAGGCACTATGAATCCGGAAAAACCTCTACACGATCTGGCTGGCCACGACGCGTTCAGCCGCACCTTCCAACAGGGTCAATTGACCATTGGTTTCATTTCCCCGGCCAGTGGCTACCCCGACAGCCCCTTTCCAGGCCTGTCGGACCAGGCCGAGATCGTGCAAAGCCTGGATCGCAGTGACGCTGCAGCCTTGTGGCTGCGCGATGTACCCTTCTACGACCCGTCGTTCGGCGACACCGGCCAGGTGCTCGACCCACTGGTGTACGCCGGCTGGCTGGCCGCGCTCACTAAACGGATCGCAATCGGCACGGCCGGGTTCGTTACGCCCCTGCGCGAGCCGGTCATCACCGCCAAGCAGATCACCACCGCCGACCAACTGTTGGGCGGCCGTTTTCTGGCCGGCATGGCGTCCGGTGACCGGCCCACCGAGTACCCCGCCTTCGGGGTCGACTTCGCCACGCGCGTGGAGCGCTATCGCGAAGCGGTGGCCTTGATCAAGACCCTGACCTCGGTATCCTTCCCGCGTTTGAAAACCGAACACTTCGGCCATCTGCGCGGCGACATCGACCTGGTGCCCAAGCCTGCGGCGTCACGCATCCCCATCATCGCCATTGGCCGTGCCGGCCAGAGCCTGGAGTGGCTGGGCGAACACGTCGACGCCTGGATCTGGCATGGCGATGCCCAGCGTATGTCGGAGGTGGTGCCGCACTGGCGTGAAGTGACCGCGTCGCGTGGTTTCGTACCGTTCGGCTATGGCGCGATGTTCGACCTGGATACCGATGCCAACGCACCGTTGCAGACCGGTCGAGTGCTGCGCGGCGGCCGTCATGCCCTCAAGGCCTTCTTCGCGCGCCAACGCGATGCCGGCGTCAACCATGTTGCCTTGAACCTCAAGCCAACACGGCGCCCGGCGCTGGAGGTGATTGCGGAACTGCAGGAGTATGTGCTTCCCGAGTTTGCGGTGGGGGCCGAGTAGGTACGACCCCGCTGCAGCCATCAGCCCTCAACGCTGGCCGGCCACGGCTGCACACAAAGCCGATTCTTGCCACTGCGCTTGGCCCGGTACAGTGCTTCGTCCGTGGCCTTTATCCAATCACGTTCGCTGGCATATTCATGGGAGTAAGGCACCAGGCCAATGCTCAGGGTCACTTCTACGGGCACGGTCAGGTCAGCCCAGTAGGCGAATCGTTGGCGAATGTCGTCCAACTGCCGGGTCGCTTCCGCGACGCTGACATCGAACAGCAGCAAACAGAACTCGTCGCCGCCGTAGCGTCCCGGCACGGCAGACGTCCCCAGCCCTGAACGCAGCAGGTTGGCCAGGCGGCCGATGATGGCATCGCCCACCAGATGACCGTGCTCATCGTTGATGCGCTTGAAGTTGTCGATGTCTATCAAGGCCAGCATCGCCGTCACCTCACCCCTCCTGCAGCGAGGAAAGATTTCGTCCAGCTTTTCCCTCCACGAAGCGTGATGGAGCAGGCGGGTCATGCCGTCCAGTTTACTGATGAGTTTGAAGGCCTTCTTGTGCACTGCCAGTTGCACCGAAACGCCGTAGCTGGCGCGGGCCACGATCAGCGGGTAGATGATCAGCATCGGCAGACAGGCCAGTTGCTGCAGCGCCGTGGTCGCCATCGACAACTCGAACCTATTCAGGCTCAGCGCCGTAAGCACACCCACAACCTGCAGCGCAACGCTGGCCCGTAACAGGCGCCAACCGCCTGCGGCCATCGCGTTCATGGCGACCATGGCAAGCAGCAGCACCGACGGCAGCAGGTTGAACGCCATCAGCCCTGCCCAGCCGCCGGCGAACAGGGCGTCCAGCATGAGGTTGCGCTGTTCGGCAGCGAAGGGATCCGAGGCATTGCGTGCGAGCAGGTACGCACCGGTTGGCCAGGCCACGAGGTTGGCCAACATCGCTGCCCATACCCACGTGGGCGTGCCGGGCTGATCCAGCAACACTGCACCGATGAAGAGCGCACTGAGCAGGCACCCTATCGAGCGCGGCCCGTAGATACGGCGCGCGAAACTTCTCCCCAACTCCTGGCGACTGAGCGGCATACCAAGGCTCCCCGCCTTTGCTATCGATGTGCCCTGTCAGAGCAAAGACGTGCCGCTGTCCGGTGGTCGACTGAGCGTCGAACGGCATGGCACTTTGGCATCGATTTTATAGCAAGTCGGGTTTGCAGTCAGCAGCCGTTCGGTGCACGGGCGATTGTTGCCAATGCACGCTGGACATTGGCCTCACTGGGCCTGGCCGTACTCCGCATCGCTGACCTGCTCCAGCCAATCCACCACCTTGCCGTCCAGTGCCTCGGCAATGGCGATATGGCTCATGCCAGTATCGGGCCGTGCGCCGTGCCAGTGTTTCACCTGGGGAGGAATCCACACGGTATCACCGGGGCGAATCAGCTGGCGGCCCTGGCCCTCCTGCTGCACGTAGCCGGCACCTGCGGTCACGATCAGCGTCTGGCCCAGCGGGTGGGTGTGCCAGGCGGTACGCGCGCCGGGCTCGAAAGTGACCGTGGCGCCGCCGATGCGAGCGCCGTCGGTGCCTTTGAATGGGGCATCGACCCGAACCTTGCCGGTAAAGTACTCGGCGGGCCCGACCGCGGACGGCTGCGAGCCTGCGGGCGTTACGGTGACATTGAGGGAGTGAGTGCCATTCATGGGCTGGGCTCCTTTGCTTTCAAACGTTAACAAGGACAATGAGAGCGCGGCGGCTGCGAGTGATTTCACCAAGAATCTTCCTGTGCTTTGCCGAAGAACTCCAATCTACCCGTTAGATGTCCGTCTGATTAGCCACTATAATCAGCATGGATAAATGAACTGGACTCATGAATGCTTCGCGACAATGCCAACGATCTTCTTGCCTTCCTCGCGGTTGCCAAGGAGCGCAGCTTTACCAAGGCCGCCGGCAAGCTTGGCGTTTCGCAGTCTGCGCTCAGCCACACGGTGCGAGCCCTGGAAGCGCGCCTGGGCTTGCGACTGCTGACGCGCACGACCCGCAGCGTATCCCCCACCGAGGCTGGCCAGCGATTGATCAGCACGGTTGGCCCCAGTTTCGCCGATATCGAAGTTGCGCTGGCGGCACTCAGCGAACTGCGCGACCGTCCCGCCGGTAACATCCGCATCAACGCCGTGGACCATGCTCTGGAACTGGTTTTGCGCCCGGTGCTGAAAACCTTCCTGCCCAAGTACCCCGACATTTCGATAGAAGTGTGTTGCGACTACACCTTCGTCGACATCGCGGCCCAGGGCTTCGACGCCGGCGTGAGACTGGGCGAGGCCGTCGCCGATGGCATGATCGCCACGCGCATCGGTCCCGACATGCGCATGCTCGTGGTGGGTTCACCGGCCTACTTCGCCGGACGCGAGCGCCCGGTCACACCGCGCTGCCTGCCCAACCATCTGTGCAACAACCTGCGCCTGCCCACTCACGGCGGACTGTATGCGTGGGAGTTCGAAAAGGACGATGAAACCCTCAACGTGCGGGTGTCTGGACAGGTCATCTACAACGGCGCGTACCAACTGCTCGACGCCGCCCTGGACGGGTTCGGCTTGAGCTTCATTCCAGACGACATGGCTGCGCCCTACATTGCCAGCGGGCAACTGCAGGTCGTACTCGAAGACTGGTGCCCCTGGCACCCGGGGTACCACTTGTATTACCCAAGCCGCAGGCAAGCGTCGCCGGCGTTTGCGTTGCTGGTCGAGGCGTTGCGGTATCGGGTGGATTGATGCTGCAGGGTGCGGGTATTCGTGGATTTCTCGCTCGCTCAACATCGGATATGAGGCGAGGCTGCACCGGCGCACTACCGGCATAGTCCATCCGTACTTGTACGATGTCTTATCACGCGGTATTACTGCATCTCCAAAAAAAAACAAGATCACGGAGATCGCTACATGGACTCGACCTTGTCCGCCTTGCCTGAACGCACTGCTCAAGGCAACACCCGCCGCAGCTTCCTGCATAAGTCCCTCGCCGTCTCTGCCTCGCTGGCGACAATGGGCGCCGCCGCCCTGCCCCAACTGTCGGATGCCGCCGAACCACTGAGCTCGCGCTACCCCGACCCGTTGGTTCACGCCCTCGACGATAGCTTCATGGCGTTGCATGTGTTCAACGCCAGCGTGGAAAAGCTCGCCACCGGCATGCGGTGGGCAGAAGGCCCGGTCTGGGTGGGCGATGGCCGCTACTTGCTGGTCAGTGACATTCCCAATAATCGCATCATGCGCTGGGACGAAGTCACCGAGGGCTTCTCCGTGTACCGCGAGCACGCCAACTTTTCCAATGGCATGTGCCGCGATCGCCAAGGGCGTTTGCTGGTCTGCGAAGGGTCGACCACCACTGCCGAGGGTCGCCGGGTCACGCGCACCGAATACAACGGAACGCTCACCGTGCTGGCCGACAGCTACGATGGCAAGCCCTTCAACTCGCCCAACGATATCGTCTGTAGAAGCGACGGCTCGATCTGGTTCACCGACCCGCCTTTTCAGACCCACAACAACTACGAAGGCCACAAGGTCACGCCGGTTCAACCCCATGGCGTTTACCGCATCGACGGCGACAGTGGCAAGGTCACTCGGGTCATCGACAACCTCGATGGCCCCAACGGCCTGTGCTTCTCCCCCGATGAAAAAACCCTGTACGTCGTCGAAGGCCGGGCCAAACCCAACCGCCTGGTCTGGGCCATTGCGGTCAAGGACGACGGCACCCTTGGCGAGCGCCGCAAGCATATCGAGGGGCTCGACTACGCCGCCATCGACGGAATCGAATGTGATGAAGAAGGCAACCTGTGGTGCGGCTGGGGCGGCAATGGCGATCCCAAGGCCGACCTGGAAAAACTGGACGGCGTGCGCGTGTTCAACCCCCAAGGCAAGGCGATCGGACACATTTCGCTGCCAGAACGCTGCGCAAACCTGTGCTTTGGCGGACGGGAAGGCAACCGACTGTTCATGGCCAGCAGTCATTCGATCTACTCGCTGTTCGTGAACACGCGTGGAACGACTTTCACCTCGTAGCAACCGGGCTGGTCTCGCTACAGGCTCCCCAGTAGCCAAACTCTAACCAGCCGCACAGACAGGCATGTGCGGCGACGCCCTTCTTTCTACCCTTTGACGAGCCACCCATGAACGCATCCGCCACGCGTCCCGTGTCGCAGTTTCTTTCCGACCCCAGAACCGTATTGCTTTTGGCTACCCTGTGTTGCGCCCTTTGGGGCAGCTCTTACCCGGCGATCAAGAACGGCTACGAGCTGCTGCAGATTGCCCCGAACGACGTGCCGTCCAAGCTGATTTTCGCAGGTTATCGTTTCCTCCTGGCCGGCCTGTGCCTGTTGCTGCTGGCGGTCATGATGGGCAAACCTGTCCTGCGCCTGAGCCCACGCACATTTGGCCAGGTGGCCCTGCTGGGTCTGGTGCAAACGGGGCTGCAATACGTGTTTTTCTACATTGGCCTGGCCTACACCACGGGCGTCCGCGCGTCGATTCTGAATGCCACCACCACCTTCTTCAGCGTGCTGCTGGCGCACTTCGTCTACCACAACGACAAACTGTCCATGCGCAAGAGCGTGGGCTGCCTGCTCGGATTTGCCGGTGTATTGACGGTGAACGCCGGCGCGGGTCCGCTCGATGCCTTGCCGTCCGTGCACGGCGAGGGCTTCATCGTGATCGCCGCTTTCGTGCTGTCGGCGGCGTCCATCTATGGCAAATATGTCTCCCACCGCATGGATGCGATGGTGATGACGGGTTGGCAGCTGGCCGTTGGTGGCCTGGCATTGCTTGTGGGCGGGTACGCGACCGGCGGAACCCTGGGTCACATGACAGCCACGTCGACCCTGCTACTCATCTATCTGGCCCTGCTGTCAGCGGTGGCGTTCACGCTGTGGAGCCTGCTCCTCAAATACAACCCCGTCGGCAGGGTCAGTGTGTTCGCGTTCCTGGTGCCGGTGTTCGGGGCCGGGCTGTCGGCGATGTTCCTCGGCGAGAGCATTTTCGAATGGAAGAACCTGGCAGCCCTGGTGCTGGTGTGTGTCGGTATCGCGCTGGTCACGCGCGCGCAGGTGCCTGGGGTTGCATCCAAGGCGAGCTAGCGCGTGCTTCTCATGGATATCGATACGCATCACATAAACGCATTCGAATGTGTTAATGTGAAGTTACTCTCGTTGTCCTACGGAACTGAAATGATCGACTCCAGCCTGTTCACCTCCCTCACACTCGGTGGCCTGACCCTCAAGAACCGGATTGCCCTGCCCCCGCTCACGCGGTCCAGAAGTACCCAGCCCGGGGACGTGCCCAATGCCTTGATGAGCGACTATTACCGGCAACGCGCCAGCGCCGGGTTCATGATCACCGAGGGCACCCAGATAGAGCCGCGTGGCCAGGGCTATGCCTGGACGCCAGGCATCTACAGCCAGGAACAGATCGCTGGCTGGCAGCAGGTCACCCGCGCCGTCCATGAACAAGGCGGAGTGATTTTCTGTCAGCTCTGGCATGTCGGGCGCGTGTCTCATGACAGCCTGCAACCTGACAACCAGCCCCCCGTCGCCCCCTCCGCCATTCGCGCAACGGCCGTGAAGGTCTTCATCGAAACCGGTCCTGACGCCGGTGCGCTGGCCGATCCGAGCATGCCCAGGGCCCTGGAAACTGCGGAGGTCCAGGCGCTGGTCGAGTTGTATCGCGTCGCGGCAGTCAACGCCAGGGAAGCGGGGTTCGACGGCGTCGAACTGCATTCAGCCAATGGCTATCTGCTCAATCAGTTCATCTCGGAACACACCAACCTTCGCACCGACGAATACGGAGGTTCGCTGGACAATCGCCTGCGCTTCTTGCGCGAGGTGACCGAAGCGGTGATCTCGGTGTTCGGCAGCGAGCGTGTCGGCGTACGTTTTGCGCCGCTGTTCGAGACAACCGCTGAGGAACGCGTCTACCTGGGCCTGGTAGAAAGCGACCCGCAGGCTACCTACATCCAGGCAGCGGCCATGTTGAATGAGCTGGGTATCGGTTACCTGTCCATTGCCGAGGCCGACTGGGACAACGCCCCGGAACTGCCCGAGTCGTTTCGCAAGGCGCTGCGCGAGACGTTCACCCGGCCGATCATGTACTCGGGTTGCTACACTCAGGAAAAGGCCGAGCGCGTGCTTGCCGACGGCCATGGCGACCTGTTTGGTTTCGGTCGCACGTTCATCGCCAACCCCGATCTGCCGAAGCGATTCGAACAGGGCCTGCCGCTCAATCCCGTCGACTACGCCACGCTTTACGGCGGTGGTGAGACGGGTTACGTCGACTATCCCTTCGCGACGCCCTAAAATAGCCACTCCTCGGCGGGATCACTCCCGCCGGTCAAAAGGGTCAGGCAGCGAAATGACGGCATTGAACGAGGCACTCAAGGTTCTATCCAGCCCTACGCGACGGGCCGTTCTGACCTGGCTCAAGGACCCGCATCGCTCGTTCGAAGGCTACAGCCAGCTGTACGATTTCAGTGTGCATGGCGTCTGTGCCAGCCTGATTCAGGACAAGGCCGGCCTCTCGCAGCCGGCCACCTCGATCTGCCTCAAGGCCTTGCTCGACCAAGGGTTCGTCGAGGCCAGCAAGGTTGGCAAGTGGACCTACTACCGGCGCAATGAAGAACGACTCAGGGAGGCGATGTCAGGCTTGCTGACCGAGCTTGAGGTCGACACCCAGGGCTCATAGGGCCTGCCCGAAGTCATGCCTGGCCTTCATCACCCGGTTCGTGCGCCCTTCTGAATGCCAGGATTGCAGACAGGTTGTCCTCGATCCAATCAACGACGATCTCCAGTTTCGCAGCCGCCGCCGCCCCCAGTGGTGTCAGGCTGTACTCGACATACGGTGGCACCACTGGCCGGGCCACGCGCAGCACCAGTCCATCCCCTTCCAGCCGTTGCAGCGTATGGGCGAGCATCTTTTCGCTGACGCCGCCGATCTTGCGCCGCAGTTCGCTGAATCGATGCGTACCTTCCAGCAAGACCACCATCACCAGAACGCCCCATCGACTGGTCATGTGCTGGAGGATTTCCCGAGACGGACAATCGGCCTGCAGCACTTCGCCGCGGCGGACTTTCTCGGAGAAGCGGTGAGAAGCGGATTCGAGATCAACCATTGCACTTACCTTTATGTACGTACTTACTTTTCGTAAGCTTCTATTCTAGCATCGGTCGCTCTCTAACCCGAACGAAGGTGCTTCCATGATTGCTATTACCGGTGCAAATGGCCAACTGGGCCGCCTGGTCCTCGACTCGCTGCTGAAAACCGTCAATCCCGCCGAGCTGATCGCGCTGGTGCGTGACCCGGCAAAGGCAGCCGATCTGCGCGCCAAAGGCATCGAGATCCGAGCGGCGGATTACAACAAGCCTGAAACCCTGACCAGCGCGTTGAAAGGTGTTGACCGCCTGTTGCTGATCTCCTCCAGCGAGGTGGGACAGCGCCGTGCACAACACCGCGCCGTTATCGCCGCCGCGCAGGCAGAAGGCGTGGCATTGTTGGCCTACACCAGCTTGCTGCACGCAGACACATCGACATTGGGATTGGCAGCGGAGCATCGCGATACTGAACAGGCACTGGCCGAATCCGGTTTGAGCCATGTGCTTTTGCGAAATGGCTGGTACAACGAGAACTACACCGCCAGCGTCGCATCGGCTGTCGAGCATGGCGCGATCCTGGGCAGCGCAAAGCAAGGTCGAATCTCCTCGGCGGCTCGGGCGGACTACGCCGAGGCCGCCGCGAGTGTGCTGACCCAAGACGGCCAGGCCGGCAAGATCTACGAACTGGCCGGCGACGACAGCTACACCTTGACTGAGTTGGCCGCAGAAGTGGCGCAGCAATCGGGTAAGGCGGTTGCCTATAACGACTTGCCGCAGGCGCAGTACAAAGAGACCCTCGTCAGCATTGGGTTACCCGATGAATTGGCGGCAATGCTGGCTGACTCGGATGCAGCAGCTGCCAAGGGCGATCTGTACGACGGCAGCCGGCAGTTGAGCCAACTGTTGGGACGCCCCACGACACCGATTGCACCGTCCGTCAGCGCTGCCTTGAAGCCCTGAGCTCGAAGGGCCGAGTCACGGGGGCGTTCCAGGCGCGGCGCCCCCTGCTCGCCCAGCCCGTGCATCAGTGACCACTGACCGTCTGGCCAGACGCCCTGGTTCCTCCAACGAAGCCATGCACCCGAGCCTGCGCGGCGATGCCCAGACTGATCAATACCAGCACCAGCAACACCCAGGGAAAGCAACTCACGCCCCAGTGGCCCAGCAACACGCCACCCAGTAACCCGCCGCCCGCTATCGCACTGTTCCACACCACGACATTCATCGACAGCGCGACGTCAGCGCCTCTGCCTGCCGAGTCGGCCAGCGCTGTTTGCAACAGCGTCGCGGCACCACCGAACGTCAGCCCCCAGATCGCAACGCCGACATAGATGGCCAATGCCGACGCCGAGAACACGCCGAGAAAGACCGCGACCGCCGCAAAGGTGGCCAAACTGACCAGGACTGTTCTTCGTAGATGATCTTCGACCAGCCGTCCCGTGGCCCAGATGCCCACCAGCGCTGCCACACCAAAGGACAGCAAGACCAGATCCACGTCATTCGCCAGCCCGGCCTTGGAAACGAAAGGTGCGACATAGGTATAGAGGATGTTGTGCGCCAGCATCCAGGTGAACACCACCCCCAGCACCGGGCGCACGCCCGGTGTGGAAAAGACCTCGCGCAACGCCATCCGCTGCGAGGATGAATGCCCCGGGTAGTCGGGCACTTTAATCAGCACCCAGACGATCAATACCAAGGTCATTCCAGACATCAATCCGAAGGCCATACGCCAACCCATGAAACCGCCCAGCCAGGTCCCCAGTGGCACGCCCAGCGACAAGGCAATCGGCGTTCCGATCATCGCCACCGCCAGCGCACGGCCCTGCAGTCGCGGTACCACCATGCGTCGAGCGTAGCCAGCGATCAAACTCCAGGCCAGCCCCGCGGAGACGCCCGCGAAAAATCTGGCCACCAGGGTCAGCTCATAGTTGGAAGACCATGCAGTGATGGAGTTGAACAACAGAAACCCTACGATCGTCATCAACAGCACCGTTCTGCGTCGCCAGCTTTGGGTGGCGATGGTCAGCGGAATGGCCGCCAGCAGCGAACCCAATGCATAGACGGTGACCATCTGCCCTGCCAGTGATGGCGAGACGTCCAGGCCGCTGCTGATCTGCGGCAGCAATCCGGCCGGCAATGTCTCGGTGACGATGCAGATGAAACCGGTCATCGCCAAAGCCAGCAATGCGCCAAGCGGAAGCTTTTCGCTGTGTCGCTCATGTGTGGTCATGCCTGTCCCTTTCGATTTATATACTGGTCGGTATAAATGTAAGGCGATAGCGTGCAGTGGTCAACGACTTATGTATCGGTTAGTATCTAAGTCTTGCAGAAGGAGACTCGACATGGCACAGATGGGACGTCCGCGTACATTCGACCGTGATGCCGCAATCACCCAAGCGATGCATCTGTTCTGGGAGCATGGCTACGACGCCACCTCGCTGAGCCAGCTCAAGGCCAGAATCGGGGGCGGCATCAGTGCGCCCAGTTTCTACGCCGCTTTTGGCTCCAAGCAGGCGCTGTTCCATGAGGTGATCGAGCGTTATCTCGACACCCATGGTCGAGTCACCGAAAGCCTGTTCGATACGACCCTCCCGCCGCGCAAGGCGATCGAGCTCACTCTGCGCCGCTCGGCGAAAATGCAATGCGAGCCCGGTCACCCCAGAGGGTGCCTGGTCGCGCTGGGCCTCATGAGCGCATGTTCCGAGGAAAGCAAGGCGATATCCGAGCCATTGGCGCGTACGAGAAACGTAAACCGGGCCGGTCTGGTGGCGTGTGTCGAGCGAGCCGTCAGCACTGGCGAACTAACGAAGACGGTGATCCCCGAGGTGCTCGCCACCACGTTCGACAGTTTCATGCTTGGCTTGTCGACCCTGGCGCGCGACGGTGTGCCGGCTGCCAGGCTGGACACCGCGGTCGATCAGATAATGGCGCTGTGGGATAGCCTGAATGCGAGCATTGGCCGTGAGTGCGGCGGTATCGCTGACGAGCCTGGCGAACGGAAATCCGACTGAACGGCGACATGCCGAGTTTCAGGCATGGCACCTGGCAACCAGCGTCACAACACAAACTACATTTATGACGAAATACATCTTGCGCACTAAATATTAGCGCGATAGATTAAGCCCAGCCAGTCAGTTTGCGAATGCATGGCTGACGGCACCTCCTCCAGCCATCGATGGGAAAAAGCCATGAACGTTCTCTACACCGCAACCGCAACTGCCACCGGTGGCCGTGATGGCCGTGCCGTTTCCAGCGACAAGATTCTCGACGTGGCGCTGGCCACGCCGAAAGAACTGGGCGGCGCCGGTGGTGAAGCCACCAACCCCGAGCAACTGTTCGCTGCCGGCTATTCGGCCTGCTTCATCGGTGCACTGAAATTCGTCGCCGGCCAGAACAAACGCAGCATCCCGGCCGACACCTCGATCACTGCCCAGGTGGGCATCGGCCAGATTCCCGGCGGGTTCGGCCTGGACATCGACCTGAACATCAACCTGCCGGGCCTGGAACAGGCCGATGCCCAGGCGCTGGTCGAAGCTGCCCACCAGGTGTGCCCGTACTCCAATGCCACGCGCGGCAATATCGAGGTTCGCCTGCACGTTACCGTCTGAATCACTCGCCTGACTGAAGTGCTGCCTCGGCTAGGCCGAACGGGCCGTCAATCGACGGCTCTCTCCCTTTGAACGGCAAACGCTCGACCCGTGGGTCGGGCGTTTGTCGTTTCGCGCTCGGCTTCCACGGTCTGGGTCAGCAAACTGCCCAAGCGTTCTCCGATGATCACGCAAGGCGCCATGGTGTTCCCGGTGGTCACTCGCGGCATGATCGAGGCGTCTGCCACCCTCAGGCCGCTGATGCCGTAGACCCGCAACTGCGAATCCACTACGGACATGGCATCCCTGCCCATCTTGGCCGTACAGGACTGATGCCACACGGTCGAGGCCGTATTGCGCACGAACGACTCCAACGCCTTGCGGCTCATGGCCCCCGGCATGACTTCGCGCCGTACAAACGGTGCCATTGCCGAACTGTTGCCGAGCTCGCGACAAAACTCGACTGCCCTCACCAGGGCCTGCAAGTCTTCGGGATCCGACAGCGCGCCACTGTCGATGAGCGGCGCATCCATGGGATTGGCATTCGCCAGGGTGATCGCGCCCCGGCTTTTGGGCCGCACCAGCCCAGGTAGCAGCGACCACGCAGCCGCAGGTGGCTGGAACATGGCCTGGGCCTCGGGCGTGGCTATGGGGATTTGCGCGAGAAAAGTCTGGATGTCGGGGACATCCAGGGATGGATCGCTTTTCCAGAAGAACGTCGACTCGCCGGCGTTGTTGCGCGGTGGCTGCGGTCGCTCATACTCCCAGATGCACCCGGAAACCATGATGTGGTCCTGATAGTTCTGACCGACACCTGGAAGGTCCTGAACCACATCGATACCCTGCGCGTTCAACTGCCGCGTGTCGCCGATTCCGGAGAGCATCAGGACCTTGGGTGTATTGATGGCGCCCAGAGACAGCACGACCTCATGTCGAGCCCCCAACCTGATGACTTTGCCCTCGTGAAGCACCTCCACCCCCACCGCCCGCTTACCGTCCAGCAACACCCGCAGCACATGAGTATGAGTCAGCACGGTCAGGTTGGGCTGAGCCATCAAGGGGTACACATAGCTGCGAAAGATCGAACGGCGACGGCCGTCGTCCAGGCAAAGATTGGCCAACGCGGCGCCTCCGGGCCCCTCCATCATGGCGCCGTTCTGATCGTCGTAGACCGGCAGGCCAAGCGATACGGCGGCGCGCAGCATGGCCGGTGCAACCGGATTGGGGTCTGGCGCAGGCTGGACGAAAACCGGCCCTCCCGTGCCGCGCCGCAGCGGATCCGGTGCGCCTTGCCAGTCTTCGATACGTCGAAAGGTTGCCAGAGCCGAAGCGTAGTTCCAGGCTGGATCGTCAGCCTCCCTGGCAAAATAG
The DNA here is from genome assembly GCF_014842235.1 of Pseudomonas sp. CFBP 13710. Taxonomy (NCBI): domain Bacteria; kingdom Pseudomonadati; phylum Pseudomonadota; class Gammaproteobacteria; order Pseudomonadales; family Pseudomonadaceae; genus Pseudomonas; species Pseudomonas sp. CFBP 13710. Next base: position 31,164 of record NZ_JACYVJ010000001.1, on the reverse strand, counting down.
TCCCAGTCGCTGCTGTGACCGCGCGACCAGACCATGACGTTGATCGATGCACCCCCGCCGAGCACCTTGCCCATGGACAGGGGAATGGCTCGATGATGGAGATGGGGGTTCGGTTGTGCCTGAAACTGCCAATCGCGTTCGCCGCCCAGGTTGACGAACCACTGGCTGGCATCGGTGACACTGGGCACCTCGTCCGTGCCACCGGCCTCGATCAGCAATACTCTGACGTCGAGGTTCTCCGCCAGGCGGCGGGCAACCACCGATCCGGACGTACCCGAGCCACAGACGATGTAGTCATAGGTCTCAGCCAGCCTGGCCTTCAACTGACGTTGATTGTGTTCGACACGACGCGAGAAGTCTGCGGTGTGCATAGCGCTTGTATAGCTGTTCATGTAGGTGCCTTTGAACACCCCTCAAGCGGGTGACAACGAACGACATTGCCAGCCATTGCAAGGAGGTGCAGGTGTACGACCAAGGGCGCTGACATAGCCGCCGGGGAAACAATCTGTCTGCGAAGACACGACCGATTCTAGGGCGTGAAGAACCCCGACCTGTTACCCGGGCGGCGCTTGCTGCTTGCCTGGAAGGCGCTTTCCGATTGCACTTGAAGAGTGGGCTCAAAGAGAAGGCGTTCAGCGAGTACTGGCTCGGACCTGCGAGGGGCAAATGCCGAATTCGGCGCGATAGGCCCGGCTGAAATGGGCGGCGGTCGCGAATCCGCATTGCCAGGCGACTTCCTGAGCGCTGGGGGTGAGCGTCTGTCTGGCGCTCAGCAGGCGCTGCGCTTGTTGCAGCCGAACGTGCCAGACATGGCCCATGACGGTAGTGCCCTGGCTTCTGAACACGTGTTGCAGGTGCTTGACCGATACGTGCGCGGCGGCGGCGATCGCCGAAGTGTCCAGCCCGGTGTGCGCCAGGCTTGTGTGGATGTAGCGGCGGGCCCGCAGCAGTACGACTTCCGCACTGCGCGAAGTAGCCTTGTCCCCCGGAGCACCCAATAACGCGTCGATCAACTCCAGCAGTTGTCGACCCATCAGATCGCGAATCACAGGACTGGGCGCTACTTGTTGCTGTGCGATGCAGTGAATGAGGGCGCGGGCGGCGCGCGTGTCGGCCGAGCTCGAATCGGTAATCACCGGCCTGGGCAGGGAATGCCTGAGCCCGCGTTCGCGCAGATTGCTCTTGGGAATACGCAGCACCGTCATCTGGGCGCGTTCAGTGAAAGACTCTTGAAAAGACCGTTCGGGATCGATGAAAAACATGCTCCCGGCATCGAATCGGTGCTGCTGCCCGGCTTCCTCGATGTCGACATGCCCTTGCGTCATCAGCTTCAAGTACAGCCAATCGCCCTGCCACGAGGAGCGCTCCTCGCCCACCGGCGCCAGCACGACGCACGCCAGGTCGGCCTGGGTCAGACCGATGTGGCCCAAGGTCCAACTTCTCGATGTCGAACCTTTCGAGCGGGCTTCGTCGAGCCGGCAGTAGAGCCCGTGGTGTTCGAGCATCACCTCGGACCAGTTGGCGGCATCGTCTGGGCCCAGATCGAAGTCCATGTCGTGAGCGTCGAAGCGTCTTGGCGGCATGGTGGCGATCTCGGGTCAGGTTTCACGCTCTGTATCTCGGCCCACCCCGTGGGCAACGAGACGGGAATCAGAGGCAGGTTACGCTCTTTGTCCAACTGCGGGTCCATCTTCTTGGTGAACCGCGACCAAATTGCGTGATGATGCCCGATACGCAGACGATGCCAACAAAGGCTGTAACCAGGCTTGAGGACGGCCCGTCGTACTGTCTGTTACCAACGGTTTCGCTCGCGGCATCCCTGTCCAACAGTCTCTGACTGTGGATTGATGCGCGTCCGCCAGACACCTATCATGAGTATTCACTCATATTGCCCGCTTGTTCATCAGCCATGAGCCTGCCATGAAAGACCTGCCACCAACCGCCAGCCTGCGCGCCTTCGAAGTGGCAACGCGGCATGCCACCTTCACCTCGGCCTCCGAAGAACTGCATGTAACCCAAAGCGCCGTCAGCCATCAGCTCAGGCACTTGGAGGATCTGTGGGGGTTGAAGCTGTTCGAACGGGGCAAGTCGCTCACCCTGACACCCGCCGGAGCGGCTCTGGCGCCCATCGTCCGTGGTTTTTTCGCGGACCTGGAGGCGATGCTCGCCGAACTGAGGGAGCATAAGGGAAGAGTTCGGCTCAAGGTCAGTACCACCTACTCTTACGCACTGAAGTGGCTGCTGCCGCGATTGCCGAGTCTGGCCCAGCAGCACCCGGACATATTGGTGACGCTGGACACCACCGATACGGCAATCAAGTTCTCCGGCACCGACCCTGACGTTGCGATCCGCCTGGGCACCGGTAACTACCCCGGCCTTTATTCCGAGTTTCTGTTCCGTGAACATATCTTCCCCGTCGCCAGCCCTGCCTTGCTCGCGCGCTTCGGGCTGCCGCAGCACCCTGGCGAGCTGCTGCGCTACCCGCTGCTGACCCGTGACGGAAACGATCTGGTACCACGGTGGGAAGTGTGGTTCCAGCACGTCGGCCTGAGCATTTCCACGCTCAAGGAAAATGTCCGGTTCGCCGACACCAACATGACCGTTGACGCTGCCCTGCTGGGACAAGGCATTGCTCTGGTTCGCAGCGGCCACGTCGAGTCACAGATCGCCGATGGCAGCCTCGTCAGGCTCTTCGAGGTGCCATTCCCCTCGCCAGTGGCGTACTACTTCGTCTGCCCGAAAGGTATCGAAACCCAACCCCACGTAGTTTCATTCCGGAAGTGGTTGAGCGAACAGTCAACGCAAGCACAACTGGCCTACGATCGTGATGTCCCATGAGGTTTTGCTCATGACGCAATGAGCAGACTTCTCTGTTACATCCACTGATGGGCGGCCTAACATGGCGCATGCCTATCTCCATCATCTCCCTCGTATTGTTTGCCGCCCTGCTGCATGCCGGCTGGAACGCGCTGTTGCGCGGCGGCCAAGACCGCCTGTGGTCCATGACCGTCATGTGCCTGGCCGTGGCGGTCACCTGCATCACCCTGGCTTTGTTCATGGTCGCGCCAGCCCAGGCGAGTTGGCCGTATGCGGTGCTGTCGGGTGTGCTGCACGTTGGCTACAACCTGTTCCTGGTGCGCAGCTACCGGGCGGGCGATCTTGGCCAGACCTATCCGGTAGCACGCGGCTCGTCGCCGATTCTGATCACCCTTGGCGCAGCCCTGTTCGCCGGGGAACAGATCCAGGCCAGTGCCCTGTTGGGCATTTTTCTGGTCTCGGGCGGGATCATCCTACTGGCGTTCAGCAAGGGCAAACTCGCTGTGCCTAGCCTGCCCTACGCCTTGGGCACAGGCGCCTTCATCGCGGCCTACAGCGTCACCGATGGCATCGGCGCGCGCCTGTCTGGCGCGCCCATGGCCTATACCGTCTGGATGTGTGCACTGTGGGGTGTGCTGATGCCAGCGGTGTACATCGCACGTCGTGGCGCGCGCAGCCTGTTCGCCTGGCGGCCTGGAATGGCGACTGCTGCAGCCGGCGGGCTGGTCTCGCTGCTGGCCTACGGTATCGTCATTTATGCCATGACCGATGCTCCCATGGGCATGGTCTCGGCACTGCGTGAAACCAGCGTGCTGTTTGCCGCGTTGATCGGTTATTTTTTCCTCGGTGAAAGCCTGACCGTGCGCAAGGTGCTGGCGTGTACGGTGATCGCGTTGGGTACGGTGATCATCGGCTGAGCGCGCCAGGTCAGCGCCCCTGTGCAGGCCCCTCGAATGGCAACAACTCCACCACCCAATCGATGAACACCCGCAACTTCAAACTGATGTGTCGGTTGGGCGGATAGGCGATGTACATCGGCATGGTATCGAGCTGCCAGTCCTGGAACAGCGGAACGAGCTCGCCGCGGGCCAGTGGCGCCCTGGCCATGTACCCCGGTAGCCACAACACCCCCATTCCGGCCAGACCGGCAGCCAGGTAGGCATTGCCGTCGTCGACCGAAAGCACCGGCTGGCCGCGCACCGTGATGCTCTCGGCGGCACGGTGCAGGGTGTAGGCCAGCGCCCTGCCCGTGCGCGCCCAGAGGAAACCGATCACACGGTGCTGCGTGGCGTCGAGTTCGCTGGGATGTTGCGGCGTGCCGAGCCGGTGCAAATAACCAGGTGAGGCATAGACCCCCAGTTGCAGATCACCCAGGCGACGCGCCATCAGCGATTGATCGGTGAGCTCACCGCCGCGCACGACGCAGTCGACGTTCTCGCCGATGATATCGACCATGCGGTCGCTGACGCCCATGTCGATCTGGATATCCGGATAGCGCCGATGAAAGTCGGGCATGGCCGGCATCAGCACATGGCTGGCGAACGGGCTCGGTACGTCTACCCGCAGCCTGCCGCGCGGCGCGATCGCGGCGCTGGAAAGGCCGGTTTCGGCATCGTCCAGATCGGCCAGCAGGCGTATCGCCCGCTCGTAGTAGACGGCACCGTCGGCGGTGACGTTGACCCTGCGCGTGGTGCGGTTCAGCAGCTTCACCCGCAGGCGCGCTTCGAGCTGCTGCACCAGTTGGGTCACCGTGGTCTTGCTCATGTGCAAGGTCTGCGCCGCCCGGGTGAAGCTGCCCGTCTCCACCACCCGCGCGAAGGCCTGCATGGCATCGAAACGGTCCATCAGCACCTCATTCTGACTGGCCATTGTTTGGGAAATCCAAACAGTTCTGGCCAGACTTGCTCGTTTATGCAGCCCTGGCAAGCCTCTACTGTGGCTGCACCATAGATGACGGGTCACCCGACCCGCTCCAGGAGGCAATCCCATGACTCAGCGTGACGTCGTTTTCCCAGCCGGTCGCCAGGCGCTCTACGAGCGCAACCGCTACTCCCCCGCCGTTCGCAGCAATGGCCTGCTGTTCGTGTCTGGCCAGGTCGGCAGCCGCGAGGATGGCTCGGCCGAGCCCGACTTGCGGGACCAGGTGCGCCTGGCATTCAAAAATCTCAACGCCGTGCTGCTGGCAGCCGACTGCACATTCGATGACGTGGTGGACGTCACGGTGTTCATCGTCGATCCGCAGTCCAGGTTCGAGACCATCTGGGAAGTGGTGCCCGAATACTGGGGACAAGCCCCCTTCCCCAACATCACCTGCGTGGGCGTTACCTGGTTGTATGGATTCGATTTCGAGATCAAGGTGATAGCGAAGCTGCCGCCGCAAAGCTAAGTCGCTCGAAAACTCCACACGATTTCCACGACATGCTCGCAGATGACCAGACAGTTCAGGCACAGTGCGCTCGGGTCTGGTCTACCATGGGACGGGCGAACACAATGCGCCAGTCGCGAAGCGTGCATCCGCCCACTCATTCGCCCAAGAGCCCAGCATGCTGATTTCCGCAGTCCTCAACGGCCAGCCCTTGCTGCTGGCAGAGCACCCCGAGCCGATGCTGCCGTGGTGGAGCTTCACCAAAACGGTGCTTGCCGCCACCGCACTGACCCTGGTCCGTGACGGGAGGCTGGACCTGGACGAGCCGTTGACGGGCCACGACTACACGTTGCGCCACCTGCTGCGGCATGAGGCGGGATTGGCGGACTATGCCGAGCTGGCCGAATACCATACCGCCGTCGCCAACCGTGAGCCGGCCTGGTCGGCGCAAGAGATGCTGCAGCGCTTGCAGGCCGATCGGCTTCGCTACAGCCCTGGCGCGGGCTGGCGTTATTCCAACGTCGGCTACCTGCTGGTGGCCAGGCTGATCGAACGCACCACCGACCTGCCGCTGGCCGATGCACTGCACGCGCGCGTGCTGTTGCCATTGGGCATCGCCAACGTGCGTTTCGCCATCGATCGCGCCGATCTGCAGCAAGCCTGCACCGGCCTCGCCACGTACGACCCAGGTTGGGTGTATCACGGCTTGCTGATCGGCCCGCTGTCACAGGCCGTACTGCTGCTTGACCGTCTGTTCAGCGAACACCTGCTGCCTGGCGACTTGCTGCAGGCGATGCAGGAAACGCACACCCTGGGCGGCCCGATTGCCGGCAGACCCTGGAGGGCACCGGGCTATGCATTGGGGCTGATGCGCGGTCCGGTGGAAGGCGGTGTGGTGTTGGCAGGGCATACCGGCTGCGGGCCCGGCAGCGTCGTCGCGGTGTACCGAGGCTGCCTGGGTGACGTCTGCGCCAGTTATGCAGCTTTCGCCCAGGACACCAGCGAAGGCGCTGTCGAGGCCTGCGTCGTCGAGCACATCTGCCGCCATCTCAACGGCTGAAGCGCGCTCGATCGACGCTCGGCGGCCACTCAGCCCTTCAGACCTCTTCGTCCTGAAAGGCCTCTTCGCGCTTCTTGCGAAACGCTGGCAGCACCATCATCACCAGCAGAATGGCGGACGCGGCGAAGAGCACGGCACTGATGGGGCGCTCGATCAACACGACGGGGTCACCCTGAGAGATCAACAGCGCGCGGCGCAGGTTGGTCTCCAGCAGCGGCCCCAGTACGAAGCCGAGCAACAGCGGCCCGGGCTCGCACTTGGCCTTGCGAAACAGATATCCCAGCAGGCCGAAGATGATCACCAGGGCCACGTCGAAACCTCGGTTGTTCACGCTGTACACGCCGACGCAGCAGAACAGCAGGATGGCCGGAAACAACAGACGGTACGGTACCCGCAGCAAACGCACCCAAAGGCCGATCAATGGCAGGTTGATGACCAACAGCATGACGTTGCCGATCCACATGCTGGCGATCAGCCCCCAGAACAGTGCCGGTTGGTTGGTGATGACCGACGGGCCGGGGGTAATGCCGTGGATCATCATGGCCCCGAGCATCATTGCCATGATCGAGTTGGACGGAATGCCCAGGGTCAGCAGCGGAATGAACGAAGACTGCGCGCCGGCGTTGTTGGCGGCTTCCGGTGCAGCCACCCCTTCGACCAGGCCTGTGCCGAACTTCTCCGGGGTCTTCGACATCTTCTTTTCCAGGGAATAGGCACTGAAGGCGCTCAACGTTGCACCGCCGCCCGGCAGTACACCGAGAAACGTCCCCAGCGCCGTGCCCCGCAACGTGGCCGGCCAGGCCCGGCGGAAATCCTCACGGGTGGGCCACAGGCGCGTGATCTTGCCGGCCAGTGAGGTCTTGGCCTCGCCGGACTCCAGGTTGACTGCGATCTCGGCGATGCCGAACAGGCCGACCGCGATAACCACGAAATCGATACCGTCGTACAGGTCGGTGCTGCCGAACGTCAGCCGGGTCGAACCGCTGCTCACGTCGATGCCGATCATGCCCAGCAGCAGGCCGATGCAGACCATGCCGACGGCCTTGATCACCGAGCCGCTGGCCAGGATGGTCGCAGCCAATAACCCGAACACGGTCAACGCTACATATTCGGCAGGGCCGAACGACAGCGCGAACTTCGACAGCAGCGGCCCTGCAACGGCCAGGGCCACGGTCGCCACGGTCCCGGCGAAGAACGACGCCAGCGCTGCGGTGGCCAGTGCCGCGCCAGCCCTTCCCTGCTTGGCCATGGCATGGCCGTCCAGCGCCGTGACGACCGCCGAGGCTTCACCCGGCAAGTTGACCAGAATGGCTGTGGTCGATCCCCCGTATTGAGCGCCGTAGAAAATCCCTGCCAGCATGATCAGCGCGGCCAGCGGCGGCAGGAAGTAGGTGATCGGCAGCAGGATCGCCACGGTCGCCGTCGGGCCGATGCCCGGCAGGACGCCGATCAAGGTACCGAGCAGCGCACCGATCAGGCAGAACGCCAGGTTGGTCGGGCTCAACGCTTCGGAAAAGCCTAGGTACAGCGCGTCGAACATGTCCATCAGAAGGGCCCCACCGGCATTTGGACGTCGAGTCCGTAGATGAATACGAGCAGCCCGAACAGGGTCAGCACGGTACTGGAGATGAGCACCTCGCGGACCCGCCACGCTTTGTCGGCCATGCTGCCGAAGATGATCAACCCTGCCGCGGCGATGACGAACCCGGCCAGCTCGGCGGCCAGGGCGAACCCGCCCACCGCTGCCAGCAGGATCAACAGCGGTCGCAGCTTGACCGGGTCGATCGACTCCACCTGTTTGAACAATCCCATGAGCCCCACGACCAAGCCGAGGATGATGATCAGCGAGCCGATCATCAGCGGCATGAACCCGGGCCCCATCATGGCAGCGCTGCCGGCCGGCAGGTCGCGCGTGGACCACAGCACCAGCCCGCCGAGGCCGATGAAGATCGCGCTGGCCAGCAGATCGGGGCGGTTGCCCCGTGCGGTCAAGCTCATTTCACCCATGGCGACGCGCTCCAGAGCTGCTGGAAACGCTCCGTCTGCGCAGGCATCTGGGCCGCCCAGTCCTCACCGGACAGGTAGGCGATCGGCAACGACAAGTCCTTGGCCTGCTTGAGAAAGGCCGGATCCTCAAGCACCTCCTTGACGGCCACGGACATGCGCGCGGCGATCTCCACCGGGACTTTGGCAGGCGCGGCAATGCCGCGTTCCGAGGTCATCACCAGGTCGACGCCCTGCTCCCTGGCCGTGGGCAGGTCGGGTTCCTGGGGCATGCGTTCGGCGGAAAACTGCGCCAGCACGCGGTACTTGGTGTCATCGCTCAGCTCGCTGATGTTCTGGCCGGCCGCGCTGATGTGTCCGCCCATCAAGGCGGTGCTGGACTCCGATGCGCCACCGAAGGGAACGTGGGTCAGCTCGATGCCTGCGAGCTGGTCCAGTTGCACCATCATCAGGTGATCGTCGGTGCCCACGCCGGAGGTACCTACCGACAGCTTGCCGGGTGCAGCCTTGGCAGCCTGGATGAAATCGTTGAGGGTTTTGTAGGGCGAATCGTTGGGCACGGCGAGCACGGTGGGGTCGTCGACGATACGTGCCACCGGGCGAATGGAGTCGGCCGCATAGCCCACCTTGCGCTGCACTCGGGTGCTGAGAAAACCGGGGGTGTTGATGAACGCGAAGGTGTAGCCATCGGGCCGTGCCTTGCTCAATGCGGTGTAGGCGATTTCGCCAGCGGCACCGGGCCGATTGACGATGACGACTTTCGCCCCGAGACGTTTTTCCAGGTACGGCTGCATGGTGCGCGCCATCACGTCGGTGCTGCCACCGGGCGCATAGGCCACGAGAAATTCGATTGGACGGTCTTCCGGCCAGGCCGCGTGAGCACTGAACGAGCTCAGGGCCAAACCCACGAGCGTTGCGGACAAAACGGATTTGCAGTGATTCATGAAGTGTTCCTCAGTTGTTTTTATGTGAGGCAACAAGCGTGTTCGGGGCGTATCTGTCAGCTTTTTCGGATGATGCACGTAGGCAGGGTTTCGAATCTAGCAGAATAGAACGCCATTTTAAAAGCGATTAATGACTGGCGGACAGCCAGTGCTTCACGCAGGTGAACGCATGCATCATGCCTGACCCGGCAGCACGCAACCCTTGGCCTTGAGCGCCGCGATCACCCACGTGCGGTCATTGCTGCCCTGCGCGATCTGCTCCATCTGCTTGTGCTCGGCGGCGTACTTGGCAGCCGCCCGCGCGTACACCTGCTCGACATGCTCGAAGGGCACACACAGCAAGCCGTCCTCATCGCCGATCACCAGATCGCCGGGCTCCACCACCATGCCGTCGATGGCGATCGGAACGTTGACCTCACCGGGGCCATCCTTGTACGGCCCGCGGTGGGACACTCCGGCGGCGAATAGTGGAAAGTCGCCTGAGGCGATGTTGGCGGCATCACGAATGGCGCCATTGATGACGATCCCCGCCACGCCGCGCTTGATGGCGTAGGCGACCATCATTTCGCCGATCAGCGCATTGGTCAGGTCGCCACCGGCGTCGACCACGATCACGTCGCCCGGCTCGGCGATGTCCAGTGCGTAGTGCAGCATCAGGTTATCGCCAGGCCGCGCCTTGACCGTCAGCGCCGGTCCGGCCAGCACGCCTTGACGGTGCATGGGCCGCAGGCGGGCGCCAGCGGCGGTCATGCGATTCATCGAATCACTGACGTTGGCCACGGGAAGCTCACGGAAGCGCTCGACCCATTGCGGGCTCACGCGGCGTGAACGTTGCACAACCTGAAAACCGATGCTCATGTGACATACCTCTGCTTGGTGTTATTCGATGTCATGGATAGGTGGCGTTTTTTAGAATTGCATTTCATAAATGCCAAATCAACACCCAATTCAATCTATCCTGCGGAGGAGCAAGACTTTATTTTCAGAATTATCGCAACGTCGTTTCATTATGATAGATTCGAGTGCCCGTCGAGACCAGGTCGCACACCGCGTCCCGGCTGGAACCACTCACACATAAAAACAAGGTATTCACGATGCCCCGCACCGTCTTGCTGACCGGTCCCGAACTTGCCCCTGAGGCCATGCGCCTGGCCGCCGCCGAGGGCCTCAGGATCATCGCCACCACGCCCTATCTGCCCGAGACCGAGCTGCTGGCGACCATCGCGAGCGAACAACCCGACGCAATCATCGTCCGCCAGGGCCAACTGACTCGGGCAATGATCGACGCTGCGCACTCGCTTAAAATCATCGCCAAGCACGGCGTGGGCTATAACACCATCGACATCCAGGCGGCTGCCGAGCGAGGCATTCCCGTCACCATTGCCGCAGGGGCCAACGCGCAGTCGGTGGCCGAACATGCATTTGCCCTGATGTTCAGCGTCGCGCGGCAGACCGCCCGGCTGGACGCACGCCTGCGCGCCGGCCATTGGGACAAGTCATCGGCCAACGGCATCGAATTGTTCGGCAAAACCCTGGGGCTGATCGGCCTGGGCGCTATCGGCAGCATCCTGATGGACCTGGTGGCGCCGCTACGGATGCGCGTCAAGGTCTACGACCCCTACCTGCGCGAGCTGCCGCAGCGGACCCATGTCGAGCGCGAAGAAAACCTCGACCAGCTGTTGGCCGACAGCGATGTGATCAGCCTTCATTGCCCGCTTACCGACAGCAACCACCACCTGATCGGTGCGGCGCAACTGGCGCGCATGCGCCCAGGCAGCGTGCTGATCAACACCGCGCGCGGCGAGCTGGTGGATACCCAGGCGTTGGTGGAGGCATTGAAACAAGGGCGGATCGCCGGTGCCGGGCTGGACACGTTCAGCCCCGAGCCGCCGCCTGCGGACAGCGCGCTATGGGACCTGCCGACGCTGGTCGCCACGCCCCACGTCGGCGCCAACACCAGCGAAGCACGCGACCGGGTGGGCCTGGTGGCGCTGCAGCAGATTCTGGCCGTCTGGAACGGTGCGCAGCTGGACCCACGCTGCGTGGTCAACCGCCACCTGCTGGGCCATTGATCGTCGTCGGGCGCTGCCGATGAAGGGCGGCCTTGCGGGGAACGCTATTGGGCGGCGGTTGGCTCAGCGCTGGCTGCCTGCTCGTCCGCCGGCTTGAAACCCAGGCTGCGCATGAGGTCGCGCGCGGTGTCGAACAGCAGCGCCCAGTGGCTTTCAGCCGCTTCTTCGGTCAGGCGGCTAGCAGGTCCGGAGATCACCAGCGCGCCCATCAGCTCGCGCTGCGCGCCATACACCGGCAAGGCAATCGACGCGGCGTGTGGGTCGGTAGCGCCCTTGGAGAAATAGGGTTTGTCCAGCGACGTGCCGATCTGGACCGGCACGCGCAATGCCTGTGCCCCCGCCGCTTCGTCCATCGGGCGCATGTCGCCGGGCTGCAGGTTGAGCCTGAGCCGATGCGCCGAGTTCACCCGGAACTGGCACATTCGGTAGGCGCCGTGGCGCACGTAGAACGAGGCGGTCTCGCCGGTTTGTTCAGCCAACAGGTGCAGCCGGGGCATCACGTGGCGCTCCAGGTCCAGCGCCTCTTGATACACCGCGTTCAGCCGCATGACTTCGCTGGCGAGCTGATAGCGTCCGTCGGCCATGCGGGTGATGTAGCCATGGTCTTCCAGCGAAACCATCAGCCGCATGATGGTGCTTTTGATCAGCCCGGTACGGTTCACCAACTCGACCAGACTCAGCGCCGTGTCGCCGATGGCGAACGCGGAAAGCACCGTGAGCACCCGATCGGCCGAAGCGACTCCATTTACCGCCGGACGCGGGCGCGCTTTTACCATCAGACAATCCTCAGTGGCGATCCCCCGACCAAGCTGGCGGGGCTGCGCGTCATTATCCGACAACCACCGTATGGCGGCTACAACTGAGCGCTGCGCATTTCGCCGCTGACACAATTCCTTAACCGCCTTGCCTGTAGGGTACCCCTGCAGCCACCGGGACTCACCTCAAGGTGGCTGTGGTGACATGCCGTCTGCATCTGTGCAGTAGCAGCGAATCAGACATTAATCCCCTCAACAAGGAGAGACACCATGAGCACCACTACCCCAGCAGCAAGCACCAGCAGCGCCGACGCAGCGATCGAGAAAATGACCGCTGCCTTCGACTCGGCCATCGAGAAATCGGCCAAGGTGACTGAGATCACCACCGAGAAGAAGTCCGAGCTCGACGCCGCCAAGCAGCGTCCGCAGAACTGATTCGCTGGCGGGTGGCGTGCTGCGCCACCCGCCCGTTCTTGTCGACGCCGAGTGATGAATGCCTGTGATTGCTGCACACCGCTCCCTGCCACTGACTGCCCACCCCCTTCTTCCCGAGCTCAACGTGCTGAGCGGCCCCCATGCCGGTGCGGTCGTTGCGCTCGAAAGCAGTGTCTGTCGCATCGGCGCCCATGAAGACTGCGACATCGTCCTGCGCGACCCCCAGATCCATGCAACCCATCTCACCGTGCACGTACACCGGCGCTTCCTGGCGATCGAGGCCACCGGCGGCGATGTCATGGTGGGCGAGGTGCGCGTTGCCCAGGGCCACGGCTACCGCTGCAGCCTGCCGGTGCAACTGAGCGTTGGCCACACCGCCCTGCGCCTCTCGCATCCACCCGGCAGCGAACCACCGCGCTCGGCAGCAACCGCTCGCTGGGCGCTGCTCGCCATGGCGTGCCTGCTGATCGTTGTCGGCTACCTGTGGCGGCCATGGACCGAAGCAGCCCCAGCGCTGGCCATCGACGGCGCTGCGCCGACTGCCGAAGCCCGGCCTGCAATCGCCAGCGCACAGCCTCAGGCACTGGCTGCGCTGCGCGAGCGTCTGGATCAAGCCGGCCTGCAACCGTTATCCATCGACACCCAGGGCAACACGCTGCGGGTCAGTGGCCTGGTCGACAGTGATCAGCGCACCCGCTGGATCGAGGTACAGAGTTGGTATGACCGGACCTGGGGCAATGCGCCGGTGCTGCGCAACGACGTGCTGCCAGCACCGCCGCTGGTGCCGCCGCGGGTGCATTTCCAGGCGGTCTGGCTGGGCCCGCAACCCTATGTGCTAGGCGAGCGCGGCGAACGCCTCTACCCCGGTGCGGCGCTGGCCGATGGCTGGGTTCTGCAGCGTATCGAACACGATCGGCTGATTCTTGCCCGCCAGGGCAAGGAATTCGAGTTGACCCTATGAATCTGCGGGCCAGGCGGGAGCCAGCGGCATGAAAGTCGAGGCGCGCAAAGGGCCCGAGCCCACGGCCGGCAGCCTGCGCAGCGAGCCGGTGCAACCAGCCGCCGCCAGTGCCGCGACGGCTACCCGCGAGGCCTTCGAGAAAGCCATTCGCAACCGGCGTGCCGATATCGGCAAGTCGCTGCGCGGACGGCTCGAGCAGCTGACTCAGGTTCAGGTTCAGGACCCGACGATATTCAGCCCGCACCGCACCGCGCAGATTCTCCAGCACCTGATCGATGTCATCGTGCCGCACTTGGGCGCTGATGCGGAAACCGAAGCGGTGGCGCTGGCGTTGCTGCACGAAGAGATGCAACTGCAGCGCGACACCGAGGCTCACCTGGAAGCCGGCGCTGACCATGACGGCTGACCGCGAACTGCCAGGCGAGATGGACATGATCCCAGCGGCGCCGTCGCCGCGTGACTGCGCCCAGTGGCTGCACAGCCGCGGGCAGTCGTATGCACGCAGCGGCCAGGAGCGACGTGGCCTGACCTACCTGTTGATGGCCTATCGCATCTGCCCGGACGACATCCATATCCTGCGCAGCCTGATCGCCTTGTTCACTCAATCGGGTGACGGACGCCGGGCGCTCAATGCGCTCGACTACCTGATCGGCCTGGAAGGCGAGCACCCGTGCCATGCGCTGCTGCGCAGCCGCGCCCTTTGGGTCAGCGGCGATCATGCCGGCGCACGCGAGTGTTTTTCCCGTCACCTGCTGGGGCCTGCCCCGCCAAGGACTTCGAACCCATGAACCTCGCCCCACTCAACCGCCTGGCGCTGTTGGCATCGCAGCGCAGTGACGTGGTCATTGCCGCCTTCATGATGCTGGCCGTGGTGATGATGATCATTCCGTTGCCGACGATCATGGTCGACGCGCTGATTGCGGTGAACATCGCCTTCAGCCTGCTGGTGCTGGTAGTGGCGTTCTACGTTTCGCGTTCGGTGGATTTTTCCGCCTTGCCGCCGATCATCTTGCTCAGCACCCTGTTGCGCCTGTCGCTGTCGATCACCACAACGCGCTTGATCCTGTTGCAGGGCGACGCCGGCGAGATCGTCGCGGCCTTTGGCGAGTTCGTGATTGCCGGAGAGGTGGTGATCGGCCTGGTGGTGTTCCTGATCATTACCGTGGCCCAGTTTCTGGTGATCACCAAGGGCGCCGAGCGGGTCGCCGAGGTGGCCGCACGCTTCACCCTGGACGCCATGCCCGGCAAGCAGATGAGCATCGACAATGATCTGCGCAACGGCGATATAGAGCCGGCGCAGGCCAAGCAGCGGCGCTCCCTGCTGGAGCGCGAGAGTCAGCTGTACGGGGCCATGGACGGGGCCATGAAGTTCGTCAAGGGTGACGCAATCGCCAGCCTGGTGATCCTGTTCGTCAATCTGCTCGGCGGCATGGCCATCGGCATGGCCAAACGCGGGCTTTCGTTCAGCGAAGCCAGCCATACCTATTCGCTGTTGACCGTCGGCGATGGTTTGATCGCGCAGATCCCGGCACTGCTGATCGCGGTCGCCGCCGGCATCGTGGTGACCCGCGTTGCCAGCGATGACGACCAGGACCTGGGCAGCGAGATCATCGGCCAGCTGGGCTCTAACCAACGCGCGTTGACCCTGACCGCCGTTATCCTGCTGGCAGTGGCGTTCATTCCCGGTTTCCCTGCGTTGGTCTTCGTGTTCATCTCGGCGATTCTGGGTGCCGCCGCTTGGGCCTTGCACCGGCGCCAGGCGCGCTATGCCCTGACCCAGAGCGTGCCCGCCACGGCAATCGATCAGTCAGGTGCAGCCGGTGCAACCGCTTCGGTGGAGCGCTTGCCGGAGCCGGTGGAGCCCGAGCGGCGCATCATGCTGCGGGTCGGCCAGACCCTGGCCCTGCACCTTACTGCGGACGAACTGCGCGAGCATGCCGAGGACGCGCGCCAGGCGGTGATGCAGCAACTGGGCATCGAGCTGCCCGAGGTGGGAACGCGGATCGATCCCGGTATGGCCGCCGATCAGTTCGCGGTCCTGCTCGAAGGCATTCCGATCAGCGCCGGTCCGTTGCCTGCCGCCCACCTGTGGGTGCGCGACGATCCGCTGCACGTGCAGTTGCTCGACGTGGAGCCGCAGTCCGCCATGGCCTTGGTGGGTCGCAGTGACACGCTGTGGGTCGACCAGGTTCACCGCGAGGCGCTGGAACAGGCCGGCATCGGCTTTCATGGGCTGGAACAGGCGCTGGGGGCGCACCTGCAGACCGTGTTGACGCGCTACGCTGCGGACTTCATGGGCATCCAGGAAACCCGCCGCCTGCTCGACCGCATCGAAGCCGACTATCCGGAGCTGGTGCGCGAAGCCCTGCGGCACACTTCGCTCCAGCGTCTGGCGGACATCCTGCGCCGCCTGCTCGACGAGGGTATCGCCTTGCGCAACCTGCGTGGCCTGCTCGAGGCCTTGGTGGAATGGGGCCCGCGCGATCTCGAACTGCATGTACTGAGCGAACACGCCCGCGGCGCGCTGGCACGTCAGATCTGTCATCGCTACGCCGACGAGCACCGGGTCATCGCCGCCTTCGTCCTCGCCCGACCTGCCGAGGACGCGATTCGCCAGGCGCTGCGGCGCACCGAAGCAAGCCGCAGCGTCGGCCTGCCGGAAGCGCTCGGCCAGGCGCTGCTGGAGCAATTGCGTCAAGCGTTCAACCGCACGGACGACGACTTTCAAGTGGTGTTGATGGTGTCGGCCGATCTGCGCCGCTATCTGCGCCAGTGGCTGGTGCGCCACGACCTGGAAATCCCCGTGCTGTCCTATCAAGACCTGACCCGAGAATTCACCTTGCATACATTGCGCTCCATCGCCCTGCCCGGCAGCCCTGCGGCTGCGCTTGCTGCTCCCGATGCAGGAGTCCTGGCATGAACCAGCTGTCGATGCCCACCCGCCGGCTGCGTGGTCTGCTGCGCCGAGTGCCGTGCGCCGGCGCATGGCTGGCGCTTGCGCTGGCCGGGCCGGCACAGGGGATGAACTTCGATCCGGCGCCCAGTGAAACGGTGCAATTGAGCGTGGGTGAAGGCCGCATCCTGCGCTTTGCCGCGCCCGTGGAATCGGTATTCATCGCCGACAACGCAATAGCCGACATTCGCATCGTTTCGCCCGGCGTAGCCTATGTGTTCGGCAAGACGGACGGCCAGACCAACCTGATTGCCCTGGACGCCCAGCAAGCCTCACAGGGTAGCGTGGGCGTGAGCGTCCGCCCGCCGATCGGCACAGCGCTGCAGCAGCACAACCCGGACAATCAGGTGCAGGTGCGCAGCCAGGGCAAGCGCTTGCTGGCCGACGGTGCGGTGGCCGACATCGACAGCGCCATCGAACTCAACGCCTTGCTGGTCAGCAGCGCAGCGGCGGGCGTGCCGCCGATCAACGCCGCGACCTATAACGGCTCGCCCCAGGTCAATATCCGTGTGCGCTTTGCCGAGGTCTCCCGCGAGCAGTTGCTGCGCTACGGGGTCAACTGGAATGCCCTGATCAACAGCGGCTCGTTTTCCTTCGGCCTGATCACTGGCGGCCCGCTGGCCAGTTCGGCAGTGGCCGGCGCTACCAACCTGTTGTCGGCCGGGTTCAACTCCAGCAGCGCCAGCGTCGATGTACTGCTCGACGCCTTGCAGAGCAACGGCTTCCTGGAAATCCTCGCGGAACCGAACATCACCGCGCTGAGCGGGCAGACCGCCAGCTTCCTGGCCGGTGGTGAGATTCCCGTGCCCGTCCCGGTCGGCAACCAGTTGATCGGCATCGACTACAAGTCGTTCGGCGTTTCCTTGGAGTTCACCCCGACCTTGCTGCCCAACAAACGCATCGGCCTGCAGGTCCGGCCGGAAGTCAGCAGCCTGTCGACCACCAGCCAGGTACAGATCAGCGGGTTCAGCGTCCCCAGCTTCCAGGTCCGCCGGGCCGACACTCGGGTCGAAGTCGGCAGCGGGCAGACCTTCGCCATTGCCGGGCTGTTCCAGCGCAGCAGTTCGCAGGACATCGACAAGCTGCCGCTGCTGGGCGACGTGCCGGTGCTGGGCAATCTGTTCAGGTCCAAACGCTTCCAGCGCAGTGAAACCGAACTGGTCATCCTGATCACCCCCTACATCGTCGAGCCGGTGGCCGATCGCAGCCTGGCCATACCGCTTGACCCTGCCAGCGACAACCCGGCCTGGCGGCTGGCGGGAGGCAACGTTGCGCTCACCGCCCACACGGAGTTCGGCTTCTATGTGGACTGAACCTGTGGGGCGTAAACCTGCGTGGACTCATCGTCGATGGATGGCCTGCTGCAGAACATTGGCCTGTGTCGCGTCCCTGCTGATGCTTGGCGGGTGCGCCACCGAACTGGACACCGCGGACGACTCCGTGGATTACTTGCAGCTGCGCGACGATCCGTCGACGGGCGCTGCGCGCACCGTGCCGGCAGCGTGCACGGGTGCCGATAACATCGCAGGCCGCGCGCGCTTGCCGCTGGGCTGTGCCAATGCCGTGAACCTGCAGCGCATGGTGCAAGACATCCGCGACCTGCACCAGGGGCAAGCCATGGGACCGACCCTGGCGGCGCCCGTGGGTCGCGCTGCGCAACAGTACCTGCTTGGGGAAACGGCTGATCTGGAGCGCAGGCGCGAGTTGGAGCGTGAACGTCTGGCCGCGCCGGCGCCCTGAGATTCAGCGCGCCTGGCGCGCGAGAATGCCGAGGGCGCGAGCGCGGTCGGCCGGATCCTGCAGCACCTTGATGGCCCGTGCCTTGCCGATCAACGCCATCCGCTCGCTTTCGCTCAGGTCGGGCAGTTCGGCAGCAATGCGCTGCTCCTGGCCGGCCAAAGTCAGCACCAGCAGTTGCTGACGCAGGTGACTGGGACGTGCCAGTGGCGAGCGGACCACCTGTGCCATGCGCTCGACGGCCTCGTTCGGCTGACTGCCAAGCGCATGAGCCAAGGCCAGGTTGGTACTGATATCCAGGTTCTGCGGGTCCAGCTCATGGGCCTGGCGCAGCGCGGCGATGCCCTGCGCCTGCCGGCCCGCGAGCATCGCGGCAGTACCCAGGCGATTGTAGGCAGTGGCCGTGCCGATCAGCGGTGCTGCCTGCGCCAGGGTGTCACTGGCGCGACTGACTTCGCCGCTCTGCAGCAACGCGGTGCCCAGGCCCAGCAGCGCCCGCGGCTCCTTGCTCTGGTTGACCAGCACGCCACGAAAAGCCCGCGCCGCGCCTTGAGGATCGCCGCTGGCCAAACGCGCTTCACCCAACTGCAACATGACCTCGGGCGCCTCCTGGGACAGTACGGCGGCACGCTCATAGAGCGCCACTGCCGAAGAAGGATCGCCGCGACGATCGACCTCGGCCGCCAGTTGCATCAATCGCGCGCCGTCATCGCTGGGCGGTGCCTGCGTGGCGCAGCCGCCCAACAGCACGCAGGCCGCCGCCAGTACCGTGATCGGCAGAGACTTTCCAGGTCTTGAAAAACCCACTACACCCCTCCCCCTGAATGCTGACAAAGGGCTGAGTGAACCCTACCCAGATGACAGTCCGGTGACAACACGCACTTGCATGGGGTGCAAGGCTTGCAGTGCGTGGCGCGTTTGCCGACCGTCACAAAAACGCAAAGTGCGCGCGGCTACACTCGGCCCGTTCAATCAATCGGCAGGAACGCACAGCGCATGAGCCAGCACGGCCCAGACATCATTGCCAGATCCAGCCAGCGCTCGCCCGGCACGCCGGGGCTGCTCAGCGTATTGGTGATCCTGGGCATGCTGGCCGGGCCCAGCGCCTGGGCCACAACCGATGCTGCGCCGGCCTGGGCTGCGCAACCCTATCCGTACCTCATCATCGACCAGGATGTACGGGGCGTGCTGCAGGAGATGGGCAGCAACCTCGGTATCGCGGTGGTCATCGCCGACGCCGTCAAGGGCAAGGTTCGCGGCAAGGTGCGTGGCGACAGCGCCGCCGATTTTCTCGCCGCGTTGAGCACCGCCAACGGGCTTGGCTGGTACTTCGATGGCAGCACGCTGTTCGTCGACAGCGCCAACGACACTGCGGCGCGCACCTTCGACACCGGCACGCTATCGGCCGCTGCGGTTCAGGACGCGCTGGCCCCGCTGCTTGCCGGAGGCCCGCGCGCCCGGCTGAGCGTCGATGCCAACGCGCGCACGGTGCGCGCGGCCGGCTCGCCAGGCTACCTGAGCCTGATCGACGGGCAACTCGCCGCCCTGCGACCGCCCCTGCGCCGCACGGCCGCTACCCAACCTGCGGCCGGCAGTGTGCGGATCTTTCGTGGCGGCGCCGAGACCCAGGTGGTCTCGGGCCTCAACTGAGTTCACCCCGCCTTCGGGCTCACATGCAAGGAGAACGACCATGGCTACAAACGCTATCGATCCGAACCTCGATCCCTCTGCCGGCACGGACGGCGAAGCGCAATTCAACGCCGCGCTGGACAGCTCCACGGAACTGAGCGACGCCGAGTTCACCGATCAGTTGGTCAGCGGCGCGGTCACCGTGGCCGGCCAGATGATCATCATGCCCAAGGCCAACGAAATGCTGAATGAAGCGATGTCCGACGAGTGATTGCGTCGCGCTGAACCTTCCCATCGTCGAACAGGAGCCTGACCATGCTGCCCATTGCCGCCACCGCCGTACCGGCACAGCCACCCATCGCCGATGCAGTGGGCACCGGCCAGGTATCGCAGAACCTTTTCGAGCACATGGCCCGGCAACCCGCCGTCGCACCCACCGGCACCAGCCCCGCGCAGTTGGGGGCCGGTGTTCTGGACAACCTCGACGGCTTCTTTAATCGCACACAGCGCTTCGCCGAGCGCGCCGCCGACCTCGGCGCCAGACAGAGCGACCCTGCGGCGGCCGGTCACCCGACCCCGGCGCAGGCCGCTGCCGACCCGCAACTGCAAAAAGTCGTGGAATCGTTGAGCCTGATGTTCGATCACTCCATCGAGACGCAGATGGTGGTGCGCGGTGCCACCCAGGTGTCCGGCGCCGCCAACACTTTGCTCAAGGGTCAATGATGAACCTTATGCCTCTCCCGATACTGCAGCGCACGACACGCCGCCTGCTGGCCATCGTCCTGCTCGCCTGCCTGATGCAGGGCTGCAAGACCCAGCTGTACACCAATCTCAGCGAGCGCGAGGCCAACACCATGGTCGCTGCGCTGTTGCACGAAGGCATCCCCGCCGACCGCGTGGTGCAGAAGGACGGGCGCTTGACCGTCAACGTGGCGCAGGAGCGCTTTGCCGAAGCCATGGCGATCCTGGAACAGGCCGGCCTGCCGGAGCAGACCTTCGCCAGCATGGGCGAGGTGTTCAAGAGCAACGGTCTGGTTTCGTCGCCTACCCAGGAACGCGCCCAGCTGATCTACGCGTTGAGCGAGGAACTGGCGCACACCGTATCGCAGGTCGACGGCGTGGTCTCGGCCCGAGTCCACGTGGTGCTGCCGGACAACGACCTGCTCAAGCGCAACATCACCCCCTCTTCGGCCTCGGTGTTCGTACGCTACGAAGCCGGGCTGGACATCAATGCACTGATACCGCAGATCAAGACGTTGGTCGCCAATGGCATTTCCGGGTTGGGCTACGACGGCGTCTCGGTCATTCCCGTGCAGGCCGCCGCCCGCGAGCGCGCACGCCAGGCACCCGCGTTTTCCTCGGTCATGGGTATCTGGGTGCTGGACAGCAGCCAGACCCGCGCTGCAACCCTGTTCGGCGTGATGTTGCTGGCCATCGTGGCGCTGGCTGGGGTGCTGGGTTATGTGCTGTGGCAAGCACGTCAGCCGCGCAGCTACGCCTTGGTGGACGCCACATGAACGCAGCGGAACGCACGATCGCCGCAGCCGAGCATGAACGCCGCTGGCAAACCTTTACCGCCCGCCCCCTGCACAACGTGCACCGGGCACGTCTGCAGGCCTGCTTCGACAACCTCGACCTGCCCGCCGCCACCCTGGACGCGATGCTGGCCCAACCACGCCTGCGCGAGCGGCTGACGCGCATGCTGGAGCGACGCTTTGCCTTGCAACCCCTCGAGGCGCTGCACGCCCCGGCGGCCGAGGATGTCCCGGTGGCCACCCTGGACAGCGCGCAACTCAGGCAACTGGCGCGTCGCTGCGGGGTGGTGTTCTGGGCCGAGGCGCTGGTTCGGGAAATTCGCGCACCGGCAGTACGTGCGCTGCGCGAGCACTTCGGTGATGCGCTGTTCGAATTGGCCCTGGCCGAACATGCCTTGGCTTGCCCGCTGGCCAGCCACGAGCTGCCGGCTTCTCTCGAGGAACTGGACGCTGTGGTCGAACGAGATGGCCAGGCCTGCGTCAACGCCTGGCTGGCCGAACAACCTCGCGCACTGGCCGCCTGGTACCGATTGAAAATCGATGACCCGGCCGCCGCCACGCCGATTACTCCGCGCATCGAACAGTACGGGCCAATGATCGTGCGGCGGGTAGTGCGCAGCGATCCGCCGACCCAGGGGGCCATGCATGAGTGAAGCCAGCCCATTGCCAACCCCTGGCAGGCGCATCGTGCGCGCCGACGAAGCTGCGCACTGGATCGACGGCCAACGGTATTTGCAGAACGCCCGCGAGCAGGCCCGACACCTGCTCGAGCTGGCCGAGCGGCAGGCCCAGGACCTGCGCACTGCCGCCCGCGCCGAAGGACTTGCCGAGGGCCAGGCGGCGGCGGGTCGACAGCTGGTCGAGACCGCTGCAGGCGTGGAGCGCTATCTGGCCTCGGTGCAGGTGCAGCTGGCCGAGCTGAGCCTGACATTGGTTCGCCAGGTACTCGACGACCTCGACGCCGCGCCCCTGATCGCGCAGTTGTGCCAGCGCGCCCTGCACGACTTCCGCGACCAGCAGCAACTGACCCTGCGCGTGCCGCCGGCTCAATTGGCGCCGGTCACGAGTTTGCTGGACGGGCTGCTCGGCGTGGTGCAGGTGCAGATTCAGGTTCAGGGCGATGCCAGCCTGGGGCCGCGGCAGGCCACGCTGTCGAGCCCGGCCGCGCTGGTCGACCTGGACGTCGACGAGCAGTTGCGCGGCCTGCGCTTCGCCCTGGGTCTGCCAGCCGCCCCTGCCAGCAGCGGATCTGCCCGGTGAGCGCGGTACTCGACAACGTGCTGCCAGAATTGCTCGCGCGGGCCACGACTGCCATACCAAGACCGATGCGCGGCAAGGTGCGGCGGATTCGCGGAATCATGGTCTACGCCAGCCTGCCAATGGCCCGCATCGGTGAGCTGTGTTACCTGCGCGATCCCCTCGACCAGCGTCTGGTCGCGGCCCAGGTCATCGGTTTCGAAGGCGACGAAGCCTTGCTCACGCCGATCGGCGAGCTGCAAGGCATGTCCACCCGCTGCGAGGTGATTCCCACCGGCGCGCCCCTGAAGGTCAGCGTGGGTGAGCATCTGCTGGGACGGGTCATCGACCCGCTGGGCCACTTTCTCGACGGCCCGGCGCCGCCTCGGGCGCCGGGGCCGGCACGTCACTACCCGGTGCATGGCGAGCCGCCGGCGGCGTTCTCGCGCAGCCTGATCGAGCAGCCGCTGGCCCTGGGCATCCGCGCCATAGACGGCCTGCTGACTGTCGCCCGTGGCCAGCGGGTGGGCATATTCGGCGAGCCGGGGGTGGGCAAGTCGTCGCTGCTGACCAGCATCGTGCGCGGCACCGCCGCCGACGTCATCGTGCTGGGATTGATCGGCGAACGTGGACGTGAAGTACGCGAATTGCTCGACGTCCAGCTCGGCGCGCAGGCCCGCGCACGCACCGTCGCCGTGGTCGCTACCTCCGACCGTCCAGCCATGGAGCGGGTCCAGGCGGCCCACGTGGCAACCAGCATCGCCGAATACTTTCGCGACCAGGGCCTGCATGTGCTGCTGTTGATGGACAGCATCACGCGCTTCGCCCGCGCGCAGCGCGAGGTCGGCCTGGCAGCGGGCGAACCGCCGACCCGGCGTGGCTTTCCACCTTCGTTGTTCGCCGCCCTGCCGCGCCTGCTGGAGCGCGCGGGACCGGCCGCGCGCGGCAGCATCACCGGCCTGTACACGGTCCTTACCGAAGGCGACGGCAGCCAGGATCCGGTGGCCGAAGAAGTCACCTCGATCCTGGACGGGCACATCGTGCTCAGCGCCGCCCTGGCGCAGAAGAACCACTTCCCGGCCATCGACATACTGCGCAGTCGCAGCCGCCTGATGGACGCCGTGGTGCGGCCGCTGCAACGCCAGAGCGCGGCGCAGATTCGTCAGTCCATGGCGCTGTACGCCGATGTCCAGCTGTTGTTGCAGGTGGGCGAGTACAGCGCTGGCAGCGATCCGCAGACCGATGCGGCCATCGCGCGGCAGGGGGCTATCGAGCGATTCCTGTGCCAGCAGGCCGACAGTTGCAGCGACTATGAACAAACCGTGCGTGCGCTGCTCGAGTTGCTCGAGTGACCGGCGCCGAGCGCCTGCAGGCGCTGCTGCGACTGCGCGAGTTGCGCGAACGCAAGGCACGGATGGCTGCCGCCCGCCAGGCGCGCAGCCGCGACGAGTTGGAGCAGCGGATAGAAACCCTGACCCAGGCGCACTGCCTGCACAGCGAAGCCTTGGCCCGCCGCGACGCACGCAACGGCGCGGCGCTGCTGGGTGAAGTCGTCGATCATTGGCAGGTCCAGCGCTACCAGCAGCAGGCATCCGAGCGGGTTCACCTGGATCGGCAGTTCGCACAGCAGCTGCAAGCCCTCAGCGAGCAACGGACCCAGGCGCACGCTCACCTGGAAACCCTGCGGCAGCAGCGTCAACAGCACCAGCGACAGTGTGAGGCCATGGCCCAACTGCTGGCACAGGAAGTCCGCCAGGTCCGCCTGCGCGCGCAGGGGCACGCCGAAGCGGAAGCAGAAGATCGGCCCGGCCGCGTGCCCCATGGGTGACGTCCGCCCGATCCGCCCCGCGCAGGCGTCGCCAGCGCCGGTGTTGCCACAACAGGTGCTTGCGCATTTCCCCCGGGTCGATGCCACTGCCTGGGAACTGATCAATCAATGGTTGCACCCGCGCGCCGTCATCGAGTTCGCGCTGGGCGGTCACGCCTGCCAACTGGCCGTGCGCGCCTGGCCCGAGGCGCTCGACGACCGCCTCGACGTCGCCTTCAGCCTCGGCCAGGACGCGGGCGTTCTGTACCTGCCCATGGGCTTGCTGGACAGTGCGTTTGGCACCGAAACGAGCACCAGCCTGCAACAGGCCTCCCCGGAACAGCGTTGCCTGCTGCTCGAGTACCTGCTGCTCGACCTCGTCGAAGCCTTGGAAAAACTGACCACCCAGCCCCTGCAGTGCGTTCCTGAACCGACCGCGGAGAATACGTTGCCGGTGCGCCTGGGATTGGCCGTCAGCCAAGGAGCGTGGCACGCCACCTTGGGTCTGGCGCTCGACCTGGGCGCCGCTCAACGTCTGTTGGCCCTGCTCGATACCCAGGTACCACGCGTGCCGGAGCACCCTGGCTGGCTACCCCTGCGGGTGTCGGTCGCCTGCGGCTGGCAGCGGCTGTCCCTGGACGAACTGCACAGCCTGGCGCCGGGCGATGTGGTCATGCTCGATCGACCTTGCGAAGGCGTGCTGGTAAGTATCGCCGAGCGCCTGCACGCGTTTGCCACGCTCATCCTCGGCGGCCTGCGCCTGGACGATTCACCGTCGCCGGCTTCCTTTCCGTTCCTTTCGCCTTCCTCAGGAGAATCCACCATGGCGCAATCCCCCGATCACCTTGCAGCGCATTTGCCCGTCACCCTGGTCTGCGAAGTCGGGCACCTCGAGGTGACGGTGCAGACCCTTGGCGCACTGGTCTGCGGCAGCGTGTTGCCCCTGCCGGACCGAGAGGGTCAGCAGGTCATGCTGCATGCCAATGGCAAAGCCTTCGGCCAAGGCGAACTGGTCACCCTGGGCGAAGGCCTGGGGGTGCGCTTGACGAGCCGTGCAGCCCATGAATGAGCTGCAACCCAACCTGATCGAAATCATCATCGTGGTCTCCACCATCGGCCTGGTGCCGTTGGTGGTGGTCACCATGACCGGCTTCCTGAAGATCTCCGTGGTGCTGTTTCTCATCCGCAACGCTTTGGGCGTGCAGCAGACGCCGCCCAACCTGGTGCTGTACGGCATCGCGCTGATTCTCACCGTCTACATCACCACGCCGCTGGTGGGGGAAATGCTCCACCGCCTCGAAGCCCAGCCCATCAGCCTGCAGAGCGTGGACGGCATTCGCGAAGCCGGCGACGTGCTGCGCGCACCGTTGCAGGCGCACCTGTCGCGCTACGCCAATCCGGATGAGCGCGCGTTCTTTCTGCAGGCGACCGAGAGCATCTGGTCGGAGGAAGCCCGCGCCGATCTTCGCGAAGACGATCTGGTGGTATTGATCCCGGCGTTCGTCAGCTCCGAGCTGACCCGTGCCTTCGAGATCGGCTTTCTGCTCTACATCCCGTTCCTGGTGATCGACCTGATCGTCTCCAACATCCTCATGGCGATGGGCATGATGATGGTATCGCCGACGCTGATCTCGATCCCGTTGAAGATCTTTCTGTTCGTGGCCGTCAGCGGTTGGTCGCGCCTTATGCACGGACTGATCATGAGCTACGGCGCATGAACGTCGACCACCCCCCCCTCGCGAGGTAGCAGTCATGGGCCAGGACATCTTCCTGACAGTGATGAAAGACGCGCTGATGACCGTATTGCTGCTGTCGGCGCCAGCCTTGCTGGTGGCCATCGTGGTCGGCTTCGGCGTTGGCCTGGTGCAGGCGCTGACCCAGATCCAGGACCAGACCCTGCCGCAGGCGATCAAGCTGGTCGCGGTCATGCTGGTGCTGCTGGTGCTCGGTCCACTGCTGGCGAGCCAGGTGGTCAACCTGGCCGGGCAGATGCTCGACAACTTTCCCGCGTGGACACGTTGACGGTGGCCCATGCTCGGTGAGCAACTGACAGGTTTCTTCGACCTCGCCTACCCCCTGCTCAGCGCCTTCGGCATGGCCGTGGCCCGCGCCCTGGGCATGATCATCATCACCCCGGCGTTCAATCGGCTGGGCCTGACCGGCATGATCCGCAGCGCGGTCGCGGTGGTGGTGTCGATTCCGATCGCCCCGGACATCTTCATCGCCCTGGCAGGCGAGCAGGCACCGTCGACCCTGATGTTGATGGCGCTGCTGATCAAGGAAATGGTGATCGGCGTGGTCATCGGGTTGATCTTCGGTATCCCGTTCTGGGCCGCCGAAGTCGCTGGCGAGCTGATCGACCTGCAACGTGGCTCGACCATGGCGCAGCTGCTCGATCCGCTGAGCTCGGGCGAATCGAGCGTCACCTCGACCCTGCTGAGCATCACTTTGATCACGCTGTTCTTCATGTCCGGCGGGTTCACCCTGATGCTCGACGGGCTGTACCGCAGCTACCAGTTGTGGCCGGCACTGGCGGCGGCGCCGGCACTGGGCGAGAACAGTGTCATGGAGATCGTGGGCGTGCTGGACAAG
Organism: Pseudomonas sp. CFBP 13710; assembly: GCF_014842235.1. Classification (NCBI taxonomy): domain Bacteria; kingdom Pseudomonadati; phylum Pseudomonadota; class Gammaproteobacteria; order Pseudomonadales; family Pseudomonadaceae; genus Pseudomonas; species Pseudomonas sp. CFBP 13710. The sequence goes on along the minus strand of NZ_JACYVJ010000001.1, from coordinate 4,262 downwards.
GTCATGCAGACCGGCGTGCTGATGATCGCCCCGGTGGTGATCGCCATTCTCACCGCCGACCTGCTGCTGGCCTACCTGGCCCGTATGGCGCCGCAGTTGCACGTGTTCGACCTGTCACTGTCGGTGAAGAACCTGCTGTTTTCGTTCCTGATGGTCGTCTATGTCAGCTTCATGATTCCCTACATGCTCAGCCAGCTGGGCGCGATGCGCGGCTGGTTCGACGTGGTCGAGTCGACGGTGCAGGCCGGCCTGCAGACAGGTGCGCCGTGAGCGAGCAACCCAGCGAAGAGAAGTCACTGCCCGCCTCGCAGAAGAAGCTGCGCGATGCGCGCAACAAAGGCCAACTGCCAAAGAGCCAGGACATGGTTACCGCCATGGTCATCCTGACCTGCAGCCTGTACCTGATCAGCGTCGCCGAAGGCCTGCAGCAACGTTGCATGGCCTTCGTCGAGCTGGTTGCCCAGGTCTGGAGCGAACCGTTCGCCAGCCTCTGGCCACGGGTGCAGAGCACTGCGGTGGACCTGCTGCTGAGCGTCACCCTGCCGCTGCTGGCGGTGACGGTGGTGACCGTGGTGCTGAGCAACCTGGTGACCATGGGCGGCCCGGTGTTCAGCGCCGACCCGATCAAGCCCGAGTTCGAGCGCATCAGCCCGGTCGCGGGGTTCAAGCGCATTTTTTCGCTGCGCAGCCTCATCGAGTTGCTCAAGGGGCTGTTCAAGCTCGGCGCGTTGACCGTCGCCTTCGTCCTGGTATATCGCGCCGGCATGCAGAGCCTGATGCAGTCCTCCGGCTGCGGCGCCGAATGCGTACGGGCCTCGTTTTTGCAGATGTTCCAGCCGCTGCTGGCCACCCTGATCATCGCCTTTTTGTTGGTGGGCGGGCTGGACGTGCTCATGCAACGGTGGCTGTTCGGCCGGGAGATGCGCATGACCAAGAGCGACCGCAAGCGCGAGACCAAGGACAGCGACGGCGACCCACTGATCCGCCAGGCACGCCAGCGCCAGCGCAAGCAGATGCATGCGCTGGCCACCAAGCGCGGGCTGCACAACGCCACGCTGGTGATCGGCGAAGCGGGCCAATGGGCGGTGGGCCTGCGCTACATCCGCGGCGAGACACCGGTGCCGGTGATCGTCAGCAGGGCCGATGGGCAGGAATCGGCGGCGATGCTGGAACAGGCACGCGCGCTGGGCATCGCCCATGCCGTGAACGCGCTGCTGGCGCGTCGCATTGCCGTGCGCGCGGCCGGCGACGCGGTACCGGATGCCACGTTCCAGGAAGTGGCCGACATCCTGGTCGGTGCACGGTTGATCTAGGCGGTGACCCAAAAGTTAAACACTCGGGCTGTACGGTGGACATTCGGCGGCTGTCTCGCTGTCGCGCCGCGCTCATTCACCTCACAAGGAAGCAAGCCGATGACCGATACCCTTCAGCCTGCCACGTCGACCGATCCGGTCGCACCGCAAACCAGTCCCGAGCTGACCTTCGATGCCTTGATCGCGATCGCCAAGAGCATCGCCCAGCAGCAGCCCAAGCCCCTGCCCATCGAGAACCCCGCAACCCGGGAGATGATCGAGCTGCAGGAAAAACTGCACGACGCCAGCGTGCTGCGCACTGAAGAGGCGCCGAGCCTGGATCAGGTACGCACCATCGAACGTGACCCCAGCAACCCGGACGTGCTGATGGTGTACAAGAATGACGACAGCGTGGTGGTGGTTACCCGCGAGTTGACTCCAGAGGCGTTCGATACCCTGGACGACATGGGCAAGACCCTGGACGGTATCAAGACCAGCGAAGACGAAGGTTACCAGCAGGTCAAGGACAACCCGTTCACCGACGCCGACATCGACGGCGCGACCATCGGGGTCAAGGACGAGGTCGGTCCGGGCCTGGTTCGCGCCGAGGTGTTCGATGCCGACGGCGGCAGTCGCAAGGTCATCGTTTCCAAGGAGAGCAATCCGCAGCTGTATGAACGCTTCGTGGCCGTGGATGAAGGCCGCCGCAACGACGACGGCAAGATAGACGATGCGCGCAAGGAAGCCGACCTGCCGGCCATGAGCGAACTGGATGTGGGCAATCTGGAGACCGGCACGGTCGACCCCAACGATGCGAACCGCAAGCTCACCGTCAGTGAGCAGACCTGGCAGAACCTGATCGCGCAATGGAAAACCGGCGTGGAGGACGGCAGCATCGGCAAGGATGACGACCGCGCCAAACTCTACACGGCGTTGCGCGCGCAGGCCGCCAGTGACGGCGGGCTGGACATGGTGGTGCTGGACATGTCCATGGGCCAGAGTACCGCCAAGGTCAGCGGCGACGATCTGTCGTCGATCATCGACCGAGTCAAGGTCGACGAACGCACGGCCGAACTGTTCGGCGCCGAAAGCGTGCAGAAGGATTTCCAGGCGCAGCAGGCCAAGTCCCTCGACGCCCTGCCGGACAAGACCGCGGTGCGTGAAAAGCTTGAAAGCATGGCGTTCTCCGAAGACTACTCGCGCTACATCGCCGACCTGAAGAACAGCGGCAAGGAAGGCCTGGCCGAAGCCGACATCAGCAAGACCTACGCCGCCCTGGCCGCCTTCGATCCAGAAAAGGCCGCCCAGTTTTCCCAGCACATGATGATCGACGCGACCACCATGGACCTGGACAAGCTGCTGGCCGATCCGTCGGGAATCAACGACCAGAACACGGCGCTGGCCACCCAGGATACGATCAAGACGCTGCTGACGGCCTTGAAGAAAGGCGGCGTGGACATCCCTCGACGTACCGTGGAAACCGAACGTTTCGTCCAGGAATTTCTCGGCAACAAGCAAACCGCCAAAACCTTCGCCAGTGCCTTGAAGGAACTGGGTGCCACGTTCAGCCAGAACGGCACGGTGACCCAGACCGATATCGAGAAGGTCATGGGCAAGGACGTCTACAAGACCCTCGGCGAAGGCGCCCATGGCAGCATGCTGCGCACCCTGAGCGAGCTCAACGGCAACGGCGTGCTGGGATCGGCCGGCGGACTGATCTCGCTGGCCTCGGGTATCTATCAGCTGGTCGGCAAGGGCGGCAGCCTGGCCGATACCCCGGAAGAGCGGCTAGCCATCGCCAAGGACATGGTCAGTGTGCTCGGCGCCGGCCAGCACTTCGTCAATCTGGGTTCCAATATCGTCGACAGCGTGCGTGGCACTCAGGTCAACCAGATGCTAGGCCTGGACAAGTCGCTGCCGCAGATCTTCGGTAAGGACCAGCCTCAGGGTGGCGGGCGGCCGTTCAGTGTGGTGGAAGGCGATCTGAAGAAGCTGTTCGAGGACTTCAATGCAGCCGTCGATGCAGCGCCGATCGACGACAAGAAGGAGCTGGCGGAAAAGCTCAACCTTTCCGAAGACAACATGAAGACCTTGACCGAGGGCTTCCGCGACGGCTTCGCCAAGAATCCCGGGCTCAATGGCAGCACGCCCAGCACCCGCGCGGTTTCGGCATTCCTGCGGATCATGGACGCCGGCGCCAATACCTTCACCGGTGTGGCCGATCTGGTGCTGGGCGGCCTGAAGATCAAGAGCGGGCTCAACAGCAACGACCAGACGGTCGTCGCACAGGGCGCGATCACCGTGGCCGCCGGGGCCTTCAACGTAGCCGGCGGGGGTGCGCAGATGGCCGCGCTGGTGGGTTCCAACGTGGCCAGGGCGTTGACCGGGCCACTGTTGTGGGCCGGTGCTGCCCTTACCCTGGCGCTGACGCCGTTCCTGATCGTCGAAGACATCAAGCACAACAACCGCATGGATGACCACCGCGATGACCTGCAAGGGTTGTTTGCCGACCTGTCCGAGCAGGGCTTGCTGACCGAAGACGGCGACAAGCGCTTCGAATTCCTCGACACCTACATGTACAACTACGGCCAGCGCGACGCGCCCGACGATAAAAGCATCTTCGAGTATCGCGACGGCGAGTACGAGTTCTACGCCGAGGAAGGTCATCTGCCGGAAGAAGGCTTCGACGACGTCAAGCATGACGACTACAAGGGCGACGGCGAAAACCTCGACACCCGCCTGGACCGCGTAGGCTAATCGCGCACCGACCGCCCCTGCGCAACCCGTAGGAGCGGTCACCGGCCGCGAAAGCCGTTATGCGGTATGCCTGATGCACAGCAGCACCCCCTTCGCGGCCACGGACCGCTCCTACACTCGATCGCGCCCCCACTGTAGGAGCGGTCACCGGCCGCGAATGCCGTGACGCGGTATGCCTGATGCAACGCGGTGCGCCTTTCGCGGCCACGGACC